>NZ_JAYRZN010000005.1:0-115791 GCF_041916475.1 Paenirhodobacter sp.
GATGGCGCCGGGCGATGTGGTGTTTGACGATGGCGATATGGAGGCGGCGCCGGTGGCGCTCGATCCGGATGCGCTGGCGATCTTGCTGGGCAACCTGCTGCGCAATGCGCGCGAGCATGGCACCGGGCGGGTGGAGCTGCGGCTCGGGCCGGGCCCGGTGCTGCGGATCCGCAATCCGGTGGCCGAAGGCGCGCGCTTCCGCGCCGGGCGCTTCGACAAGGCGCCAGATTCAGCCGGGAGCGGCCTCGGGCTGACCATCGCCGAGGCCATCGCCCGGCAGAACGGGGTGGCGCTGAGCCTGCATATCGGCGCGGGCTGGGCGGAGGCGCGGCTGGATTTCCCGCCCGCCTAGCCCGCCCCCCTAGCCTACCCGTCGAGATCCGAGCGCAGGTCTATATCGCGCAGATGTGCGGGCGGAACCGGGACCGCGATCCGGCCCGGCAGCGCGCGCAGCACCGCCCCCGCGCCGCGATCGCCGCTGAGCGCCTCCAGCCGGGCGAACAGCGCGGCCGGGAACAGCGCGGGCGGCAGCGGCGCCCCATCAAGCTCCGCGCTGGCCGCCTGCCCCGGCGGCGCGGCCAGAACCCGCGCCACATCCGCATCGGTGAGGAAGGGCATATCGGCCAGAAGGACGAGCAGCCGGCCGATGCCGCGCGCGCGCAGCTGGCCAAGGCCCGCGCGCAGGCTTTCGGATTGCGGGCCGCCGGGGGGGAGCATCAGCGCCTCCAGCCCGAGCCGCGCGGCTTCGGCGGCGATTTCGGGCGCCGAGGCCACGACGAGCGGCGCCGCGATCCCCGGGGCCCGCAGGAGCCGCAGCGCATGGCGCACCATCGGCTCCCCGGCGACAGGGGCGAGCAGCTTGTTCTGCGGGCCGAAGCGTTCGGAGCGGCCCGCCGCCAGCAGGAGCGCGCCGGTGATCGGGGTGTCGGGCATGGGAACCTCCTCGCTGCGCGCGCCGCGTGTGTACGGCCGCAGGATCCCGCCTCCGGCGCCCGGCGGCAAGGTCTTGCATTTGATTAGGCCACCATATAATTCGCCGAACGAACGGAATATCGGGACCAGTATGGACAGCAGCACCCAGAGAGCGCAGTTCGGCCTGCAGCTCGTCATCGTCGCGCGCCGGTTCCGGCGGGTGATGGATTCGGCGCTGGCCGAGCATGGCCTGACCGATGCGACGGCGCTGCCGCTGCGTTATCTGGCCTGGCTCGACGCCGGGATCCGGCAGAAGGAGCTGGCCGAACGGCTGGACATCGAGGCGCCGAGCCTCGTGCAGGTGCTGGACCAGCTGGGCGCGATGGGCCTCGTGGAGCGGCGCGAAGACCCGCAGGACCGCCGCGCCAAGATTGTCTGTGTGACCGCGAAGGGGCGCGCGCTGCATGCCGCATTCGCAGGCAAGCTCGCGGCGCTGCGCGAGGGCATCTTCGCCGGGACGGGCGAGGACGACATCGCCGCCGGGCTGCGGCTGCTGGCGCGGATCGAGGCCAATCTGCTGGATCCGGACCTGCCCACGGGAGGTGCGGCATGATCTTCACCCGCGCGGAGCTTCTGGGCGCGTTCCGGCTCGGGCTGGCGGCATGGGGCGCCTTCGCGGTGGCTTCTGGCCTCGGGATCGACCATGCCTTCTGGGCGTCGATGCCGGTCTGGGTGGTGGCGCAGCCCTAGCGCGGAGTGGTGTTCGAGCGCGCGTTATGGCGCATCGTCGGCACGCTGATCGGCGGCGCGCTCGGGATCGCGCTGCTGCAGCTCTCGCCCGCGCCCTGGGTCACGGCGGTGGCGATGTCGGTCTGCATCGCGGCCGGGGCTGCGGCGATCCACCTCGCCCATGGCGTGCGGACCTATATCCCGATGATGATCGCGATCACCATCGCGGTGGTGGTGATGCCGGGGCTGCTGCATCCGGAGGGGGGCATCGCGCTGGCGCTCGACCGGCTGGCCTGCACGCTGATCGGGGGCGTCGCGGTGGCGCTGATCGTCGGGCTGTTCACCCCGCGCGCCGGGCGCCACGCCTTCCGCGACGAGGTGAGCGCCTTCGCCGCCGATCTGCGCGCGCAGGCCATCGCCCGGATCGACAGCGGCAGCGATACCGTGGGCGCGCTGCTTGGCCGCGCGGCGGAGCTGGAGGCGCGCGCGCGGCTCATCGGCGCGGGCTCGGCGCGCGGCTACCGGCTGATGCGGGGCACGGACCGGGTGCTGGCCGCGGCGCTGATGCTGCTGGAGGCGGCGGGGGCTGCGCATGCGCTGGCGGCGGAAGTGCCGGGCCTGCGGGAGCGGGCGCTCTCGGTGCTGCGGGGCCAAGCGCCCGGAGAGAGAGGGGGGGCGGAGCATGGCGCGCTGGCGCGGCTCGCGCGCGCGGATGCGGCGCTGCAGGCGGCCTGCGCCGCGCTGCAGGCCGGGCGCGACCAGCCGCTGGCCGAAGATGCGCCCCGCCTGCGCACCCGGCGCAACCCCGGGCGGGCGCTTCTGGGCGCGGGCTTCGCGCTGAGCGTGAGCCTGATCGGTACGCTGAGCGTGGTGGCCACCGGGCAGCTCTGGGCCGAGCTCACCGCCTTTTCGGTGGTGATTTTCGTGCTGGTGATCGGCTCGCTGCCGCTGCCGCAGGCGATGGCGCCGAAGGTTGCCGTTGGCGTCACCTGCGGCGCGCTGGCGGGGATGCTGTACCGGATCGGGGTGCAGCCCTGGGTGGAGGGCTGGCCCGGGCTGGTGCTGACGCTGGCGCCGTTCATTGCGGTGGGCGCGCTGGCGCGGGTGCACCGGCGCACGGCGATCTATGGGCTCGATGCGAACATGTGCTTCATGCTGGCCAGCCAGGCCGGGGCGGCGGCCGTGCCCGCGCGCGCGGCCGTGATCGACACGCTGGCGATGATCGCGGGGACGGTCACGGTGATATCGCTGTTCCTGATGCTGCGCCGGCCGGGGCGGCACCTGATCGCGCCGGCGGCGCAGAAGCTGTGGCGCGAGATCGGGCTGCTCGCCGAAGGCCAGCCACGCGGCGCGGACCGCTGGGCGGAGGTGGCCGGGCGGCAGATCCTGAACCTGGCGGTGGAGCTGGAGAAGGCGCGCGAGCAAGTGCCGCCGGAGCTGCTGGCGCTGGTGGCGGCGGGCCATGCCGTCATCGAGCTGCGGGAGGACGACGGCGGCGGCTGGCGCGCGGCACTGCAGGCGCGCGACCCGGCGGCCCTGCGCGCAGCCCTGCCCGCGGCCGGGAATGCGCCCCGGCGCGAGGCCCTGCGGCTGCTGGCGCTGTCGCTCGAGCGCCTGCCCGGCGCCTAGCAGGGGCGCGGTAAGGCGCCGTCGGGCGGCACCGCCTGCGGCTGGGTATCGCCAGCATCAAAGGAATCGAAGGCGGGCGGATAGATGACCGCGCCGGCGCGCCCGGCCGTGCCCTGCGCGATCGGGTACAGCAGCAGCGGCACCCGGATCCGCGGCGAGGTCAGATGCTCCGCCGCCTTCGCGGAGAAGCCGAACCGGGCGAAATATTTCGCCGCCCCCGTGGCCAGGATGGCAGGCGCCTTCGCCTGCCGCGCGATATCGAGCCCATAGCGGATGATTTCGGTGCCGATGCCGCTGAACTGCAGGTCGCGCACCACCGCGACCGGCGCGAGGCTCCACCAGCCCGCGGGCGCATGCAGCTTCGCGAAAGACATGTGGCCGATGGCCTTGCCGGTCTGCTCATCGACCGCCAGCAGCTCCATCGCCATATCGCCATCAAGGCGCAGCCGCTCCACCAGCCGGGCCTGATCGGGCCCGTCGAAGGCCGTTTGCAGCAGGATGGAGACGAAGAGATGATCGTTCGGGGTGACTTCGCGCAGCTTCATCGCTGGGGTCCTCATGAACACCTGGCGCGCCACGCGGGCGGCACAGAAACCTGATACGGGCGCCCCGGCCGGGAGGGGAGGCATAAGCTATTGAGAACTTTGGAATCGCGGCGGCGCCAGATCAAGACCCGCTCCGCGCTCCGGGGCAGGTTTTGCAGGCTGCGGCCGGATCTGCCCGATAATGAACCGAACCGCCGGGGTTTGACCGCCCCGCGTGCAGTTTGAAATCCGTGCCCGGCCGGGCGGGCAGGCGCGGGGCAAAACCATGACGCGAAGTATTTAATAGCGGCTCGCGCAGAAGGCGAAAAGCTGCCGGGGGAGAAGGGTAGCGCGCGATCGTGACGCAGCGATGACAGACCACCCGGGGGCGCCGGGCGCGTGGGCTCCGGCCCACCAAAGCGGCCGAATGGGCTGGGCCGCAGGTTCGAAGAGGTGTTTGGGGCAGGTTTTGAAGAGCGGCCGGCTTGATCGCGAGAAGGCATCGCCTCCGCAGGGAAGGGAAATGCGGTTGCGGAGGAAATAGCTGGCGTTGAAGGTATTTTTGTTCGGAAGCAGCGGCTCGGCCGGTGGCGGCGCATCTCCGTGAGACGCTTTGACGAGCGACCCTACGCGCCGCAGCATCCGCGATACGTTCCTGTCCGTCGCTGTGGTCCCGTAGTTTGGCTCAACCGATGGGCGCGTTTCCAAACCGGACGGCGCATCCCCGGCGCCCATATCGGCCTCCCGGCGGTTGAGGTCGGCCTTTTGACCTTCGTCGGGCGCTGCAAGGGGATAGGCGGGTATTCACGGGGCGCGCCACGAAAGAGCCACCGTCCTGCCCCTGCAAGGCGGAGGAGGCAGAACGGGGCTGCGGCCCCCCGGCCCGGTCAGGGCGCGGATCTGGCTGCGGCCGGAAGCGCGCCTTCGGTTAGGGGCCCGGCGGACAGCCTGCCGGATCCGGCAAAGTGGCGCGACCGGGCGCGGGCTCTGCGCCCGGAGGCGACGCGCGTCGCCCGGCTGCACGAGGGCAGGAATGGGATGCGAGGGATTGGGAGGCTGTGGCGCGGCGGGCGACGGGCGGGCACCGCAGCGCCAGTCCGGGATGCCATGGCAGCCCGAACGGGCGGGTGCCGATAGCGCAGCGGAGGGCTCGGGATGCGCCTCGGCCTGCCGCGGAAGTGGATGGGCATCTTGCGCAGCCAATTGGTACGGTGTTGACCGAAAGCGCATCTCGGAGCGGTTCACGAACCGGGATAGCGCAAGCGCGCAGAAGAGGGCCCGCGCCCTGGCCGAAGCCCGTGCCGATGGGGCACTCCCGATCTGTGACGCGGCCGAGAGCCTGCGGGCGGATCGCCGCTGGCTCAATGCGGCTGACCTCGACGCGGCGCACCTGGCAGATGGTGCCGCCATCGGCCCGGGCCCGCGCGAACGCATTGTGCCGGAGACCGGCTGGCAGCGCAGCTGGCCTGCTACCGCGTTACCCGGCTATGGATCTGGCTGAGACCATGAGGCGCCCGGTGCTGAGCGTGCCGCTGGTGTCTTCGGCGTCTGGAGGGGCCTGAGGGCCGGAAAACACCGCCGGGAGGCAGGCGTCACTGCGGTGCGGGCCTTTCCCCAGACGGGTGGCGCCCTCTCGATGAGGCCCTTGGCCGCTTCAGGCCGCCGCGCAGGGAACGGGCGCCTCGCCGCAACGCGCTGCTGGGTCGCGCCATCCGGGGGCCTCAGACAAGGCTGACCGTGGAGGATCAGAACATGGCCCCGGAACGCGATATCTTCCGGTGTCCGCGCGGGCCTTGCCCGGGAGGCGCTGCGCGCAAGGGCGGGGCGCGAGGGGATTGCGCTGCCCGGGGGCGTGCCCGGATCCATGATCGGGCGGCGGCTGCTCATATTCTGAAGTGAGCCCGCGGGGCGCCCGATGGCAGGGGGCGGGCCGGTGCAGGCTAGTCTTGTCCTCTGCGCGCGCTGTCCATGGCCCAGGCGCCCGTGTCACGGTCCCACAGGCATGCGCCCGCGACCCAGGTCGCCCGTATGGCGCGGTCGTCGCCCATGGTCATCAGCGTGAACAGAAGCTCCGTGAGATCGCGGCAATAGCCGGTGCGGAAGGCGAGGAGCGGCGTGGCCTTCGGGTCGAGCACGATCAGGTCGGCCTCGTAGCCCGGCGCGACGCGGCCGAGGCGATCGTCCAGATAGAGCGCCTCGGCGCCGCCCAGCGTGGCGAGATAGAAGGCCCGCACCGCATCGAGCCGCCCGCCCGCCAGCGCGGTGACCTTGTAGGCCTCGTTCAGGCTCTGCAGCTGGCTGAGCGAGGTTCCCGCGCCCACATCCGTGCCGAGCCCGACCCGCACCGGGCGGCGCGGGTCCTTCGCCTCGGCCAGGCGGAACAGACCCGAGCCCAGGAACAGGTTCGAGGTCGGGCAGAAGGCCAGCGCCGCGCCGCGGGCATGGCAGGTGCAGAAATCGCCCTCGTGCAGGTGGATCGCATGGCCGAAGACCGCGCGCGGCCCGACGAGGCCCGCATGATCATACACGTCCAGATAGCTCTGGCGGGCGGGGAACAGCTCGCGCACCCAGGCGACCTCGGCGGGGTTTTCGCACAGATGGGTCTGCAGGTACACGCCCGGATGATCGCGCAGGAGCGCGCCCGCGGCCTCGAGCTGCGCCTCGCTCGAGGTGGGGGCGAAGCGGGGGGTCACGCAATAGAGCTGCCGGCCCTGCCCGTGCCAGCGCCCGATCAGCGCGGCGCTCTCGTCATAGCCCTGCTGCGCGGTATCGAGCAGGGCCGCGGGGGCGTTGCGGTCCATCAGCACCTTGCCCGCGATCATCCGGGTGTTCAGCCGCGCGGATTCCGCAAAGAACGCCTCCACCGATTGCGGATGCACCGTGCAATAGACCACGGCCGTGGTGGTGCCCGCGCGCAGCAGCTCGCGCAGGAACACCTGCGCCACCATCGCGGCATGGGCCGCGTCGGCGAACTGCTGCTCGGCCACGAAAGTATAGGTATTGAGCCATTCGAGCAGCTGCGCACCATAGGCGCCGATCATCTGCAGCTGCGGATAATGCACATGGGTGTCGATCATGCCGGGCATGATCAGCTGATCGGGGTAGTGCACCGGCGTGACGCCCGCGGGCAGCAGCGGCGCGGTTTCGGCATAGGGGCCGGCCGCGGTGATCCGGCCCGCCTCCATGATCACCAGCCCGTCGGGATGATGCACGAGGCACTCCTGCGGGTCGCGCTCGAAAGGATTGCCGTCGAGATAGACGATCTGGCCGCGCAGGGCTGTGACGGGCATGCCGGTCTCCTGAAGGGGCTGGGGCTTGCGCATAGTCTCCGCGAAAACCGCGGCGAGGGGAACCCGGGCGCGCGGTGCCTGCCCGGCCTGCGGGAGGCTGGCGGGGAAGATCCGGGCCTGGGCGCGCCGAGTCGGGGCAAGAGCTTGCGTGATTCGCCTACAGGTTGTGCCCCGGAGTGTTGCGCGGGCGCCGCAGCCACCAGCCGTTGCGGCCTGTCATGAGATTGATTCGAACCTCCGGCAGGCTCCGCAGAAAAGGGTTAACACCGCCCGGCGCCGCTGAGGACAGCGCCGAAAATCCCTTTCTGCGGCGCCAGATGGCGCCTGGGCGGCGGGCGCGGCGGCGCGCGGGGGATGGGCGCGAAACACCCCGGATGAGGCTTGATTAACCAAAAAATCGGCATTTGGGCAAAAATGCGGCAGCCTACTTTCGCCCCATACCTGCCACAACATTTGGGGCCCCTACCCTGTCAAGTCCTTATATATCGTTGACGGACGACGCCAATAATGGCTATCTATGGGCGTGACGTGGTGAACTCGAGAGCATTCGGGACTGTTGAATGGGGCATGATGCGGAACTGGCGTCAGGCCCTGTTTTGTAAATGGTAGCATGGCCCGGTTTCGGCGAATTGATCGCCCTGCCGGCCAAGGCGCGGCCCTGGGATTGGAGACCCGCCACGACGCGACAATCAAACCGTGCGACAGGCGCGGGGCGTGTTCGGCGGATGCGTCGGGCAGGTCTTCGCAACCTGCGCGCCAGAAAAGGCAAAGACTGAGGGACAGAGCCATGACCATCACCGTCTATTCCAAGCCCGCCTGCGTGCAATGCACCGCGACCACCCGCGCGCTGGAGGCCAAGGGCCTCTCGTTCGAGGTGATCGACCTGACCGAGGATGCCGATGCAATGGAGATGGTGGTGTCGATGGGGTATCGTCAGGCACCCGTCGTCGTCGCCGGCGACGCGCATTGGGCGGGCTTCCGCCCGGACATGATCGGCCGTCTGGCCTGACCGGCGATGGGCGGGCTCGTCTATTATTCCTCGGCCTCGGGGAATACGGCGCGGTTCGTGGCCCGGCTGGGCCTGCCAGCCCAGCGGATCCCGATCCGCCCGGACGAAGCGATGCCCGCGCCCGAAGGGTCCTATGTGCTGATCTCCCCGACCTATGCCGATGGCGAGGGCCGGGGCGCGGTCGCCAAACAGGTGATCCGCTTTCTGAACGACCCCGACCGCCGCGCCCTATTGCGCGGCGTCATCGCCAGCGGCAACCGCAACTTCGGCGCAACCTATGCCTGCGCCGGCAAGGTGATCGCGGCAAAATGCGCCGTGCCGGTGCTCTATACGTTCGAGCTGGCCGGCACCGAAACCGATATTGACCGCGTCCGCGCGGGGCTTGAAAAATTCTGGGGGATGACATGCTCGATGACGGCGTGAAAGGCACGCTCGACTACCACGCACTCAACGCGATGCTGAACCTCTATGACGGGGAAGGCAAGATCCGCTTCGACGCGGACCGCATGGCGGCGCGGCAGTACTTCTTGCAGCATGTGAACCAGAACACGGTCTTCTTCCACTCGCTGGACGAGAAGCTCGATTACCTGGTGGAGGAAGGCTATTACGAGGCCGAAGTCCTCGACCAGTATTCCAAGAATTTCCAGCGCGCGATCTGGGATGCGGCCTACAAGAAGAAGTTCCGCTTCCCGACCTTCCTCGGCGCGTTCAAATACTACACCAGCTACACGCTCAAGACCCGTGACGGGCAGCGGTTCCTGGAACGCTATGAAGACCGGGTGGTGATGGTCTCGCTCGCGCTCGCGCGCGGCGACGAGAAGCTCGCCATGCGCTTCATGGAGGAAATCCTGTCGGGCCGGTTCCAGCCGGCCACGCCGACCTTTCTCAATGCAGGCAAGAAGTCCCGCGGGGAGCTGATTTCGTGCTTCCTGCTGAGGATCGAAGACAACATGGAATCGATCGGGCGGTCGATCAATTCGGCGCTGCAACTCTCGAAACGTGGGGGCGGCGTCGCACTGATGCTGACAAACCTGCGCGAGATGGGCGCGCCGATCAAGGGGATCGAGAACCAGTCCTCGGGGGTGATCCCGGTGATGAAGCTTCTCGAGGACAGCTTCTCCTATGCAAACCAGCTCGGTGCCCGCCAGGGCGCCGGGGCCGTCTATCTGAATGCCCACCACCCCGACATTCTGCGCTTCCTCGATACCAAGCGCGAGAATGCGGATGAGAAGATCCGGATCAAGACGCTGAGCCTCGGCGTGGTGATCCCGGATATCACCTTCGAGCTGGCGAAGAAGAACGAGGACATGTACCTGTTCTCGCCGCATGACGTGCAGAAGGTCTATGGCGTGCCCTTCTCCGAAATCTCGGTCAACGAGAAGTATCAGGAGATGGTGGACGACAAGCGGATCAAGAAGAAGAAGATCAACGCGCGCGAGTTCTTCCAGACCATCGCCGAGATCCAGTTCGAATCCGGCTATCCCTATATCATGTACGAAGACACGGTGAACCGCGCCAACCCGATCGCGGGGCGGATCACCATGTCCAATCTGTGCTCGGAGATCTTGCAGGTCAACGAGGCGAGCGAGTTCAACGAGGACCTGAGCTACAGCCACCTCGGGACCGATATCTCCTGCAACCTCGGCTCGATGAACATCGCGGCGACGATGGACGGGCCGGATTTCGGCGCCGCGATCGAGGCCGCGATCCGCGCGCTGACGGCCGTTTCGGAAATGTCGTCGATCGACGCGGTGCCCTCGATCCGGCGCGGCAATGAGGAGGCGCATGCCGTCGGCCTCGGCCAGATGAACCTGCACGGGTTCCTGGCGCGCGAGCGGATCTTCTATGGCTCGCCCGAGGGGGTGGAGTTCACCTCCGTCTATTTCGCGGCCGTCACCTATCATGCGATCCGGACCTCGTGCCTGCTGGCGCAGGAGCACGGCAGCACGTTCAAGGATTTCGACCAGTCGAAATACGCCGATGGCACCTTCTTCGACAAATATGTGATGCGCGACTGGCTGCCGACGCTGCCCGAGGTGGCGCGCGTGTTCGAGAGCCATACCCTGCCCTCGCGCGCGGACTGGGCGCAGCTGCGCGACGACGTGATGGCGCATGGGCTTTATAACCGCAACCTGCAGGCGGTGCCGCCCACCGGCTCGATCAGCTACATCAACAACTCGACCTCCTCGATCCACCCGATCGTGGCGAAAATCGAGATCCGCAAGGAAGGCAAGATCGGCCGCGTCTACTACCCCGCCGCCTTCATGAACAACGACAACCTGGACTATTATCAGGATGCCTATGAGATCGGCCCGGAGAAGATCATCGACACCTATGCCGCCGCGACCGAGCATGTGGACCAGGGGCTGAGCCTGACGCTGTTCTTCCCGGCGGAGGCCACCACGCGCGACATCAACAAGGCGCAGATCTATGCGTGGAAGAAGGGGATCAAGACGATCTACTACATCCGCCTGCGCCAGACCGCGCTGGAAGGCACCGAGGTTCAGGGCTGCGTTTCCTGCACGCTCTGAGCGGACGGGCGAGAAATACAGGGGGGGCGCTCCGTGCAGGCGGGGCGCCCTTTGCCATAGGCCAGGGAACGCAACAAATAGTGGGCATTCGCGCCGTGGATCGCAAAATGTAGCGATATTAATACTAGAATCGTTGGCGCTGCGGCATAATGCGTTACAGTATCGGTTGTGTTCTTCGGGGAGTTCGCATACCCCGCCCCCACCGCATTCATTCATTCACAGGGCCTCCGATGAAAGATCACGCCGTGACGACCCGCACCGCGCTGAAGGCGATCAACTGGAACCGGCTGCAGGACGAAAAGGACCTCGAGGTCTGGAACCGGCTGACGGTGAACTTCTGGCTGCCGGAGAAGGTGCCGCTGTCGAACGATGTGCAGAGCTGGTCCACGCTGCGCCCCGAAGAGCAGCAGCTGACGATCCGGGTGTTCACCGGGCTGACGCTGCTCGATACCGTGCAGAACACCGTGGGCGCGCCCGCGATGATGCCCGATGCGATCACGCCGCATGAAGAGGCGGTGCTGTCCAATATCGCCTTCATGGAGGCGGTGCATGCGCGCAGCTATTCGTCGATCTTCTCGACGCTGTGCTCGATGAAGGAAGTGGACGAGGCGTTCCGCTGGTCCGAGGAGAACCCGCATCTGCAGCAGAAGGCGCAGATCGTGCTGGAGAAGTACAGGGCCGGCGAGGACCCGCTGAAGCGCAAGATCGCCAGCGTGTTCCTGGAGAGCTTCCTGTTCTATTCGGGCTTCTACCTGCCGATGTACTGGTCCAGCCGGGCGAAGCTGACCAACACCGCCGACCTGATCCGCCTGATCATCCGCGACGAGGCGGTGCATGGCTATTACATCGGCTACAAGTACCAGCGCGCGCTGGAAACCCTGCCGGAGGCGCGCCGCCAGGAGCTGAAGGATTTCGCCTTCGCGCTGATGTTCGACCTGTATGAGATCGAGACCAAATACACCGAAGAGCTCTATGACGGCATCGGGCTGACCGAGGACGTGAAGGCCTTCCTGCACTACAATGCCAACAAGGCGCTGCAGAACCTGGGCTATGAGGCGCTGTTCCCGCCGGCGGCCTGCGAGGTGAACCCGGCGATCCTCGCGGCGCTGAGCCCCGACAGCGAGAACCACGACTTCTTCTCGGGCTCGGGCTCGTCCTATGTGATCGGCAAGGCGGTCGCGACCGAGGACGAAGACTGGGATTTCTGATCCCGCGTACAGAATGAAGGAGGGGCGGCGCCATCGGCACCGCCCCTTTTTTCTAGCGCGTCTGCGCGTGCGAGGAGGTCAGCGCATCGAAGGGCAGCTCCGCGAAGCGGAACCAGACCTGCTCCTTTTGCCAATAGGGCAGCCACTGATCGTAGAAGGTCTTGAAATCCGGGTTCGAGGCCGCGATTTCCTCGTAATAGGCGCGCGATTCCTTGAACGCCGCTTCCAGCACCTCCTGCGGGAAGTTGCGCAGCTGCGCCCCGTTCGCGGCAAGGCGGTAGAGCGCATCGGGGTTCTTCGCGTCGTATTTCGCCAGGCAATGCGACATGGTCTCGGAGGAGGCGCATTCCAGCGCGGCCTGATAGGCCTTCGGCAGCGCGTTCCACTGGTCGAGGTTCACGATCAGCGTGACGTTCGCGGTGCCTTCCCACCAGCCGGGGGCGTAGTAATAGGGCGCGACCTTGTTGAAGCCGAGCTTCTCGTCATCGAAGGGGCCGGAGAATTCGACCGCGTCGATGGTGCCTTTTTCCAGCGCGGCATAGATGTCGCCGCCGGCGATCTGCTGCGGGATCACGCCGAGGCGGGCCATGATATTGCCGCCGAGGCCCGCGATGCGCATCTTCAGGCCCTTCAGGTCATCGAGGCCATTGATCTCCTTGCGGTACCAGCCGCCCATCTGCGCCCCGGTGTTGCCGGCCGGGATCGAATGGACGTTGTACTGCTTCATGAAATTGCTCACCAGCTCGCGGCCGCCACCGTAATAGAGCCAGCTGATGTGCTGGCGCGTGTTCAGGCCGAAGGGCAGCGCGGTGTCGAAGGCGAAGGCCGGGTTCTTGCCGACATAGAAGCTCGAGAGCGTATGCGCGCATTCCACCGTGCCGTTCTGCACCGCATCGAGCGCCTGCAGCCCGGGCACGATCTCTCCGGGGGCGAAGACCTGGATCTGGAAATTGCCGTCGGTCAGCTCCGCAATCCGCGCCGAGAGCTGGCTCGAGATGCCGAACAGGGTTTCGAGGCTTTTCGGATAGCTCGAGGTCAGCCGCCAGGTGATCTTGGGATTGGTCTGGGCGATGGCCGGTGCGGCGACCGTCGTGGCGGCGGCAACGAACCCCGCCCCCTTGATAAAGGAACGTCTGCGCATCTGTTTTCCTCCTCCAGTGCTGCCCCTGCTTAGCCCGGCAGGATCAGCTTTTCCAAGGCCAATAAGGGGGATGCGGTGAAATTACCTGACCTCCCGTTCAGCGCCGGGCTTCCCTTCGCGCCTGCTTCCTGCTTTGTAGGCGGCATGCATCTGTTTCTCATCGGTATCGGCACCGGCAACCCCGAGCATCTGACCCTGCAGGCGATCCGGGCGCTGAACCGGGCGGATGTGGTGCTGATCCCGCGCAAGGGGCCCGACAAGGCCGACCTGGCCGATCTGCGGCGCACGATCTGCGCCGAGGTGATCACCAGCCCCGAAACCCGGATCGTGGAATTCGACATGCCGGTGCGCGACCCGGCGACGCCGGGCTATATCGCGCGGGTGAACGACTGGCACGATGCCATTGCCGCGCGCTGGCAGGCGGCGATCCCGCCCGGGGCCGGGGCAGTGGCGCTGCTGGTCTGGGGCGACCCCGCGCTTTATGACAGCACGCTGCGCATCGCGGCGCGGCTCGGGGCGGAGGTGACGGTGATCCCGGGGCTGATGTCGCCGCAGGTGCTGACGGCGGCGCATGGCATCGCGCTGAATGATCTGGGCGCGCCGTTCATGGTCACCACCGGGCGGCGGCTGCGGGCGGAGGGCTGGCCCGTGGGCTGCGATACGCTGGTGGTGATGCTCGACGGGGACTGCGCCTTCCAGGCGCTGGCGCCGGAGGGCATCGCGATCTGGTGGGGCGCCTATGTGGGCATGCCCGAGCAGATCCTGGAGCACGGCCCCCTGAGCGAAGCCGGGCCACGGATCGTGGCCGCGCGCGCGGCGGCGCGGGCGGCGCATGGCTGGATCATGGACATCTACCTGCTGAGGAGGGATCCTGCGGGCGCGGAGGAGCCCGCAGCGCAGGCCCCCGGGCCGGCGCGCCCGCGGCACCAGCCCTGAGGGGTCGCGGCAGGTACGGCCCGGCGCGCAAAGAGCATTACCCAGCGGAACTCTGGCCGCGCGTTCAAGCGCCCGGCGGCTGCGGGGCTTCGCGGGGGCACTGCTGGCCTGCGCTCAGCCCGCCAGTGCGCCATAGAGGATCAGCGTCGGCGCAGGGTCGGGCGCGGCCCCGGCCAGCCGCTGCGCGAGCCCGGCCACCGTCTCGCGCAAGATCGCCTCGCCCGGGGTGGAGACCCCTTGCGCCAGCAGCGCGGGCGTCTCCGGCGGCAGGCCCGCCGCGATCAGCCCCGCGGCCAGCAGCGCGAAGGTACCGCGCGCCATGAACACCGCCGTGACCGCGGAGGGATCCGCAAGCGCGGCCCAGTTCAGCCCTTCGGGCAGCGCGCCGGTCACGTCATGGCCGGTGACGAACTGCACCCGCCTAGCGATGCCGCGCCGGGTGAGCGGGATGCCCGCCGCCGCAGTGGCCGCGGTGGCCGCGGTCACGCCGGGCACGATCTCGAAGCCGATACCCGCCGCGCGCAGGGCCGCGATTTCCTCCTCCAGCCGGCCGAACAGGCCCGCATCGCCGGATTTGAGCCGCACCACCCGCGCGCCGCTGCGCGCATGCTCCACCAGAAGCCGGCTCACATGGTCCTGCCGCGGCGAGACCCGGCCCGCGCGCTTGCCCACCGAGACGAGCTCCGCCCCGGCGCAGAGCCCGAGGATCGGCCCGGCGGAGAGATCGTCGAAGAGCACCACCTCGGCCGCGCGCAGCCGGTCCGCGGCGCGCATGGTCAGGAGCTCCGGATCGCCGGGGCCGGAGGAGACGAAACTGACGAAGCCGGTCATGCAGCCTCCGCGATCAGGTGGAAGAAGGTGCCGCTGACGGCCCCGCGGCGCGAGCCGGTCTCGGCCACCTCGGCGCCATCTGCATCGGTCACCCGGGCCAGCGGCGCATCGGGCTGCGCGAGAATGGTGGAATAGTGGAATTCATGCCCGCGCTGCCGGGTGCCACCCGGCAGCTCCGCCAGCCGGTAGCCCAGATGCATCCGGCGCTTCTCGTAGCTGCTGACGAGCCCGAGGAGCCCGGCCATTTCGTGGCGCTGGCCCTCTGCATCGATCAGCGCAGCGCCCAGCACCATGTAGCCGCCGCATTCGCCATGCACCCGGCCCGCGAAGCCGCGCAGCCCGGCGAGGAACCGCCCCGCCGCCGCGATCCGCCCTGCATGCAGTTCCGGATAGCCCCCCGGCAGCCAGCAGATATCGGCCGCGGGCGGCGGCGCATCGGCCAGCGGCGAGAACGGCAAAATCTCCGCCCCCTGCGCGCGCCAGGCATCGAGCAGATGTGGATAGATGAAGGAAAACGCCGCATCCTGCGCCAAAGCGATGCGCTGCCCGGGCGGGCGCGGGGCGGGGCCGGGCGCGGGCGCCTGCCCGCCTGCGGCCGCGGCCCGCAGCGCCGCCAGATCCACATGGGCGCGCAGGAAGGCCGCATATTGCGCCACCGCCGCCTCCAGATCCGGGTGCTCCACCGCCTGCACGAGGCCGAGATGGCGCTCGGCGATGGTGAGATCGCCGCGCCGGGGCAGCGCGCCGAAGACGCGAAGCCCCGCGGCCTCCATCCCGAGGCGGCAGAGCCGCTCGTGCCGGGGCGAGGCCACGCGGTTCAGGATCACGCCCGCTATCTGCACATCCGGGCGGAACCGGGCCATGCCCAGGGCCAGAGCGGCCGCGGTTTGCGCCTGGCCCGAAACATCGAGCACCAGCACCACCGGCCAGCCGGTGAGCCGGGCGATATCGGCGCTGGCGCCGGTGCCGGTGGCGCCCGGGCGCGCCACGCCATCGAACAGGCCCATGGAGCCTTCGGCCAGCGCCATGTCTCCGCCGCGCGCCAGCTGCCGGCCCAGCAGGCCCGCGGGCATCGCCCAGCTGTCGAGGTTGAAGCTGTCGCGGCCGCAGGCGGCGCGGTGGAAGGCGGGGTCGATGTAATCCGGGCCGCATTTATAGGGCTGCACGGCGATGCCGTCCTCAGTGAGGCAGCGCAGCAGGCCGAGCATCACCGTGGTTTTCCCCGCCCCCGAGCGCGGCGCCGAGACGATCAGCCCCGGGGTCATTCCGTCACCGCATCGGCGCGGCCCGCGCGGAAGCGGCGGTCGTAATCGGGCGCGTAGAGGCGGCTTTCGTCGAAGCCCTCCGCCGCGAGCGCGGGGCCCACGAGGATGAGCGCGGTGCGCTCCATCGTGGCGCCCACGGCGGCGGCAATGCCCGAGAGCGTGCCGCGCACCACGCGCTGATCGGGCCATGTGGCGCGCCAGACCACGGCCACCGGGCATTCGGCGCCGTAATGGGCGGCGAGGTCGCGCGCCACCTCCTCCAGCCGGTGGATGGAGAGGTGGATGGCGAGCGTGGCGCCGGTCGCGGCGAAGGCTGCGAGGCTTTCGCCGCCGGGCATCGGCGAGGCGCGGCCCGGGGTGCGGGTGAGGACGACGCTTTGCGCGAGCCCGGGGAGGGTCAGCTCCGCGCCGAGGGCGGCGGCGGCGGCGGCGAAGCTCGGGACCCCGGGGGTCACGTCATAGGGGATGCCCATCGCGCGCAGGCGGCGCAGCTGCTCGCCCATGGCGGACCAGACCGAGAGATCGCCCGAATGCAGGCGGGCGATATCATGCCCCTGCGCATGGGCTTCGGCGATGGTGGCGATGATGCTGTCGAGGTCCATCGGCGCGGTGTTCACGATGCGGCAGCCGGGCGGGCAATGCGCGAGCACCGCCTCCGGGATCAGCGATCCGGCATAGAGGCAGACCGGGGAGGCCGCGATCAGGTCGCGCCCGCGCAGGGTGAGCAGGTCGGGGGCGCCGGGGCCTGCGCCGATGAAATGGACGGTCATGCCGGGTCTCCTGTGGCGATGGCGGCGGTGGCGAGGCGGTCGGCCGAGATGGCGCGCGGGCCCAGCAGCCGCGCGCCGGGGCCGAGGGCGGCGAGCGCGCAGGCTTCGGCCACCGATCCGGTGCCCATTGCGGCGCGCGCATGGGGGCTGTCGGTCAGGGTGGGCTGGGGCGCGAGGGCTTCGGCCGGGACGGAGGTGACGGCATAGCCGAGGCCCTTCAGCGCGGCGATGGCGGGGTGGCGCGCCTTCACCGCGGGCACCGCGAGGCGGCGCAGATCCGCGCCGCCCGCGCGGGCCAGCGCATCGAGGATGGAGGCGGGGCTCGCGGCCTCGCGCAGGCCGATCCCGGCGATCATCGGGTGACGCTCCATTGCACCACCGGATAGGCCGCGCGCCAGCCGCGCCGGCGCCCGATCGGGGCCACTTCGGAGAGCGCGATCCGCAAGAGCTGCCCGCCCCGCGCCGCCTGCCACTGCACCAGCAGGGCCTCGGTCTCCAGCGTCACCGCATGGGCCACGATCCGCGCGCCGGGGGAAAGCCGCGCCCAGAGCGCCTCCAGCAGCGCGCCATCGCAGCCGCCGCCCACGAACACCGCCTGCGGATCCGGCAGATCCGCGAGCAGATCCTGCGCGCGGCCCTGGCGGATTTCGAGCCGGTCCACGCCGAGGCGCGCGGCATTGGCACGCGCGCGCGCCGCGCGGACGGGATCCGCCTCCACCCCGACCGCGCGGGTGGCGGGATGGGCCAGCAGCCATTCGATGCCGATGGAACCCGAGCCCGCGCCGAGATCCCACAGGAGTTCCCCCGCCCGCGGCGCCAGCGCCGAGAGCGCGAGCGCCCGCACCGGGCGTTTGGTGATCTGGCCGTCATGGGCGAAAAGGTCGTCGGGCAGGCCGGAGGCGCGCGGCACGGTGCGCCCGCCGCCCTGCACCTCAAGCGCCGCGGTGACGGGGGATGCGGTTTCCGCCACCCCCTCGTCCACGCGGAGCCAGCGCAGCCGCTCGGCCGGGCCGCCGAGCCGCTCCATCACCACCACCCGGCTTTCGCCGAAGCCCTCCTCGCTCAGGTAGCGCAGCAGATCGCCCACCGCGGCCCCGTCGCGCAGGGTCACGATGGCGCGCAGACCGGGCGCCAGATGCGGGCGCAGCCGGGCCAGGGGCGCCGCATGCAGCCCCAGGAGCAGCACCTCCTCCAGCCGCCAGCCGAGCCGCGCCGCGGCCAGCGCGCCCACCGACGGCGCGGGCCAGGCACGCCATTCCCCGGGCGCCAGATGCGGCACCAGCGTGCCCCCCGCCCCGTGCCAGAACGGATCGCCCGAGACCAGCACCGCCACCCGGCGCCCGCGCAGCGCCAGCACCGGCGCCACCGAGAACGGCACCGGCCAGGGCCGCCGGTCCGGATGCTCGATCAGCGCCAGGTGCCGCGGCCCGCCGAACACGACCTCCGCCGCCGCCAGCGCATCGCGGCTTGCCTTTCCGAGCCCATCGGGGCCATCTTCGCCGATACCGATGATCGAGAGCCATTCAGCCATGCGCCGCATCCTCATCCTTGGCGGCACCACCGAGGCCAGCCGCCTGGCCGCCGCGCTGCAGGGGCAGCCCGCGATCCTGTCCTATGCCGGGCGCACGGAGGCGCCGCGCGCGCAGCCGGTGCCGGTGCGCATCGGCGGCTTCGGCGGCGCCGAGGGGCTCGCGCGCTATCTGCGGCAGGAGGGCATCGGCCGGGTGATCGACGCCACGCACCCCTTCGCCGCGCAGATCAGCCGCAATGCCATTGCCGCCTGCGCCGCCACCGGCGTGCCGCTGCTGGCGCTGCAGCGCCCGGAATGGCAGCCGGGGCCGGGGGATGCCTGGACCCGCGTGCCCGATATTGCCGCAGCCGCCCGCGCCCTGCCCCGCGCGCCCGGGCGCGTATTCCTGGCGATCGGGCGCCAGCATCTGGCGGAGTTCGCGGGGCTGCCGCATCATTTCCTGCTGCGGCTGGTGGATCCGCCGCAGGCGCTGCCGCTGGGCCGGGTGAGCGTGGAGATCGCGCGCGGGCCGTTCGATGCGGCCGGGGATACGGCGCTCCTGCGCCGCCATGGCATCACTTTGGTCGTGGCCAAGAATGCGGGCGGCGCGGGCGCGGAGGCGAAGCTCGCGGCCGCGCGCGCGCTCGGCCTGCCGGTGGTGATGATCGATCGCCCCGCGCTGCCGCCGCGGGCGGTCGTGGGCGCGGTCGATGCCGTGCTCGACTGGCTTCATGCCGACCTCGGGCTATAGGTGAAGCGCCCGACCTGCCGCGTGCGCGAGGAGCCCACGATCACCACCGTGCGCATGTCGGCCATCTCCTCGGTGGCCTCCGAGAGGGGCCGCACGCGGATCTGCTGCTCGGGGGTGGCAACGGCGCGGGCAAATACAATGAGCCGCGCCGGCTCGCACACCGCCCGGAGCGCCGCCAGCACCTGCCCGAACTGCCCCGGCCGGGCGCGCGAGCGCGGGTTGTAGAAGGCCATCGCGAAATCCGCCTCGGCTGCCAGCCGCACCCGGCGCAGCACCGTCTCGAAGGGCTTCAGATTGTCGGAGAGGTTGATCGCGCAGAAATCATGGCCGAGCGGCGCGCCTGCGGCGGCCGCCGCCGCCAGCATCGCGGTGATGCCGGGGAGCACGCGGATTTCCAGCCCCTGCCATTCGGGATGGCCCTCCAGCGCCTCGAACACCGCCGAAGCCATGGCAAACACCCCCGGATCGCCCGAGGAGACCACCACCACGCGCCGCCCCGCCGCCGCCATGCGTAGCGCTTCGGTGGCGCGCTCCAGCTCGACCCTGTTGTCGGACGGATGCAGCGAGAGCCCCGGCCGCGGCGCCACCCGCGCCACATAGGGGATATAGCCGACCACATCGGTGGCCGCGGCCAGCGCGGAGGAAACCTCGGGCGTGACCAGCCCCGCATCCCCCGGCCCCAGCCCCGCAATGGCGAGCCATCCGCTCATGGCCGCCGCCCCCGCCCATGCACCAGCACGATGGAGAAATAGGGCACCGGCCCCTCCACCCCGGCCAGCGGCCGCACCCGCTCGGCGGGCATGGTGCCATGCTCCACCAGCCAGGCATCCTGCAGCCGCCCCGCCTCCGCGAGCGCCGCCCGCAGGCGCGGCAGATTGCGGCCGATCTTCATCGCGACCAGCGCATCGGTATCGCGGATGCGGCGGGCGAGCTCCGCCTGCGGCAGGGTCGCGGGCAGCACGGTAAGCACATCGTCGCCCCAGGTGATCGGCTGGCCCGTCGCCGTCCAGCAGCCGGCCATGCCGGGGATGCCGGGCACCACCTCCACCTGATCGCGCGGCAACCGGGAATGCAGGTGCATGAAGGAGCCGTAGAAGAACGGGTCGCCCTCGCAGAGCACGATCACATCGTGCGGCGCGGCGGCCAGGCGCGCGGCCCAGTCCGCATAGAAGGGCGCGAGCGCGGCATTATAGGCCGGATCACCGAGCGGGATCTCGGTGGTGACGGGGTATTCCATCGGCCATTCCTCGGCGTCTTCGGGGATCAGCCCCTCGACCATGCGCCGCGCCTGCCCCGGGCGGCCGGCCTTGCGGAAATAGGCCACGATCCGGGCGCCCGCGAGCAGCCGGTGGGCGCGAACGCTCATCAGGTCCGGGTCGCCGGGGCCGAGGCCGATGCAGATCACCCGTGCCATCATTCGCTCCGCGAGGCGAGCGCATTGACCGCCGCCACCGTGATCGCCGAGCCGCCAAGCCGCCCCTCCACCACGCACCACGGCACCGGATTGTCGGCCATCAGCGCGGCCTTGGATTCGGCGGCGCCAATGAAGCCCACCGGGCAGCCGATGATGGCGGCGGGGCGCGGGCAGGCCGGGTCTTCGAGCATGTTCAGCAGGCGAAACAGCGCCGTTGGCGCATTGCCGATCGCCACCACCGCACCCGCCAGATGCGGCCGCCACAGCTCCACCGCCGCGGCGGAGCGGGTATCGCCCATCATCGCCGCCAGCGCGGCGATATCGGGGGCGTGCAGGGTGCAGAGCACCGGGTTGTCTGCGGGCAGGCGCGCCCGGGTGATCCCTTCGGAGACCATGCGCGCATCGCACAGGATCGGCGCGCCCGCCTCCAGCGCCCGGCGCGCAGCGAGCGCGAAGCCCGGCGCGAAGCGGATATGGGGCGCGAGCCCGACCATGCCGCTCGCATGGATCATGCGCACCGCGACGGGCTCCTCCTCGGGGGTGAAGCGCGCGAGCTCCGCCTCGGCGCGGATCGTGGCGAAAGAGGCGCGGTAAATCGCGGCGCCATCCTTTTCATAGACGTGGGGCAAGGGAACCTCGTATCGCGTCGGGAATGTCGGCAGGGCCGAGCCCGCGCCGCAGGGGCGCGGCGGCGGGGCCTGCGTTCAGGATCAGGTCGAAGGCGCCATCGCGCCCGGTGAGGGTGATGTCGGCGGGGCGCGGATGGGCGCAGCCCTTGGCGCAGCCCGAGACATGCAACGTGGCCCCGGCGGGCAGCCCGGCCGCCAGCCTGCGCGCCAGAGCGCGGGTCTCGACCGTGGCCGAGGCGCAGCCCGGTGCGCCGGTGCAGGCGCTGACCCGCAGGAGCGGATCGGCCGCATTGCGGATCAGGCCGGGCGGCAGATCGGCCGCGGCCACGCCTTCCAGCAGCACCGAGCGCCAGGGCGTGAGCCGCAGCGGCGCCAGCGCGAGGCGGTGCAGATCCTGCGCGCCGATCTGCCCGAAGGGCAGGCCTATGCAAAGGCCGAAGGGGGTGGCGCCGGGGACCAGCACCGCGCCTGTAAGGGGAGGCTGCTCCGCCCGGAGCGGCGGCGCGAGGCCCAGCCGCGCGATCCGCGTTTCCGCCCCGCGCCGGGCCGCGAACCAGCGCGCAATCTCCAGCGCGCGGGGCACCGCCTGCGCAGCGCTCACCGCCTCGCCGCGCGCCATGCCCTCCGCGCGCAGGATCAGCCCATCGGCCGCGCGCTCGATCCGCAGGTCCGCCGAGGCGCCGCCCAGCACCGCCGCCGCCCCGGTATCCACCGCGAAGCCGAATTTCGCGGGCAGATCCGGGCCCGTGCGCAACCCCTCCTCCAGCGCCGCCACCAGCGCCAGGGTTTCATCGGCGCCGTGGATGGGCGTGGTGAGGATGTTGCGCCGGGCCTCGGCACCGGCATCCTGATCCAGCAGGCCGAGATCCGCCAGCGCCGCCCAGAGCGCGGGCAGCGCCGCCTCCGCGACCCCACGCAACTGCAGATGCGCGCGCGCGCCGAGGTCGATGCGGCCATTGCCATGGGCCTGCGCCAGATCGGCCACCGCGCGCGCCTGGGCCACCGAAAGCCGCCCGGCATGCGGGCGGATCCGCAGCACCAGCCCGTCGCCGCTCATCATCGGGCGCAGCGCGCCGGGGCACCAGCCGCGCAGGCTCATGGCACACCTGCCGCGCGGGAATTGGAGCGGCTGTGCCAGAGCCCGGCGCGGGCGAGCTCCGCGAAACGCGCCTCCATCGCCGCCAGCGCGCCCGGATTGGCCGCGGCCAGAAACGCGCGCAGATCGGCATCGCCGAGCGTGGCCGCGTGGTAGAGATCGAACAGATGCGGCGGCACCACCCCCGCCAGATGCGCGAAGGCGGCCATGTGATCGAGCGTGGCCGCGATTTCGGCCGCGCCGCGAAAGCCGTGGCGCCGCATCGCCGCGAGCCAGCCCGGATGCGCCGCGCGCGCCCGCGTGACCCGGGCGATTTCTTCGGGCAGGGTCCGCGCGCGCGGGGCGCCCGGGCGGGTGGCATCCAGGTGATAGAGCGCGGCCGCCCCGCCCACGCGCGCCATGGCGGCGGCAAAGCCCGCCTCATGCACGGCGTAATCCTCGGCCAGCAGCAGGTCCGTTTCGGGCAGGTCCTGGGTATGGACGAAGGCATCGGCGCCGCGCAGCCGCGCCTCCAGCGCGCCGCGCGCAGGCGCCCCGGCGGCGCTGTAGGCCGAGGCCGCGAGCCAAGCCTCGCCCGCCCGCGCGCGCGCCGCCGGATCCAGCGGGCCGGTCTCTATGCCGAGGCCATAGCCGCCGGGCGCGGGAGCAAACACCCGCGGCCCGGGGGCTGCGGCGATATAGGGGTTCATGTCTGCGGGCTCGTCGCGCGCCGCCAGCGCCACCGTGCCCGCCTCGAACAGCTGCGCGAGACCCGGGAAGATATCGCGAAACAGGCCCGAGACCCGCAGCGTCACCTCGATCCGCGGCCGGTCCATCAGCGCGAGCGGCAGCACCTCGAAGCCGGTGACCCGGTCCGCGTCCCACAGCGGCGCGAGCCCGGCGAGATGCAGCGCCATCGCGAATTCCTCGCCCGCGGTGCGCATCGTGGCCGAGCCCCAGAGATTGACCACCAGGCCGCGCGGCCAGTCGCCCTGATCCTGAAGATGCCGGCGCAGGAGCTCTTCGGCGAGCTTCACCCCCTGGGCATGAGCCGCGCGTGAGGGCACCGCCCGCGGATCGGTGCCATAGAGATTGCGCCCGGTGGGCAGCACATCGGTGCGGCCCCGGAACGGAGAGCCCGATGGCCCCGCCGCGATCCGCCGCCCCGCCAGCGCCGCGATCAGGCCCCCGCGCTCCGCCGCAACCGAAGCCTGATCCGCGCCCGGCAGGCCCCGGCCCCAGATATGAAGCCCCTCGCCATACTGGCTTTCCTTCAGATCGCAGACGAAGCGGTCGATCCGCGGGATCGCCTCGGCGGCGGAGGCGGTGCCGGGCAGGCCGAGGTCATCCTCCACGCCCGCCACCTGTGCCTCCAGCCGGATCGCGGCGATGAGCCGCCCGCGGCGGGCCGGGTCGAGCCCGTCGGCGGTGGAATATTCATCGAGCAGCCGCTCCAGCCGCACCAGCGCCTCGGGCAGGCCCGAAGCCGCGAGCGGCGGCGGCAGATGCCCGAGCGTGAGCGCGCCGAGGCGCCTGCGCGCCTGCGCGGCCTCGCCCGGATCGTTCACGATGAACGGATAAATGATCGGCAGATCGCCCGTCAGCACCGCGGGCCAGCACCCGTCCGAAAGCGCGACGGCCTTGCCCGGCAGCCATTCGAGCGTGCCATGCGCGCCCACATGCACCAGCGCCTGCACCTCGCGCTGCAACCACAGGTAGAACGCCGCATAGGCATGGCTCGGCACGCGGCTGAGATCGTGGTATTCGCCTTCGCGGTCGGGCGCGGGGCTGCGCTCGGGCTGCAGCGCCACCAGCACATGGCCGCGCCGCGCCACGGCGAAGCGGAAGGGCGCGGCGGGGGCCGGGCCATGGGCGGCCTCGATGGCTTCGCGCAGGGGCGCGGGCAGCGCCGCCAGATAATCCGCCACCGGCCACTCCACCCACTCCCGCACCAGCGCCACCTCCAGCGCGGCGCCGGGGGCCAGGGTGTAGCCCGCAGCGGCCATATCCTCCAGCATCGCTTCGGCCGAGGCCAGCGCATCGAGGCCCACGGCATGGGCCATCCGGTGCGCCTGGCCCGGGTAGGTGGAGAGCACCAGCGCCACCCGCTTCTGCGCCGCCGGAGCCGCCGCCAGCCGGTGCCAGGCCAGCACCCGGCGCACGGCGGCCGCGATGCGCTCCGGATCCGGGCAGTGGCGTGCGCAGGCGAATTGCAGATCGGGATCGGGCGCGCCGGTTTCCTTGAACGAGACCACGCCGAGGCCGATGCGGCCATCGACCTCCGGCAGCGCCACATGCATCGCGAGGTCGGAGGGCGAGAGGCCCCGCTCCGCCGCGGCCCAGGCGGCGCGGCTGCTCGTCGCGTGGATCACCTGGAACACGGGCACGCCCGGCGCATCCAGCGGCGCACCCGCACCTGCCGAAAAGGCGGTGGCATTGACCACGGCCGCGGGCGCCAGGCGCAAAAGCTCCGCCCTGAGCCAGGCCGCTGCAGCGGGCTCCTTCAGGCTGGGCAGATAGGCGCCCATCGCGCGCCAGCCCTGCGCCTCGAAGGCGCGGATCAGCGCCTCGACCGGGGCGGTATCGGCGGCGGCGAGCCAGGCGCGGTAGAACGGGATCACCGCGAGGGGCCCCTCCGCCCGGCTTTCGCCTTCGGGATGCCACAGGCCGAAGGCGGGCAGCAGCTTCGCCCCCGGCACCGGCCCGGCATAGAGCCCCGCCGCCAGCGCGAGCTGCGCGAGCGCGCCCTGCGCCGCCACCGCGCCGCCCGTCTCGCACAGGGAGGACAGCCGCTGCAGCGTGCCCGCAGGGAGCGTGGAGGCCGCCTCCAGCGCCGGATCGGGGCGCCCGTCCGCGGGCAGAAGCGCCAGCGCGATGCCGCGCTCCCGCGCGAGGCGGGATACCTGCTCCACGCCATAGGCCCAGTAGCCCTGCCCCCCGATCAGCCGGATCAGGATGGCGCGCGCGCCCGACAGGGTTTGCTCCAGATAGGTATCGACCGAGAGCGGATGGAGCAGCGCCGAGAGATTGGCCAGCCGCAGGGAGGGCAGCCCGCCGCGCCGCCACCCGGCCGCGAAAGCGCCAAGGTCGCTGTCGGAGAACGACAGCACCACCAGCTCCGCGGGCGTCTGCCCGAGGTCCCGGGGGCTGGCGCTTTCCTCCAGCCCGTGGCTTTCGCGGAACAGGACGTGCATCAGGCCAGCGCCGCCGCCACCGCCGCCCGGTCCAGATCGCCCTTCTCGGCGATCACCACCAGCCGCGAGGCGCGCGGATCGGCGCCCCAGGGCCGGTCGTACTGATGGCGCACGCGCGGGCCCACCGCCTGGATCAGGAGCCGCATCGGCTTGCCCTGCACCGCCACATGGCCCTTCACCCGCAGGATTTTCCGCGCAGCCAGCGCCGCGACCTTGTCGGCCAGCGCCTGCGGATCGGCGATCTCGGGCAGGTCGATCACCACGGTGTCGAAATCGTCGTGGTCGTGCTCGGGGGCGCCGTCATGGTGCGAGGGGCGCTGATCGAGCCCGTTCTCGGCCGCAGCACCCAGGCCCAGCACCACCCGCGCATCGATCACGCCTTCGCTCAGCGGCAGCATCGGCAGCGCGCGCGGCGCCTCGGCGGCGATGATCGCGCGGGCGGCGGCGATGCCTTCGGGCCCGGCGAGATCGGCCTTCGACAGCAGCACCAGATCGGCGCAGGCGATCTGGTCCTCGAACACTTCGGAGAGCGGGGTCTCGTGGTCGGGCTCGGCGCCGGGATGGGCCGGATCGGGGGCGAAGGTCCCGGCCGCCACCGCCTCGGCATCGGCCACCGCCACCACGCCGTCGATGGTGATGCGGGCGCGCAGGGCGGGCCAGTCGAAGGCCTTCAGCAGCGGCTTCGGCAGCGCGAGGCCCGAGGTCTCGATCACGATGTGATCGGGGCGCGGCTCCAGCGCCATCAGCCGCTCGATCGCGGGGATGAATTCATCGGCCACGGTGCAGCAGATGCAGCCATTGGTCAGCTCGAGGATATTCGCCTCCGGGCAGTTCGCATCGGCGCATTCGCGGATCAGCGCGCCATCGACGCCGACATCGCCGAATTCATTGACCACAACCGCCAGCCGCCGCCCGCCCGGGTTCTGCAGCAGGTGCCGGATCAGCGTGGTCTTCCCGGCGCCGAGGAAGCCGGTGATGATGGTGACAGGGGTTTTTTCGAGCGACATTCAGGCCTCCAGCGGCGGGATACGGGCGATGGTATTCTTGCGGATCACCTCGGGGCGGGTGCGCCAGGGCACGATGCCATCGGGCGCCTCGGCATAGGCGCGCACCATGGCGATCAGGTCCTGAAGGTCGCGCTCCGGGTCGAGGCCGCCCTGCACATAGGTGAAGCGCCCGGGCCCGCAGAGCGCCACGGCGCAGCCGCGCGTGCAGGCCGACAGGCATTCCTGCCGCCGGTGCGCGATGCCCGCGGCCTGCAGCGCCTCAGAGAGCCGCGCGCCATCGCGCGGGGCGGCGGGGTCGGCGCCGGGCAGGCGGCAGGTGGTACAGACCACCAGGGTAGTCGGCCGGGACATGGCCCCTCCTTGCGATGCGGCGGGGGCGGACCGGGGGCGCGGGGTGCACCTCTCTCCGGCCTGCGGCGCACCCCGGCCGCGGACGTGGTCGGCCCGCGCAGGGGCCAGTGCTGGCAGGTCTCCCGGCTTGCGGATCCCGGGGTTGCCCCCTGCGGGCGCCCTGCCTTCCCGGCCTGGGGGCCAGTGACGTCGGGCGACCTTTCCGGTCACGGTCGCGGGGGCGGCTGCGCTTCGGCCCAAGGCCTGTCGCATTCCCTCTTCGCCTGCGCTATGGCAGGAACCAGCGATGCCACAGCCAAGCCATGCCCCGCCCCCCATGTCAAGCGAGACAGAGATGACCGAAGCCGAAAGGCATGCCGAGAAGAAGGCGAAGATCAAGGCCGCGCGCGACCGGATGATGGAGACGAAGACCGGCGAAAAGGGGCTCGTCATCGTGCTGACCGGGCCGGGCAAGGGCAAGAGCTCCTCGGCCTTCGGGATGATCCTGCGCTGCGTGGCGCATGGCTTCCCCTGCGCGGTGGTGCAGTTCATCAAGGGCGGCCGGCCCACCGGCGAGCGCGACCTGCTGGCGCGGCTGGGCGTGGCGTTCCACACCATGGGCGAGGGCTTCACCTGGGAGACACAGGACCTGGAGCGCGACCGCGCCGCCGCCCGCGCCGGCTGGGAGCAGGCGAAAACGCTGATCCGCGATCCGGCGAACCGGATGGTGCTGCTCGACGAGATCAATATCGCGCTGCGCTACGATTACCTCGACATCGCCGAGGTGGTGGCCTTCCTGCGCGCGGAGAAGCCCGCGATGACGCATGTGGTGCTGACCGGGCGCAATGCGAAGCCGGAGCTGCTGGACTTCGCGGATCTGGTGACGGAGATGGGCGCGGTGAAGCACCCGTTCCGGGCCGGGATCAAGGCCCAGCCCGGGGTCGAATTCTAGCGCCGGAAGCGCCAGGCCACGCCAAGCGCCACGATCCCCGCGACAGAGAGCCCCATCCCCACCACGCCCGAGGAGTGCCAGCCGAGGCCCGCCGAAAGCGCCAGCCCCGCAGCCCAGGGGCCGAGCGCATTGGCGGCGTTGAAGGCCGCGTGGTTCATCGCCGCCGCCATCGACTGGGCCTGCCCCGCCACATCCATCAGCCGGGTCTGCAGCGGCACCACCACGCCGGTCCCGAGCCCGAGGAGCAGCGCCGAGCCCACCATCAGCGCCCAGCTCCCCACCGCGAGCGAGGACGACAGCTGCACCGCGCACATGAACACCATGAACCAGAATGCGGTGCGGAAGATGCCGAAGCGGATCGTGAGCCGCGCGGAGATCACGCTGCCAAGCGTCGCGCCGACGCCGAACACGCTGAGCGCGAGCGGCACCGCCCAGCCGGGCGGCTCCGAAGTGGCGAGCATGGCCGCCGACAGATAGGCATAGACGGCAAAGAGCCCGCCCGAGCCGATGGCGCCCACCAGCAGGGTCAGGATCACGTTCGGGTTGCCGAGCGCGCGCAGCTCCTGCAGCGGCCGCGCATCGGGATCGACGCCCACGCGCGGCGCATAGCGCAGCACCAGCACCGCGGACAGGATCGCCAGCGCGCCGGGCAGCGCGAAGCCCCACCGCCAGCCGAGGTTCTGCCCGAGGAGGCCTGCGAAGGGCACGCCGATGATGTTGGCCACCGTCAGCCCCAGCATGATCTGGGTGACGCCCTTGGCGCGCTGCTCATGGGGCAGCGCCTGCGCCGCCATCAGCATCGCCACGCCGAGGAAGCCGCCATGCGGCAACCCGGCCAGGAAGCGCATGCCCACCAGCATGCCATAGCCCGGCAGCACCGCCGCCAGCACGTTCAGCACGCCATAGGCGCCGATCAGCCCGGCCAGGTAGCGCCGCCGCGGCAGCCGCGCGCCGAGGATGGAGGTGAGCGGCGCGCCCACCACCACGCCGAGCGCATAGGCGCTGACGACATGGCCGGCTTCGGGCTCGGTGATGCCGAGATCGCGCGCATACCAGGGCAGGAGCCCCATCGCGGCGAATTCGGAAGTTCCGATCGCGAAGGCGCCGAGCGCCAGCGACAGGATCGCAAATTGCATATGTGTCGGGGAGGACATGGGACGCCTGAGGGGAAGAGGATGCTTCCTGTTAGCGCCCACGGGCGGCGCTGTCCATCGCGCGCGCGCAGCGGTGCGCAGCGGCCCGCCGGGCGTGTCCGGCAGGCCGCACCCGGGCCTCAGATGCAGCGCCCGCCATCGACTTCCATCGCCACGCCGGTGATCATGGAGGCCTCGTCCGAGCACAGGAAGGCCGCGGCATTGCCCATGTCTTCCGGGGTGGAGAAGCGCCCGATCGGGATGGTGGAGAGGAACTTCGCGCGCATTTCCGGCGTGTCCTCGCCCATGAAGGTGGCAAGCAGGGGCGTATCGCCCGCGACCGGGTTGATCGCGTTCACGCGGATGCCGAAGGGCGCGAGCTCCACCGCCATGCCGCGGGTGGCGGCGATATCCCAGCCCTTGGAGGCGTTGTACCAGGTCAGGTTCGGGCGCGGCGACACCCCGCCGGTGGAGGCCACGTTCAGGATCGCGCCGTATTTTTGCGCCTTCATATGCGGCACGATCGCGCGGGCGGAATTGTAGACCGAGCGGATGTTGACGTTGTTGATCCGGTCGAAGGTGGCTTCGTCCACCGCGTCGAGCGGCATCGGCACATGGCCCACGCCCGCATTGTTCACCAGGATATGGAGCCCGCCGAATTCGGCGATGGCGAGATCCCGCGCCGCCTCGAAATCCGCGAGGCGCGTCACGTCGCCCGCGAAGGGGCGCGCGCCGGTCTCTGCGGCCACCATCTCGGCATTCACTGCATCGCGATCCATCACCAGAACCCGCGCGCCCTCGGCCACGAATTTGCGCACGATGCCCGCGCCGAAACCAGATCCGCCTCCGGTGACGATCGCCACCTTCCCCTGCAACCGCATGTTGTCCTCCTCTTTGCGGGGCGCAAGATGGGCGAAGCCGGGGCAAAGGGCCAGTCCTCAATAACTGAACGGGCCGTCAGATTTCCTTCCTTGAATCCGCGCGCGCGGGCGCGCACAACCCCCGCGCAGGGAGGACTTCTGATGACCGATTGGCACGGCCGCGCGGCGGCGCTTTATGATGGCGGCTTCCGCCCGATGTTCATCGCCGGCCAATGGGTCGCGGGGCGGGGGGTCGCGGGGCGGGCGGAGGCGGTGATCGAGGCGCGCAACCCGGCCACGGGCGCGCTTCTGGCCACGGTGCCGCGTGGCACGGCGGCGGATATCGATGCCGCGGTGGCGGCGGCGCGGGCGGCCTTCGAGGGCCCCTGGGCGAAATTCACCCCGTTCGAGCGGCAGGCGCTGCTGCTGCGCATCGCCGAGAAATTCGAGCAGAACTGGGAGACCCTGTGCCTCTCGGACACGCTGGACATGGGCATGCCCATTTCGCGCACGCTGGCCAACAGCCGCCGCGTGCTGGGCATGCTGCGCTTCTATGCGGGCCAGGCGGTGGCGATCCACGGCCAGACCATCCCGAACAGTTTCCCGGGCGAGATCCTGTCGCAGACGGTGAAGGAGCCGGTGGGGGTGGTGGGCGCCATCATCCCCTGGAACGCGCCCATCGCCGGATCGGTGTGGAAGATCGGCCCGGCGCTGGCCACGGGCTGCACCGTGGTGCTGAAGCCTTCGGAAGAGGCCTCGCTCACCGTCCTGCTGATCGCGAAGCTGATGCAGGAGGCGGGGCTGCCCGATGGCGTGCTCAATATCGTCACCGGCACCGGGGCCGAAGCCGGCGCGGCGCTGGCGGCGCATCCGGGCGTGGACAAGATCGTGTTCACCGGATCGACGGCCACCGGCCAGGCAATCGCGCGCGCGGCAACGGGGAACCTGAAGCGGGTCTCGCTGGAGCTCGGCGGCAAATCCCCGGTGATCGTGTGCCGCGATGCGGATATCGACAAGGCGGTGCCGGTGGCGGCGATGGCGGTATTTGCCAATTCCGGGCAGATCTGCATCGCCGGATCGCGGCTGTTCGTGGCGCGCGAGATCCATGACGAATTCGTCCGCCGGGTGGGCGAATTCGCCGCCGGGCTGCGGATCGGCAATGGCATCGCGCCCGAAACGGAGCTCGGCCCGATCATTTCGGCGCGGCAGGCGGAGCGGGTGGAAAGCTTCCTGCAGGCAGGCCCGGCCGAGGGCGCAGCGCTCGTCACCGGCGGCGCGCGGCTCGAAGGCGCGGGCTTCGAGGGCGGCAATTTCATCGCCCCCACCGTGTTCGGCGGCGTGACCGACGACATGCGGATCGCGCGCGAGGAGATCTTCGGGCCGGTCATCTCCGCCCTGCCCTTCGACACGCTGGAGGAAGTTGTGGCGCGCGCCAATGCCACGCCTTATGGCCTCGCGGCCGGGGTGTTCACCACCCATCTGGGCACCGGGCACAAGCTGGCGCGGCGGCTGAAGGCGGGCTCGGTCTGGGTGAACATGTATCACGCCATCGACCCGGCAGTGCCGTTCGGGGGCGTGAAAATGTCGGGCTATGGCCGCGAAGGCGGGCTCGAGCATCTGGACGAATATCTGGATACCAAGGCGGTGTGGATCAACACCGACTGATCAGCCGCGGCTGAGCTCGCTGCGGATCAGCTCCATGAGCTGCTCGGAATAGCCGTGCAGCACATGGCCGCGCATGGTCAGGATGCCGATCGCGCGCTCCGCCCCGGGATCGGCCACCGGCACCACCCGGTAGCCCGCACCGGGCAGCATCGGCACCGCCACTTCGGGCACCAGCGCGACGCCCAGACCCGCCGCCGCCAGCGCGACGGCGGTATAGGCGTTCTGCACCTCGTAATGCGGCGTGAGGCGCAGCCCGGCCTCGGCCGCGATCCGGTCCGCGAGCGCGCGCACCGCCGTCTGCCGGTCGAGCGCGATCAGGGGCAGCGCCGCCAGATCCGCGAGCCGCAGCGCCGCGGCGCCGGTGTCGAACTCAGCCGGCACGCAGACCGCCAGCCGGTCGCGCAGGATCGGCTCGAAGTGGAATTCGGTCAGGTTCGGGATTTCGGGCCCGATATACAGCTCCACATCCTGCCCCTGCAGCAGCGCCAGCGCCCCGGCGGGCGGGGTTTCGCGGACCTCGACGATGGAGCGCGGGAACCGCGCGCGGAAGGTCATCAGGATCGCGCCGAGCCGGGTCGAGGCGAGCGTGGGCGCGCAGGCGATGCGCACCCGGCCGCGCCGCTGCGCCGCAAGCTCGGTGAGCCGCGCGAGGCCCGCCTGCACCTCGCCCATGGCATGGCCCACCTGATCATAGAGCAGCCGCCCCTCCGGCGTCAGCGTCACGCAGTGCGGCGTGCGGATGAACAGGCTCATGCCGACCTGCTCCTCCAGATCGCGGATCTGCATGGAGATGGCGGAGGGCGAACGGTTGCTCTCTTCCGCCGCGCGGCGGAAGCTGCCGTGCTCGGCGGCCAGCAGGAAGGTCTGCAGCAGTTTCAGGTTGATGTTGGTGACCATGCCGCCCTTATCGCGCGCGGGGCGGCATGGGTGCAACTCAGATGTGCAGCGCCTGGCCGAGCGCGCGCAGGCAGGCCTCGTGCAACGCCTCGCCGCGGGTCGGGTGGGCGTGGATCGTGCCGGTGATATCCTCGAGCCGCGCGCCCATTTCAAGGGCCAGCGCGAAGCCCGCCGCCAGCTCCGCCACCCCCGCCCCCACCGCCTGGATGCCCAGCACCTCATGCGTATCGGCGCGCGCGGTGACGCGGATGAAGCCGTCCTCGCGCGCCTCGGTCATGGCTTTGCCGTTGGCGGCGAAGGGGAACAGGCCGGTGATCGTGCCCGCGCCGCCATGCTCGCCGACGGTGACGATTTCGGGATCGGTGAAGCACACCGCCGGGATCGCGCGCCGGTCCCAGCCGCGCGGATGCCCGGCGACGATTTCGGCCACCATCTCGCCCTGCGCCATGGCCCGGTGGGCGAGCATCGGCTCCCCGGTGATATCGCCGATCGCATAGACACCCTTCATCGAGGTGCGGCACTGGGCGTCCACCTTCACGAAGGCGCCCTCCCTATCGAGGTCCAGCGCCGGGATCCCGGCCGCGTCGCTCCGCGGGCGACGCCCGGCGGTGACGAGGATGCGGTCGGCCTCGATCTCCTCGGCCCAGTCGTCGGTGGCGATGCGCAGCGCGCCGCCCGGAGACAGCCCGCCCGCCCGCGCCCCCGTCAGCACCCGCACGCCCAAGGCCGAGAGCCGCGACAGCACCGGGCGGGTCAGCTCCTCGTCATATTGCGGCAAGATCCGCGGCGCGGCCTCCACCACGGTGACCTGCGCGCCCATCTTGGCGAAGGCGGTGCCGAGTTCCAGCCCGATATAGCCGCCCCCGATCACCGCGAGCCGGGCCGGGATCTCCGCGAGCGACAGCGCCTCGGTCGAGGAGATCACCTTGCCGCCGAAGGGCAGCGTGCGCAGCGCCACGGGCTCCGAGCCCGTGGCCAGCACCACCGCCTCCGCGCGCAGCAGGACCGGGCCTTCGGGCGTGGCCACTTCGGCCGTCTTGCCGTCGCGCAGGGTGGCGGTGCCGGTGATGAGCCGCGCGCCCGCCTTACGCAGGAGCGTTTGCACGCCCCCCGTCAGCCGCGCCACGATCCCATCCTTCCAGGCCACTACCTGGCCCAGATCCACCGCGCCGGTGGCGCTGATGCCGGGGGTGAGCGCCTGAAGCCGGTGGAAATCCTCCGCCGCATGGATCAGCGCCTTCGAGGGGATGCAGCCCACGTTCAGGCAGGTGCCGCCGGGCGGGGCCGGATCCACCACCACGGTATCGACGCCCAGCCGCGCCGCCCGGATCGCGCAGACATAGCCCCCCGGCCCCGCACCGATGACCAGAAGCTTGCAGGAAATCTCGCGCATGTCAGCTCTCCCTCAGTTCTCGGCCACGAAAATCAGCGCCGGGGTCTCCAGCAGCTCCTTCAGCCGCGCGACGAAGACCGCCGCATCCCAGCCGTCGATCACTCGGTGATCGAAGCTGCACGACAGGTTCATCATCTTGCGCGGCTCGAAGGCGGCCCCGTTCCAGAACGGGCGCACCGCCAGCCGGTTCACCCCCACGATCGCCACCTCGGGCGCGTTCAGGATCGGCGTGGTGGCGATGGCGCCGAGGGGGCCGAGCGAGGTGATGGAGATGGTGGAGCCCGACAGCTCCTCGCGCCGGGCGGTGCCGTCCTTGGCAGCCTGCGCCACCCGGGCGATTTCGGCCGCGGTCTCGCGCAGCGACAGCGCCTCGGCATGGCGCACCACCGGCACCATCAGCCCCGCGGGCGTCTGCGCCGCGATACCCAGATGCACGGCGCCGAAGCGGCGCAGCAGGCCCGCTTCGGCATCGTATTGCGCATTCAGCGCGGGCTGGGCGCGCACCGCCTTCACGATCGCCCGCGCGAGGAACGGCAGGAGCGTGAGCTTGCCCCCGGTGGCCATGCGCGCGCGCAGATCCTCCACCGCGGTGGCGTCGATCTCCTCGACGATGGTGATATGGGGGATGCGGTTCGCGATCTCCATCCGCTCCGCGATCTTGCGGCGCAGGCCGATGACCTTGATCTCCTCCACCGTCTCGTCGGGCTGCGGCCCTGCCGCAGGCGGCAGCCCGCCAGAGGCGATGAAGGCCGAGAGGTCGTCATGGCCGATCCGCCCGGCCGGGCCGGAGCCGCGCACCATGCGCAGATCCACCCCCGCCTCGCGCGCCCGCGCCCGCACCGAGGGCGGCGCCAGCGGCTTCTCGCCCTCCGGGCGCAGCGGCGCCGCGCGGGGTGGGCTGGCGGGGGCGGCCCCCACGGGAGCTGCCGGATGGGCGGGAGCTGCGGCCTCCGCCACAGCGGGCCTGGCCGCTTCCGCAGCCAGCACAACGGGCTTCGGCGCCGCATCGGACGGGGGCGTGGCCTTCTGGTTGCCCGCCCCCTCCACTTCCAGCCGCACCAGCTCCGCGCCGACCGCGATCACATCGCCCGGCTGCCCCCCCTGCCAGATCACCTTGCCCGCGACCGGCGAGGGGATCTCTACCGTTGCCTTGTCGGTCATCACCGCGACGATGGGCTCGTCCTCACGCACCATCTGGCCCTCGGCCACCAGCCATTCGGCGATCTCTGTCTCGGCGATACCCTCGCCGATATCCGGCATCCGGATCGTATGAACGCCCATCTCAGACCTCCTCCACCAGATCGCGCAGCGCCGCCGCGACCCGCGCGGGGCCGGGGAAATAGCTCCATTCATGGACATGCGGATAGGGCGTATCCCAGCCCGTCACCCGCCGGATCGGCGCTTCCAGATGATAGAAGCACTCGGCCTGCACCAGCGCCGCCAGCTCCGCGCCGAAGCCGGAGGTGAGCGTGGCCTCATGCAGCACGAGGCAACGCCCCGTGCGCTGCACCGAGGCGGTGATCGTCTCCAGATCAAGCGGCAGCAGCGTGCGCAGGTCGATCACCTCGGCGTCGATGCCGCTGTCTTCGACCGCGGCGAGCGCCACATGCACCATCGTGCCATAGGCCAGGATCGTGGCCCGCCGCCCCGGCCGCCGGATCACCGCCTGGCCAAGGGGCACGGTATAGGCGCCCTCCGGGACCTCGCCCAGATCATGCGCCTTCCAGGCCGAGACCGGCCGGTCGTGATGGCCGTCGAACGGGCCGTTATAGAGCCGCTTCGGCTCCAGGAAGATCACCGGATCCGGATCCGCGATCGCGGCCAGCAGCAGCCCCTTCGCATCGTGCGGATTGGAGGGCACCACGGTTTTCAGCCCGGTCACATGGGTGAACAGCGCCTCGGGGCTCTGGCTGTGGGTCTGGCCGCCGAAGATGCCGCCGCCCGTGGGCATGCGGATCACCATCGGGCAGGTGAATTCGCCGTTCGACCGATAGCGCAGCCGCGCGGCCTCCGAGACGATCTGGTCGTACCCCGGATAGACGTAATCGGCGAACTGGATCTCCACCACCGGGCGCAGGCCATAGGCGGCCATGCCGATGCCCGCGCCGACGATGCCGCTCTCGTTGATTGGCGCATCGAAGCAGCGGGTCTTGCCGTATTTCTTCTGCAGGCCGGCCGTGCAGCGGAACACGCCGCCGAAATAACCCACGTCCTCGCCGAACACGACCACGCGCGGATCGGCCCCCATCGCCACGTCGAGCGCATCGCGGATGGCCTCGATCATCGTCATCCGTGCCATCTCAGAACCCCGCTTCCTGCCGCTGGCGCCGCAGATGCGGCGGCATCGTCTCGTAGACGTCCTCGAACATTTCGCGCACCGAGGGGTGATCGCCCGAATGCAGCGTGCCGATCGCCTCGGCCTCCTTCTGGGTGGCGATCAGGCCGGCCATGATCTCGGCCTCGGCCTGGGCATGGCGCTCCTCGCTCCAGGCGCCCTTGCCGATCAGGTGGTTCTTCAGCCGCAGGATCGGGTCGCCCAGCGGCCAGGCGGCGCTTTCCTCGGCCGGGCGATAGGCGGAGGGGTCGTCCGAGGTGGAATGCGCGCCCTGCCGGTAGGTGACATACTCGATCACCGTGGGCCCGAGGTTGCGCCGCGCGCGCTCGGCCGCCCAGCGGGCCACGGCGACCACGGCGATATAATCGTTGCCATCCACCCGCAGCGCCGGAATGCCAAAGCCCAGCCCCCGCGCCGCGAAGGTGCCCGCGCCGCCCCGCGCGATGCCCTGGAAGGTGGAGATCGCCCATTGGTTATTGACGATATTGAGCACCACCGGCGCCTTGTAGGTAGAGGCAAAGACCAGGGCCGCGTGGAAATCGCTCTCGGCGGTGGAGCCATCGCCGATCCAGGCGGCGGCGATCTTGCTGTCGCCCGAGATCGCCGAGGCCATCGCCCAGCCCACCGCCTGAATGTATTGTGTGGCCAGATTGCCGGAGATGGAGAAGAAGCCGTGGTCCTTCACCGAATACATCACCGGCAGCTGGCGGCCGCGCATCGGGTCCTCGGCATTGGAATAGACCTGGTTCATCATGGACTTGACCGGGTAGCCCGAGGCGATCAGCAGCCCCGCCTGCCGGTAGGTGGGGAAGTTCATGTCGCCCGGGTTCAGCGCGCGGGTGAAGGCGCAGGAGACCGCCTCCTCGCCCAGATGCTGCATGTAGAACGAGGTCTTCTGCTGGCGCTGCGCCATCTGCATGCGGGCATCATAGGCGCGCAGGGTCATCATGTGGCGCAGCCCCGCGAGCAGGTCCTCGTCGCTCAGGGCCACCGCCTCGGCCCAGGGGCCGACGGCCTGGCCATCGCGGTTCAGCACGCGGATGATGGTGAAGGCGAGGTCGCGCAGCTCTTCGGGATCGGCATCCACCTCGGGGCGGCGCACGGTGCCTGCGCGCGGGATCGGCACCTTGGAGAAATCCGGTGTGCCCCCCGGGCGCACCTCCGGCTCCGGCACGGTCAGCGATAGCGGCGGATAGTCCTCGGTCATCGGCTCCTCCCTTGCCTCGAACGCCCGGCGGGAGGATCCAGCAACGATGCATCGACCCGCCAATGCAGGCCGATGCGTTCGTGGTGGTGGCTGAACAGTCCGGTCTCCTCCCCGACACCGGTCGTCTCAATCTTCAGATTGCGCCGATTCCCGCAAAATGTCCTTTTGATATTTTTTCATTCTGACAAAATCTGCGGAGAATATTCTGCCGCTCTGGCAGAAGCGCAGAAGGATCATTCATGGACATCCGCAAACTGGACGCCATAGACCACCGCATCCTGCGCGCGCTCAGCCGCGACGGGCGCCTGACCAACGCCCAGCTGGCGGAGGAGGTGGGGCTCTCGCCCAGCCCCTGCTGGCAGCGCACGCGGCGGCTGGAGAGCGAGGGCTTCATCCGCGGCTATACGGCGGTGCTGGATCAGGCGCTGCTGGGGTTTCCGGAGACGGTGCTGCTGGAAGTGATGCTGGACCGGCATGACGACACCGCGCTCGATGCCTTCAGCAAGGCGATCCAGGCGATGCCCGAGGTTCTGGAGGCGCATCTGACCGCGGGCGAATACGACTACTTCCTGAAGATCGCGGTGGATGGCACCCGCGGCTACGAGGATTTCCTGCGCCAGAAGCTCTATCGGCTGCGCGGCATCCGGCATACCCGGTCGAGCTTCACGCTGCGCTGCCTGAAGCAGGCGGGCACGCCGCTGCCGGATTAGGGGCTGGTGCGGCGTTCGAGCGCGGCGATGAAGGCCTCGAACCCGTCGGCGAACTGGCCGATCTCCTCCGCGGGCCAATCGGAGACGATATCGGCGATCAGCTGCCGCTTCACCCGGTGGATCTCGGTCAGCACCCGTTCGGCCTGCTCCGAGCGCAGCAGCACCGCCCGCCGCGCATCCTGCTGCGCCACCGCGCGCAGCAGGTAGCCCCGCTCCACCAGCCCGGCCACGAGCCGGCTCGCGCGCGAGGGATCGATCCGCATCTGCCGCGCGATATCGCCGACGGAGACTTCCCGCTCCGTGCCCGGCCCCGGCACCATCTCCAGCACGTCGAGATCCGACAGATCGAGGATCGGGCCGAGCTCTGCCATCGCCAGGCGCGAGATCACCCGCCGTCCGATCAGCACCCGCATCCGCCCCATCACCGCCGAAATCTGGTCGATCCTGCCGCTCTGATCCATCACCCACCGCGCAAAAACGTGTTGTTGACACAAATATGCTTTTGTCACATATATTGCAAGCCATCCGAGGTTTCGTACCATGCCCCCCACCACAATGCCCGAACTGGATGCGCGCCGGCGCACCGTCATCTTCTGCTTCCTGATGCTGTCGATGTTCATGGCCACGCTCGATACCCATGTGGTCTCGACCGCGCTGCCCACGATCATCGGCGAATTCGGCGCGATCGAGCGGTTCGGCTGGATCGGGTCGGCCTATCTGCTGACGCAAAGCACGATCATGCCGGTCTATGGCAAGCTCGGCGACCTGTTCGGGCGCAAATATGTGATGATGTCGGCGGTGGCGCTGTTCACGCTGGGCTCGCTCGCCTGTGGCATGGCCTGGTCGATGGACAGCCTGATCGCGGCGCGGATGCTGCAGGGGCTGGGCGCGGGCGGGATCATGGTGTCGATCTTCTCGATCAACGCCGATATGTTCGCCCCGCGCCTGCGCGCCCGCTACCAGAGCTTCTCCAGCCTGGTGCTGATGGCCTCGGGCTCCGTAGGCCCCGCGCTCGGCGGCGCCATGAGCGAGCATTTCGGCTGGCGCTCGATCTTCCTGATCAACCTGCCGGTCGGGATCGCAGCCCTCACCGGGCTTGCGCTGCTGCTGCCGCACTGGCGCCCCGACCGCAAGCCGAAGATCGACTATCCGGGCGCGGCCACGCTCGCGGTGGCAATTGCGGGGGTGGTGCTCTGGGCCGATGCGCGCTCGCTGTTCGGCGGCATGTTCACGCCGGTGGCGCTGCTTCTGCCCGCGGCATCGGCGCTGGCGCTGTGGCTCTGGCTCCGGATCGAGCGGCGCGCGCCCGAGCCGATCATCCCGCTGCCCCTGTTCGGGCAGCGCAACTTCGCGCTGCTGCTGATCGTCTCGGTCTGTACCGGCGGCACGGCGATCGGGCTGGTGAATTACCACGCGCTGTTCCTGCAGATGACGACGGGGCTTTCGCCCTCCGCGGCGGGGCTGTTCTTCATTGCGGTCACCGGCGGGATCGCCCTGGGCTCGCTCAGCGCCGGGCGCCTGATCGAGAAGACCGGCGTTTACAAGCCCTGGCTCGTCTGCGGGCTGGCGCTCTCGGCCTGTTGCCTCGCCGGGCTGGCGCTCTTGCCGCTGCATGCGCCGTTCTGGCTGATGGCGGGGCTGCTTCTGGGCCAGGGCGTGGCCATCGGGCTGGGCCAGCAGGCCCCCGTGATCGGGGTACAGATCGCGGCCCCCGCGCGCGATACCGGCGCCGCGACCGGCTCGGTGACGCTGGCGCGGATGGGTGGCGCGTCGCTCGCTATATCTATCTATGGCGCGCTGCTCGCGGCGCAGCTCGGCGCCCATGCGCTGCCCGGGCTCGGCGCGGCGGCGGAGCTGCCGCGTGAGCAGATCGCGGCGCTGCCTCCGGCGCTGCGCGATGCCGCGGCCGGGGCGTTCAACGATGCCTTCACCTGGGTCTATACGGCGGCGGTGGTGCTGGTGCTCATCGGCCTTGCGGCGGCGCTGGCGCTGAAGCCGGTGGAGCTCGCGCCGGCGCGCAAGCCGGGGGGCGCTCAGCCCGATGCGGTGCTGGCCCAGCGGTAGCCCACGCCGGGCTCGGTCTGGATCAGGGCGGGGCCGGCCTCGGTCTCCAGCTTCTGCCGGATCTGGCCGATGAACACCCGCAAATAGGGCACGTCGTCCACATGCGCGGGGCCCCAGACCCGCAGCAGCAGCTGCCGGTGCGTCATCACCCGGCCCGGATTGTCGACCAGCGCCAGCAAGAGCTCGAATTCCTTCGGGGTGAGCTTCACCGGCTGGCCATCGCGGCTCACCTGATGCGCATCGCGGTCGATCACCAGCCCCGCCTGCCGGGTCACCTGCGCCTCTGCCGGGCGGCGCGCGCGCAGGCAGGCCCGCAGCCGCGCCAGCAGCTCGCCGATGGCGAAGGGTTTCGAGACGAAATCATTGGCGCCCAAATCCAGCGCCATGATCTTCTCCATCTCCTGATCATGCGCGGAGAGCACCACCACCGGCATATCGGAGCCCTCGCGCAGCCGCTCGATCACCGCTTTGCCGTACATGTCGGGCAGGCCGAGATCGAGGATCATCAGCGCCGGGCGCCGCTCTGCCGCCACCGAGAGCGCCTGGGCGCCGGTGCCCGCAAGGCAGGTCTCGTAGCCGGAGGCCGCCAGCGCATGGACGAGAAAACGCTGGATCTGCGGCTCGTCATCCACCACCAGGATCAGCGGCCGTTCGCTCACGGCGCGGCCTCGGGCGGGATCGGCAGCGCGATCGAGATCATCGTGCCGCCCCCGGGCGCCGGCACCGCCGAGAGCCCGCCGCCCAGCGTCCGCGCGATCCCCTTGCAGATCGGCAGGCCGAGGCCGCCGCCGGGCGCCCCGGTCAGCTCCGGCGCGGCGAGCCATTCGGCCGTGCCCGCGGGCAGGCCCGGCCCCGCATCGGTAACGGTCAGCACGACCGTATCCGCCTCCACAGACCCCGTCATCAGGATCGGGCCCGGCGCATAGCGCACGGCATTTTCCAGCAGGCTGAACAGGGCCTGCTCCAGAAGCCCCGCCTCCGCCCGCACCAGCGGCAGATCCGGCATGCCGACGGCGATGGTGGCCTGCGGGAAGGCCCGGCGCGCGCGCGAAACCGCGGCCTGCGCGGCCTCGTCCGGGTCCACCCAATGCAGCTGCGCATGGACGCCCGCGACGATCCGGGTCATCTGCAGCAGCTTCTCCACATAGCGGGCGAGGCGCTGCGCCTCTTCCTCGATCGCGGTGAGCAGATCGGCCTGGGCCGCGGGCGGCAGCGTCTGGCGCAGGTCGCGCAGGGTGGTGACGGAGCCCAGGATGGTGGCGAGCGGCGTGCGCAGATCATGCGAGAGCGAGGCCAGCAGCGCCGCGCGCTGCGCCTGCTTCTCGGCGGCATGGCGCTCGGCCGCGGCCGCACGCGCGAGCGCGAGCCGGTCCAGCGCGGTTTCGGTCTGGCGCAGCACGGCCGAGACCGCGAGCTCGCGCCAGGCCCTGTCGCGCCGGTCGGCCGCGACCGGCACGTGGCCCAGCACATGCCGCGCCCCCTTGCCCGGCGGAACCGGGTGGAAGGTGAAGCGCGAGCCCGACCAGCCCTGCGCCGTGGCGAATTCGACCCGCCCGCGCGAGAAGGCCTGATCGGCCGCCTGCAGATCCGAGGCCCCGGGCCGATGCCCGGCGGGCCAGGCCTCGATGAAGGCGGGCTTCTCGCCATCATGCGCGAGCGCGAGCGCGGGCCCGATCGTCAGCTCCGACAGATGGCGCAGCGCAGCAGTCAGAACCTCCTCCTCGGTTTCGGCGGAAGAGAGATCGGAGCTCGCCCCGGACAGAACCTCCAGCACCGCGGCGCGGCCCTCGGCCTCGTCCACCTTCTCGCGCAGCCGCCCCGCCAGAAACCCGGTCAGCCCCGCCGCCAGCAGGAAGGCGCCCAGCGTCACCAGATCCTGCGGCCGCGTCGCGAGGAAGCTCAGATGCGGCTCGACGAAGAAGAAATTGAAAATGCCGAAGGCGCCGAGCGCGCTCAGGATCCCGGTCCAGAAGCCGAAGAAGGTGGAGCTGAGCAGTACCGCCAGCAAGAACAGCAGAATCGCCACGCTTTCCGGCATCAGGTGGCGCCATTGGTCGATGAGAATCGCGATGACGGCCAGCATCGCGCCCGCGCCAAGCAGTCCTTGCGCGCGCGGCGCGGTCATCAGGTGGCGCCCCCGGGGGCGCAGGCGGGGTGTCTCGATCCGGCTCATGCCCGCATCAAAGCGCGGCGCGCGGATTTGTCCACGGATTTTACGGGATCCTTATGCGTAAAGGCCTATTTACCCTTCGCAATCTTATGAACAGGCGGTCATATTTCCGTTACGTCCGCCAGGGGCGTGGCCGCCATGGATGGAGTTCATGCACAGCGTCAGCCTTCCCGCCCCCGAGCCGGATGCGGAAATCCCAGGCTCGGGCCATGGCGGCGGGCGCTTCGCGCTCGCGCTCGGGGCGCTTGGGGTGGTGTATGGCGATATCGGCACCTCGCCGCTCTATGCCTTCCGCGAGGCGATGATGGCCGCGGGCGGGCACAGCGGCGCGGTGGTGCGCGAGAATGTGCTCGGTGTGCTGTCGTTGATCGTCTGGGCGCTGGTGCTGATCGTTTCGGTCAAATACGTCCTGATCCTCATGCGCGCGGACAACGATGGCGAGGGCGGCACCCTGTCGCTGCTGGCGCTGGCGCAGCGCGCGCTCGGCCGGCCGCGGCCGGCGATCCTGCTGCTGGGCATGCTCGGGGCGGCGCTGTTCTATGGCGATGCCGCGATCACACCGGCGATTTCGGTGCTTTCGGCGCTGGAGGGGATGACGCTGATCGCGCCGGGCTATGAGCCGTTCATCGAGCCGGTGGCCGTGGCGATCATCGTGCTGCTGTTCGTGGTGCAAAAGCGCGGCACGGCGGCGGTTGCGCGGTTCTTCGGGCCGGTGACGCTGGTATGGTTTCTGGTGATGGCGGCGGGCGGGATCTGGCGCATGGCCGACGACCCTTCGGTGCTGGCGGCGCTGAACCCGGCGCATGCGGTCATGTTCCTCGTCCACAACGGGATGATCGGCCTCACCGTGCTGGGCGCGGTGTTCCTCGCAGTGACGGGGGCCGAGGCGCTCTATGCCGATATGGGCCATTTCGGGCGGCAGCCGATCCGGCTGGCCTGGTTCATCGTGGCCTTCCCGGCGCTGATCCTGAACTATTTCGGCCAGGGCGCGCTGGTGCTCCAGCATCCGAAGAACCTGGCCAATCCGTTCTACCTGCTTTTCCCGGACTGGGCGCTGCTGCCGGTGGTGCTGCTGGCGACGCTGGCCACGATCATCGCGAGCCAGGCGGTCATCACCGGGGCGTTCTCGCTCACCCAGCAGGCGGTGCAGCTGAAGCTGCTGCCGCGGATGAAGATCCGCCACACCTCGGAGCATCAGCAGGGGCAGATCTTCATGCCCGCGGTGAACATGTGGCTGATGTTCGGTGTGCTGGTGCTGGTGGTGATGTTCGACACCTCCTCGGCGCTGGCTTCGGCCTACGGGATTTCGGTGACCGGCACGATGGTGGTGACGGCGCTCCTGGCCATGGTGGTGGCGCGGCGGCACTGGAAGCTGCCGCTCTGGGCCGCGGTCGGGGTGATGCTGCCGTTCCTGATGATGGATCTGGTGTTCCTCGGCGCGAACCTGACCAAGATCGCCGAGGGCGGATATATTCCGCTCGGCATCGCAGGGGGCATGCTGGTGGTGATGTGGAGCTGGATGCGCGGCTCGGGCCTGCTGCTGCGCAAGGACCGCGAGACCGAGCTGCCGCTCGATGTGCTGCTGCGGCAGGTCGAATCCAAATCCATTACCACCGTGCCCGGCACCGGCGTCTATCTGACCGCGACGCCCGAGCTCGCGCCCGGGGCGATGCTGCACAGCCTGAAGCATTTCAAGGCGCTGCACGAGCAGAACGTGATCCTGACGATCATCACCGCCGATGTACCGCGGGTGCCCGACGATGCCCGCGTGCGCATGGAGGAGATCAACGACCGCTTCCGCCGGGTCGAGCTGAGCTATGGCTATGCCGAGGACCCGGATGTGCCGCAGGCGCTGCTGCTGTGCCGCAAGAAGGGCTGGAAGTTCGACATCATGGCGACGTCGTTCATCCTGTCGCGGCGCAGCCTGCGGCCTTCGGTGCGCAGCCCGATGCCGATGTGGCAGGCGCGGATCTTCATCTATCTGGCGCGCAATGCCGCCAGCGCCTCGGATTACTTCCGCATTCCGGCGGGGCGGGTGGTGGAGATCGGCACGCAGGTGAACGTGTAAGGGCTCAGTCGCGCCGGGGCATGGACACCAGCGTGACCGCCTCGACCTGGCCCACGATCTGCCCGCCGAGGGCTTCGGCATCCGCGCGCGTCGGGCAGCCGACCAGATCGCGGGTGTCGTCCAGATAATCTACCGTGGCGGCGCTTTCGCCGAGCCGGCGGCAGGGCGCGGCGGGGACCGGATAGCCCTCCCCCATCACCCTGAGGCCGCTCGGCCAGACGCTCGCGCGCGAGCCCGGCAGGCAGGCCGACAGCAACGCGATGCCCGCAGCCGCCGCAAGCGCTGCCCGCGACAGCTCAGTCACGCCCGGTCACAAGCGTCCACCAGACCTTGCCCGAGCTTTCCTGATACCAGCCGAAGCCCATCTGGGTGGCGGCCGGGTTCAGCATCACGTCGCGGGTGTCGGGCACGCCCATCCAGGCCGAGAGGGTCTGGGTGTCGTTCTCGTAGGTCTCGGAGATATTCTCGCCGACGACCTTGCCGTAGAAGCCCGCCTGCTGCGCCCGGTCGAGCGGCGAGGAGCCATCCGAGCCCCAGTGCCACGGCCGGTTCTGGTCCGCCATATCCTTCGAATGCCGCATTGCGGCGGTGCTGAGCGCGGTGTTCATCGCCACCGGCGCGGTGCCGCGCTTCGTGCGCAGCTCGTTGATGTTGGCCAGCACGCGGCCCGGAATGGCCTCGGCTTCCTTGCTGCTGATCTTGTAGAGTTCGGGCAGCGGCTTGCCATCCGGCCCCAGTTGCGGCCCCTTCGGCGCGCAGGCTGCAAGCCCAAGCGTCGCCAGCAAAACAACGGCCTTGACGGTATTCATCTCACGATCCCCCGGGAATTTTCGGGGAGCCTTACACCTCTGCCCCGGCGGGCGCAAACGCACAGTTGCGTGAAAGCCCTTGATCACGCCGGTTTGGATTGCATCTGCGGCAAACGCGCACTAATGGAAACGAAATAACGGCCGCGCTGAACGGTCGATATCCGGAGTCGTGACAATGAGCTTCACCAGAAAATCCCTTGATCGCCGGGCCTTCCTCGGCGCGACGGCGGGCCTGATCGGCGCCGGCCTCGCGGCGCCTGCGGTCCTCGCCCAGACCCCCGATGCCGGGCTCGAGACGATCGACAATTCGCCGACCAGCAACGCGCACCGCAACGTGTCGAGCTTCCGCGAGCTGGACTGGCGCGACTATTTCACCAACACCCGCAACGGCGCGATCCTGGTCGATACTGTCTCGCGCGCGCTGCACTACTGGAACGACGACCAGTCGGTCTACAAGCTGTACCCGACCTCGGTCCCGGTTTCCGAAGAGATGACGCGGCGCGGCCGCACCGAGGTGATCCGCAAGGTCGAGAACCCGACCTGGGCGCCCACCCCCTCGATGAAGCAGCGCAACCCGGAATGGCCGGATTTCGTGCCCGCAGGCCCGGACAACCCGCTCGGCACCCGCGCGCTCTATCTGAGCTGGCAGTATTACCGGATCCACGGCACCCACGACACCCGCAAGATCGGGCGCAAATCGTCGAACGGCTGCATCGGGCTTTACAACCAGCATATCGAGCAGCTCTATTCGCTCGCCAATGTCGGCACCCAGGTGATCCTGATCTGACCTCCGGGCCGAAGAACTTAAGGAAAAGGGGCCGCGAGGCCCCTTTTTTCATTCCGGCGCGATCCATCCCGCCAGGTTCTCCGCCACCAGCTCCATCAGCGCGGCGATATGGGCCGCGTCGTCGTTCAGGCAGGGGATATAGGTGAAGCTCTCGCCGCCCGCATGCTCGAAGGCCTCGCGGATCTCGCCGTTGATCTCCTCCAGCGTCTCGATGCAATCCGCGGAAAACGCGGGCGAGATCACGGCGATGTTCTTCTTGCCCTGCTGCGCCAGCGCGGCCACATGCTCCACCGTATAGGGCTTCAGCCATTCCTCCGGCCCGAACACGGACTGGAAGGTGGTGTCGATCGCCCCCGGCCCCCAGCCCAGCCGCTCGCGCAGCAGCCGCGAGGTCTTCTGGCACTGGCAATGGTAGGGATCGCCCTCCATCAGATAGCGCTTCGGCATGCCGTGATAGGAGGCCACCAGCACATCGGGCCGCGCCGGCAGGCCCGCATAGGCCCGCTCCACGGATTGCGCCAGCGCCTCGATATAGCTCGGGCGGGCGAAATATTCGGGCGCCACCCGCACCGCAGGCTGGCGCTTCTGCCGCATCAGCGCGCGGAAGAACTGATCGTTCGCGGTGGCCGACGTGGCCCCGGCATAGTGCGGATAGAGCGGCACGAACAGGATCCGCTCGCAGCCCGCCGCCACCATCCGGTCCACCACGTCGAAGGTGGAGGGATTGCCGTAGCGCATGCAGAAATCCACCATCACCCGGTCGCCCCAGCGGGCGGCGGCGGCCCCGGCCAGCGCGGCCACCTGCGCGCGGGTGATGGTCATCATCGGGCTTTCGTTGCGTTCGTTGTTCCAGATCGAGCGGTAGTTCGCGCTCGAGGTGAAGGGCCGCTTCGTCAGCACGAAGAGCTGCAGGATCGGCTGCCATTTCCACCACGGATAGTCGATCACCCGCTTGTCCGAGAGGAATTCGTTCAGATAGCGCCGCATCGACCAGTAGTCGGTTCCGTCGGGCGTGCCGAGATTGGCAAACAGAAGGCCGATCTTCGGTTCGGGCAGGGCCGGATGATCGGCGGGGGCATGGGCGGGGCGGTAGGTCATGTCTGGTCCTGTTCTGGCTGCCCCCGAGGTAATGCATCGGGCGCGCCGGTCAATGCGGCATCACGCGGCACCGGGCTTTTCGCCCGAGGGCAGCTCCTGCGTGTTCAGCGCCTCGGCCAGCCGGTGCGCGGCGGAGCCGGGCTTCAGCGGCTTCTGCTGGCTCGGATGCGGCTTCCATCCGGTGAGCCAGACCATGTCGAACGTGGCGCGGATCCGGCCATCGGGCTCGGCGAAGGTCTCGGCGTAGCGGCGCGCGGCATCGAGGATCACGGCGCGGCGGGTGAAATGCCGCATCCGCGCCTCCAGCGCATTGGTTTCCCCCATCGCGCGCAGATCCGCCATCAGCCGCAGCGGATCGGCATAGGTCACCTTGCGCCGCACCGCATCCGCGACCGGCAGCGCCAGCCCCGCCCGGCCGATGAGCGCGCCCAGATCGCGGATCTCGCCCATCGGCAGCACCCGCGGGCTGAGCCCGCCGGTGGCCGCGATCTCGGCCTCGGCCAGGGCCGCGCGCAGCTCCTGCAGCGTCTGGCCGCCGCACATCACCGCGATGAAGAGCCCGTCAGGCGCGAGCGCGCGCGCCGCCTGCACGATCTGTCCCACCGGGTCATTCGCCCAATGCAGGCACATCGCATGCACCACGAGATCATGCGCCCCGCGCTCCAGCGCGAGCAGCTCCGCATCCGGCACCACCCGCGCGCCGGGCAGCACGGCGCGGAACGGCGCCGCGAAATTCGTCACCAGGGCCGGTTTCGTAAACGTTCTGTTAACCTCGAGCAGCCTTTCCTGAAGCTCCTCGGCGGCATCCTCATGCAGGAACAGGGCGGGGTTGCGGGCGGCGCGGGCGCGGTGGCGGGCCAGGGCGCGGGGATCGGTCAGTCTGGGGGGCGTGCTCATGATGGACATGGAAAATACGGCGCTTCGGGCGCGGATGCCAGCGCTCATCGGCAAGGTGGCGACGCAGGCGCTCCATATCCTGTTTCCGCCGCGCTGCATTGCCTGCGGCGGGGCGGTGGGCACGGATTTCGCCCTGTGTGGCGAATGCTGGCGCGATACCGGGTTCATCGCCGGGCTGGCCTGCGATTGCTGCGGCGCGCCCCTGCCCGGCGAGGACGCCGGGGTGGTGGCCTGCGACGATTGCCTGCGCAACCCGCGCGCCTGGAGCCGGGGTCGCGCGGCCGTGCGCTATGCCGGGACCGGGCGCAAGCTGGTGCTGGCCTTCAAGCGCAGCGACAGGCTCGATCTCGCGCGGCCGATGGGGGAATGGCTCGCCCGCGCGGCGGCGCCGCTGATCACCGAGGGGATGGTGGTGGCGCCGATCCCGCTGCACCGGCTGCGGCTGCTGAAGCGGCGCTACAACCAGTCCGCCCTGCTCTCGGCGCAGGTGGCGCGGCGGGCGGGGCTTTTGCATATCCCCGACCTGTTCCAGCGCACCCGCGCCACGCCGAGCCAGGAGGGCCGCAACCGCGACCAGCGCTACGAGAACCTGGCCGATGCGCTGCGGGTCAATCCGCGCCGCGCCGCGCAGATTGCCGGGCGCACGGTGCTGATCGTGGACGATGTACTCACCACGGGGGCGACCTTCACCGCCGCGGCGGAAGCGGCGCTGGCCGCGGGGGCGGCCGAGGTGCGCGTCGCGGCCGTTGCGCGCGTCGCGCATGAGGGCTGAGCAGGGCATCGGCCACGGGGCATTTGCGCATTCGCCGCAAGGGGCTTACATCGCTATGAAGAATGACCCGAGGGGATGCGCCATGAAAACCGTTGAAATCTACACCACGCCGACCTGCCCCTATTGCCTGGCGGCGAAGGCGCTGCTGCGCAAGAAGGGGGTGGCCTTCGCCGAGACCGACGTCTCCGCCGACCGTTCGGCGATGATGGCGCGGGCGGGCGGGCGCCGCACCGTGCCGCAGATCTTCATCGGCGAGACCCATGTCGGCGGCTGCGACGACCTGCATGCCCTAGAGGCCGCAGGCAAGCTCGACGCGCTGCTGGAGGGCTGAGATGAAGGCGGGGCTGGTCCAGCTGAACGTGACCGACGATCCGGCGCGGAACCTGCCGGTGACGGTGGCTTTCATCCGCGAGGCGGCGGGCAGCGGGGCGCAGTTCGTCGCGACCCCGGAATGCACCAACCTGCTGTCCTCGGACCGGGCCTGGCAGCGCGAAGTGCTGTGCCTTGAGGACGAGGACCCGACCCTGCATGCGCTGCGCGCCGAGGCCGAGCGGCTCGGGATCTGGCTGCTGATCGGCTCGCTGGGGCTGCGCACGCATGATGCCGATGGCCGCTTCGCGAATCGCAGCTTCATGATCGGGCCCGCGGGGCAGATCGTGGCGCGCTACGACAAGATCCACATGTTCGACGTGAACGTCTCGGAGACGGAAAAGTACCGCGAATCCGAGGGCTACCGCCCCGGCGCCCGGGCCGTTCTGGCCGAAACAGGCTTCGGGCGGGTAGGGATGGCGGTGTGCTACGACCTGCGCTTCCCGCAGCTGTTCCGCCGGCTGGCGCAGGGCGGGGCACAAATCCTGACCGTGCCCGCGGCCTTCAACGACACCACGGGCGCCGCGCATTGGGAGACGCTGCTGCGCGCCCGCGCGATCGAGAACACCTGCTTCGTGCTGGCGCCCGCGCAATGTGGCACCCATGCCGCCCGGAGCCCGAAGGCGCCCGAGCGGGCGCGCCGCACCTGGGGCCACAGCCTTGTGATTGCGCCCTGGGGCGAGATTCTGGCCGATGGCGGCACCGAGCCCGGGGTGACGCTGGTCGATATCGACATGGAGCGCCTGGCCCAGGCCCGCGGGCGGGTGCCCTCGCTGCTGCACGACCGCGATTTCGAGGGGCCATGAACGACGGCTCCGACCCCCTCGCCGCGAGCCTCTTTGCCGAGGTGTTCATGGTCGACCAGCTGGCCCGCAACGTGGTCAGCCGGGCGCTGCCGAAAGGCATGGAGATCTCGCATTTCTCGGTGCTGAACCATCTGGCCCATATCGGCGAGGAGCGCACGCCCGCGCAGCTGGCCGCGACCTTCCACGTGACCCGGGGCGCGATGACCAACACGCTCTCGAAGCTGGAATGGGCCGGGCATATCCACATCCGCCCGGACTGGGACGATGCCCGGCGCAAGCTGGTGGCGATTTCGCCTGCGGGGCGGCAGGCGCGGGATGCGGCGCTGGCGGCCTTCATGCCGGTGATCACCGATGTGGTGCGCGCCATCGGGCCGGAGAAGATCCGCGCCACCCTGCCGGTGCTGCGCGAGCTGCGCCAGCGGCTGGACGAAAGCTGAGCCCAATGAAAAGGCCCCGCCGAAGCACGGCGGGGCAGGTGGTGTCCGGGCAGCCCGGACACTGGCGGAAACCATATCCCGTCGGGAAATCAGTTCAGTTCGGCGCGGATCTGCTGGCGCAGAAGGTCGATCGGGACGAGCTTGCCCTCGCGCTTGTAGTGCCAGTAGGTCCAGCCGTTGCACGACGGCGCCCCTTCCAGCCGGGCGCCGACCTGATGGATCGAGCCCTTCACATCATCGCCGATCAGCGTGCCATCGGCGCGCACCTTGGCCTTGAAGCGGTTGCCGATCGAATACAGTTCCTCGCCCGGGCGCAGCATGCCGCGCTCCACCAGCTGGCCGAAGGGCACGCGCGGCTCGGCGCGCTTCGATCCGGTGACCTCGATCACCTCGCGGTCGAGCCTCCGCACCCGGTCCAGCCGGCGCTGCGCGATCTCGCGGTAGTCGGATTCGCGTTCGATGCCGATGAAATCGCGCCCCAGCATCTTCGCCACCGCGCCGGTGGTGCCGGTGCCGAAGAACGGATCCAGCACCACATCGCCCGGGTTCGTGGTGCCCACGATCACCCGGTGCAGCAGGCTTTCGGGCTTTTGCGTCGGGTGCGCCTTGTCGCCCGCCGCGTCCTTCAGCCGCTCGCCCCCGGTGCAGATCGGCAGCACCCAGTCCGAGCGCATCTGTGTGCCTTCGTTCAGCGCCTTCAGCGCCTCGTAGTTGAACGTGTATTTCGACGATTCGGCCTTCGACGCCCAGATCAGCGTCTCATGCGCATTGGTCAGCCGCTTGCCGCGGAAATTCGGCATCGGGTTCGACTTGCGCCAGACCACGTCGTTCAGGATCCAGTAGCCCTGATTCTGCAGCTCGGCGCCCAGCCGGAACACGTTGTGATAGGAGCCGATCACCCAGATCGCCCCGTTCGGCTTCAGCAGCCTGCGCGCCGCCGCCAGCCATTCGCGGCAGAACCGGTCATATTCGGCGAAGGAGCTGAACTGGTCCCAGGCGTCATCCACCGCATCGACGCGGGAATTGTCTGGCCGGTGCAGCTCGCCCTTGAGCTGCAGGTTGTAGGGGGGATCGGCGAAAATCAGGTCGACGGAGGCCTCCGGGAGGGAGTTCATCACCTCGACGCAATCGCCGGCCAAAATCTGGTTGAGCGGTAGCGCCGCCTGCGCAGCCCGCGTAGTCGTTTTCGTCATCTCTGCCTCGTTCTGCCCGACTTGATGCCGGATCTGCCCGTTTTCGGGTCTGTTTCAGTCTGCTCGTTGGGTGCCGGCTTGTGCCGATCTGGTAATCGTTAAGATGAGTCAGGACGGATTCGCCGTCAAATTCTTTTTCAAATCAAGAGCTTACAGAATGGCCTTGGCACAAGATGTTGTGGATGGGCTTAAACGAACGCCTATGCACAGGGGTCACACCCAGATTTAGGAGCGCTTTGCGGTGATCCGGCGTCGGGTAACCGGCGTTCTTTTCCCAGCCGTAGCCCGGATACTGTTGCGCCAAATCCACCATCAGCCGGTCGCGCGCCTCTTTTGCCAGAATCGAGGCCGCCGCGATGGAGACCGATCGCCCGTCGCCCCTCACCACCGCCTCGGCGCTGATCGCGAGCGCCTTCGGCAGGCGGTTGCCATCAACAAGCACATGATCGGGCGCGCGGAGGAGCCCCGCGATCGCCCGGCACATCGCCAGATGGCTGGCTTGGAGGATGTTCAGTGCGTCGATCTCGGCGACGCTGGCCTCGGCCACGCACCATTCGGCACTGGCCTTGATCTCGGCCTCCAGTGCGGCGCGGCGCGCCGGGCTGAGCTTTTTCGAATCGTCGAGCCCCACCGGGATCCGGTCCGGATCGAGAATCACCGCCGCCGCCACCACCGGGCCGCAGAGCGGGCCGCGGCCGACCTCATCGACGCCGGCGATTCGGAGCCATCCTCGCGCGCGGGCGGCCTGTTCGAGCATGTCATCGGGTTTGTGTGCCATGCCCCGCTGTGCCCCGGCGCGCACGTCCGCGCAACGAAAAAGGGGCGGATCGCTCCGCCCCTGCTCCTGTGCTCAATCCCAGTCGCGGTCCCTGCCGCGCTGCTTGTACCAGCCCTTGTGGTGGCCGTTGTCATGCCAGCCGCGGTCCCAGCGGCGATCGGGGCGCACCACATAGACCTCGCGCGGGCCGCGATCATAATAGCGGTCATAGCGCTCGCGGCTGTCGTAGTAGCGCGGGCGCGGCGGCTCGCGATAACTGCGGCGGTCCTTGTCATTGTCGAGCAGAATCGCGGCGGCGCCGATCCCGAGCGCCAGCCCCAGGGCCTCGCGGTCGGTCAGCGCGGCGGCGGGGCGGGCGGTCATCGTCAGGCTGCCGAGGCCAACGACCAGCGCCATGGCGGCGCCCAGCAGCGGCTTGCGGAAAACTCCGATCATGTCGATCCGTCCTTTCATGCCGGGGCGGATGCGCCCCGGGGATACATGCCGCCAAACTGGGAGCGGTTCCAGAGACAGGCAATATCGGCGCGCGGTTATCCGATAACACGGCGGTTTTCCGCTTTCGCCCTTGCCTCGGCGCAGCCCGCACCGCAGCGTGGGCGCATGATGACTCGCGCGCCCCAGGCCCTGTGCCTTGCCCTTTCGCTGCTTCTGGCCGCGCCCGCCGGGGCCGAATGCTACGCCGATTACAAGGCCAAGCGGGACGCGCCGCTGCGGCTGCAATACGGCGTGGCCCTGCTGCCGCCGGACGCCTGCGACAAGCAATCGGCCGCCCGCGCGCTGCGCCCGCGCCTGGCCGAGCGCGGCTGGACGCTGCTCAGCGTGGTCTCCATCTTCGGGGCAGACGGGCTTTCGCAGCGCCAGGACAGCGCCGGGGCGAGTGGAACTTCCTTCGACGTCCTGGACCTGCGCCGATAGACGGCAGGCGGCGACGGGAACAAAAGCAATGCAGATCCCTTGAAACGCCAGGGATGACGTGATGTTCCTGTGGGAAAATGGAGATAGAGACACCGTGCCGGACCATTCTTCCTCCGTCATCGAGGGGCTGCGGACCGGGTCGCGGGCGCTGGTCTGGGGGGTCGGTGCCATCGCGGCGATCCTCGCGCTGGCGGCGGCGCTGCTGTTCCTCGCGCTGCCCGATGCCGATGCCTTCAACGAACGCGTGGAGCAGATCTTCGTTGCCAATGATGCGCTGACGAGCCCCACGCAGCTGCGGCTGCTGGAGGTGCTGGCGCAATCGGGCACGGCCTTCTCCGAAGTGCTGACCTCCTACCGCATGATCATTTTCATCCTGCTGGTGTTCGGATCGGCGCTGATGGTGGCGGCGCTGGTCCTGCTCCTCACCGTGGTCAGCCAGAACCGCCGGATGGGCGAGATCCGCCGCTCGGGCATTCAGGTGCAGAGCCTGCGCATCCTGCGCGCGGAGAATGCGGTGATGCTGAACGACATGGTCTTCACCCTGACACCCGCCGCGATAGAGACGCTCGCGGTGCTGGCCGAGGCGCGGATGGACGACGAAATGCTGACCGGCGCGCAGATCGAATCGGTCATCACCGGCAAGCCCGAAGCCGAATGCGAGGAGGCGGCGGGGGCCACGCGGATCAAGCGGCTGCGCGATGCGCTTGGCAATGCGCTGGTGTCGGAGCTGCTGGTCAGGAATATTTCACGCAAGGGTTACACTCTGGCCGTAGCCAGGGATACGCTGCGGGTGGACTGAGTTTCCCTTGCCTATCAACGGGCGGGGACCTATATCGCGGCTTCACTTTGCCGCTTGGGGGGGCCCATGATTCCGACACCCTTCTACCTGATCGACGAAGCCTCCTTGCTTCAGAACATGCGCAAGATCGCCTTCCTGCGCGAGGCATCCGGGGCGAAGGCGCTCCTGGCGCTGAAATGCTTCGCCACCTGGTCCGCCTTCGACATCATGCGCCCCTATATGGATGGCACCACCTCGAGCTCACTGTTCGAGCTCCGGCTCGGGCATGAGAAATTCGGCAAGGAGACCCATGCCTATTCCGTCGCCTGGTCCGACCGGGAGATCGACGAGGCCTGCGGCTATGCCGACAAGATCATCTTCAACACCGTGGCCCAGCTGCAGCGCTTCGAGGCGCAATCCGCAGGGATCCAGCGCGGCGTGCGGCTGAACCCGCGCTTCTCCACCTCGGGCTTCGACCTCGCCGACCCGGCCCGGCCGTTCTCGCGGCTGGGCGAATGGGACGTGGCGAAGCTTCTGGAGATCAGCGCGCAGATCACCGGGGTGATGATCCACTACAATTGCGAGAACCGCGATTTCGCCCTGTTCGACGAACAGCTCGGCCGGATCGAGCGCGAATTCGCGCCCCTGCTGGAGCGGCTCGACTGGGTCAGCCTCGGCGGCGGGATCCACTTCACCGGCGAGGGCTATCCGATCGAGGCGCTTGCCGCGCGGCTGAAGGCCTTCTCGGAGCGGTTCGGCGTACAGGTCTATCTGGAGCCCGGCGAAGCCTCGATCACCCAATCCACCACGCTCGAGGTTTCGGTGCTGGACCTGCTCGACAATGGCAAGCAGCTCGCCATCGTTGATTCCAGCATCGAGGCGCATATGCTCGACCTGCTGATCTATCGCGAATCCGCGAAGCTGCCGCAGGAGGGAGACCATGCCTACCAGATCGCCGGGAAATCCTGCCTCGCGGGCGATATCTTCGGCGATGCCCGCTTCCGCGTGCCGCTGAAGGTCGGCGACCGGATCTCGGTGCGCGATGCCGCGGGCTACACGATGGTGAAGAAGAACTGGTTCAACGGCGTCAACATGCCCTCCATCGCGATCCGGCGGCAGGATGGGCGTGTCGAGCTTATCCGCGAATTTACCTATGAGGATTATGCCTCGTCCCTGTCCTGAGGGGTTTGCAGCCCCCCTTCCCCTTGCTCGTGAAAGGAGCCAGCTGAAGTGAAAAAGAACGTGCTCATCATCGGTGCCGGCGGTGTGGCGCAAGTGGTTGCCCACAAATGCGCACAGCACAACGACATCCTGGGTGACCTGCACATCGCCTCGCGCACGAAGGCGAAATGCGACGCGATCATCGCCTCCGTCCATGAAAAGGGCGCGATGAAGGTCCCGGGCACGTTCGACAGCCACGCGGTGGATGCGATGGACACCGCCGCGGTGGCCGCGCTGATCCGCGACACCGGCGTGCAGATCGTGATCAACGTGGGCTCGGCCTTCGTCAACAAATATGTGCTCGATGCCTGTATCGAGACCGGCGTGGCCTATATCGACACCGCGATCCACGAAGAGCCGAACAAGATCTGCGAGACCCCGCCGTGGTATGGCAACTACGAATGGAAGAAGCGCGCCCTCTGCGCCGAAAAGGGCGTGACCGCGATTCTGGGCGCGGGCTTCGATCCGGGTGTGGTGAACGCCTATGTGCGCTTCGCAGCCGATGAATACCTGGACAAGGTGACCGCGGTGGATATCGTCGATATCAACGCAGGCTCGCACGGCAAATATTTCGCCACCAACTTCGACCCGGAGATCAACTTCCGCGAATTCACCGGCACGGTCTATTCCTGGCAGGGCGGCAAGTGGCAGGAAAACCGGATGTTCGAAGTGGGCCGCGAGTGGGACCTGCCGGTGGTGGGTCGCCAGAAGGCCTACCTTTCGGGCCATGACGAGGTGCACAGCCTGTCGGCGAATTACCCGGAGGCCGATATCCGCTTCTGGATGGGCTTCGGCGACCATTACATCAATGTCTTCACCGTGCTGAAGAACCTCGGCCTGCTCTCCGAACAGCCGGTCCGGACGGCCGAGGGGCTGGAGGTGATCCCGCTGAAGGTGGTGAAGGCGGTGCTGCCGGATCCGGCCTCGCTCGCGCCGGGCTATAGCGGCAAGACCTGCATCGGGGATTATGTGAAGGGCATGAAGGACGGCCGCGAGATCGAGGTTTTCGTCTACAACGTGGCCGATCACAAGGAAGCCTATGAGGAAGTGGGCTCGCAGGGCATCAGCTATACGGCCGGCGTTCCGGCGGTGGCGGCCGCGCTGATGGTGGCCGAGGGCCCCTGGGATGTGAAGACCATGGCCAATGTCGAGGAGCTGCCCGCGCGGCCGTTCCTGGAGCGGCTGGGCCAGATTGGCCTGCCCTCCTTCGTCATCGACGCGGACGGGGTCGAACACGCGATCTGAGCCTGCGGGCCGGGTCCATCCCGGCCGGGCGATGGCGCGCCACGGGCTTCGCACAATGGCCAACGGCCGGAGCCGCCCTCATGGCGGGCGGCTCCGCAATGAGGGCCCTCTCGCGCGGGCGGTGCCCCTCAGCCGCCGAGGCGCGCTTTCAGCGAAGCCGCGATCCGGCCCGCCAGCGCCGGGTAGTCTTCATCGAAATGGTGGCCGCCCTCGATCCCGATCAGCTCGTAGCCGCGGTCGGTCAGCCCGTGGCAGGCGTCGTCCTCGTCATCCGTGCCGAAGATGCATTGCACGATCCCGGGCGGCACCTGCTTCAGGTCTTCGGCCGGGTCGTTCTTGCTGCCGCTCGACATGCCGAGCCAGCCCGACATCCTGATCTCGTAATTGCGCTCGTGCGAGAGCGCGAGCAGCGTCATCTGCACCACGCTGTCACGGTCTGCCTTCGGCAGCAGGTTGTAGCTGTTGGGCAGGATATCGGCGCCGAAGGAATAGCCGATCAGCAGGACGTGCCGCAGCCCCCATTTGCCGCGGTAATGCTCGATGATCCGCGCCAGATCATCCGCCGTCTCCTGCGGCTGGCGTTCGTTCCAGAAGTAGCGCAGCGCATCCACGCCCACGACCGGGATCCCCTCCTTCTGCAGGTTCTCGCCGATCTCGCGATCCAGATCGCGCCAGCCGCCATCGCCCGAATAGATGATCGCCAGCGTATCATGCGCGGGCTTGTCCACCGGCATCGCCGAAATCGGCAGGTTCAGCGGGCCCTCCCTGGTCAGATCGTCGAGCCGGGTCTCCAGCTCCTGCGCCAGGGCCGCAGCGGGGGCGGCATCGGAGGTGCTCTGGCTGATCCCCTTGTAGTCCTTCGCCAGCGCCGCGACATGGGCCACGGCATCCGCCGCCGCAGCCTTGGTGAAGATCACCGAGACCGGCTCGTTCAGCTCGCCGTTCGGCATCAGGCCATAGACCGCCCGGCCCGCGACCTGCTCATGCCCGGCATCGGTGCACAAAGGCTCCTTCAGCGCGACCCCGGCCGAAGGATCGACCACGATCGTCGCCCCCACCGTGGAGGGCGGCACCTGCGCCGCCAGCGCCAGCGCCAGCCCGCCGCCATCGCCACGCCCGGCGATCACCGGCAGGCGGTAGTCCCCGGTATCTCCGGCCTGCAGGCGCTTCGAAATCTCCTCGATGTCGGAAATCGCATAGGAACAGTCCTGATCCTCGCCCGGGGCCTCCAGCGCGCGCAGATAGCCCGGCAGGTCGAGCCCGATCACCGCCACGTTGCGCGCCACCAGCGCCTTCGCCTGGGCATCGTCCGCCGCGCCCCAGCCATCGGAATCGGAGATCAGCGCGACCACGCCCTTCGGCTGGCCGTCGGGGCGATAGATGTGCTGGCCCTGGATCATGCCCACATCGAAGCCCTGCGGCGCCTCGTCGGCCAGCGCGGCCCAGGGCAGCAGCGCGCAGCACAGCGCGATTGCGGTTCTCATTTGCCGACCACTCCCTTGATGCCCCCGCCGATCAGCAGCGTCACATCCACCAGCGCGGCCACGGGCGACATCGCCCCGCCCACGACCAGATAGCGCGGCTCCCAATCCGGGTTGTATTTCGCCTTGAAGGCCCGCAGACCCTTGAAGTTGTAGAATTTCTCGCCGTGGGTGAAGATCGCTTCGCCGACATGGTTCCAGATCGGCGCGGTCGAATGGGTACTGAAGCCCGACAGCGGCGCCATCCCGAGGTTGAAGGTGCGGTAGCCCTGCGCCTTCGACCAGTCCATCAGCGCGCCGAACAGGAAATCCATCGCCCCGCGCGGAGCGGCGGCGCCAAAGCGCATCAGATCGACCGTCGCCTCGGCATGGGTATCGGTGAGCAGGAGCGTCGCGAAGGCCACGATCTCGCCCTGGAAGCGCAGCACCGCGACCGGCTGGCTCGCGACGAAATCGCGCTCGAACCGGCCCAGGGCGAAGCCCTTCTCGCGGGCCTGGTGATGGGCGAGCCAGCTGTCGGAAATCGCCTCCAGCTCATCCAGCACCGCAGGCACTTCGGCCGGCAGCAGGACCTCCACCGCCTTGCCGTCGCGCGCGCCCTGGGCGAGCGCGCGGCGCGTCTCGCCCCAGCGGCTGGATTTGAGATCGAAGCCGCTCAGATCCACGACGGCCATTTCCCCGAGCTTCAGTGCCCTCAGGCCCGCATCGGCGCAGGCCGCGAGCAGGCTCGGCGGCACCTGATAGAACACCGGGCGCCCGCCCGATGCCCGCGCCGCCTCCACGAAGCGCCAGACGAGCTCCGCCCGCGCCTCCGGATCGCCGATCGGGCCGAACAGGCTGATCCAGGATTTGCCCTGCACATCATACATCAGGAAGGCGCTGCCATCGCCCGAGAACATCAGCGCCTTGTCTGCCATCCGCACCAGATTGCCGCCGCTGTTGTCTTGCCCGGCGCAAATGTCGACCGCGCGGGCGATCTCCTCGGCGGAGGCGGGCGCGATGCCATGGCGGGCGGGGCGCAACAGGCTCGCCAGCGCGATCACCGCCGCCACCAGCGCCACCGCGACCGCCGCGCGCAGGCCGCGGGGCGCATCGCCATCGAAGGTGAACTGCCACCAGAGCTGATTGTCGTAATCCACATCGCGGTAGACGATGAACAGGATCATCACTGCCGCAGCGACCACCACCGCCAGCGCCCCGATCCAGGCGGGCGTGAGCGGCTCGGCCAGCAGCGAGGCGCGGCGCGAGAAGCTGTGCCGGTTCAGCAGCAGGCCCGCCAGCAGCACGGCGAGGAACACCGCCTCATAGGGCGTCACCGCCTTCAGGAAGGACAGCGCGAGCGCGACGCCCGCCACCACCAGCCCGGCCCAGAACGCGCCATCCAGCCGGTGCACCAGCCCGCGCGCGATCACCACCAGCAAGAGCCCGAGGACGCTCGACAGGAAATGCGCGGATTCCAGCAGCTGCAGCGGCACGAGGGCCGAGATCCATTCGAGCGCCTCCGGCCGGGTCGGCAGAACGGCCGAGAACACCAGCATCACCCCGGTGACCAGCGCCAGCACCGACAGCAGCGGCGGGATCACCGCGGCGCTGAGCTGCCGGGTCCAGATCGCAGCGACAGTGTTGCGGTATTCGAGAAGCTCGGTCGCGGTGAAGGCGAGCACCGCCAGGAACAGCGGCATCACATGATAGACGAGCCGGTAGAGCACCACCGCGCCCACGACCTGCTCGGTGGGCATCGCCGGGCCCAGCCCCGCGAGGATGACCGCCTCGAACACACCGAGCCCCGCCGGCACATGGCTGAGCACGCCGAGCCCGATGGCGAGGCAGAACAGCGCCGCGAAAGCGGGCCAGCCGATCGGAAGCCCCGCGGGCAGGAGCACATAGAGCACGGTCGCGGCGGCCGCGACATCGCCGGCCGTCACGAGGAACTGCATCAGGAAATCGCGCAGCGGCGGCAGCTGCGCCGCCACCTCTTCGCGCCGCCGCGCATGCCAGAGCCAGGCCCCGCCCGCCACCAGCGCGGCCAGAATCGCCAGCGCGATGCCGCGCAGGGCGAGCGGCGAATAGCCCGCCGCCCCCGCCACCTGATCGGCATAGAACAGCACCGAGACCCCGGTCAGCAGCGCCAGCCCGAGGCCGAAGGCCACTGTGACGAAGGCGATGACCCGGGCGATTTCCTCGCCGCTCAGCCCCATCCGGCTATAGCCGCGATAGCGGATCGCGCCGCCGCTGAGCGGGCCGAAGCCCGCGGTATTGCCCACCGCATAGGCACTGAACGAGACGATGACCACCTGCCCGAGCGGCAATTTGCGGCCGATGTGGCGCAGGGCGTTCACGTCGTAGCAGATCAGGAAGCCGAAGCTGAGGAAGGTGAACAGGACCGCGAGCCCGAGCCGGGCCCAGGAGACCGTCGTCAGATCATCGAGCACGGCGCCGTAGCGCACATCCTCCGTGATCCGGTAGATCGCGAAGGCGACGGCCACGAAGGCCAGCGAGGACAGGCTGACAACGGCCGCCGTCCGGTTGCGGCGGAGCCAGTCGGCCAGCCGCGCGAGGGGAGTTTTCAGGGCGAGATCTGCGTCTGTCACGAGGGTGCGTTCTCGAATGAGGCCCGCCGGCATGATTGCACGGGGCTGTGCCCCGCGCATCGGCCGCGTCCGGCTGGCCGCGGCGTCTAATCGGGGCGCAATGTGTTTGCAACCGCGACAAACGGCAAGTCACGACTTGCTCAACTGTCGCGCCGGGCCTCCAGCCAGGCCCGCGCCGCCGTCGCATCCGCCTCCGCCAGGCCATGCCCGGCCGCAACCGTCACCGCCTCCACGCTGGCCCCACCCGCGCGCAGCGCCGCTTCCAGCTCCCCGGCCGCCGGGCCGACCAGCAGGTCGAGCCGGCCATTCACCATCAGCACAGAGCCCGCGGCCTGCGCTGGCGCATCGGCCAGAACCTCCTGCCCGCGCAGCAGGATCGCACGCTGCACCAGCCCCGGATGAAGCCGCAGCACGGCGCCGAGGAAGTTTGCCCCGTTGGAATCGCCCAGGAACACCGCCTGCGCCAGATCGAAGGCGTAGAGCTTCGCCAGATCCGGCAGGAAGGCCGCGAAGGCCGCAGCCTCGGCGCGGATGTCGCCCTGATCGAACTCGCGGTAACCGAAGCGGCGGAACCAGCGTGGCACGCCCTCCTCCGTCGCGCGCCCGCGCAGGCCGATCAGCCGGGCATGGGGCGCGATCCGGTGTGCGAGCGGCAAGAGGCTCGTCTCGCTGCCGCCCGATCCGTGCAGCGCGATCAGCACCGTGTCGTCGGGCGCATCGGGGGTGTAGAGCCGATGGGCGAACAGCAACTTGCGGCGCGGCCAGCGTTCGGCATCCGGCAGCGCGAATTGCGGCAGCATGACCTCCAGATCCTCGGAGGCACCGGGCGGCATGAACAGCGTCGTACCCAGCAAGGCTGGCGCCTCGTTCACCGCGAACCCGGGCGTATCCGAGGCGTATTCATACAAGATCCCCGCCGTATCGCGCACATAGAGCGAATAGAAATAGGTGCGGTCATGCATGTTGACCTCGCCCGGAAGCGTGGCTGCGGCGGCCTGCACCGCCGCCCGATCCGGCGCCCGCAGCGCCACATGATCGAAGGTGCCCGCGCCCGGAATGCCCGGCACATAGCCCGCAACCGCGCGCAGATCGATCACGTCGCTCTCCGAGACCATCCGCAGGATCGCGCCCGCGCGCGGGCCGGGGCGGTAGCCGAACCGCTCCAGCATCTGCTGCGAGGCGGCCTCGTCATCCGTGAGGAGGGTAACGGACCGGATCCGCGTCGGCGCATCGCCCCCGAGCGGCGCCGGGCTCGGCAGATCGGCCCCCACCAGCTTCACGATGATCCCATCCGGATCCTTCAGCCGCAGCACCGTCTCGCCCAGCTCCCGCATCGGCCCCTCGACCGGCACCCGCGCCGAGAGCGCCCGCGTGAGCCAGCTGCCGATGGAGGCGGGCGGCACCGCGAAGGCGATCTCCGACACCTGGCCGATACCGACCCGCCCCGAGGCCCCGCCCTCCCAGGCCAGAAAGCTCAGCACCGATCCGGGCGAGCCAGCGGCATCGCCATAAAAGAGGTGCAGCTGCTGTGCATCCTCGAAGCCCGCGGTGCGCTTCACCAGCCGCAGCCCGAGAAAGCCGATGTAGAAATCCACATTGGCCTGAATATCGGCGGTCAGCGCGGTGACGTGATGGATCCCCGTCGTCATCCGCGGGCTCCCGGTCCTGGCCGCGCCCCGGCGCGAGATCTGCTCATGAGAGGCCCTCCTGCCTTACCGCGGCTCGCCCTGCTGATCGGGCCGCACCAGCCCCAGCCGGATCGCGGCGCGGGCGGCATCGGCGCGGTTGCTGATGCTCAGCTTGCGGTAGATGTCCTTGATGTACTGGTTCACCGTATATTCGGAAATGCTCAGCGCATGGGCGATGTTGGTGGTGCGCGCACCCAGCCCCAGATGCGTCAGCACCTGCTCCTCGCGCGGAGACAGCCTGGCCGTGATCGGCGGCGCCTCGGGTTCCGCGCCGGCCTGAACCCGGCGCACGAACTCCAGCCGGTTCTGGATCGTGAGATGCAGAAGGTCCAGATCGACCGGCTTCGCCAGGTAATCATCGGCGCCCATGCCCAGCCCCTTCAGGCGCATGTCGCGGGTGTTCATTGCCGTGAGGAAGATGAAGGCCGTCGTCCGCGGCAGCAGGCCCTTCTCGCGCAGCGCCTGCAGCAGCTCGAAGCCGGTCTGGCCCGGGATCATTACGTCGCAAAGCACGATATCGGGCCGCTCGGCCCGCAGCAGCGCCTCGGCCTCGGCGCAATCGCGCGCGGGCAGCACAGTGTAGCCCTTGCCCGACAGCTCCTCGCACAGCTCCTCGAGCAGCGCCTCCTCGTCCTCGACGCATAGAATCGTCGCGGCCGGTGCCTCTCCCCGCATCACTCCCCTCCCGCTGCGGTCAATGTGACGGTGAAGGTCGATCCGCCCCCCTCCGCCGACACGAACCCGATTTGCCCATCGTGCAACGTGACGATATCGCGTGACAAGCTGAGACCGACCCCCATGCCCGGATGATGATGCGCATTGGCCGCGCGGAAGAAGCGCTCGAAGATCGCGCCCTGCGCCGCCGCGGGAATGCCGATGCCGCGGTCCTGCACGCTGCAGCGCACCGTATCGCCTTCGCGCCAGGTCCGCAGCACGATCGGCGCGGTGATGGGCGAATATTTCACCGCATTGCTGAGCAGGTTGACGATCACCTGCTCCAGCAGCACCGCGTCGCCCACCGTCATCAGCGGCTCCGAAGTGCATTCGGCCAGGATCGTGCGCTCGGCATGGGCATCGCGGACCTGCCGCAGCGCCAGATCCGCCACCGCGTTCAGATCCAGCAGCCCCCGCGTCAGCTCGCGCGCATCCATCGAGACGACGGTCATGATCCCGGCCACCAGCCGCTCCAGCCGCTCGGCCGATTCCAGGATCCGCCGGAACTTCTTCTCCAGTGTCGCAGGGTCCGCGGCCGGGCTGTCGCGCAGCTGCCGCTGCGCCACCATATGGATGATCGAGAGCGGCGTGCGGAACTGATGCGGCACGGTGATGATGAAGCTGCGGTACACTTCCTTCGCCCGCCGCTCCACCGCCAGCGCCTCCTGCAGCTCCTGCGTGCGCCGCGCGACCGTCTCCTCCAGAATCGCGCGGTGATGCTCCAGATCCTCGCGCGCGCGGATTGCCTGGCGCACGTTGCGCACCAGCAGCCCGGCGATGAAGACCCCCGATGCAAACGCCCCCAGCACCGAAAGCAGCAGGAGTTGCACCGTGCCGCGCTGCAGGTCGTGGCGCAGGCCGCGTTCGTTGCGGTCGGCCGTCACCGTATCGTTCGACAGCTTGCGCAACGCCCGGTCCAGCGCCTCCAGGCTCGCAATCGCCGGGTCGTCCCAATAGGCGAAATCCGGGGCTGCGATCCGCGCATCCACCTCCGTCGTCAGCCGCATCGCCTCATCGACGTCCATGCCGATACCGATCCGGTTGTAATAGGCGCGCTGCGGGTTGTCATAGAGCAGCGCCACCCGGCTGTGCAGGATGTCCATGCGCAGCTGCAAGGTCTCGGGCGGGTCGTGCCGGGCGATCGAGAGCAATACCCGCTGCGCTTCGCGGTTGGTCTGGGTGACGGCCCAGAGCATGTTCTCGCCCACGTTGAACCGGAACGCCCGGTCGATCTGCACCAGCTGATAGACCGCATAGGCGAACATCAGCACGAAGCAGGCGATCGGCAGCCCGGCCAGGATGAGCGCACGCGAACGGATCACGCGATCACGATTTCCGAAAGCTGCCAGACCCACCGCTGATCGTAGCGCTGATCCTGCAGCACAGGATCGGCATCGCGCGGATACACCAGCCAGAGCGGCCCCTTGTCGCGGCGGCTGATCGGGCTGCCGTTCTGACTGCGCGCGATGATACAGGGGAAGGACCAGGCATCCGCGGCCGGAACGGTGATCTCGTAATCGTTCAGCGCATGCAGCACGAGGGTGCGCGGCTTCAGATCTGCCTCGCTGCCGGCCAGCGCCAGAACGTCGCGCAGCGCCACGCCCCCGAAGGTCTGCGGCCCCTCCGTCCAGACGGTGCGGGTGCGCAGCTCCTGCTGCGGCAGCGCATCCATTGCCGCGGCATCCAGCACGATCCGGCGGCCATCCGGCGCGACCAGCGTCAGCAGCGCCGCCTCCTGCGCCCAGGCACCGAGGGGCAGGGCCATGGCCAGAGATCCGCACAGGACGCCCCGCCGCGAAGGACCAGATCCACGCATCATCCATTTTCTCCCGATGGGCTGCTGCTGAGCCAAAGCCTAGCGCCGATCGGAACGTTCAGGCAACACCGACCTGCGGCTGCGGATATGACTGTGGCGCGGATGCACAGGGCATCCGCGCCGGACGTACGGAAAAAAAATTGCCAAATGGCCAATAAACTCGTTACTCTCGTGGGTTCAGGAGACCGAAAACCACGGACAATGTCCGTGAACGGAGCTTCCCCCTCCCCTGTACCCAGCCAAAGAGTGCCGATTCTTGACCAAAAGGACCATTCCCGAAAACTAGGGAGGTCCCCGAAGGGAACCTCCCCGCCCGGGATGCCGGTCAGGCCACCAGCCGGTAGCCGCCCGATTCCGTGACAAGCAGCCGGGCATTGGCCGGATCGGGCTCGATCTTCTGGCGCAGCCGGTAGATATGGGTTTCCAGCGTATGGGTCGTGACCCCGGCATTGTAGCCCCAGACCTCGTGCAGCAGCACATCGCGCGCCACCACACCATCCGTCGCCCGGTACAGGAATTTCAGGATGTTGGTTTCCTTTTCGGTGAGGCGGATCTTGCGGTCCTTCGCGTCGATCAGCATCTTCATCGCCGGCTTGAACGTATACGGCCCGAGCTGGAACACCGCATCCTCGGATTGCTCATGGGTGCGCAGCTGCGCCCGCAGGCGCGCCAGCAGCACCGGGAATTTGAACGGCTTGGTGATATAGTCGTTGGCGCCGGAATCCAGCCCGAGGATCGTATCGGCATCGGTGTCGTGGCCGGTCAGCATCACGATCGGGCATTTCACGCCCTGCTTGCGCAGCTTCTTGCACAGCTCGCGCCCGTCGGTATCGGGCAGGCCGACATCGAGCACCACGATGTCATAGAGCGCGGCCTTCGCCTTCTCTACCGCCTCGGCGCCCGAGCCCGCCTCGAACACTTCGAAATCCTCGGTCGCGACCAGTTGCTCGGCCAGGGCCTCGCGCAGGTCATCGTCATCATCCACCAGCAGAATCTTCTTCAGTCCAGCCATGATCGTGGCCTCCGTTTCTTGCGTGATCCCAAGCTGGAACGCGATCACGGGCCCGGCAAGGCAGGTGAAATCTTTCTCACGCGGACGTGTCGGAAAGCGGCGGTATGTTTCAATTTGTTTCGGGCATCGCTATCTGTGAGCCATGAACCTGCTTGGCCCGACCCCTGTCGAACGACTCAACCGCGCCCGCGCCGACCTGCGCATGGGCTTGCCCGTGCTGCTTTCCGGACATCTGGCGGTGGCGGTGGAGACGCTCTCGCCCGAGCGGCTGGGCGCGCTGCGCGGGCTGGGGGCGCCGATGCTGGCGCTGACGTCCTGGCGGGCCGAGACGCTGAAGGCGCGGGTCTATGACAATGACCTGGCGCGGATCCGCGTGCCGGAGGACGCCGATCTCGCCTGGCTGCGGGCGCTGGCGGATCCGGCGGACGACCTGCGCGTACCGATGAAAGGGCCGCTCGCGAGCCTGCGCGAGGGCGATGCGGCCGTCGCGCGCGCGGCGATCGCGCTGGCGAAAACGGCGCATCTGCTGCCTGCGGCGGTGCTGGTGCCGCTCGCGGGGCCTGCGCCCGAGGGGCTGACCTGCCTCGATGCCGCCGAAGCCCTGCGCGAAATGTCGGCCGAGGCGGTGCTCGCGCCAGTGTCGGCGGCGCGGGTGCCGATGCGCGCGGCCGAACGCGGGCGGCTGCATATCTTCCGCCCCGATGATGGCGGCGAGGAGCATTACGCCGTGGAAATCGGCGCGCCCGATCGCAGCCAGCCGGTGCTCGCGCGGCTGCATTCGGCCTGTTTTACCGGCGATGTGCTCGGCAGCCTGAAATGCGATTGCGGGCCGCAGCTCGATGCCGCGCTGACCCAGATGGGGCATGAGGGCGCGGGCGTGCTGCTCTATCTCAATCAGGAGGGCCGCGGCATCGGGCTGGCCAACAAGATGCGGGCCTATTCGCTGCAGGATCAGGGCTTCGATACGGTGGAGGCCAATCACCGGCTGGGCTTCGAGGACGACGAGCGCGATTTCCGCATCGGCGCGGCGCTGCTGCGGCGGCTCGGGTTCGGCCACGTCCGGCTGCTGACGAACAACCCCGCCAAGGTGCGGATGCTGGAGACCCATGGCATCGAGGTGGTGGAGCGGGTGCCGCTGAAGGTGGGCCTGAGCCGCCACAATGCCGCCTACCTCGCGACGAAAGCCGCGAAATCCGGGCATATCCTGTGAAGGCGCGGCTGACGCCTGCGGGGCTTGTCATCGGCGGGCGGCGGATGCCGGTGCAGATCGGGCGCAGCGGGCTGCGCCGCGACAAGCGCGAGGGCGATGGCGCGACGCCGGTCGGGGCGCTGCGCATTGTGGGGCTGCTGTGGCGGGCGGACCGGCTGCCGCGCCCGGCGCCCTGGGCCCGCGCCATCGGCCCGCGCGATCTGTGGTGCGATGCCTCCGGCCATCCGGAGTACAACCATCCGGTCCGCGCGCCCTTCCCCGCCAGCCACGAGCGCATGCGCCGCGCCGACCCGCTTTATGATATCGTTCTGCTGACCGACTGGAATTTCCCGGATGCCAAACCCGGGCGCGGCTCCGCGATCTTCGTGCACCAGCGGCGGCGGCTCGGCTTCCCGACGGCGGGCTGTATTGCCCTGCGGCGGGCAGATCTAATCCGCGTGGCCCGGATGCTCCGCCCCGGCGATGTCATCGAGGTGCCAATGCTCGCGAGCCACCGCGGCGCCCGGCGGCGCGATGTCACCGTCTGATCAGGCCTTTGCCGGATAGCTGCGCGCGCCGAAAATGGCCGAGCCAACCCGCACATGGGTCGCGCCCTGTGCGATGGCCGTTTCGAAATCCGAGCTCATGCCCATCGACAGGCCGGTGAGCCCGTTCTGCGCGGCCATCTGCGCGAGCGCGGCGAAATGCGGCGCCGGATCGGCGCCTTCGGGCGGGATGCACATCAGCCCGGCCAGCGGCAGATCCATGCCGCGCATAGTGGCCACGAAGGCATCCACGTCCTCGGGCAGGACCCCCGCCTTCTGCGGCTCGCGGCCGGTGTTCACCTGCACGAACAGATCCGGGCTCGTGCCCCGCGCCTGCGCCAGCCGCGCGAGCTTCTCGGCCAGAGAGGGGCGATCGACCGAATGGATCGCGTCGAACAGCTCTACCGCCTGCTTCGCCTTGTTGGTCTGGAGCGGCCCGATCATATGCACGCGCACTTCCGGATAGGCGGCGCGCCAGGCCGGCCATTTGCCCGCAGCCTCCTGCACATAGTTCTCGCCAAACAGCCGGTGGCCTTCGCCCAGGACCGCCAGAACCCGCTCCGCGGGCTGCACCTTCGATACGGCGATCAGATGCACCGCGCCCGGCGCGCGCCCCGCCGCGGCTTCGGCCTGCCCGATCCGGGCGACGATTTCCTGCAACGCCATCCGCGCCTCCTGCCTGCTCCGGATTCACAAAGCCACGCCCCGGCCCAAAAGAAAAGAGCGGGCCGAAGCCCGCTCTCTCTGACTGAATTCCGAAGAAATCAGAATTTGAACTTCACACCGATTTCGCCGTAGCCTTCTTCGGCGTAGTCGCGGTGCACGCCGCCCAGCAGCGAGACGCCGCCGCCGAGGTCGTACGAGCCGCCGATACCGAAGGCGGTGTCGGTGGTGTAGTCAGCATCGAACACGTCGTCGTAGTCGCTGATTTGAGCGACATAGGCTTTGACTTCAACCGGGCCGGTCGCATAGGAGCCGTACAGGGTGATGGTCTTGCCGAGGTCGTAGCCGCCTTCTTCACCTTCGTCGATGTAGGTCAGGCCAGCCTTGAACATGTCGCTGAACGCATAGGCGCCGCCGACATACCAGATGTTGTTGTCCGAGACGCCAGCGCCATCCCAGGTCGCGCCGGTGGCCAGGGTGATCGGGCCCGAAGCATAGGACAGGACGAGCGAGGTTTCTTCGCTGACGCCAACATCAACGCCGCCGACCAGATTGTCCTTCGAGTACTGGTTCGGGTCGATGTACGACGCTTCGATGGTGAAATCGGAGATCGCGTACTTGCCGTAGATGCCCGAACGCGCGCCATCATAGGCCTTGGAGCCGTAAGCGAAGAACGACGAACGCGAGTCACCCCAAGACGTGTCGGTCAGGCCCAGTTCCGAACCGTAGAACACATCGGCGGTGTCTTCGTCGAGCGCGGTGGTCACGTTGCCGACTTGAACGGTCAGGCCTTCGTAGACGAAGTAGAACTGAGCGTTGTTCGCGCCAGCGCCTTCGTCGCCGTCGTCGTATTGGATACGGAACTTAGCACCGAATTCAACGCCGCTGTCCGACTGGGTCGAGGCGGTGATGTTCAGACGGAGACGCTGCTCGGTCCAAGTTTTCGACTCGTCGCCATCGTTGCCCGAGTAGGTGGCGAGGCCGAAGCGGCCGTAGCCCGACAGCGAGACGTCTGCAGCGGCGATGCCGGCCGACAGAGCCAGCGCGGTCGTCGCGAAGAGAACCTTTTTCATCGTTTTCCCTCATTTCGATAAGGTCGCCCCAACTCAGGGGAATCCGAATTGGGTATGGACGATATTTCGCGCCGCCCGCCCCGCATTGCAATCGAATCCCCCCGGGGGCATCCGATTGAGCCCAAGCGTGGTGCAGTCTTGCCACAGTCATTTCGCGGAGGGCTTCCGCCTCCGCGCCCGCCTCACGCGCGGGGAAAGTCCTTGTTCCTCAGCGGGGCATGGGCTAGAGACGGTGCGACGCAAAGACCTAGTCCCGAGGGCAGCTGCAATGACGATCCGATACACTCTGCGTGCCAGCGTCCTGGTTCTCGGGGCGCTCTCGCTGGCGGCATGTGGCAGCTCGGACAGCCCGGCGCCGGCGCATCGCGAATCCACCTTCGGCGACCTGTTCGGCAGCAACAACGACCCGAACATCACGCTCGGCGTGAACAAGTATATCTGGAATGCGGCGCTCGAAGTGCTCGATTTCCTGCCGGTGCAGACGGTCGATCCGTTCTCCGGCCTGATCGTGACCGGCTACGGCACGCCCCCCGGCGGCGGGCGCCCCTACCGCGCCACCATCCATGTGACCGACCCCGCCCTCGATGCGCGCAGCCTGAAGGTCGCACTCGAGAGCAATGGCGGCGCGGTCTCGCCCGAGACGGTGAAGGCGGTGGAGGATGCGATCCTGACCCGCGCCCGGCAGATGCGCATCGCCGATTCCAACCTGTGATGCGCGGGGGCGCTGGACCTCGCGCCCCCTGACGGTGTAGCAAGCCCCTCGCAGAATTCCGCCAGAGGGACGCCATGACGCCGTACCAACCCGCACAGACCGAACAGACGTGGCAAGCCGCCTGGGACCAGGCCGGTGTCTTCACCGCGAAGCACGATCCCTCGAAGCCGAAATATTATGTGCTGGAAATGTTCCCCTATCCGTCGGGGCGCATCCACATGGGCCATGTGCGCAACTATACGATGGGCGATGTGGTCGCGCGCTACAAGATGAGTTGCGGCTATTCGGTGCTGCATCCGATGGGCTGGGACGCGTTCGGGATGCCTGCGGAAAACGCAGCGATGGAGCGCGGCGGCCATCCGAAGGACTGGACCTACGGCAATATCGCCGACATGCGCGGGCAGATGAAGCCGCTGGGTCTCAGCATCGACTGGAGCCGCGAATTCGCCACCTGCGACCCCGAATATTACGGCCAGCAGCAGGCGATGTTCCTCGACATGCTGGAGGCGGGCCTCGTCTATCGCAAGAATGCGGTGGTGAACTGGGACCCGGTCGACATGACGGTTCTGGCGAACGAACAGGTGATCGACGGGCGCGGCTGGCGCTCCGGCGCGCTGGTGGAGCGCAAGGAGCTGACGCAGTGGTTCTTCCGGATTTCGGATTTCGCCGGTGAGCTGCTGGAGGCGCTCGACGGGCTGAAGGACTGGCCGGAGAAGGTGCGGCTGATGCAGGCGAACTGGATCGGCCAGTCGCGCGGGCTGCAATTCGCCTTCGGCACGGTGAATGCGCCCGAAGGCTTCGACCGGATCGAATGCTACACCACCCGCCCCGACACGCTGATGGGGGCGAGCTTCGTGGGCATTTCGCCCGATCACCCGATCGCCAGGGCGCTCGAGGCGCAGGACCCGGACATGGCGGCCTTCATCGCCGAATGCCGCAAGGGCGGCACCACCGAGGAGGCGATCGAGACCGCCGAGAAGCTCGGCCGCGACACCGGCATCCGCGTGCGCCACCCGCTGGACGAGGCCTGGGAGCTGCCGGTCTATGTCGCGAATTTCATCCTGATGGATTACGGCACCGGCGCCATTTTCGGCTGCCCGGCGCATGACGCGCGCGACCATGAATTCGCCACCAAATACGAACTGCCAATCAATCGCGTCTTCGTGCCGCTCGCGGGCGATGCCGCGCCGGGCGCGGAGTTCGTGCCGCTGAAATCCGAGAAGGTCTGCTACATTCGCGGCTTCGCCGGCGCCGAGGAGCAGACCGGCGAGGAAGCCATCGCCGCCGCCATCGCGTTTTGTGAAGCCAATGGCATCGGCCGTGGCGTGACGAATTACCGCCTGCGCGACTGGGGCCTGAGCCGCCAGCGCTACTGGGGCTGCCCGATCCCGGTGGTGCATTGCGCGGCCTGCGGCGTGGTGCCGGAGAAGAAGGCGAACCTGCCGGTGCGCCTGCCCGATGACGTGACCTTCGACAAGCCCGGCAACCCGCTCGACCGCCACCCGAGCTGGCGCAACACCACCTGCCCCTGCTGCGGGGCGGCGGCGCTGCGTGAAACCGATACGATGGATACCTTCGTCGATTCGTCGTGGTATTATGCGCGCTTCACCAGCCCGCATGCGGCCACGCCCACCGTCGCCGGGGAAACCGATTACTGGATGAACGTCGATCAGTATATCGGCGGCATCGAGCATGCGATCCTGCACCTGCTCTATTCGCGCTTCTTCGCCCGCGCGATGCACAAGACCGGCCACCTGCCCGCGAAGGCGATCGAGCCGTTCAATGCGCTCTTCACCCAGGGCATGGTCACGCATGAGATCTACATGACCCGGGATGCGAATGGCCGCCCGGTCTATCACCTGCCCGAGGACGTGACCGACGGCAAGCTGGCCGATGGCACCGCAGTGGAAGTGATCCCCTCGGCCAAGATGTCGAAATCGAAGAAGAACGTCGTCGATCCGATGAATATCATCGCCTCGTTCGGGGCCGATACGGCGCGGTTCTTCGTGATGTCGGACAGCCCGCCCGAGCGCGATATCGAATGGACCGCGGCCGGGGCCGAAGCCACGGCGAAGTTCCTCGCCCGGGTCTGGCGGATCGCCTCGGAGATCGCCGAAGGCGCTGAGGGCGATGCGGGCCAGGATCTGGCGCTGCTGAAGGCCGCGCACAAGGCGGTGGACGATGTCACCCGCTCGATCGACAGCTTCGCCTTCAACAAGGCGGTGGCGGCGATCTATGGCCTGGCCAATACGCTCGCGCGCACGCAGGCCTCGAATGCCGCGCGGCGCGAGGCGATGAAGCTGATGGCGCAGCTGATGGGGCCAATGGTGCCGCACCTGGCCGAGGATGTCTGGCGGCTGCTGGGCGGCGAAGGCTTCGTCGTGCGCGCGCCCTGGCCGAAGGCGGATCCGGCGCTGCTGGCCGAGGATTCGGTGATCCTGCCCATCCAGATCAACGGCAAGAAGCGGTCCGAGGTAACGGTTCCGAAAGATATGCCTGCCACAGAGGTTGAAAAGCTGGTGCTGGCGGATGAGACTGTGGTCAAGGTGCTGGCGGGAGGCCAGCCGAAAAAACTCATCGTCGTGCCGGGGCGTATCGTCAATGTGGTCATCTGACCGGAGAACCTTGCTGCGTCTCGTCGCGCTGGCCGCGCTGGCGGGATGCGGCTTCACCCCGGCCTATGCGCCTTCGGGCGGGGCGGCGAAGCTGCTGGGCGGGGTGCAGACCGACGACCCGAAAACGCGGGACGATTTCGCGCTGACGCGGCGGCTGAGCGAGCGCTTCGGCCCGGTCGAAAGCGCACGCTACCGGCTCTCCTACAAGGTGACGACGCGGGCCATCGGCCAGGCGATCACGCCCGAGAACGCCACCACCCGCTACTCGCTCTCGGGCAACGTGGATTATACGCTCCATGATATCGCAACGGATGCGGTGCTGCTGACGGGGCGGGCTGCCTCCTTCACCTCGTGGTCGGCCTCGGGCACGGTCGTGGCCTCCAATGCCGCCGAGGAGGATGCGCATCGCCGGCTCATGGTCATCCTCGCCGATCAGATCGTGACCAAACTGACCGCCCAAGCGGGTTCCCTGCCGCAATGAAGCTCGCAGGCGTCGCCGCCAGCCGCTATTTCGCGCGGCCAGATCCGGACCGCGCCGGCCTGCTGATCTTCGGCGCCGATGCGATGCGGGTGGCGCTCCGGCGCCAGGAGGTGATCGCGGCGCTGATCGGGCCCGAGGGCGAGGCGGAGATGCGCCTGACCCGGATGCCAGGATCCGATCTGCGCAAGGATCCGGCGCAGCTCGGCGATGCGGTGAAGGCCGTGGGCTTTTTCCCGGGGCCGCGCGTGGCCTTCGTGGAGGAGGCGACGGATACCGCCGCCCCCGCCGTGACCGCCGCGCTGAAGGACTGGCGCCCGGGCGATGCGCAGGTCGTGGTCACGGCCGGATCGCTGACCGCGAAATCCGCGCTGCGCAAGCTGTTCGAGGCGCATCCCAACGCCTATGCGATCGGCATCTATGATGACCCGCCCAGCCGCGAGGAGATCGAGGAGATCCTGCAGCGCGCCGGGCTGCGCGCAATCGACCCGGCGGCGATGACCGACCTGCTCGCGCTGGCGCGCAGCCTGGATCCGGGCGATTTCCGCCAGACGGTGGAGAAGATCGCGCTCTACAAATGGGGCGATGGCACGCCGTTGCGCTCGGCCGAGGTGGCGGCGAATGCGCCCGTCACGATCGAGGCCGATCTGGACGATGTGCTCAATATCGTGGCCGAGGGCAAGGCGCAGGAGCTGGGTCCGATGATGCGCAGGATCGAGGGCCAGGGCGTGCAGCCGGTGGCGCTGGCGATCTCGGCGCTGCGGCATTTCCGGTCGCTGCATGTGGCGGCGTCGGATCCGGGTGGGGCGGGGGCGGGCATGGCGCGGCTGCGCCCGCCGGTTTTTGGCCCGCGGCGCGACCGGATGCAGGCGCAGGCCGCGAAATGGGGCATGTTCCGGCTGGAAGATGCGCTGAAGGTGCTGGTGGAGACCGACCTCACGCTGCGCTCGGCCTCGAAAGCGCCGCAGATGGCGGTGATGGAACGGGCGCTGATGCGCCTCGCAATGATGGCAAGGCACGGATGACGGATCGCGACACGCTGGCAATGGTGATCGGGGCAGGCCCCGCCGGGCTGATGGCGGCCGAAGAATTGGCCCGCGCCGGGCACCGGGTCGTGATCGCCGAAGCGAAGCCGACGGCCGCGCGCAAATTCCTGATGGCGGGAAAATCCGGCCTGAATCTGACCCGCGACGAGGACCCGGCCGCCTTCCTTGCCGCCTATCGCGGCGAACGCATCGCCGGGATCGTCTCCGAATTCGGCCCGGCGGAGGTGATGGCCTTCGCCCGCGGCTTGGGCGTGGAACTGTTCACCGGCTCCACTGGCCGCGTGTTTCCGGTCGGCATGAAGGCCTCGCCGATGCTGCGCGCCTGGCTGCGGCGGCTCGCGGAGCTGGGGGTGGAGCTGCGCACCAGTTGGCGCTGGATCGGCTACTCGGGCGAGTCGCTGGTGTTCGAGACCCCGAATGGCCGCTCCGAGGGCCGCCCCGATGTGACCGTGCTGGCGCTTGGCGGGGCGAGCTGGCCGCGCCTCGGCTCAAATGCGGCCTGGGTGCCCTGGCTGCGCGCGAAAGGGGTCGAAATCACGCCCTTCCAGCCCGCCAACATGGGCTTCCGCATGAGCTGGTCGAGCCATATGGCCGAGCATTTCGGCGCCCCGGTGAAGGGCGCGGCGCTGCTCACGCCGGAGGCCGCCTCGCGCGGGGAATTCGTGATCTCGGGCTCGGGCATCGAGGGGGGCGGCGTCTATGCCATTGCCGCCGATGTGCGCGATGGCAGCCCGCTGACGCTCGACCTCGCCCCCGACCTGCGGGTGGACGAGATCGCGCGCAGGCTCTCGCGCACCTCCCCGCGCGACAGTCTGGGCAACCGGCTGCGCAAGGCGTTGCGCCTCGATGCGGCGAAGGTCGCGCTGCTGAACGAACTCGGGCGCCCGCTGCCGACGGATTCGCTCGCGCTCGCGCGGCGGCTGAAGGCGCTGAGCGTGCCCCATGGCGGGCCGCGGCCGCTGGCGGAGGCGATCTCTTCGGCAGGGGGCATCACGGCCGCCGCTGTGACGGAGGATCTGGAGCTGACAGCCCTCCCCGGCACCTTCGTCGCCGGGGAGATGCTGGACTGGGAAGCGCCCACGGGCGGCTACCTGCTCACCGGATGCCTTGCCACCGGCCGCCACGCCGGGCGGGCGGCGGCGCGGCGGCTGGGCTGAGCGCTCAGCCCCGCTTCAGCCCCAGCTGCGCTCCAGCACCGCGAGCCAGTTCTTCCAGGCGATCTTCTGCACCAGCTCGTCGCCGAAGCCATGCGCGCGCAGCGCATCGATCAGCCGCGGCAGCCCCGCCACATCGCCCAGATCCGCCGGCATTTCGGCGCCGTCGAAATCCGAGCCGAGCCCGACGCGGTCTTCGCCCAGGCGTCCGATCAGATGGTCGAGGTGGCGCAGCACCGGATCCCAGCCTTGGAAGGCCGCGCCGATTCCATCGGGCCGCAGGAAGCCCACCGCATAGTTCAGCCCGACCATGCCGTCGCGCTCGCGGATCAGGTCCAGCTGCCGGTCGGTCAGGTTGCGCGACGAGGGCGTCACCGCATGGGCGTTGGAATGGGTCGCCACCAGCGGCGCGTCCGAAAGCGCCGCGACATCGTCGAAGCCCTTCTCGTTCAGATGGCTCAGATCGACCATGATCTTCAGCCGGTTGCACTCCCGGATCAGATCCTTGCCCGCGGGCGTGAGGCCCTCGCCGGTATCGGGGGCGGAGGGGAAGGCGAAGGGCACGCCATGGCCGAAGGCCGTCGGGCGCGACCAAAGCGGCCCGAGCGAGCGCAGCCCCATCGCATGCCACAGATGCAGCGCGTCCAGATCCGGCCCAATCGCCTCCGCGCCCTCCATATGCAGGATCGCGGCGATACGCCCCGCGGCCATCGCGGCCCGAATATCGGCGACGGAGCGGCAGATGCTCAGCGCCCCGGTGCGCTCCATCCAGAACAGATGCCCGGCTTCGGCCATCGCCACCTGCAGCGCCTCGGCCTGCGGCACCGGCTCGGGCAGCGGCATGGCGAAGGGCGGATTGCGCATCATCACCTCGAGATCCGCGAGATTCGCCGGGCCCGGCGAGGGCACCCAGATCGCAAAGAACCCGCCCGCAAAGCCGCCCGCGCGCATCCGCGGCAGGTCCATCTGGCCTTCCTGCGTGCCCTGAAGCCAGAGCTGCTCGCGCCGCTCGGGCGCCTTCAGAAGGCGCAGAAGAAAATCGTTGTGTCCGTCGAAGACGGGAACCGGCGTGCTCATCGGATGCCTCTCGCGCGTTGCCCGGGGCCGACAGGACCACTTCGGCCCGGCGGGTGCAAGTCACGGGATTGTGCCCGGCACAAAGCCGTGATTGACGCAGGCCCCCGCGCTGTGGCGAATTGATCGCCTGCGCCGAAGGAGACCCCATGTCCACCACCCGCCTGTTCACCCCGATCCTGATCGGTGGCTGCATCATCTTGCTGCTGAACTTCGCGATCCGCGCCTCTTTCGGGGTGTTCCAAATCCCGATCGCGCAGGAATTCGGCTGGCCGCGCGCGGAATTCAGCCTCGCGATCGCGATCCAGAACCTGGCCTGGGGGATCGGCCAGCCGATTTTCGGCGCCCTTGCGGAGCGCTTCGGCGACCGCCGCGCCATCATCCTCGGCGCCCTGCTCTATGCGGCGGGGCTGGTCCTTTCGGCGCTGGCGGTGCAGCCTTGGCAGCACGACCTGCTGGAGGTTCTGGTGGGCTTCGGCATCGCGGGCACCGGCTTTGGCGTGGTGCTGGCGGTGATCGGGCGCGCGGCTTCGGATGAAAACCGCTCGCTCGCGCTCGGCATCGCCACCGCGGCCGGATCGGCCGGCCAGGTCTTCGGCGCCCCCGTGGCGGAGCTTCTGCTCGGGCAGTTCCCGTGGCAGGGCGTGTTCGTGATCTTCGCGGGTGTCATCCTGGCGAGCCTGCTGGCACTGCCGCTCCTGCGCGGCACCGGCCATGTGAGCCGCGCCGAGCTGGCCGAGAGCATGGGCACCGTGCTGGCCCGCGCCTTCCGCGACCCTTCCTATACCTTCATCTTCCTCGGCTTCTTCTCCTGCGGCTATCAGCTGGGCTTCATCACCGCGCATTTCCCGGCCATGGTGACGGAGATGTGCGGCGCGATCGACCCTTCGGGCATGCTCGCGGAGCTTGGCATCCGCACCCAATCGGCTCTGGGCGCGGCGGCGATTTCGGTGATCGGGCTCGCCAATATCGCGGGCTCTATCCTGTCGGGCTGGGCCGGCAAGCGCTGGACGAAGAAATACCTGCTCGCTGGCATCTATGTGCTGCGTACCATCGCCGCGGCGGCCTTCATCCTGCTGCCGATGACGCCTGCGAGCGTGCTGATCTTCTCGCTGGTGATGGGCGCGCTCTGGCTCGCGACGGTGCCGCTCACCTCGGGCCTCGTGGCCTATATCTATGGGCTGCGCTACATGGGCACGCTTTATGGCTTCGTGTTCCTCAGCCATCAGATCGGCGCCTTCCTCGGCGTCTGGCTCGGCGGGCGGCTCTATGACCTTTACGGCAATTATACCGCCGTGTGGTGGGTGGGCGTGGCTGTCGGCGCCTTCTCGGCGATCATTCACCTGCCGGTGCGCGAGCGCCCCGCCGGGTCGGGGCTGAGCGCGGCGAGCCCTGCCCGGTAATCCGGGTAGCGCAGCCGCACGTCCAGCTCCTGCTTGATCCGGTCGTTGCGCACGCGGCGGTTCGCGGCATAGAAGCTGCGCGCCATCGGGCTCATCTCGGCCTCCTCAAAGGCCACTTCGGGCGGCGGCGGCAGGCCGAGCAGGGCCGCCGCATGGGCCAGCACGTCCTCGGGCGGCGCCGGTTCATCGTCGCACACATTATAGATCCGGCCCGGATCCGGCCGCGCGATCGAGGCGGCCAGCACCTGCGCAATATCCTCCACATGGATGCGCGAGAACACCTGCCCGGGCTTGATGATCCGCCGCGCCTGCCCCGAGAGCACCTTCTCGAATGGCCCCCGCCCGGGGCCATAGATGCCCGCGAGCCGGAACACCTGCGCACCAAGCCGCAGCCATTCCTGCTCCGCCGCCGCGCGCTCCGCGCCGCGCCGGGTCCCCGGATCGGGCGGGGTGTCCTCATCGACCCAGGCGCCGCCGGTATCGCCATAGACCCCCACGGTGGAGAGATAGCCGATCCAGCCCCACGGCCGCGCGGCGATCCTCGGCCCCAAAGCCCGCAGCAGCGGATCCCCCTCCGCATCGGGCGCGACCGAGGAGAGCAGATGCGTCGCCTGCTCCACGGGCAGATCCGCGCCCGGCCAAAGGAGCGGCTCCACCCCGGTTTCGGCAAGTGCGGCGGCCTTCGAGGCCGAGCGGGTCGTGGCGATGATGCGCCAGCCCTGCGGCAAAAGCACCCGCGCCAGCGCCTGCGCCGAATAGCCATGGCCGACCGAGAGCAGGATCATCGGTCGATATGCCCAAGGTCGCGGCCCGGTTCGATCAGGTCGCGGATGCGTTTCTTGATCTCCTTCGGCTCCGGGAAGCCGCCGTCGCGCTTGCGCTCCCACAGCAGCGCCTCGCCCAGCCGGATCTCGTAGATGCCGCCATGGCCCGGGATCAGCGCGACCTCCCCCAGATCCTCGGTGAAGGTCTGCAGCAGCTCCTGCGCCATCCATCCGGCGCGCAGGAGCCAGTTGCATCCGGTGCAATAGCTGATCGTGATGCGGGGTTTGGCGGCGTTTTCCATGGCGCCACGATAACGCCCCCCGGGCTTCATCACAACGTCACTTGCAAGGCCGCGCGGGCGGTGGCACCCTGAGCCATGGAAAAGAGCAACACGTTGAAATCATGGCCCGAGGCCGCGGCGCGCCTGATCGCCGTCGCCGCGGGGCGCGCGCCGGCCGATCTCGTGATCCGCGGCGGCCGCTGGGTCAATGTCCACAGCCGCGAAATTCTGGAGGGCCACGACATTGCCGTGGCCGAGGGCCGCTTCGCGGCCATCGCGCCCGATCTCTCTGCCGCGATCGGCCCCGGAACGGAAGTGATCGAGGCCAATGGCCGCTACATGATCCCGGGCCTGTGCGACGGCCACATGCATGTGGAATCGGGCATGCTCACGCCCGCGGAATTCGCCGCCGCCGTGATCCCGCATGGCACCACCACCATGTTCACCGACCCGCATGAGATCGCCAATGTGCTGGGCCTGCCCGGCGTGCGGATGATGCATGACGAGGCGCTGATGCAGCCCGTCAATATCTATACCCAGATGCCCTCCTGTGCGCCCTCGGCGCCGGGGCTGGAGACCACGGGCTATGCGATCAGCGCCGAGGACGTGGCCGAGGCGATGACCTGGCCCGGCATCATCGGCCTGGGCGAGATGATGAATTTCCCCGGCGTGATCCAGGGCGATCCGCAGATGCTGGCGGAAATCGCCGCCACGCAGCGCGCGGGCAAGACGGTGGGCGGCCATTACGCCAGCCCCGACCTCGGCGCGCCGTTCCGCGCCTATGCCGCGGGCGGCCCCGCCGACGACCACGAGGGCACCTGCGAGGCCGATGCCATCGCCCGCGTCCGCCAGGGCATGCGCGCGATGCTGCGGCTCGGCTCGGCCTGGTACGACGTGGAGACCCAGATCACCGCGATCACGCAAAAGGGCCTCGATCCGCGCAATTTCATCCTGTGCACCGACGATTGCCACTCCGGCACGCTGGTGCACGAGGGCCACATGAACCGCGTCTACCGCCATGCGGTGGCCTGCGGCTGCGATCCGCTGGTGGCGCTGCAGATGTGCACGGTGAACACCGCGACGCATTTCGGGCTGGAGCGGGAGCTCGGCTCCATCGCGCCGGGGCGGCGGGCGGATCTGATTCTGACCTCGGATCTGAACACCCTGCCGGTGGAGCATGTGATCGCGCGCGGGCGCACGGTGGCGAAGGATGGCGCGCTGCTGGTGGACTGCCCGCATTACGCCTGGCCCGATGCCGCCCGGCGCACGGTGACCCTGGGCCGCGCCCTCACCCCCGATGATTTCGCGATCCGCGCGCCCGAGGGTGCCAATACCGTCACCGCCCGGGTGATCGGCGTGATCGAGAACCAGGCACCGACGAAGGCGCTGACCGCGGAGATGGATGTGGCCGACGGGCTCGTACCCGCAGATACCGGCCGCGACCTCGCGCAGATCGCGCTGGTGGAGCGGCATCGGGGCACCGGCGGCGTGGTGAACGGCTTCGTCTCCGGCTTCGGCTATAGCGGCCGGATGGCGATCGGCTCGACGGTCGCGCATGACAGCCACCACATGATCGTCGTCGGCACCGACCGCGAGATGATGGCCGCCGCCGCAAACCGGCTGGGCGCGCTCGGGGGCGGCATCACCGTGTGGAAGGACGGCGCCGAGATCGCCTGCGTGCCGCTGCCCATCGCCGGGCTGATGTCGGACGACCCAGCGGCCGACGTAGCCGATCGCGCAGCGGCAATGGTGCGCGCGATGGCGGATTGTGGATGCACGCTCAACAATGCTTACATGCAGCATTCGCTTCTGGCCCTGGTCGTGATCCCGGAGATCCGGATCTCCGACCTCGGGCTGGTGGATGTGACGCGCTTCGAACTCACGGAACTCTTTGAATGAACGAACCGCTTTCGACCCACAGCCCGGCCACAGAGGGGCCGGAGCTGTTCACCGATGCCGAAGCCGCCGTCGCCCGGCTGGAACAGCTCTATGAGGAGGCGACGGGCTATCTGCTGGCGCAGTTCAACGCGGTGCTGGCCGAGGGCCGCGCCAGTGCGCGCTACCGCGCCTATTACCCCAAGGTGCGCATCACCGTGCCCTCGCATATCAAGGCCGACAGCCGCCTGAGCTTCGGCCATGTCGCCGTGCCCGGCACCTATGTGGCCACGATCACCCGCCCCGACCTGTTCCAAAATTACCTCGTGCAGCAGATCGGCCTTCTGATGAAGAACCACCAGATCCCGGTGACCATCGGCCCCTCCACCACCCCGATCCCGGTGCATTTCGCCGTGGCCGCGCATCCGGAAGTGACGGTGCCGCAGGAGGGCGTGCTGGATTTCAGCCTGCGCGACGTGTTCGACGTGCCCGATCTGTCGACGATGAACGACGATATCGTGAACGGCACCGCGGGGCCGAACCCGGATGGCTCCGGGCATCTGGCGCCCTTCACCGCGCAGCGGGTGGATTATTCGCTGGCCCGTCTGCAGCATTATACCGCCACCCGGGCGGAGCATTTCCAGAACCATGTGCTGTTCACGAACTACCAGTTCTATGTGGACGAGTTCGAGAAGGTGGGCCGCGCGATGCTGGCTGACCCGGCTTCGGGCTATACGAGCTTCGTCGCGCCCGGCAATGTGGAGATCAGCGCCCCCGACGCCCCGATCCCGCCACTGGCGAAGCTGCCGCAGATGCCGACCTATCACCTGAAGCGGCCGGACGGGAACGGGATCACGCTGGTGAACATCGGCGTCGGCCCCTCCAATGCCAAGACCGCGACCGACCATATCGCCGTGCTGCGCCCGCATGCCTGGATGATGGTCGGGCATTGCGCGGGGCTGCGCAATTCGCAGTCTCTGGGCGATTTCGTGCTGGCCCATGCCTATCTGCGCGAGGACCATGTGCTCGATGACGACCTGCCGGTCTGGGTGCCGATCCCGGCGCTGGCGGAGATCCAGATCGCGCTGCAGGAGGCGGTGGCCGAGGTCACGCAGCTCGATGGCTACGAGCTGAAGCGGATCATGCGCACCGGCACCGTCGCCACCATCGCGAACCGCAACTGGGAGTTGCGCGACCAGTCCGGCCCGGTGCACCGGCTCAGCCTGTCGCGGGCGGTGGCGCTGGATATGGAGAGCGCCACGATCGCGGCCAACGGCTTCCGCTTCCGGGTGCCCTACGGCACGCTGCTGTGCGTCTCCGACAAGCCGCTGCATGGCGAGCTGAAGCTGCCCGGCATGGCCACGGAGTTCTACCGCACCCAGGTCGCGAACCATCTGCTGATCGGGATTCGCGCCATGGAGAAGCTGCGCGACATGCCTCTCGAACGGATCCACAGCCGCAAATTGCGCAGCTTTGAGGAGACTGCGTTCCTGTAGCGCCGAAAACCCGCCATCCCGCGGCAATTGTTCACGAGGCCTCTTGCCTTGCTGAAAAAAAGCGTGTGTTAGAAGGCAGTCTGAAAACCGCACTGGCGGACAATGACCCCGGGCCACCGGGGCGGATGAGAGGATTTGAGATGTCGAAACCGATGACGAAGACCCAACTCGTGGCGGCTCTCGCCGAGACCATGGGCTCGGACAAGAAGACCGCGAACGCCGCGCTCGACGCCATCGCCGAAGTCGTGACCAAGGAAGTCGCCCTGGGCGGCGCCGTCACCCTGCCGGGCATCGGCAAGGTCTCGTGCAAGGCCCGTCCGGAGCGCCAGGTCCGCAACCCGGCCACCGGCGAAACCATGACCAAGCCGGCCGACAAGCAGGTCAAGGTGACCGTGGCGAAGGCGCTGAAGGACAGCGTCAACGTCTGATCCTGCGGGGCTTCGACCTTTCGGGCCGCCGGCGCGCAAGCGCGGCGGCCTTTGCATTTTTCGCGTTCCGCGGGATTGCAGGGCAAGGAGCGGGATGAACCGGGGCGCCGCCTGCCCTATCTTCGGGCCAGGAGGTGCCGATGATGCTCACCGAACAGGATCCCCGCTGGGCGCAGCTGCGCGCCCGCGACCCGGCCGCCGACGGCCGCTTCGTCTATGCGGTGCGCACGACCGGGGTCTATTGCCGCCCCTCCTGCGCCGCGCGCGCGGCACGGCCGGAAAACGTCCGCTTCTACGATACGCCGGCAGAGGCGGAAGCGGCGGGCTTTCGCCCCTGCCAGCGCTGCCGCCCCGGGCAGCCGCCCGCCCATGCCGCGGCGATCGCGGCCGCCTGCCGGGCGATGGAGGCGGCGGAGGATATTCCCGCCCTCGATACACTGGCCGCGGCCGCGGGGCTCAGCCCCTCGCATTTCCACCGCCGGTTCAAGGCGCTCACCGGGCTCACGCCGCGCGCCTATGCCGCTGCCTGCCGGGCGGAGCGGCTGCGCGGCGGGCTGGCGGCGGCCGCAAGCGTGACCGAGGCGATCTATGATGCCGGGTTCAATACCGCGAGCCGGTTCTATGAAGGCGCGGATGCGGCCCTTGGCATGACGCCGCGCGCCTATCGCGCCGGTGGCCGCGACACCGAAATCCGCTTCGCCATCGGCCAGTGCAGCCTGGGCGCGATTCTGGTGGCTCAGAGCACGCGCGGCATCTGCGCGATCACCTTGGGCGACGCGCCCGAGGCGCTGCTGCACGACTTGGAAGACCGCTTCCCGCAGGCGCGGTTGATTGGCGGCGATGCGGGCTTCGAGACGCTGGTGGCGCAGGTCGTGGGGCTGGTGGAGGCGCCCGGGATCGGGCTCGACCTGCCGCTCGATCTGCGCGGAACGGCCTTCCAGCAGCGCGTCTGGCAGGCGCTGCGCCAGATCCCGCCCGGCCAGACGGCGAGCTACGCCGAGATTGCCCGCGCCATCGGCATGCCGCGGGCCATGCGCGCCGTGGCCCAGGCCTGTGGCGCGAACCCGGTGGCGGTGGCGATCCCCTGCCACCGCGTGGTGCGCAGCGATGGCGCGCTCTCGGGCTACCGCTGGGGCGTGGCGCGCAAGGCCGCACTGCTCGCGCGCGAGGCCGGGGCATGATCCTCACGCTGGCCCGGCTGGAGACGCCGCTCGGCGGGTTTCTGGTGGTAAGCGATGCGCAGGGGCGGCTGCATGCCAGCGAATATGCCGATCTGGAGCCGCGGCTGCACCGCCTTCTGGCGCGGCGGCTTGGCGCCGTGCGGCTCCTGCCCGGTGCTGCGCCGCCCGCGCTGGCCGCCGCGATGGCGGCCTATTTCGCGGGCGATGGCGCGGCGCTCGCATCGGTGCCGGTGGTATTTTCCGGCTCGGCCTTTCAGAACGCCGTCTGGGCCGCGCTGCGCGAGATTCCCGCCGGTGCCACCGAGACCTATGGCCAGCTCGCGGCACGGCTGGGGCACCCGGGTGCGGCCCGCGCTGTCGGCCTCGCGAATGGCGCAAATCCGTTCGAAATCGTGGTGCCCTGCCACCGGGTGATCGGCGCCGGTGGCAAGCTGACGGGCTATGCCGGAGGCCTGCCCCGGAAGCGCTGGCTACTGCGCCATGAGGCCCGCCAGAGCCCACAGGCAGAGCTGTTCGCGTGATCCGAAACCGGGCCCGAAAAACTCAAAAGCCCCGCAAGCTGTTCAGCTTACGGGGCTTTTTGGAATGGTGCCCAGAAGAGGACTCGAACCTCCACGCCTTGCGGCACACGGACCTGAACCGTGCGCGTCTACCAATTCCGCCATCTGGGCGTCTTCGTGAGGCGGGGTTTACCGAGGCGACTCGGGAGTGTCAACAGGCCTCGAAACATTTTCTGCACATTCGCTTCGCATTTCTGAAACGCTCGCCGCCGAATTGTCCCTGCCCCCTTGTTCCAACAGGGGGTTGGCGGTAATCAGGAAGCGATTTTTGGCGACCGAAGGGCCGAAACCGATGTCCAAACTTGTCACGATCTATGGCGGCTCCGGGTTCCTCGGCCGTTACATCGCGCGCCGTCTGGCCAAGGAGGGCTGGCGCATCCGCATCGCCTGCCGCCGTCCGAACGAGGCGTTGTTCACGAAACCCTATGGCGCCGTTGGCCAGGTCGAACCGATCCTGTGCAACGTGCGCGACGAAGCCAGCGTGCGGGCGGCCATGCGGGGCGCCGATGCCGTGGTGAACTGCGTGGGCATCCTGAGCCACGCCGGCAAGAACACCTTCGATTCGATCCATGTCGCCGCCGCCCGCACCATCGCGAAAGTCGCGGCCGAGACCGGCGTCTCGCGGCTGGTGCATATCTCCGCGCTTGGGGCCGATGCGAATGGCGCCAGCCAGTATGGCCGCACCAAGGCCGAGGGCGAGGCCGCCGTGCGCGCAGCCTTCCCCGCCGCGGTGATCCTGCGCCCCTCGGCCATGTTCGGCACCGAAGACAATTTCTTCAACAAGCTCGCCTCGCTGTCGCGGCTCGGCCCGGTGATGGCAGTGATCTCCTCGGGAACGAAGCTGCAGCCGGTCTATGTCGATGACGTCGCGCTGGCCGCGGTGAAGGCCGTGGAAGGCGCCGCTCCGGGCACTTATGAGCTCGGCGGCCCCGATGTGGAAAGCATGCGCCAGATCGTCGATCGCACGCTTGCCATCATCGGCCGCCGCCGCCTGGTGATCGGCCTGCCGGGCTTTGTGTCGGGCATCATCGCCACGATCGGCGATGTGGTGCAGGGCGCCTCGCTCGGGCTGGTGCGCAACGGGCTCGTCACGCTCGACCAGCTGCGCAGCCTGAAGACCGACAACGTCGTCTCGCCGGGCGCGAAGGGCTTCGCCGATCTCGGCATCGCCCCGGTGGCGATGGGCGCGGTCCTGCCCGATTACCTGTGGCGCTTCCGCAAGAGCGGCCAATACGACGCGATCAAGGCCTCCGCCAAGAACCTGCGCAAGACGCTCTGACATGAACGATACCATCATCGCGGGAATTCTGGGGCTTCTCGAAGGCCTCACCGAATTCATCCCCGTTTCGTCGACCGGCCACATCCTCCTGGCCGGTCATTTTCTTGGCTTCCACTCCACCGGCAAGGCCTTCGAAGTGGTGATCCAGCTCGGGGCGATCCTCGCGATCCTCGGGGTCTATGCGTCGCGGCTGGTCACGGTCTTTGCCACCGCGCCGCGCAATCCCGCCTCGCGCCGGTTCATCCTGTCGATCTTCCTCGCCTTCCTGCCCGCCGTCGTGATCGGGGTGATGGCGCATGGCTTCATCAAACGGGTCCTGTTCGAGACCCCGCTGCTGATCGCAATCATGCTGATCCTCGGGGGCGTCATTCTGCTCTGGGTGGACCGGCTGAAGCTCACCGTGCGCCACGACGACGCGATGCGCCTGCCGATCGCGACCGCGGTCAAGATCGGCTTCTGCCAGTGCCTCGCGATGATCCCCGGCGTGTCGCGCTCGGGCTCGACCATCGTCGGCGCCATGCTTTTGGGCGTCTCGAAGCGCGCCGCCGCCGAATTCAGCTTCTTCCTGTCGATGCCGACGATGGCGGGCGCTTTCGCCTATGACCTCTACAAGAACCGTGATGCACTGAGCGCGGATGACCTGAACCTGATCGCGGTCGGCTTCGTCGCAGCCTTCATCGCGGCGATCTTCGTGGTGAAGGGGCTCCTCGGCTTCGTCAGCCGCCACGGCTACGGCCTGTTTGGCTGGTGGCGAATCATCGTGGGAACGGTGGCCTTGATCGCGCTGCTGGCAGGCTTCTGAGGGATAGGTAATACAAGCTGCCCTATTTTCGGGGCGCGAGATGTAAATTCCGACGCGCGCCCCGAAAATTCCGCCATTTAGGTAAGTACTGCTGACTTTTAATCCGCTGTAAAGCGGTGTAGGCCAGACGCACCCACAAAGACACCCTGGGAGGCGCAGCCATGGCTCAGCAACGCATGCTCAAATTCGTCCACACGTCGCGGGAAACCCCCGAGAAGCGCGACGCGTCGGCGCGCTCCCACGATTTCGCGGAAATCTATCGCGAATATGCCGATGCCAAGGCCGCCGAACAGGCCAGCCGGTGCAGCCAATGCGGCGTGCCCTACTGCCATTCGCACTGCCCGCTGCACAACAACATCCCGGACTGGCTGCGCCTGACCGCCGAAGGGCGGCTCGAGGAGGCCTATGCCATCAGTCAGGCTACCAACACCTTCCCGGAGATCTGCGGCCGCATCTGCCCGCAGGACCGCCTGTGCGAAGGCAATTGCGTGATCGAACAATCCGGCCATGGCACGGTGACGATCGGCGCGATCGAGAAATACATCACCGATACCGCCTGGGAAAAGGGCTGGGTGAAACCGGTTCAGCCCGCCCATGAGCGCAGCGAGAGCGTGGGGATCATCGGGGCGGGCCCGGGCGGGCTGGCGGCGGCCGATGCGCTGCGCCGCGCGGGCGTGCAGGTCACCGTGTATGAGCGGTCGGACCGCGCGGGCGGGCTGCTGACCTATGGCATCCCCGGCTTCAAGCTGGAGAAGGACATCGTCATGAGCCGCGTGAAGCAGCTCGAGGATGGCGGCGTCGAATTCGTGCTGAACTGCGATGTGGGCCGCGACCTGTCCTTCGATGCGATCCGCGGCAAGCATGATGCGGTTCTGATTGCGACCGGCGTCTACAAGACCCGCGAGCTCACCGATCCGGGCGCGGATGCGGCCGGGATCGTGCGCTCGATCGACTATCTCACCGCGTCGAACAAGAAGAGCTTCGGCGATGACGTGCCGGAATTCGAGGACGGCACCCTGAACGCCGATGGCAAGCGCGTGCTGGTGATCGGCGGCGGCGACACGGCGATGGACTGTGTGCGCACGGCGATCCGCCAGGGCGCGACCTCGGTGAAATGCCTCTATCGCCGCGACCGGGCGAACATGCCCGGCTCGCAGCGCGAGGTGCAGAACGCCGAGGAAGAGGGCGTGGAATTCGTCTGGCTGGCGGCGCCCAAGGGCTTCAGCGGCAACCCCGTCGCGAAGGTGTCGATCCAGAAGATGCGCCTCGGCGCGCCCGATGCCTCCGGGCGTCAGTCGCCCGAGCCGATCGAAGGCGGGATCTACGAGGAAGAGGCCGATCTGGTGATCAAGGCGCTCGGCTTCGAGCCCGAGAACCTGCCCGAAATGTGGGGCACGAGCGCGCTCGAAACCACCCGCTGGGGCACGGTAAAGGCCGGCTTCGGCACCCATGCGACCTCGCTGCCCGCCGTCTATGCCGTGGGCGATATCGTGCGCGGCGCCTCGCTGGTGGTCTGGGCAATCCGCGACGGCCGCGAAGCCGGGGCGGAGATCGTGAAATATCTCGACGGCGCGGGGCGCGTCGCGGCCGAGTGAGGATGGCGATGGGTGTTCAAAGGGCACTGGTTGCGCTTCTGACGGGATGGATCGCCGCGCCGGCGGGTGCGGGGGCGGTGTATCAGCCGCCGAAGGGCTGCACGCTGGATATGACGGTGCAGATCCATTCCTGCCAGGTGGCGAACCATTTCCGCTGCGCGGCGGATCCGGTGGGCGACCGCTGGGTCTCCTATGCGGATGGCAAGGCCGAGTATTTCCTGAGCCGGATCGACAGCGAGACGCGCTGGATCGAGAGTTTCGACCTTGAGGACGGCGCCGTCGACATGCTCGATACCGCCAGCTCCGCCGATCAGGCCTCGTTCTCGGCCCTGCTCTCGACCGGGCGCGACGACTACGACTTCGTCACCCTGTCCAATACCGGGGAATCGCGGCGCTACATCGGCTACGACAAGCTCACCGGCCGGGTCCAGACCATCGACAACGTGCCGCTTGAGCAGACGGAGTTCGAGCTGCGCATCCTCGACGCCGAGGGCAAGCTGATCGCCACCCGCAAGGGCAGCCAGTTCATCAACCGGGACATGCGGCTGTTCTTCTCGGACCGCGAGACCTTTGCCAATGCGCAGGGCGACAGCGCCTCCAGCTTCGAGGCGCCGGTGACCTTCGCCTTCCCGGGCGACAAGGGCTTCGGCGCCACGAAACCCGAATATGATTGCGACATGATGATGACCAACATGTCGCCCATCCCGATGCAACCCACTCTCTGAGGAGGCACTGACATGACGAAGTACGACGAGGCCTGGGTCGCCGCAGAGGAAGCCAAGCGCAAGTGGATGGCCGAGAATTCGCTGTTCCGCGAAGAAGATGAGCACGCCTCCTGCGGCGTGGGCCTGGTGGTGGCGCTGAACGGCAAGTCCAGCCGCAAGGTCGTGGCCGCCGGGATCGAGGCGCTGCGCGCGATCTGGCACCGCGGCGCGGTCGATGCCGATGGCAAGACCGGCGACGGCGCGGGCATCCATGTGCAGATCCCGGTGCCCTTCTTCTACGACCAGGTGCGCCGCACCGGCCACGAGCCCGATATGGCGAAGCTGATCGCCGTGGGCCAGGTGTTCCTGCCGCGCACCGATTTCGGCGCCCAGGAGCGCTGCCGCACGATCGTGGAAACCGAAGTGCTGCGGATGGGCCACTATATCTATGGCTGGCGCCACGTCCCGGTGAACACCGATGTGCTGGGCGAGAAGGCCAATGCCACGCGGCCCGAAATCGAGCAGATCCTGATCCGCTGCGAGAAGGACATCACCGACGAGCAGTTCGAGCGCGAGCTCTACATCATCCGCCGCCGGATCGAGAAGGCCGCGATCGCGGCGCAGATCTCGGGGCTGTACATGTGCTCGCTGAGCTGCCGCAGCATCATCTACAAGGGGATGATGCTGGCCGAGCACGTCTCGGAATTCTATCCGGACCTGAAGGACGAGCGCTTTGAATCGGCCTTCGCGATCTATCACCAGCGCTATTCCACCAACACCTTCCCGCAATGGTGGCTGGCGCAGCCGTTCCGCATGCTTGCCCACAACGGCGAGATCAACACCCTGCGCGGCAACACCAACTGGATGAAATCGCACGAGATCCGCATGGCCTCGAGCGCCTTCGGCGACATGGCCGAGGACATCAAGCCGATCATCCCCTCGGGCTCGTCGGATACGGGCGCGCTCGATGCGGTGTTCGAGGTGATGGTGCGCTCGGGCCGCAGCGCCCCGATGACCAAGACGATGCTGGTGCCCGAGGCCTGGTCCAAGGCCACGACCGACATGCCGAAGAAGTGGCAGGACATGTATGCCTACTGCAATTCGGTGATGGAGCCCTGGGATGGCCCGGCCGCCCTGGCGATGACGGATGGCCGCTGGGTCTGCGGCGGGCTCGATCGCAACGGCCTGCGCCCGATGCGCTATGTGGTCACCGGCGACGGGCTGCTGATCGCGGGGTCGGAGGCGGGCATGGTCCCGGTGGACGAGATGAACGTGCGCGAAAAGGGCGCGCTCGGGCCGGGGCAGATGATTGCCGTCGATATGAAGGACGGCAAGCTCTACCACGACAAGGAGATCAAGGACCGCTTGGCCAACAGCCAGCCCTTCGGTGAATGGGTCGAGAAGGTGATCGACCTGAACGCCATCATGCGCGACATGCCGGAGAAGGCGCTGTTCCACGGCGGCGATCTGCGCAAGCGGCAGATTGCGGCGGGCTATTCGGTCGAGGAGCTGGAGCAGATCCTCGCGCCGATGGCGGAGGACGGCAAGGAGGCGGTGGCCTCGATGGGCGACGACACGCCGCCCGCGGTGCTCTCGAAGCAGTACCGCCCGCTGAGCCACTTCTTTCGGCAGAACTTCAGCCAGGTGACCAACCCGCCGATCGACTCCCTGCGCGAAAGCCGGGTGATGTCGCTCAAGACGCGGTTCGGCAACCTGAAGAACGTGCTCGACGAAGACAGCAGCCAGACCGAGATTCTGATACTGGAAAGCCCGTTCATCGCCACGGCGGAATACGAGCAGATGCTGAAGGTCTTCGGCGATTCGGTGACGGTGATCGACTGCACCTTCCCCGCCGGGGAGGATCAGGAGGCGCTGCACCGCGGGCTGGAGCGGATCCGCGCCGAGGCCGAGGATGCCGTGCGCTCGGGCGCGGGGCACATCGTGCTGACCGATGAGATGCAATCGCCCGAGAAGGTGGCGATGCCGATGATCCTCGCGACCAGCGCGGTGCATTCGTGGCTGACGCGCAAGGGCCTGCGCACCTTCACCTCGATCAACGTGCGCGCGGCCGAATGCATCGACGCGCATTACTTCGCGGTGCTGATCGGCTCGGGCGCGACCACGGTGAACCCCTATCTGGCGCAGGATTCCATCGCCGACCGGATCGAGCGCGGCCTGCTGCCGGGCTCGCTGGTGGACAACATGCGCCGCTACCGCGACGCGATCGACGCGGGCCTGCTGAAGATCATGGCGAAGATGGGGATCTCCATCATCTCCTCCTATCGCGGCGGGCTGAACTTCGAAGCGGTGGGCCTGAGCCGCGCCATGGTCGCCGAATATTTCCCCGGCATGCATTCGCGCATCTCCGGCATCGGCGTGCACGGCATCCAGCACAAGCTGGAGGAAGTGCATGCCAAGGGCTGGAAGGGCGGGCAGGACGTGCTCCCGATCGGCGGCTTCTACAAGGCGCGGCGCACCGGCGAGAAGCACGCCTGGGAAGCGCAGACCATGCACCTGCTGCAGGCGGCCTGCGACCGGGCGAGCTATGACCTGTGGAAGCAGTATTCCACGCTGATGCGGGCCAATCCGCCGATCCACATCCGTGACCTGCTGGACATCAAACCGCTGGGCAAGCCGGTGCCGATCGAGGAGGTGGAATCGATCACCTCGATCCGCAAGCGCTTCGTCACGCCGGGGATGTCTCTGGGCGCGCTGAGCCCGGAGGCGCACAAGACGCTGAACGTCGCGATGAACCGCATCGGCGCCAAGTCCGACAGCGGCGAGGGCGGCGAGGATCCGGCGCATTTCGTGCCCGAGCCCAACGGCGACAACCCCTCGGCGAAGATCAAGCAGGTGGCTTCGGGCCGCTTCGGCGTCACCGCCGAATACCTGAACCACTGCGAGGAGCTGGAGATCAAGGTCGCTCAGGGCGCGAAGCCCGGCGAAGGCGGCCAGCTGCCCGGCATGAAGGTGACCGAGCTGATCGCGCGACTGCGCCATTCGACCAAGGGCGTGACCCTGATCAGCCCGCCGCCGCACCACGACATCTACTCGATCGAAGACCTCGCGCAGCTGATCTATGACCTGAAGCAGATCAACCCGCGCGCCAAGGTGACGGTGAAGCTGGTGTCGTCCTCGGGCGTGGGCACCATTGCGGCCGGGGTGGCGAAGGCCAAGGCCGATATCATCCTGATCTCGGGCCACAACGGCGGCACCGGGGCATCGCCTGCGACCTCGATCAAATATGCGGGCCTGCCCTGGGAAATGGGGCTGACCGAAGCGCATCAGGTTCTGGCGATGAACAAGCTGCGCGAGCGGGTCACGCTGCGCACGGATGGCGGGCTGCGCACCGGGCGCGACATCGTCATGGCCGCGATGATGGGCGCCGAGGAATACGGCATCGGTACCGCCGCGCTGATCGCGATGGGCTGCATCATGGTGCGCCAGTGCCAGTCCAACACCTGCCCGGTGGGCGTGTGCGTGCAGGACCCGGTCCTGCGGGCGAAGTTCACCGGTTCGGCGGACAAGGTGGTGAACCTGATCACCTTCTACGCCCAGGAAGTGCGCGAGATCCTCGCCTCCATCGGCGCACGCTCGATGGACGAGATCATCGGCCGGGCGGACCTGCTCACGCAGGTCAGCCGTGGCTCCGCGCATCTGGATGACCTCGACCTGAACCCGCTGCTGATCACCGTCGATGGCTGGGACAAGATCGTCTACGACCGCTCGAAGCCGCGCAACTTCGTGCCCGACACGCTGGATGCGGAGATCGTCAAGGACGGCGCCCGCTTCTTCGAGGACGGCGAGAAGATGCAGCTCTCCTATGCCGTGCGCAACACCTCGCGCACCATCGGCACGCGCGCCTCGAGCCATATCGTCAAGAACTTCGGGATGCGCAACGCGCTGCAGCCTGACCATCTGACGGTGAAGCTCACCGGCTCTGCGGGGCAATCTCTGGGCGCCTTCGCGGCTCCGGGGCTGAAGATCGAGGTCTCGGGCGACGCCAACGACTATGTCGGCAAGGGCCTCTCGGGCGGGACGATCGTGGTGCGCCCGGCGATGTCCTCGCCGCTGGTGGCCTCCGACAACACGATCATCGGCAATACGGTGCTCTATGGTGCGACCGATGGCTACCTGTTCGCGGCGGGCCGCGCGGGCGAGCGCTTCGGCGTGCGCAACTCGGGCGCCAAAGTGGTGATCGAGGGCTGCGGCACCAACGGCTGCGAATACATGACCGGCGGCATTGCGGTGATCCTCGGGCGGATCGGCGCGAACTTCGGCGCGGGCATGACCGGCGGCATGGCCTATCTCTACGACCCGGACGGCGTGGCCGAGGACTACATGAACCTCGAAAGCATCGTCACCGCAGGGATCGGCCACCCGCATTGGGAGGCGCAGCTGAAGGGCCTGATCGAACGCCACGCGGCCGAAACCGGCTCGCGGCGCGCGCAGGACATCTTGCAGAACTGGGAGACCGAGCGGGCGAACTTCCTGCAGGTCTGCCCGAAGGAAATGCTGCAGCACCTGCCCTATCCGCTCTCGGACGAGCCGCAGGCGATGCCGGCGGAATGACCCATCCGGCGGAGCCGCAAGGCTCCGCCTTTTTCCGGGCCGCTTGACCTGTGCGGCCCGGCATGACTTATGGCCGCATGGCAGAGCGCAAGACCCCCTCCTCCCCCACCAGGACCCGCGCGGCCGGCGCGGCGGCGGCGCGTGGCGCAGCGGCCCCGTGGCGCTGGCTCATCCGGCGGCTGGCGCGGGCCGGGCTGATCGCGCTGGCCTTCCTGCTGGCGCTGGTGGTGCTGTTCCGCTTCATCAACCCGCCGACCAATTACTACATGTGGAGCGAGGGGCGCCGCCTCGATGGCGTCGATCAGAACTGGGTGGCGATGGAAGACATCGCCCCGGTGATGGCGCGCTCGGTCGTGGCGGCGGAGGATGCGAATTTCTGCCGCCACTGGGGCTTCGACATGGTCGCGATCCGTAAGGCGATGGAGGCCGGCGGCGAGCGCGGCGCCTCCACCATCACCCAGCAGGTGGTGAAGAACGTGTTCCTGTGGCAGGGCCGCAGCTGGCCGCGCAAGGCGGTCGAGGCCGCGCTGACGCCGGTGGTGGAGCTGGTCTGGCCGAAGCGGCGGATCCTGGAAGTCTATCTGAACATCGCCGAATTCGCCGAGGGCGTGTTTGGCGTGGATGCCGCCGCCTATCACTATTTCAAGACCTCGCCCGACAAACTCACGCCGCGCCAGGCGGCACTGCTGGCCGCGATCCTGCCCGACCCGAAAGGGCGTTCGGCCTCGAAGCCCTCAGGCTTCGTGAACCGGCGCGCCAATGCCATTCAGGACGGGGCCGCGACGATCCGCGCCGACGGCCGCGCCACATGTTTCTGAGGGAGATGCCGATGATCCTGCGCAGCCTGCCCATTTTGATCGCCCCCCTGATCGCCCTCGCGGGCACGGCTCAGGCCGAGGCGGTGCTTTCGATCCCGCTGCCGATGGGCGCGGAGGCCAGCGTCACCCGCCTGGCCTACAGCTGCGACGGCGATGCGATCGCGGTGCAATACATCAACACCGAGGCGAACAGCCTCGCGATCCTGACGCTGGACGGCGCGGAGCGGATCTTCGTCGGCGTGACCGCCGGCTCCGGCGCGCGCTATGTTTCCGGCCCCTACGAATGGTGGACGAAGGGCGCGGACGCCACGCTGAGCGAGCTCATGACCGAAGGTCAGCCCCGAAGCTGCACCGCCCGCCCCTGAGCCCCGCTCAGACTGGGCTTGGGCGGATCCTGTGGCAGGTGTAACCATCCGCCTTGGCGCCGCCCCCGCTCAGACCGTCTCGCGCTTCGGCAGCACCCAATCGGGGCGGATCCGGTGGCAGGTGTAGCCGTTCGGATAGCGCTCCAGATAATCCTGGTGCTCGGGCTCCGCTTCCCAGAACGGCCCGGCCGCCGCCACTTCGGTGACCACCTTGCCCGGCCAGAGCCCGGAGGCGTTCACATCCGCGATCGTATCCTCGGCCACCGCCTTCTGCGCCGCATCCGTATAATAGATCGCGGAGCGGTAGGAGAGGCCCATATCATTGCCCTGCCGGTTCAGCGTGGTCGGATCGTGGATCTGGAAGAAGAACTCCAGCAGCCGCCGGTAGCTGATCGTCGCCGGGTCGAACAGGATCTCGATCGCCTCGGCATGGGTGCCGTGATTGCGGTAGGTCGCATGCGCGACATCGCCGCCGGTATAGCCCACGCGCGTCGCCTGCACGCCGGGCAGCTTGCGGATCAGGTCCTGCATGCCCCAGAAGCAGCCACCGGCCAGAATCGCCTTTTCCATCATTTGTCCTCCAGCTGAGCCAGATAATCGCCGTAGCCTTCCGCCTCCATCCGGTCCTTCGGGATGAAGCGCAGCGAGGCCGAATTGATGCAGTAGCGCAGCCCGCCCCGATCGCGCGGGCCATCGGGGAAGACATGGCCGAGGTGGCTGTCCGCGAATTTGGAGCGCACCTCGATCCGGTCCATGCCATGGCTCGTGTCGCGATACGCGGTGATCATCTCCTGCTCGATCGGCCGGGTGAAGGAAGGCCAGCCGCAATGGCTGTCGAACTTGTCGGCGGAGGTGAACAGCGGCTCGCCCGAAACGATATCCACATAGATCCCGGCGTCGTGATTGTCGGTATAGGCGCCGGTGAACGCCCGCTCGGTGCCGCTCTCCTGGGTGACGTGATATTGTTCGGGCGTCAGCTTCGCCAGCGCCTCGGGGGTTTTCGCATAGCTCTTGGCCATCGTGCGTCTCCGTCAGATTCCTGTCACAGTAAATGGCGTGTCGTGCGGAAAAATCCAGATGGTGGCGCAGCCCGGGCGATGCGCGTATATCGGGGGCAAAGCTGAAGGAAAGGAACCTGCGTGGCCATCCAACTGCACAGGGGCGACCTGCCCGAAGGGCTCGACCTGGGCCCGATCGTCGCGATCGACACGGAGACGATGGGCCTCGACCCGCGCCGCGACCGGCTCTGCCTCGTGCAGCTCTCCGCAGGCGATGGCGATGCCCATCTGGTCCAGATCGCGCGCGGGCAGAGCGCGGCGCCGAACCTGTGCCGGATGCTGGCCGATCCGGCCACCGAGAAGCTGTTCCATTTCGCCCGCTTCGATGTGGCGGCGCTGTACAATGCCTTCGGCGTGGTCACCGCGCCGGTGTTCTGCACCAAGATCGCCTCGAAGATGATCCGCACCTTCACCGACCGGCACGGGCTGAAATACCTGCTCTCGGAGCTGGTCGGCGTCGATATCTCGAAGCAGCAGCAGACCTCGGACTGGGGCGCGGCGGAGCTGACCCAGGCGCAGCTGGAATATGCCGCCTCCGATGTGCTTTATCTGCACCGCGCGCGCGCGGTTCTCGTGGAGCGTCTGGCACGCGAGGGCCGGACAGAGCTCGCGCGGGCCTGTTTTGATTTCCTGCCCGCACGGGCACAGCTTGACCTGCTGGGTTGGGAGGAACCGAATGACATCTTCCATCACTGAAAATTATCTCGAGACCGCCGCCCGCGTGATCGCGGATGAGGAGACCGGCCTGCGCCTGCTGCGCGAGGGCCTGGGCAACAGCTTCGTCGCCGCGGTGGAGACGATCCTGGGCGCCCGCGGCCGGGTCATCGTCTCCGGCATGGGCAAATCCGGCCATATCGCGCGCAAGATCGCCGCGACCTTCGCCTCCACCGGCACGCCCGCGCAATTCGTCCATCCGGCGGAGGCGAGCCACGGCGACCTCGGAATGGTCACCCAGGATGACGTGGCGCTGGTGCTGTCGAATTCCGGGGAGACGCCCGAGCTCGCGGATCTGATCGCGCATACCCGCCGCTTTGAAATTCCGATGATCGGTGTGGCCTCGCGCCCCGATTCCACCCTGCTGCGGCAGGCGGATGTGGCGCTGGTGCTGCCGCAGGCGCCCGAGGCCGATGGCTCCGGCGTGGTGCCCACCACCTCCACCACCATGACCCTCGCGCTCGGCGATGCGCTGGCCGTGGCGCTGATGCGACACCGCAAGTTCACCCCCGAGGATTTCCGCACCTTCCACCCCGGCGGCAAGCTCGGCGCGCGGCTCTCCAAGGTCGCCGATCTGATGCATGACGACATGCCGCTGGTGGCCGCGGAGGCGCCGATGTCGGAGGCGCTGCTGGTGATCAGCCAGAAGGGCTTCGGCGTCGTCGGCGTGACCGATGCCGCGGGCCTGCTGATCGGCGTGATCACCGACGGCGACCTGCGCCGCCACATGGACGGGCTGCTCTCCCATACCGCGGCCGAAGTGATGACCCGCAATCCGCATGGCATTGCGCCCGGCGCCCTGGCCGAAGCCGCCGTGGCCGAGATGAACCGCTACAAGATCACCTGCCTGTTCGCGGTGGCCGATGGCCGCCCGGTGGGTATTCTGCACATCCACGACTGCCTGCGCGCCGGGGTCGTCTGATGGGCTATGACAACCGCCATTCGCGTGTGGTCGCGCTCGCCAAGGTGGCGCTGCCGCTCGCGGCTCTGGTGCTGTTGTCGACGCTGTTTCTGGTGTCGGAGCGGGTCGATCCCTCGACCGCCTCGCTCTATGCCAATGTGAATGTGGAAGAACTCGCGCGGGAGCCGCGCATCGGCACGCCGCAATATGCCGGGATGACCGAGGACGGCGCCGCGGTGATGGTGCGCGCCACCGCCGCCACGCCGGACCCGAACAACACCGGCGCCACAGCGCAGGACATGGTCGCCAAGATCGAGGCGAAGGATGGGCTCGTGGCCGATATCACCGCGAAAACCGGCCGGATCGACCCGTCGCAGGGCCAGATCCTGCTGCGCGGCGGGGTCGCAATGCAGACCTCGACCGGCTACCGGATGAGCTCTGCCGAAATGGCGCTGGCCACCGATCGCAGCCGGGTGACAGCGCCGGAATCCGTCCATGGCGAAAGCCCGCTCGGCCGGATCGACGCCGGGAATATGGAACTTTCCCGCCCGTCCGCCGATGCCCCCTACGATCTGGTCTTCAATGGCGGCGTGAAGCTGATATATCAGCCGGAGGAATGAGGGTTTCATGCGCTTCTCCCCAGTTATCGCCGCCCTGATCGCCCTGGCCGCCGGCCCCGCGCTTTCGCAGGAAGTCGCTTTCGGCGGCCTGAAGGCGGATGCGAATGCGCCGGTGGAGGTCACCTCCGACAGCCTCTCCGTGAACCAGAGCGATGGCTCGGCCGTGTTCAAGGGCAATGTGCTCGTGGTGCAGGGCGGGCTGCGCATGCAGGCGGCGCAGGTCGATGTCGGCTATGCGCCGGGCGACCGCAGCAAGATCCAGACCCTGCATGCCACCGGCGGGGTGACGCTGGTCTCGCCCACGGAGGCGGCCGAATCGAAAGAGGCGGTCTATGACGTCGCGGCCGGGACGGTGGTGATGACCGGCGACGTGCTGCTGACGCAGGGCGAAAGCGTGATGTCGGGCCAGAAGCTGAGCGTGAACCTGCGCTCGGGCACCGGGCAGATGGACGGCCGTGTGCGCACCATCCTGCAGCCGGGAACGCAGAAATGACCGAGGCCACCGGGCTCGGCGTCAGCCGCCTGCGCAAGAGCTACAAGAAGCGCATGGTGCTGCGCGACGTCTCGCTGCGCCTCGAGCGCGGTGAGGTCGTGGCGCTGCTCGGGCCGAACGGCTCGGGCAAGACCACCTGCTTCTATGCCATCGCCGGGCTGATCCAGCCCGACGCCGGGCAGGTGCTGATCGACGGGGTGGAGGCCACCGGCCTGCCGATGTACCGCCGCGCGCGGCTGGGCATCGGCTATCTGCCGCAGGAGGCCTCGATCTTCCGCGGGCTCTCCGTTGAGCAGAACATCATGGCGATTCTGGAGATCTCGACGCCGGACCCGCACCGCCGCCGCGAGCGGCTGGAGGAGCTCCTGGGCGATTTCTCCATCGCCTATCTGCGCCAGGCGCCCGCGCTCGCCCTTTCGGGCGGGGAGCGGCGCCGGGTGGAAATCGCCCGCTGCCTCGCCGCTGATCCGAAATACCTGCTGCTCGACGAGCCCTTCGCAGGCGTCGACCCGATCGCCGTGAACGAGATCCGTACGCTCGTCAGCCACCTGAAGGAGCGCGGTATCGGCGTGCTGATCACCGACCACAACGTGCGCGAGACGCTCGATATCGTGGACCGCGCCTATATCCTGCACGATGGGCAGGTGCTGATGTCGGGCACGGCGGAGGAGGTCGTGAACGACCCCAATGTGCGGCGCGTCTACCTCGGCGAAAACTTCCGCATCGGCTGAGTGCCGCAGTGCAGCAACTGTCCCCCGTTGACAGCGGCGCCGATCCGTTCCCAAATTGGAAGCATGCGTACACACCGCCTCCTCCTCCGAGCGACGCCGCCGCAGCCTTTGTGGCCCCGTCGTCCCGTGGCGGCGCGCACGGCCCATCCCCGAAAGGGTCAACCTGCCAGCCGTGCGGTGATCCGCGCGGCCGGTCTCTGATGCGAAGGAGCAATCATGCGTTACCAGATCAGCGGGAAACAGCTCGACATCGGTGAGGCTCTTCAAAGCCATGTGAAAACCGAGCTCGGCGCAACGGTCGACAAGTACATGCAGCGCCCGACCGACGCCACCGTCACTTTCTCCAAGAATGCGCATGAATATATCTGCGAAGCCACCGTGCACCTGTCCACCGGGCTGACCGCCTCGGCCTCCGGCCGCGCGGGCGATGTCTACCCGGCCTTCGAGGCCTGCCGCGAGAAGATGGACAAGCAGCTGCGCCGCCACAAGCGCCGCCTGAAGGACCATTCGCGCGAACGTTCACAGCCTGTTGAATTCGCCTCGGCCGACCTGTATGTGCTCGCCGCGGAAGAAGACGAGACCGAGGTCGACGGCGACAGCCTCGCGCCCGTAATCGTGGCCGAGATGGAGACCCGGGTCCCCACGCTCTCGGTTGGCGAGGCGGTGATGCAGATGGAACTGGCCGGCAAGCCGCTGCTCGTCTTCCGCAACGAGAAACATGGCGGGGTGAACGTGGTCTACAGCCGCGACGACGGAAACGTCGGCTGGATCGACCCGCGCAACAGCAAGTGAGCGTCTGATATGGCGGACGCGGAAAAAGGACAGATGGATCTTTCCAACCTGCTCAAGCCGGATGCGGTGAAGGTACTCTCCACCGTTACCAGCAAGAAGCGTCTGTTTCAGGACCTTGGCGACATTGCGCATTCAGCCTACGGGCTGGATGCGATCCAGACCGTTGATGCCCTGCAGGAGCGCGAAGCGCTCGGGCCCACCGGCGTGGGCCATGGCGTGGCGCTGCCGCATGCGCGCCTGCATGGGCTGAAATCGGTCGTGGGCGTGTTCCTGCGGCTGGAAAAGCCGTTGGATTTCGATGCGGTGGACCGGCTGCCGGTGGATCTGGTCTTCGCGCTGTTCGCGCCGAAGGATTCGGGCGTGGATCACCTGAAGGCGCTTGCGCTGGTGTCGCGCACCATGCGCAACCCCGAGGTCTGCGCCAAGCTGCGCGCCAATACCGATCCGGCTGCGCTGCATGCGGTGCTGACGGCGGCGACGGGCGGCGTTCAGGCGGCCTGAGCCCAATCCGAGAACCCGAATTGCATGAAGTCGCGCGGATAAGCCTCCCGCGCGGCTTTTTGCATGGACGGGGTGCAGATTGCGGCCAGCGGCACCGGCACCGGATCGGGCTCAGCCACGAAGGCAGGCGCGCCGGGCGCGAGCCAGGCCAGATCCTGCGCAAGCCGCTCCTCCCGCGCGATCAGGTCGGGCAGGGCGAATTGCCCGATCCCCTGCAAAAGCGCCGACTGGCTCGCCCAGAGCGGCAGGGCCGCGAGGCTGGTCTGGCCGTTCAGGTTGGCCTTCATCCAGCCGAGGAAGGCCTCCAGCGCCGGGGCCCAGCTTTCGGCCGTGGGGGTGGCAGGCAGCGGCAGGCCGTAGCTCTCGCGCAGCACGGCACGCACCGGCGCCAGCCCCTCGCGCGAGAGCACGGCATGCAGCGCCAGATGCGCGCGCAGGAGCGGATGGCGCAGAACGGTGAAGCTGCGATGCCCCGGATGCTGGCGCTTCCATTGCCGCAGGCTCTTTTGCGAAAACGGCCTCTCCACTGGGCCGAGCCGCGCGAGCCAGTCCGCCACGCCCGGCACATCGGGGCGCAGCGGCATATAGAGGAGCCCCCCCGCCGCCAGAAACCCGGGCACCCCCGGCCCGCGGCGCGGCTCGAAATTCGGCGTGCGCGCCAGGTTGAACCGGTCCAGCCGCGACAGCGCCCGCTCCATCTCGCGGAAATTCGCGACCTTCGCCTCCAGCGGCTCCGGGTTCTGCACCACCAGCGTATCGGGCAGCGCCGCCAGCCGCCCCTCGACCCCGAGCCAGGCCGCAAGCCCGTTCAGCACCGCCAGATCCTGCAGATCCTCGTAATCCACATAGAAGGCCGTCTGGCCGCTCACCTGCAGCGCATGCATCAGCCGGATCTGAAAGTCCTGGATCGCCTCCAGATGCGCGGCGAAGCCCGCCTCCTCGAATTCCGCGCGGATCGCCTTGCGGTGGCGCGCATCGCCCAATTTCCATTGCCCGGTCGCCCGCGCAATTTGCAGGCTCACATAGCTCTCGGCCGGATTGCGGGTAAGGATGATCTTGGCGCAGGCAGGGTCGGCCAGCATCGGCGCCAGCACCCGGGGGTCGTGGTCGTGGAAATAGCGGCAGCCATTGAGCCCCGGCGCCGCCACGATCCGCGCGCGCAGCGCCAGCGGATCCGCATCGCGCGCGGATCGGGTCATGCCCAGAAGCTCGGTCTGTTTCGGATAGCCGAGCAGCGCCGGGTTGAATGCCTCGCCATGGCAGCAAACCCCCGGCAGGGCGTTCAGCGCCGCCTCCAGCAGGTTGGAGCCGGTACGCATTTCCGCAAGCAGAACGAAGCTCTCAAACCGTGGCATGGTCCCCTCACCCGGCCCGACGTGCGGCGAGCCTAACGGCATCCGGCTCCGGGGGGAATTCCCCGGCGAGGCGCAGCGGCAGGCCCGCGTCGCGCATGTCCTGCAGGAAGCGGCACAGCCCGGTGAGGTCTTGCAGCGCGGGCAGGGAAGCAGCCTGCCCCGCCACCGCACGCAGGACCCGCGCCGGATCCATCGCCGCCTCGGCCAGGCTCCAGACGGAGACCTGCGCGCGCACATGCGGCGAGCGCAGCATCTCCAGCTCCTCCGCCTCCAGCCGGTGCAGCCGCGCGGCCTCCGCCCGCAGCTCCGCCACTGGCAGGCCAGCGCGATGAAGCACCAGCGCCCAGGCGCCGGTGATGATCGCGATGCGGGCATTCGGATCGCTCGCCACGAACCAGTCCAACGCGGGCAGGTCGCGCGGGCTGTACATGAAGCTCTGCGGCACGCCACCCGCGCTCCAAAGAAGGCTCGTCAGGAAGCCGCGCGGATTGTAGTTGCGCAGCCCGATCGCATCGCGGAGCCCGCCGGGGCCCACGCCGCCGCCCCCGGCAAATTCGGCGCGCCCGGCCGCGAACAGATGGCCATGCACCACGCCCGGCACCTGCCGCGCCAGCCAGCCGGGGTAATCGCAAAAGAGGTCGGTGAAACCCTGGTGGATGGTATAGGGGCCGCGGGTCTTGCCGTTTTCATGGTCCATCCGGGGGAAGCGGCTCTGCATCACCAGCCCCGCCCGGCCGGTGCGGCGGCGGCGCGCGGCACCGTCGAACAGGTACTGCAGGGGCTGCGGCCCGGGCTCCGCCGCGCCGAGGCCGGGGCCTGGCGCAAGGAACGCCTCATAGAGCCCCGCTGCCCCGGGCCAGATCTTGCGCGCAACGAAGCAGCCCGAGGCGCGCAGCACCTCCGCATGATCGTCGAAGAAGAGCTGCGGACGGCCCTTGTCATCGAACCGGCTGAAGGTCAGCGAGCGGCTCTCAAGCCGGCGGGAATGGCTGCGTGCCAGGGTCTGGAAATAGCTCTCGTCCGGGATCCAGACCCGGCGGAAAAAGCGCTCGAGCATCGGCCGGCGCGGGTCTTGCAAGATCGCCTCCAGCGTGGCGCGGGTGAGGCACCACCACTGGCTGCCCAGATGCGGCGCGAGACCGGCCGGCAGGCTGCGGCGCAGCCCGGCGCGCCACTGCAGCGCGACCCAGGCATCGAACAGCGCGCGCTGCGTCTGCCAGCGGAACGGGAAGCGCAGGGTGAAACGCTCCATCCCGAGGCCGCCGATGGCCCAGTCCGCCTCGGCGCAGGTGACGCTCTCGATGAAATCGGTATCGGGCCGCGCATCCAGATAGGCCGCGAGATCCGCCACCGGCCGCAGCGGCAGGCAGGCGCCGGAGGCGAGCAGCACATGGCCGAAGCCGGGATGGCGCGCGATCAGCTGCGCGGCCGCCTCCTGCGTGGCCGCAACCAGCGACCAGCTGCCCCAATGGCATTTCCGGCGCCGGCAGAAGGAAATATCGGGCAGGTCCGCCAGCCCCGCCTGCATCAGGGATAGCTCCGCCTGCGGCACGCGCGCATCGACATGGATCACCACCGGGGCGCCGCCCGCCGCCCAGAAGCGCGCAGCCTGCGCAGCACGCTCAAGCGCGGTGTGGCATAGCAGGACGACGCCGAAGCTCATGCCCAGCCCCCCGCAGAGATCAGCTCCATCTCTTCGAGCTGCCGCCAGCCGGCATAGCGGCTGGAATGCGGGGTCCAGAGATCCGGCTGCGCGGCCAGCCCCTGATAGGCGCGGTATTCCCGCGACCCGGCATAATGCTCACCGCGCTGCATTTCCTCCGCGACCTTCAGCGTAAGGGGAGACAGGAATTTTGCATGGAGCAGGCAGCCCGACGCCATCTCCCCGCCCCATTCATCATAGGTGACGTTCAGCTGCCGCGGCAGCAGCATGTGGGTGGAGGAGCGGTAGACGAAGCCCCGCTCCTACCGCACCAGCGGGATCTTGTTCAGCGAGGGGGCGGACCAGGGATCTTCGGCGAAGAACATCCGCGCCCGCGGGCCGCCCTGGATCCACAGGTTCCGCAGCCAGGGATTGCGGCTGATCATGTAATTGCCCGCATCGAACCAGCAGGCAATTTCGAACGGATCGCGCCCGGCGGCATAGGGCTGCGCATCGACCGGCCCTTTGGGGTACATATCGAGCAGCATGGCCGGGAAAGAGCGCCGCTCGGTATTGTCCAGCCAGCCGGTCAGGGCGGCAAGCGGCCTGGTATCGCAATGCGGGTAGACCAGGAATTCATCCGGGTCGACGGTCAGGACCCAATGCCCGGCGGCCGTGTGGCGCAGGATATGGTTCTGCCAATCCACCCCGAACTGCGCCGCACGGTAGCTGCCGCGGGCGGACCACAAAGTCACATCGGGCTGGCGGCTGAGATAATCGGCGGAGCCGTCGTCGGACTGGTTGTCGATCATCAGGAAGTGGCCGATGCCAAGGCGGCGGTAATATTCGAGGAAGTAGGGCAGCCGGATCGCCTCGTTGCGCAGGGTGACGCAGGCGAGGATCGCGCCCGCCCCGATCCGGGCCCGGCGATCCGCGATCAGGCGCAACTGATGGCGGCGCATCAACCCGCGCAGCTGCTGGCGCCGGCGCTCTCTCCTCAGGCGAAATCGCGTGGTCAGGCTCACGGGCGGTCTCTTCTGGGATGCCGGCGGATGAGGGGTTTTCTGGAAGTGAAGTAAACAAACCGCTAACGCGGGTCAATCAGCGCCAGTCGCCACGCGTCATCAGGCCGAGGGTTTCCAGCTGCTCCCAGCCCTGCAGGGCGGCGGACTCCGGCGTCCAGAGCACGGGATCGGCAATCAGCCGCGCGTAATAGCGGCCATAATCCTCCGCATGGGTGAAATGGGCGCGCCGTTGCTGATCTTCGCGTGCCTTGTCGATCGCCTGATCGAGGAACTTTGTGTGCAGCAAGATCCCGCTCGGCAGGTTCAACCGCGCGTCAAACCCCTGATTCAGGCGGGGCGGCAGCGCGAGATGGGTCGAGCTCAGATAGGCGTAGCGCCAGTGCCAGCGGATCAGCGGGATCTTGTGCAGATGCGGCGCCTGCTGCGGCGTATCGCCGAAAAAGACGCGCTGCCTAGGGCCGCCGCGGATCGAGATGCTCTGGAACCGGGGCTGGCGCTGCCAATCGTAGCCCGCGGGATCGAACCAGCCGAGCACCTCTGTCGGGTCGCGATCCGGTGCACGTTGCGCCTGCGACAGCGGCCCGCGCGGATAGAGATCCAGCATCAGCGCGGCCATCGCCGGTGCGCCGCGGCCATCCAGCCAGGCGGTGAGCCCGGGCAAACCACGCGTTTGGTGATGCGGCAGAAGCAGCAGCTCGTCCGCATCCACAGTCAGGCACCAATGGCCATGCCCGTAGCGCGCGAGCAGCCCGTTCACCCAGTCCATGCCGAAGCGCGACCCGCGATAGCTGTGGCTGGTTGTCCACAGCGATACATCGGCCGCCCCGCGCAGCAGCGTCACACTGTCATCGGTGCTGTCGTTGCTGACGATGAGGAAGTGCCGCACGCCCAAGCGCCTGTAATGCGTGAGGAAGAATGGCAGGCGTGCGGCTTCGTTGCGCATGCAGGCGAACAGCAAGATATCCTAGGGCCGGATCGCCGCAGTGCGATCGGCCACGGAGGTCAACTCCCGGCGGCGGCGGAACGCGCGCAGCAGCAGCAATTGCCGCTTGCGGCGCAGCAGATAGCGCGCCCGCCACTGCGCCGCTTGCCGCATGTCAGCTGTCGAAATGCCCGGTCTGGTGCCAGCGCCAGGCATCGGCGATCATCGTGTCGAGCTCCGGCCGCTTGGGAACCCAGCCGAGCTTTTCCACGGCCTTGGTCGATCCGCAGACCAGAACGGCAGCATCGCCGGGGCGGCGATCACCTTCGACGATCGGCACTTCGCGATTCGTGACCTTCCGCGACTTGGCAATCACCTCGCGCACGGAGAAGCCCGAACCCGTCCCGAGACAGAAGACATCCGACCCCTTGCCCGCCAGCAGCGATTCGAGGCCAAGCACATGCGCATCGACCAGATCCGACACATGGACATAGTCGCGGATACAGGTGCCGTCCTCCGTGGGATAATCGGATCCATAGACGGTCAGCGCCGGGCGGCGGCCATCGATGGCGTCCAGCATCAGCGGAATCAGATGCGTCTCGGGCTGGTGGAATTCGCCCACCTCGGCATCCGGGTCACAGCCAGCGACGTTGAAATAGCGGAAAATCACCGAATTCAGGCCGTGACTGGCCCCGAAATCGCGCAGCATATCCTCGATCGCGCGTTTCGAGCCGCCATAGGCGTTGATCGGCATCTGCCGGGTGTTCTCGTCCAGAACCACACCGTCCTGATCGCCATAGGTGGCGCAGGTCGAGGAGAAGACGAAGTTCTTGCATCCCGCATCGAGCGCCGCTTCGATCAGGTTCAGCGCGCAGAGCACGTTGGTGCGCCAGTACTTCCCGGGATCCTTCATCGATTCGCCGACGAGGCTCAGCGCCGCGAAATGCATCACCGAAACAGGCTTCCACTTGGCGAAGACCTCGTCGAGGCGTGCGCGATCGTGAAGATCGCCCTCCTCGACCGGGCCGAACTTCACGGCCTCGCGCCAGCCAGTGCTGAAATTATCGAAGGTAACGGGCGTGTATCCCGCTTTTTTCAATGCTTTGCAGGCGTGCGAGCCGATATAGCCCGCACCTCCCGTCACCAGAACGTATTTCTCCATTGTCCCCTATTCCGCTGCCGAGCGCATCGCCATGATATCGCCGAGGAAATTCTCGAACTCTTCACGCAGATCGTCACGCGCCAGGCCGAAGGCCACTGTCGCCTGCAGGAACCCGGCCTTGGAGCCACAATCGTAGCGCTGGCCGCGGAAGCGGCAGCCATAGACGTCATGGCCCTTCGTCAGCTCTTCGGCGATCGCATCGGTCAGCTGGATCTCACCGCCGGCGCCGAGCTTCAGCTGGTTGAGGTTCTCCATGACGCTGTTGGTCAGGATATAGCGGCCGATCACCGCCAGATTCGAGGGCGCATCCTCGGCCTGCGGCTTCTCGACCATGCCCTTCACCGAGACCAGCGCGCCCATATCCTTCTCGATGTCAAGAATGCCGTAGGACGAGGTCCGCTCGCGCGGCACTTCCATGGCGGCGACGATATTGCCGCCGGTTTCCTCATAGGCTTCCATCATCTGCTTCAGGCAGGGCTTCTCGGCCGCGATCACATCGTCGGTCAGAAGCACCGCGAAGGGCTCGTCTCCGATCAGCTTGCGCGCGCACCACACCGCATGGCCGAGGCCGAGCGGACGGTTCTGCCGCACATAGGCGATCTCGCCCGAATGCATCTTGGTGGCTTCGAGAAGCTTCAGAAGATGGGCTTTCGACGGTTTGTTGAGGGCGGCCTCGAGTTCCGGCGCATCATCGAAATAATCTTCGAGAGCGGATTTTCCACGCGACGTCACAAAGATAAAATCAGTGATCCCCGCTGCCCGAGCTTCGTCAATCGCATATTGGATCAGCGGGCGGTCCACCAGGGTCAGGATCTCTTTCGGGATCGCCTTGGTGGCCGGAAGGAATCGGGTCCCGAGACCGGCGACGGGGAAAATCGCTTTCGTGACCTTGCGTTTCATAAAGCACCTTTTGATTAGAGCCAACGGGCTCGATTTTGGCGGACGCCATCTTCCTCCGAAAACGCAGCCGGCTCAAGGAGGGTCCCTCGGGCAGGTAAAGCTTCTGTTTAAAACGGCGCAAATATGCCGAGAGGATCAGGGAAAATATCTGCCATTGGCTGCATTTTTCGCGATTCGCGGATGGATTCAGATGTTTTCGGCTTTTCCGGACAGCGCAAAGCGCAGCGCCTCCGCCTGCTCCGGCGGAAGTGCCGCGAGCACGCGCCGCAGCCGCCCTTCACTGTAGGGTTGCGGATGGCCGGAAGCGCTCCCGTCACGGATACGCTCCATGATTTCGCCCTGGCTCAGAACCGGATGGGCGATCCGTCCCTCGGTCTGCGCCCAGGCCTCGCGCAGCATCGGCGGGTTGGTGGCAAACCAGGCCTTATCGAACACATCGGGCAGCGCGGCATAGAGATCGACCATCTTCCAGCCCCGCACCGCGCCCAGATTGGCCAGCACGGCCTCGTCGTTCGGCATCTTGCGCCGGGTTCCCTGCAGCGCCAGAACCAGCGCCCGGCGCAGGGCGCGCAGCTCCGGAATGCGCACGCCATTCAGCCTATTGAAGGCGAAGATGCAGCCCCAGTCCGCCCGCGGCAGAACCGCCGTCATCGCCTCCGCAATCGGCTTCACCGGCCGCGGCGCCAGGTCGCAGGCCATGAAATCCGCCTCTGTCGCTGCCATCCGCGCGAAGGCCGCCGCCGCATCTTGCGGCAGATGCACGTCGTTCTCGATCAGCCATTGTCGCGGGCGCGGCCCGAACGCCTCGGCCACGGCCAGATGGCACAGATCCCCCATCCGCCAGCCCCAGTCCGCCGGCACCGGCCCGCCAGCCAGCGCCTCGGCCCGGGCCCGCGTCAGCGACGCTTTCGGCCAGAGGCCGGTCTCCACCCGCCCCCGGCTTTCATCGGCACAGATCACCACGTTCCCCGGCCCGAATACGGCCTCCAGCCGCGCAGCCAGCGCCGCCTCCGCCGGGCCGAAGCGCGTCGCGCGCAGCAGGGCCAGGTCCGCGCTCATTTCGCCCGCTTCAGCCGGGCGGCGTGCCTGAAATCATAGGGTTGCAGCGCCGCCATCTGCGCGGCATAGTCCGGCTGCGCCCGCAGCCGGGCGAGCCTGGCCTCCTGCCGCGCGGCCACCAGATCGCAGGCCGCGGCCACTTCCGGCAGCGCCCGCAGCCGCTCCATGAAGGCGCGCAGGCGCAAGGCCATCTCCGGCGCGGGAGGGTCCTCTTCCTCGTTCCGGTCGAACAGGCCGAAATACTCGGCATCATATTTCGAATGGTTATCGAGCACATCGCCCCGCAGCCGCCGCAGCAGATATTCCTCGCGCGATTTCACCCCATAATGGTTCAGCTGCACCAGATCGTAGCCCACCTCGGGCACCGAGAGCTTCCAGCGCACCGCACGCCCATCCAGCGCGGCGCCGCTGCCGTTCAGCCAGTGCAGCGGATAGGCCCGCCCCTCCGGGCTGCGCGCGAAGCGCATGCGCAGATAGGGCCGGTGGATGGCCATCACCAGGTTCGGATCGTTGCGGTAGAGCGTCTTGATGCCATGGCCCTTGCCGAAGCGGTCGGGGGCGGCGCGCGTCAGGCGCCCGGTCACCGGCGCAGGGTCGAAAGCCACCTGCCCGCCCGAGCCGAAGAACCGCCAGGTGCAGCAGATCCCGCTGGCGCCCTGCGCCTCCACCCGGTCGATCAGCGCATCCACGCCGCCGCCCCGGATGGTCAGGAACTCGTCGAAATCCATCACCAGAAGCCAGTCCGATGCGCGCACCAGCGGATGCTCCTGCGCCCAGTGCAGCGCGCGCGATTGCGGCGGGCGGTCCTTCCAGGGCGGATTGTCACAGCGCGTCAGCAGGCCATGCGCGGCCAGCGCCTCCAGCAGCTCGTCGGTGCCGTCGGTGCAGTCGTTGGTATAAACGAGGATATCGGTGAAGCCGAGCAGATGGTGCCAGGCCACCCATTCCAGCACATAGGGCCCCTCATCCTTGGCCATGGTGACGATCGTCACCCGGCCATGGCGCGAGCGGTTCGCGCCGCCCGGCACCCGGGCGCGGCGCCGCGCGAGCGGCTCCAGCGGATCGGGGGGCGCGGGCAGAAGGCCGCGTTCAGCGCACCAGGCGCCGAGCCAGCTCTCGCGCGGCGGCAGGCCATCCGGGAAGCGGGCGCAGGCCTTGCGCAGCCAGCGCGAATAGAGGTGCACGCAATGGCTCCCCGCCGCGGCGATCCGCGCGCCCAGCTCCGGCGCGCGCGCCGGGTCTATCAGCGCCTTCCTGTCGCGGAACGCGACCGGGAAGAAGCGCTCCTGTGGCTGCGCCTGCGCGATCTCGCCGGTTTCGCAGGCGAAATAGGTCAGCGCGCGCGGGCCGAACGTCCCCCAGGGCATCTCCTCCACAGGCACCGGCTGCCCCGCCTGCGCGGCCTCCCGCAGCGTGGCCCGGCTGCGCGCGGACAGCCAGGGCGGGATCGGGGCCGGATCGGTCAGGAACCCGTGCAGCTTGGCCAGCGTCCGCGCTTTGGGCGGCAGACCAAGCACCGCGGAGCCGAGCTCGGTCTTGTCCATCCGCTCGTGGCCAATGTACCAGCCGAGCTCCCGCCCGAACGGGCGCAGCGCCAGAATATCTGTATCGACCCAGACCCGCCCGGTCTGGCGCACCATCATCGTGCGGAAGATATCGGTGTGCAGCGCCGGGCTGCCGGATTTCGCGTGCCGCAGGATGCGGGCGCAATCCCAGACCTCGCGCGCGTCGCGCAGCGTGGCGCCCGCGGGGAGGTTCGGCACCGTGCCATATGTATAAAGCACATAATCATGCCCCAGATCCAGAAAGCTCCGGATCGAGGCGATTTCCAGCCAGCCGAGCGCTCCGTCGATCCAGAGCGCGCCGATCGGCATCCGCCCGCCACTCATGCGCTCATCGATCCCCGATCCGGCGCCCCGATGGGCGCAGACTACGGCAGGGGCAGATTCGCGGTCAAGCAGACCGCAGGCCGCGAATCGACATCCGCCGCAGCTCCCGGCCCGGATGACGCAATAATCCGTCCTGAAAGCGCCCAAAATCGCCGCAACAGCGCACCTCCTGCCGCCTCGGCGCCCAGAAACGGGCATTTCTGCAGCCTGACCGGCCCGCAGGGTTGACCCACGCAGCAGCCGTCGGGCATGCAGGTCTCATAGAGTTGGCGGCTAGGGTTCCGGCGGAAACGTGTCTGGTCCGAGAGCTGCCACCGGCGGGGAGGCATCCCGTTCGGCGCACGGCGGGATAAAAGCCCGGGAGACCTCGTCCAGCCAAGGGATTGGCGGAACGATGGTCCGTTCATCCCTTATTCTTGAATGAAAGGAATGAACGATGTTGACTCGCCGCACCGCCCTGCTGTCCTCGCTGATCGCTATGGGTGCTCTCTCCGTCTCCCCGGCCTCGGCCGAGCCGAAGAAGGATTTCAAGGTCGCCTGGTCGATCTATGCGGGCTGGATGCCCTGGGGCTATGTCGCCGATCATGGCATCGCGCAGAAATGGCCGAAAAATACGGCCTGAAGATCGAAGTGACCCAGTTCAACGATTACGTCGAGTCGATCAACCAATACACCGCCGGGGCCTATGATGCGGTGACGCTGACCAATATGGACGGGCTCTCGATCCCGGCCGCAGGCGGGGTCGATACCACCGCGGTGATCATCGGCGATTTCTCCAACGGCAATGACGCGGTGATCCTGAAGGACAAGGCGGCGCTGAAGGACATCGCGGGCCAGAGCGTGAACCTGGTGGAATTCTCGGTCTCGCATTACCTGCTCGCCCGCGCGCTCGGCAGCGTGGGCCTGGCCGAGCGCGACGTGAAGGTGGTGAACACCGCCGATCCCGACATGGTCGGCGCCTTCCAGACCGCGGATGTGACGGCGATGGTCACCTGGAACCCGATGGTCTCGGAGATCCTCGCCCTGCCCGATCCCCACAGCGTCTTCGACAGCTCCATGATCCCGGGCGAGATCCTGGACCTGATGGTCGGCAATACCGAGGTGCTGAAGGACAACCCCGATTTCGGCAAGGCCCTCGCCGGGATCTGGTACGAGACCGCGCAGCTGATGACCTCGGATACCGCCGAGGGCGCCGCCGCCCGCGCCGCGATGGGGGCCGCCTCCGGCACCGATCAGGCCGGGTTCGAGGCGCAGCTCGCGGCGACGCGGCTCTATGACAAGCCCGCCGATGCCGTGGCCTTCACCGCCTCGCCCGAGCTCGAAACCACGATGGAGCACGTGCGCACCTTCCTGTGCGACAAGGGCCTCCTCGGCGCCGGCGCGCCCTCGGCCGATGTGATCGGCATCGAGCTGCCGGGCGGCAAGGTGATGGGCGATGCGGGCAATGTGAAGCTGCGCTTCGATGCCGGCTGGATGCAACAGGCCGCCGACGGCGCACTGTAATCCGGGGGACATCATGCGGATCATCAACCGCAGGCCAAGCCGGGCGACGCAGATCGTCCTGGCGGTGCTGCCCTTTGCGCTGCTGCTGGCCTATGCCGCCGGATCGGCCGCACGCCTCGCCGAAAACCCGGGCGACAAGCTCCTGCCCGCGCTGACCAGCCTGCGCGATGCGGTGCAGACCATGGCCTTCACCGAGGACAAGCGCACGGGCGCCTATCTGCTGTGGTCGGATACGGCCGCGAGCCTCGGGCGGCTGTTTGCGGGGCTGGGCATCGCCACCGGGATCGCGCTGGTGCTCGGGATGCTGAACGGTATCCTGCCGCTGGTGCGGGCGCTGCTCGCCCCCTTCGTGGCCTTCGTGTCGATGGTGCCGCCGCTGGCGCTGCTGCCGATCCTGTTCATCGTGCTGGGCCTTGGCGAAGTGTCCAAGATCACCCTGATCGTGATCGGGGTCGCGCCGCTCCTGATCCGCGACCTCGCGCTCAGCGCGCAATTGCTGCCGCGCGAACAGATCATCAAGGCAGAAACCCTCTCCGCCAGCACCTGGCTGATCGCGCTGCGCGTGGTGCTGCCGCAGATCCTGCCGCGGCTGATCGACAGCCTCCGGCTGCAGCTCGGGCCGGCGTTTCTGTTCCTGATCGCGGCCGAGGCGATCTCGGCGGATTCGGGGCTGGGCTACCGCATCTTCCTGGTGCGGCGCTACCTGTCGATGGATATGATCTTCCCTTATGTGGCCTGGATCACGCTCCTTGCCGTGGCGATGGACCTCGGCCTGACCTTCCTGCGCCGCAAGGCCTTCCCCTGGTCCGAGCTGGAGCGCGCGAAATGAGCATCGTCGTCCAGAACCTGTGGAAGGAATATGGCGAACAGGTGGTGTTGCAGAACATCGACCTGGAGATCGCACCGCGCGCCTTCATCGCCCTCGTCGGCCCCTCGGGCTGCGGCAAGACCACCTTCCTGCGCATGCTGCTTGGGCAGGAGCAGCCCACCCGCGGCACGATCACGCTGGATGGCGCGCCGCTGCCGCCCGAGCCCGGGCCCGACCGCGGCGTGGTCTTCCAGCGCTATTCGGTGTTCCCGCATATGACGGTGCTGCAAAATGTCATGGCGGAGCCGGAGCTGCGGGCAAACCGCCTGATCGGGCGGACCTTCGGCGCCACCTACCGCCGTCAGGGCGATGAGGACCTGCTGGTGGAATACGGGGCGATGACGCTCGACATCGGCCTGCGCCTGCGGGTGCAGCTCCTGATGCAAGCGGTGGCGGAGGCGGACCTGCCGATGCTCGATGTGACCCCCGGAATCCGCTCGCTGCAGCTGCACTACGACCGCGAGAAGATCTCCCGCCCGGACCTCTTGCGCGAGCTGGCCCGGATCGAGGCCGCCCTGCCGAGCGCCGATCAGGTCAAGGTGCCCTCGCGCACCGTCTGGCTGCCCTTGTCCTGGAACGACCCGCAGGCGGAGCTCGCGATGCGCAAGTATCAGGAGCTGGTGCGGCCGAACGCGCCCTGGTGCCCCTCGAACATCGAGTTCATCCGCCGCATCAACGGCCTGCCCGACGAAGACGCGGTGAAGCAGACGATCTTCGATGCGCGCTATCTGGTGATGGGGCTCGGCGATGTGTACCTCGGCGCGCCGGTGGCGACGCCAGTGGACCCGCGCCACCGGCTGGTGACCACCAAATACAACCCCGCCCGCACCTGGACGCCGGAAAACGCGGTGGGCATCGGCGGCGCCTACATGTGCATCTATGGCATGGAGGGGCCGGGGGGCTATCAGCTCTTCGGCCGCACGATCCAGATGTGGAACACCTGGCGGCGCACGAAATCCTTCGCGCAGAACCCCTGGCTGCTGGATCATTTCGATCAGGTCCGGTTCTTCCCGGTCAGCCATGCGGAGCTGGCGGAATATCGCGAAGCCTTCCCGCATGGCCGCTACGATGTGCGCATCGAGGAGGGCGTGTTCGACTGGGCCGCCGAAAAGGCTGCGCAGGACCCGGCCGAGGTGGCCGCGGGCAAGGCCCGCCAGCAGGCTGCCTTCGACGCCGAGCGCGCGCGCTGGAAGGCCGAGGGCCTGGATCAGTTCGAGGCCGATGACGGCGGCGTGCTCGATACCGGCGCCATCCCCGAAGGCTGCACCGGCGTCGAGAGCCCGGTGCCGGGGAATGTGTGGAAATACCTGGTGGCGCCCGGCGGCCGGGTCGCGGCGGGCGATGCCATCGCCATCGTCGAATCCATGAAGATGGAAATCACCGTGCGGAGCCCCGCCGCGGGGATCCTGCGCGAAACCCGCGCCGCGCCGGGGCGCACCGTCCATGCAGGCGATATCCTGGCCGTTCTGGAGACCGAATGATGCTGCCCGAATTCCTGACCATCGACGCGATCCGCGCCGCCTATGCCGCCGGAACCACGCCCCTTCAGCTGATGGAGGAGGTGATCGCCCGGCGCGACGCGCTCGCGGACCGCGCCGTGTTCATCACCGAAACGCCCGCAGAGACCCTGCGGGCAGAGGCCCGCGCCCTGATGGCGCGCGGGCCGGAGGGGCTGCCGCTCTATGGCATCCCCTTCGCGGTGAAGGACAATATCGACGTCGCCGGGCTGCCGACCACCGCCGCCTGCCCGGCCTATGCCTATCCGGCCACCGCGGATGCCACCACCGTCGCGCGGCTGCGTGCGGCGGGCGCCATCGTCATCGGCAAGACCAACCTCGACCAGTTCGCGACCGGGCTCAATGGCACGCGCTCGCCCTATGGCGCGCCGCGCTGCGTGTTCGATGCGGCCTATGTCTCGGGGGGGTCCTCCTCGGGCTCCGCGGTGGCGGTGGCATCGGGGCTGTGCCCCTTCGCGCTCGGCACCGATACAGCAGGCTCCGGCCGGGTGCCCGCGATGTTCAACAATCTCGTGGGGCTGAAGCCCACGCCCGGCCTCGTGCCCAATACGGGGGCGGTGCCGGCCTGCCGCTCGATCGACGTGATCACAATATTCGCCGGAACCGTGGCCGAGGCGGCCGAGGTGCGCCGCATCATGGAGGGCTACGACCCGGCCGATCCGTTCTCGCGCATGGCCGCCCCCGTGGCGCTGCCAGCGCGGCCGCGGATCGGGGTCCTCACCGGCGCGGAGAAGAACTTCTACGGCAATGCCGAGATCGCGGCCGCCTATGACGCCGCCTGCGCCCGGGCCGAGGCCCTGGGGGCCACGCTGGTCCCGTTCGATTATGCGCCCTTTCGCGAGGCGGCATCCCTCCTTTACGATGGCCCCTGGGTGGCCGAACGGCTGGCGGCGGTGGAGGAATTCCTCGGCAGCCATGCCGAAGACTTCGACCCGACCGTGCGCCGGATCATCGAAGGCGCGCGCGGCAAGACCGCGGTCGAGGCCTTCCGCGGGCTCTATCGGCTCAATGCGTTGCGCCAGCAGGTGGCCCCGGTCTGGGAGGCGGTGGACATGCTGATGCTGCCCACCTCGCCCACGCGCCACACCGTCGCCGACATGCTGGCCGATCCGATCGGCAAGAACAGCGCGTTCGGGCTCTATACCAATTTCGCGAATCTGCTGGGCTATGCGGCCATTGCCGTGCCGGGCGGCTTTGGCGCTTCGGGGCTGCCCGCCGGGGTGCAGCTCGTGGGGCCCGCCTTCTCCGACGATGCGCTGCTGCCCTTCGCGGCCGCGCTGCATCACGCCGCCGCCTGCGGCATGGGCCGCAGCCGCGGTGCCCCCGTCCCGGCGCCCGAGACGCGCGTGCCGGAAGGCTGGCTGGTCATTGCCGCCGTGGGCGCGCATCTCTCCGGCATGGCGCTGAACCATGAGCTGACCGGCCCGGGCGGGCTGCACCTTGAGACCACGCGCACGGCACCGGGCTACCGGCTCTATAGCCTGCCGGGCACGGCGCCGCCCAAACCCGGCATGGTCTTCGACCCGGGGTTTGCCGGAAACGGCATCGAGCTGGAACTCTGGGCGCTGCCACCCGCGGCCTTCGGCGCCTTCGTGGCGCGGATCCCGGCGCCGCTCGGCATCGGCAAGGTGACGCTGGCGGATGGGCGGGAGGTCTCGTGCTTCCTCGCGGAAGCCCATGCCATCGCCGGGGCGGAGGATATCACCGCGTTTGGCGGATGGCGCGCCTGGCGGGCCAGCCTCTGATGCAAAAAGCCCCGCCTGTGGCGGGGCTTTTCATTTTGAGCGGATTGTCTCAGAGCTTCTGCGTGAGCTCCGGGACGGCGGTGAAGAGGTCTGCGACGAGGCCGAAATCGGCGACCTGGAAGATCGGCGCCTCTTCGTCCTTGTTGATCGCGACGATGACCTTGCTGTCCTTCATG
>NZ_JAYRZN010000006.1:0-18027 GCF_041916475.1 Paenirhodobacter sp.
CGACAGGAGGCCTCCGGACCGAACGAGGTCTGGGCGATGGATTTTGTCCATGACCAGCTCGCCTTGGGCAAGAAACTGCGGATCCTGACCATCGTGGATATCCATTCGCGCTATTGCCCGGCGACGGATCCACGATTTGCTTACCGGGGCGAGGACGTGGTTCAGACTCTGGAACGGGTCTGTCGGCAGATCGGCTACCCGGGGTTGCAAGGTGCGGTGGTCCCTGCAAATGCGCGCGAAGGCCGAGGCGGACGTGAAACGGGCAGCGAGGGCACTATGAAGGCCGAAGATCTGGACGTTATGGACACGAAATGCGCCTGGTGCGGGGGCGAAATGCCGATCGAGGCGCCCGCTACGGCGCGCTATTGCTGCCCTGAATGCCGATGGGCGGCAATGCAAGTCAGGCATCAGGAAAAGAACGCCAAGCGACGGGTGGCGCGTGATAAGCGTAGGGCGGTGATCGGCCCCCGGCTTTGCCTGCAATGCGGCAAGGAACTGCCCGCGAAATCCCATGCGAGAAAGAAGTTCTGCGACGATCTTTGCTGCGATGACTTCCACAATGCCAAGCGCCACGCGCGTGTTGTGGCCGAGCGGGCAGCGCTGCGCGGCGCGGCCCCCGTGCGGCATTGCGAGCATTGCGACCAGCCCCTGCCAAAGGAAGCCCCGAGCTACCAGCGGTTTTGTTCCCGGATCTGTCAGGAAGGTAAACACCCGCCTCCGGTGATCTTCAAGAGCACAAGAGCCTGACCCGCGCGCGTGTTGCGGCTGAGGAATACGATGCCGCGCAGGAACGGGGTGAGGTGGCGCCCGGCAGAACAATCCCGGATCATCCGGGCATGTTGGTAACGGAAACATGCCCCCCGCCACTGCCGCCGACCTCGGAATTCGCCGCGATGAGATCCACGAGGCCCGCAAGCTCCGTGATGCTGAAAGCGCAGAACCGGGCCTGATCCGGCGCGCACTGCCTGTTCCCCCGGTGTTCCCCCAAAGCAAAACCCCGCCTTTTGAGCGGGGCTTTATGCTGTCTAAGTCTTTGTTTTGTTTGGTGGAGCCAAGGGGAGTCGAACCCCTGACCTCTTGAATGCCATTCAAGCGCTCTCCCAACTGAGCTATGGCCCCACCGTTCGCTTCGGCGCGATCTTTTCGCCTTGCGTGAGGCGGGCTATAGAGCCCCCGGTCGGGATGCGCAAGCGGATTTTATCCTCTGCCGGACGATTCCTCGCGCTTTTGCTTCGCGGACAGTCACGCGCAGCTATTTCCTGCGGGATGATGTGGATGGTGACCCGGTTTGGATGCCTCGTAGGTGATCCGGGCGCCCGGCCAAGCCGTATCCATACCGAGAGCGCGGGAGGATCAATGGCTCAGGCGGGAATGCTCTATCTGGTGACGGCCGCGGTTTTTCTTGGCCTCGATATGATCGGTATCCGGTACATCGTGCGGCCCGTGTTCGAGCGCCATGTGGCGGCGCTGCTGGCCTCGCCGCTGCGCATCGGGCCTGCGGCGGTGTTTTACCTTGTCTATGTCGCCGGGGTGCTGTGGATGGTCTCGCTGCCCGCCCTGCGTGTGCAGCAGCCGGCGCAGGCGCTGCTCGGGGGCATGGTGCTCGGTTTTTTATGCTACGGCACCTATGAGATGACGAATTACGCCACTCTTGCCGCCTGGTCCTGGCAGCAGGTGGCGGTGGATCTGGCCTGGGGCACGGTCCTGACCGGGGTCTCCGCCTGGGTGGGCGTTGCGCTCATCTCGGGCAGGTTTACCTGAGCAGGCGCGCCGTCAGCCGCAGCGAAAGCGCATAGGGCAGGAGCCGCAGCAGCTTCATCGCCAGCGTGAGGCGCTTCGGGAAGTGGATCTCGAACTGCCGCCCCCGAAGCCCGCGTAGGGTGTGGCGCGCAGCCTCTTCCGGAGTGATCAGCCCCGGCATGCGGAACCGGTTCCGCGCCGTCAGGCGGGTGCGCACGAAGCCCGGGCACACGAGCCGCACATCCACCCGCGGCGCCAGCTCCACCCGCAATGTTTCGGCCAGATTGTTCACCGCGGCTTTCGTGGCGGAATAGGCCTGCCCGCCCGGCAGGCCGAAATAGCCCGCGACCGAGCCGAACAGTACCAGCTGCCCGCCCGGGCGCAGCAGCGGCGGGCAAAGCCGCGCGACCTCCAGCGTGCCAAGCAGATTGACCCGCACGAGAAGCTCCGCCTGCGCCGGGTCCAGCTCGGCGACAGGCCCGGGCTCATAAAGCGCGGCCGTGCAGATCACCGCATCGAAGGACGCGGCGAGGTCCGCCACAGCCTCGGCAAGCGCCCCCGGCCGGGCCAGATCCAGCGGCAGGGCCCGGGCGCCCGGGCAGTCCTGCGCCAGCGCCTCCAGAGCCTGCGCATCGCGCGCCGAGAGCACCAGCCGCGCGCCTTCGGCCGCCAGTGCCCGGGCCAGCGCCGCCCCGATCCCGGCGCTGGCGCCGATGATCCAGATGCGGGCATCCCGGCGCGGCAGCATCGCTCAGATCCGGAACATCGGCTGCAGCAGGCGCGGCAGCAGCGCATGGAACCGCAGCGGCGCATCGGTCGCGGCCAGGCAGATGCAGGGCCCCTCCGCCCCGGCGACGGGCTGATGGTCGATCCCGTCGTGCGCGGCCTCTATATCGCCGCGCGCGAAGCGGCCCTCGCAATCGGCGAAGCTGCCCTGCAGCACCAGCGTCAGCTCCAGCCCGCCGTGGCCATGCTCCGGCACCGCGCGCCCGGGCGGAATATACAGCAGCCGCAGCGACCCGCTGTCATCGGCGCTCAGGATCTGCTGGCGGATCCCGCCGCCCAGCATCCGCCAGCGCGGCGGATGGCCGCCCAATGCCGCCATCACAGGCGCCGGGAAGATGCCCGATCCGCGCATCAGGGCGGGCGGCGGCTCATCCAGCGCGCCCAGCACGCGGGCCCGGGCGCCGGCGCCAAGGGATGCGCCCTCCAGCTCTTCGAGGAAAGTGCCGCCGACGAGATCCTCCGCCTCCAGCCGTGCCCGGCAGGCATCGCAGATCGACAGATGCGCGGCCGCGACCACGGCGAAGGGATGCGGCAGGCGGCCCTCGGCATAGTCCTGCAGCAGGTGCTCGGGGATGTGATGACAGATCGCGCTCATGGCTTCAGGTCTCTCAGCTCGTGCCGCAGCCGCTCCAGCCCCAGCCGGATCCGCGATTTGATCGTGCCCAGCGGCAATCCGGTTGCCGGGCTGATCTGGCTGTGCGGCAGCTCGTCGATATAGGCCTGGCGCAGGGCGCGGCCCTGTTCGGGGCTCAGCCGCGCCAGCGCCGCGCGCAGCCGCCCCACCTCCTGTTGCAGGGCCAGAATCTGCGCGGCATCGGGCTCGGCGCCTTCAGGCTCCTCGATCGGCTCTGGCAGCGGCAGCGGCCTGCGGCGCGCAAGGTCAATCTGGCGGTTGCGGGCAATGCGGTAAATCCAGCTCTGTGCCTCGGCGCGGTGCGGGTCGAACTGCGCGGCCTTGTGCCAGACGGTCAGCATCACGTCCTGCACCACGTCCTCGGCGCTGCCATCGCGCAGCCCGCCGCGGATCAGCATTGCCTTCAGCCGCGGCGCGAAATGGTCGAACAGGCGCGCGAAGGCATCGCGGTCGCGCCGGTCGCGCACGGCGATCAGCGCGGCGGTCATCTCGCTATAGGGGCTGTCCTGCACGGGCGGGCTCTCCATGAACGCGCCAATGGTGTCGCGCTGCCGCGCCGCATTCAAGCGCGGAACGGCCCGGGGCGGATCATCGGGCTCGGCCAGAGGCAGGTTCTCGTTCATGGCAGGGATACGCAGGCGGCAGCCGGGCGGATCATTCGCCGCGGGTGATCCGCCGATGCGCCTGCTGCGTAACCTCAGAAATATCCGGGAGGACGGCCCATGGCCTTCGATCTGAGCAACGGCGCGCCGCAGCGGATCGCCATCATCGGCGGCGGTATTTCCGGGCTGGCCGCGGCCTGGCTTCTGGCCCGGCATCATGCGGTGACGCTCTATGAGGCCGAGCCGCGGCTCGGGGGGCACGCGCGCACGGTGCTGGCCGGGCGGCGGGGCGATCAGCCTGTCGATACCGGGTTCATCGTGTTCAATTACGCGAACTACCCGCATCTGACGGCGATGTTCCGCGATCTCGATGTGCCCGTCGCGCGCAGCGACATGAGCTTCGGCGTATCCTTGCAGGGCGGTCGGCTGGAATATGCGCTGCGCTCGGGCAATGCGCTTTTCGGGCAGCGCAGGAACCTGATCTCGCCGGGGTTTCACGGCATGATCCGCGATATCCTGCGCTTCAATGCCGGGGCGGAGGCCGCGGCCCAACCGGGGCAGAGCATCGCCGGGCTTCTGGCCGAAATGCGCCTCGGGCGGCGGTTCCGCGATCATTACCTCTATCCGATCTGCGGCGCGATCTGGTCCACGCCCGCGGGCGATGTCGGGGCGTTTCCGGCAGAGGCGCTGCTGCGCTTCCTGCGCAACCATGCGCTGATGTCCAAATCCGGGCAGCACCAGTGGTGGACGGTCGCGGGCGGCAGCAGGGCCTATGTCGCGCGGCTCACCGGCTGGCTCGGGCGCGAGGGGGTGCAGCTGCGCCCCGGAACGCCGGTGCGCTCCGTCCTGCGCATGCCGGATGGGGTCCGCCTGCAGGCGCAGGGCTGCGCGGCCGAAACCTATGATCAGGTCATTTTCGCCACCCATGCCGATCAGGCGCTGGCGCTGCTGGGCGATGCCGCGCCCGAGGAGCGCGCGGCGCTTTCGGCGATCCGGTTCCAGCCGAACCGCACGGTGCTGCACCGCGATGCCGGGGTGATGCCGCTGAGGCGGCGCTGCTGGAGCTCCTGGGTCTACCGCGATGGTGCGGCGCCGGGCGCGGGTATCGGCGTGAGCTACTGGATGAACCGGCTGCAGGGCATCCCGCAGGACGATCCGCTGTTCGTGACGCTGAACCCGGGCGCCCCGATCCCGGAGGAGGCGATCTACGACGAGGTCACCTTCCGCCATCCGGTGTTCGATGCGGCGGCGCTGGCCGCACAAGAGGCGCTGCGCGCGATGCAGGGCCAGCGGCGCAGCTGGTTCGCCGGGGCCTGGCTGCGCAACGGCTTCCACGAGGACGGCTTCGCCTCCGCGGTGCGGATTGCGCGGCGCCTGCTGCCACAGGAGGTGCGGCCATGACGCTCGCGGGGCGGCTTCAAGAGGGGGAGGTGCTGCATCTGCGCGCCGATGTGCGCCATGCGCGGCGCGGCGTGCTCCGCCATGCCTTCCGGTACCGGGCCGATTTCGTGCTGCTGGCGCCCGAAACCATGCGCCCGCCCGCGCTTCTGGCGCACAACCGCTTCGGGCTGATGGGCTTTCGCGACGCCGATCATGGCGGGGTGCGCGGCACCGGCCGGGGCGCGCCCTGGGCCTGGGAGCAATTCGCGGCGGCCGGGATGGCGCGGCGGCCCGGCATGGTGCTCGGCCTGCTCGCGCAGCCGCGCTTCCTCGGGCACTGGTTCAACCCGGTCAGCTTCTGGATGGTGCTGGAGGAGGACCGGCTGATCGCGGTGATCGCCGAGGTGAACAACACCTTCGGCCAGCGCCACAGCTACCTCTGCCATGCCCCCGCCTTCGCCCCGATCGCGGCCGATACGCCGCTGCGCGCGGCCAAAGTCTTTCATGTCTCGCCGTTTCAGGATGTCCGGGGCGCGTATCACTTCGGCTTCGCCCTGCACCCGGACCGCATCGCGATCCGCATCCGCCAGATCGACGGCGCCAACGGGCTGGAGGCGGCGATGTCGGGGCGGTTTTCCCCGCTCGGCAATCGTGCCATCCTGCGCGCGGCGCTCGCGCGGCCGGGCGGGTCGCTGCGGGTGCTGGCGCTGATCTATTGGCAGGCGCTGCGCCTGAAACTGAAGGGGGCCGGCTACCGGCGCCTGCCCCCCGCCCCCGAACAGGAGATCAGCCGATGAGCCTGACCACACGTTTCCTTTCCGCGCTGGAGGGGCTGGACCATGGCCGGCTGTCGCTGCGCCTGCCCGATGGTGCGACGCATCGCTTCGGGGCGGCGGGGCCCGAGGTCGATCTCGAGATCCGCGACTGGTCGGTGCTGCCGCGGCTGGCGGCGCGCGGCGATGTGGGCTTCGGCGAGGCCTGGATCGACGGGCACTGGCAAAGCTCTTCGCTGGAGGGGCTGCTCACCTGCGCGCTGCGCAACGCAGACCGGTTGCAGGGCTGGGTCGCGCCGGGGCGGCTCGCCAATCTGCGCATGGCGGTGATGGACCGGGTGCTGCGGCGCAACAGCCTGCGGGGCGCCTCGCGCAACATCCGCGCGCATTACGACGTGGGCAATGAATTCTACCAGCTCTGGCTGGACCGGGGCATGACCTATTCCTCGGCCCTGTTTGCCGAGGGCGACGATCTGGAGCGCGCCCAGGCGCGCAAGAACGCGCGGATCCTGTCGCGGCTGGCGCCCGGAGAGAGCGTGCTGGAAATCGGCTGCGGCTGGGGCGGCTTTGCCGAGGCGGCTGCGGAGCAGGGCCGCCGTGTCACCGGGCTCACGCTGTCTCCGGCGCAGAAGGGCTATGCCGATGCCCGCCTCGACGGGCGCGCCGAGATCCGGCTGCAGGATTACCGCGCCGTGACCGGCCGGTTCAGCAATATCGTCTCGATCGAGATGATCGAGGCGGTGGGCGAGCGCTACTGGCCCGCCTATTTCGCCACGCTGAAGGCGCGGCTCGCGCCGGGCGGGCGCGCCGTGCTGCAGGCGATCACCGTGCCCGATGCCGAATTTTCGCTGTACCGGCGGCGGTCGGATTTCATCCGCCAGCATATCTTCCCAGGCGGCATGCTGCCCTGCAATGCGGTGATGGCGCGCGAGGCCGCCCGTGCGGGGCTGGCGCTGGGCAACAGCTTCTCGTTCGGGGACGATTATGCGCGCACCTGCCGGATCTGGCGCGACCGGATGCTCGCCGAGGCGCCGCGGGTGCGGCGGCTGGGCTATGGCGAGCGCTTCCTGCGCGGCTGGCAGTTCTATCTGGATGGCTGTGCTGCCACCTTCGCCACCGGGCGCACCGACGTGGTGCAGCTCGAGCTCACCCATGCGGCGGGGATGGCATGAGCGCGCCCGGCATTCTCTGGCTCACCCGCGATTTTCGCCTGACGGATGCGGCGGCGCTCTGCGCGGCGCTGGCGGATGGGCCGCTCCTGCCGGTGTTCTTCGTGGACGATCTGCTGATGGCGCAGGGCTCCGCCAGCCGCTGGCGGCTGGAGCAGGCGCTCCGGGCCTTCGATGCGGTGCTGCGGCGGCGAGGCGGGCAGGGGGTCTGCGTGCTGCGCGGCGCGCCGGAGCGGATGCTGCCCGATCTTCTGCGCCGCACCGGCGCGCGCCGGGTGCATCAGGCCGACTGGCCCGCGCCGCAGATGCGCGCCCTGCAGGAGCGCGTGCGCCGCGCGCTCGGGCCGGAGGGGCTGGTGCTGCATGCCGGGCATCTTGTGGTGCATCCGCGGATGGTGCGCACGCAGCAGGGCGGGGTGTACCGGGTCTATACCCCCTTCGCGCGGGCGCTGAAGGCGGTGGGGGCGGATCGACCCGGCCCCGCGGCGCCCGCGCGCTTTGCGATGTGGCAAGGCGGGCCGGAGGGGGAGGAACTGCGCAGCCTCGATCTCGCGCCCGATATGTATCGCGGCCGCGCGGTGCTGGCGCGCTTCGCCCTGCCAGCGGGCGCAGAGGCGGCGCAGGCGCGGCTCGCGGATTTCCTGGCCCATGCCGAAGGCTATGGCACCGAGCGCGACCGGCCCGACATCGAGGCCACCTCCGGCCTGTCTGATTATCTCGCCACCGGCGAAATCGGCCCGCGCGAGATCTGGGCCACGGCGATGGCCGCGGCCGAGGCCAACCCGGCGCAGGCGGCGGGGATCGGGAAATTCCTGTCGGAGGTGATCTGGCGCGAATTCGCCTGGCACCTGCTGATCGATTTCCCGGCCCTGCCCGAGCGCGCCTGGCGCGCGGAATGGGAGGGGTTTGCCTGGCGCGCGGAAAACCCCGATCACGCCGTCTGGTGCCGCGGCGAGACCGGCGTGGCGCTGGTGGATGCGGGCCTGCGCGAAATGCGCGTGACGGGGCGGATGCACAACCGGGTGCGGATGGTGGTGGCGAGCTGGCTCACCAAGCATGCCCTCACCGACTGGCGGCTGGGCCTGCGCCATTTCGAGGACAGCCTGACCGACTGGGACCCGGCCGCCAATGCGATGAACTGGCAATGGGTGGCGGGCTGCGGGCCGGATGCGGCGCCCTATTTCCGCGTGTTCAACCCGGAGAAACAGGCCCAGCAATACGACCCGAAGGCGGCCTACCGGCGCCGCTGGCTCGCGGGCTGGATGGGCGCGCCGGGGCCGGAGGCGCGCGCCTATCTGGAGAGCGTGCCGCCGGGCTGGGCCCTCCGGCCGCTCTGGCAGCCCGTGCGCGGCGATGCGGCCCTGGCCGAAGGGCGCGCACGCGCGCTGGAGGCCTATGGCCGCTTCCGCGCCGCGCAGGACGCCTGAAGCCCCATCGCACCCCGCCTGGCGTTTGCTGGCAGACGGGGTGTGCGCTCAGAGCGGGTCGCGCCGCAGCGGCATCGTCATGCAGTGAATGGAGCCGCCGCCCGCTGCGAACTGGTCGAGGTTCGGGTCCAGCACCTCGAACCCTTCGGCCCGCATCGCGGCATTGATCCGGGCGCAGTGCCGCGGGCTCACGATGCGGTCATTGCCGAGCGCGAGCACATTGCAGGCCATGTGATGCATCGCCTCCTTGTAGCTCACCGGCAGGGTGCGGATGCCGTGGCGCGCCAGCCACTCCAGGAATTCATCGGGCAGCACGTCGGTGCAGGCCACCGCGACCTCTTGGTTCAGCATGCAGAAAATCACGTCCAGATGCAGGAAATGCTCGCCGAAGGGCACGGCGATGGCCTCCCATCCCTGCTCCCGGAACCAGGCGCAGAGCTGTAGCGCGCCCGATTTCTCCGTGCGCCCGCCGGAATAGCCCACCGCCATGAGGTTGCGGCCGATGACATGGATATCGCCGCCCTCCACATTGCCCTGGCTCGCCACCTTCCAGCGCGGCACGCCGAGCTTTTCATAAACGGAAAGGATCTCGCCCAGCTCGCCGCGGCGCTGGGGGCGCTCCATCTGCGTGATCATCACCCCCCAGGGCGTCATCTGCGAGCTGTCGCGGGTATAGATCTGATAGGGCAGGCCCTCGGTGGGGGTCAGGTAGTGCCGGGTCACGCCGGCCGTCTCCAGAGCCGATTCCATCTCCGCATATTGCGCCATCAGGGTCTGGCGGTCCGCCTGGCGGCCCTCATCGAGCGTCCGCCGCGCGATGTCGTTCGACGGGATCCATTCATAATGGTCCGGGCGGCACAGCAGCACGTCCCGCAAAACGCCGGTTTCCGAGGAGATCGCCCAGGTCATCATCCAGATCCTTTGTTGGTACAGGGCCTGAATAGCGCGGATGATGCTTTCGATGAATTACGTTCTATCATAGCTTACTTTGGTATTTCTGAAGTTATCGGGGCGGCTCATGACCTTCGACGCGATGGACCTGCGGATGCTGCGCGTGTTTCAGGCGGTGGTGGAGGCGGGCGGGCTTTCGGCGGCGCAGGGCGTGCTGAACCTGTCGCTCGCCACCATCTCCACGCAGCTTTCCGCACTGGAGACGCGGCTCGGCGTGCGGCTGTGCCGGCGCGGGCGCGGCGGCTTCGTGCTCACGCCGGAGGGCCGCGCCGTCTATGAGGAATATGGCCGGCTCGCGGGCTCCATCGGCCAATTCGAGGCGCGGGTGCGGCGGCTGAAGGGCGAGCTCACCGGCACCTTCGCCGTGGGCCTCGCCGACAATACGATCTCCGATCCGGCGGCGCCGCTGGAGCGGCTGTTTGCCCGCTTCGCCGATGCCGCGCCTCGGGTGACGCTGTCGCTCGTCACCCGGCCGCCACATGAGCTGCTGCGCGACGTCGTTTCGGGGCAGCTTCAGGCGGCGATCGCCAGCTTCCCGAAGGTCGCGCTCGGGCTCGCCTACCGCGATCTCTATGCCGAAACTCAGGGCTTTTACTGCGGCGCCGCGCACCCGCTCTATGCGCAGGAGCGGGTGGAGATCGAGGACATCCAGCGCCACCGCATCGTCGCGCGCGATTACTGGGGCTCGCGCGACATGAAGATCTTCGCGATCCCGGCCCCGCGCGCGGTGGTGAACGATATGGAGGCGGGGGCGCGGCTGATCCTGTCGGGGCGGTTCTTGGGCTACCTGCCCGGGCATTACGCGCAGCCCTTCGTGGCGGCGGGGCGGATGCGTGCGCTGCGCCCCGACCTGCTGGCCTATACCGCGCCGTTTCAGGCCGCCTATGACGACACCAGCCGCAAGAATGGCATCCTGCCGCTGTTCCTGCGGCTGTTGGCGGAGGTGTTCCCGGGCTAGGCGCCCTTCGCGCGCAGCCAGTCGTCGATCAGCTGCCGCAGCCGCGCGCCGGAGAACGAGGGGAAATGCCCGCCATGCACCACCCGCGCGGGCAGATCGCGCAGCCGCCGCAGGGAGGCCACATATTGCGCCTGCTCCCGCGCGCTTTCGCCCTCGATCAGCGGGCCGTCATAGAGGATATCGCCCGAAATCAGCACGCCCGAGGCCGCCTCCCAGAGCGCGATGCCGCCCGGTGAATGGCCCGGCGTGTGGATCACCTCGAAATGGCGGTCGCCGAGGTCGATGATATCGCCATCGTGCAGGATCCGCGTGGCGGGGGCGGCCGCCACGGTATAGCGCGCAGAGTGATAGGGCTCGGGCGGCAGCGCATCGAAGATGGTATCGGCCACATAGCCCGCGGCCACGGTGTTTTCGCGGGTGGGTGCGGCCAGAATATCGGCTTCGGCCGCATGGCAGAGCCGGCAGGGGAATTCGTGATGGCAGCCGATATGGTCGAAATGGGTATGGCTCGCCACCGCGTCCAGCGGCCGTTCGCTCACCAGCGGCACCCAGGCGTGCAGGCTGACCACGCCCATGCCGCTATCGACCAGCATGTCGCGCTCGCGCCCGCGCACATGCCAGATGTTGCAGCGGTAGAATTCCTGGATGAAGGGCTCGTCGATATGGGTGATGCCATCCGCCACCGGGCGGATGCGGTACCAGTCGGCGGGGGGGATGCGTCTCATGCGGCCTCTGCGGGTAGCACCACGGGGTTGCTGGCGAACAGCGCCACCTCGGCGCCCGGGGCCGGAGCATGCCCCTGCGGCAGATGCGCCACAAGCGGCATTTCGGGCGCCGCCACGGGGCGGAAATGGCAGCGCAGATAGGCGCCGAAGAACGACGCTTCCTCCAGCCGCGCGGGCCCGAGCGGCAGCTCCCCCGCAAGCCCCACCGATTCCGGGCGCAGGCACAGCACGCCCGTGGGCAGCGGCAGCGGGCCGAGCGGCGTCTGCCCGCCCGCGGCCACCGGGATCCGGTTCACCTCGCCCATGAAATTCGCGGTGAACAGCGTGGCCGGGCGCAGATATACCTCTTCGGGCGTGCCGCAATGCTCGATCCGGCCCTGATTCATCACCACGATCCGGTCGGCCACGGCCATCGCCTCTTCCTGATCGTGGGTGACATGGACGAAGGTGGTGCCGACCCGGCGCTGGATCGCCTTCAGCTCCTCCTGCATCTGGCGGCGCAGCTTCAGATCGAGCGCGCCCAGCGGCTCGTCGAGCAGCAGCACCTCGGGCGAGACCGCCAGCGCCCGCGCCAGCGCGACCCGCTGCCGCTGCCCGCCCGAAAGCTCATGCGGCCGCCGCCCGGCCTTGTCGGCGAGGCCCACCATCTCCAGCATCTCCCCGGCCTTCGCATCACGCGTGCGCCGGCCCACGCCGCGCATCCGCAGCCCGAAGCCCACATTGTCGCGCAGCGTCATATGCGGAAACAGCGCGTAATCCTGGAACATGGTGGTGGTGGGGCGGTCCTTCGGGGCGACGCGGGTCATGTCGCGCCCGCCGATCAGCACGCGGCCCTCGCTCGGCGTGAGGAAACCGCCGAGGATCGAGAGCAGCGTGGTCTTGCCGCAGCCGGAGGGCCCGAGCAGCACGATGAATTCGCCCGCATTGATGGTCAGATCCACGCGGTGCAGCGCGGTGAAGGTGCCGAAGCTGTGCTTCACGGCCTCGAAGGTGACGTCGGCGGTCATGTGCGCGCCTTTCTGAACAGGGTGAGCTCCAGCGCCACGACGATGGCGATGGAGACCAGAAACACCAGCGCGCCGATCGCATTGGTGCGCGGCGAAAGGCCCGAGCGCAGCATCGACCAGATCTCTACCGGCAGGGTCACGTCGAACCGGGTGAGCAGGAAGGCCACGATGAACTCGTCCCAGCTGAAGGTGACGGAGAGGAAAAAGGCTGCGGCCAGCGCCGGCGCCAGCATCGGCGCCGAGATCAGCCACAGCACGCGCCATTCGGAGGCGCCAAGGTCGCGCGCGGCGCGCATGGCGTTCTTCTGATGCTCGCCCATCGCCGCGTAGAGGATGGAGAAGCACAGCGGCAGGTTGATGACGACATGGCCGATGGCCGTGGTAAGCAGCGAGGGGCCGAGGCCCGCCTGGCTGAACATCTGCAGCAGGCCGAGCCCGATGATCAGCGTGCTGACCGTCATCGGCGCGACCAGCAGCCCGCGCATCAGCGCGGAGCCGGGCAGCGCCACCCGCGCAAGCCCCGAAGCCGCAAGAAAGCCCAGCACCAGCGCCACCGCCGAGGAGCCGAGCGCCACCAGCGCCGAATTCCCGAGCGCCGCCATCAGCTTGCGGTCCGACAGCACCTCCGCATACCATTTCAGCGTGGCGCCCCGGAACGGCGGCACCGGCAGCCGCCCGTCCTGGAATGAAAACACCACCAGCACCGCGACGGGCAGCAGGATGAAGGCAAAGGCCGCCACCAGATAGGCCCAGGACAGGATGCGCATCAGACCCGCTCCATCCGCAGCCAGCGCGCGCAGGCCGCATAGGCCAGCGTCACCAGCGCCATCAGCACCACCGACAGCGCCGAGGCCATCGGGTAATCCCCGCGCCGCCCGAGCTGCAGCATGATCAGCTGCGGCAGGCCGAGCTCGTTGTTGCCGCCGAGGATCTGGGGCGTGATGTAATCGCCGATGCAGAGCACGAAGGTCAGGAAGGCGCCCGTCACCACGCCGGGCAGGGTCAGCGGCAGGATCACCAGCCGGATCACCTGCCAGCGGCTGGCGCCGAGGTCCTCCGCCGCGCGGGCATAATTGGGCGAGAGCTGGACCAGATTGGCATAGATCGTCAGCGTGAGCAGCATGACGAAGAAATGCACGAAGCCGATCACCGTGGCCGCGCGGGTGGCCATGATCTGCACCGGCTGCGCGAGCAGGCCAAGGCCCACCAGCGCGTTCATCACCACGCCCTTTTCGCCCAGCACCAGCGCCCAGGAATAGGAGCGCACGACATAGGACGTCCAGAATGGCAGCACCGCGACCAGAAGCGCCAGCCGCCGCCAGCGCGCGGGCACCCGCGTCGCGATGATCCAGGCCAGCGGCCAGGCCAGCAGCACCGAAAGCACCGTGACCATCAGCGTGGTCTCCAGCGAGACCCGGATCCCGCGCAGGAACGAGGGATCGCCGAAGATGCGCGCGTAATTGCCCAGGTCCGGGCCCGGGACCAGCGCGCGGCCGTCCAGATGTGCGAGGCTCATCCAGACCATCGCCGCGAAGGGCAGCACGAAGAAGGCCGCCGTCCAGGCCAGCGCCGGGGTGACCAGCGCCAGCCCCTGCCGGCGCTCCTGCCGCTCGATGCTCATCTCAGTGCTGCAGCATGTCGGTCCAGAGGTCCTGCATCGCGCTGTCGGTGGCCGCATCCGGCACCGGATAAAGCTGTGCGCGCTGCAGATAGGCCTCCTGGTCGTCCCACCGCAGGATCGCCTTCTGCTCCGCGCTGAGATGGTCTCCTGCCTTGCGGTTCGCGGGCATCCCCCAATAACACGACGAGGTCGCGAGCCGCGCCTGCCCCTCGGGCGAGGTGATGTATTTCACGAAGTCGAGCGCCAGCCCGGGCTGCGTGCTGTCCTTCAATACGGCGATCGATTGCGCCCAGACGAGGCCGCCTTCCGCAGGGATGGTCCAGTCCAGATCCGGGTTTTCGGAATGCAGCACCGCGGTGAGCCATTCGCCGCCGCCCACCAGAATGTCCACCTCGCCGGTGGCGAGCGCCGTCTGGCTGCCGACCACGTCGGAGACCTGCTTCGAGGCCTTCTTCAGCGCGAACAGGGGCTCTTTCAGCCCCGCCAGCGCCGCCGCATCCAGGTCCTTGGTGGCCACCCCCTGCGCGAGGCCCACCAGCCCCTCCACCGGCAGGTAGTAATCATAGACCGCGATCCGGCCATCGTATTTCCCGGACCACAGCGCCTTCAGGCTCTTCATGTCCTCCGGGTCGACCTTGGCCTTGTTGTAGGCGATGGTGTTGTAGCCGAATTTCTCGGTCACAGCATAGGTGGTGCCATCCACGGTGTTGTTCTTGTCCAGCACCAGCTGCGGGAAGAAATCCGCCGTGGCCATTTCATTGGCGGGCAGCGGCGCAAACAGGCCGCGCTCCACCGCCCGGCCCACATCGACCGCGTCGATCACCATCACGTCCCAATCGCCGGGCTGCGATTGCTCCAGAATGGTCAGCCCGGAGGCGGTGCCTTCGAATTCCTTGGTGTTGACCCGCACGTTGTGCGCCTTCTCGAAAGGCTCGAGCAGCGCCGGATCGGCATGGTCGCACCAGATCAGCGCGTTCAGATCCGCCGCATGTGCGGGCAGGGCGAGGCACAGCGCCGCGGCGGCGCAGGTCGTGGTCAGCTTCATCTCGGTCTCCTGTTGGTGCGGGCGCGTCTGTGCGGCCCTTTCTGACAAAAAACTTGAACGCGTTCATTTTTGCAGTCAATAATAATTTTGAAAGACAGGGGGATCGGTATGGCCGGACTGCGCGAGAGACAGAAAGCCCGCCGCAACGACCGCCTCCTGCAGGCGGCGAGCACGCTTTTCGGGCAGATGGGCTATGACGCGGCCCGAATCGACGCGATTGCCGAGGCGGCCGAGGTCTCCGTCGGGACCTTCTACAATTACTTCGAGAACAAGGCCGATCTGCTGCTGGCGATCGTGGGGATGGAAGTCGAGGAGGTGCTGCACCAGGGCGAGGCGGTGGTGGCCGCGCCGCCCGGATCGGTGGTGGAGGCGCTCACGCAGCTGGTGTTCACCTATTACGACCATTCGCTGGTCTATCTGACCAAGGAGATGTGGCGCACGGCGATGGCGATGGCGATCCAGCATCCCGAAACGCCGTTCTCGCGCCGCTATCACGATCTGGATCAGCGGCTCGCGGCGCAGGTGGTGGCGATGATGCGGGCACTGCAGCTGCGCGGGGCGCTGCCCGCCCGGGTGGATGCCGGGGCGATCGGGCTGATGCTGTTCAACGATCTGAACGCAACCTTCACCCTGTTCGCCCTGCGCGAGGAAATGACGCTCGGCGCGCTGAAGGCGGAGCTGCGCGGCCGGATCGAGGCGCTGGTGCGGCTGATCGGCTAGCGCCCGCTCGCCTCCAGGAATTCGAGAACCGTGCGCAGCGAGGCCGCGACATGGCTGCGCATCAGCCGGTGCGCCTCGGTGCCGTCCTGCGCCTGAATCGCGGCCAGTATGGCGCGATGTTCCTCCTGCGAGGTGCGGATCCGGTCGGCCCGGTGGCGGAACTGCGCGCGCCGCCAGGGCATGGTGCGCAGCTCCAGATCTTCCAGCAGATCCGCAAGGATCGGGTTGTGCGCGCCGATGCGCAGGATGCTGTGAAAGCGGGTGTTGATCTCGGCGTAATCCGCCGTGGGATCTTCGCCCTGTTCCACGATCTGTTGCAGCGATTGCCGCTCCAGCTCGCTCATCCGCAGCGCGGCGAAGCGTGCGACCAGAGCCTCGATCTCTCCCATCGTCTCGAACAGCGCATGCAGCGTGGCCGGGTCCATCTTGCGCACGATCACCGCGCGCCGCGGGCCGCGCTCCACCAGGCCCGCCGCCGTCAGCCGCTGCAGCGCCTCGCGCACGGGGGTGCGCGAGACGCCGAATTCCTCCGCCAGCGGAATTTCGTTCAGCACGTCCCCCGGAAGGTACTTCCCCTCAACGATGCCTGTAATCAGTGCTGAGTGCACGTCATCTGCATATCTATTGTTCAATTGCATGCTTAACATCTCTGCTGGATATCTTTCACTGTATTTGTATACATATCTATGGTGCCTTGCTCCACAAGAAACCGTGACGCCGCGCGGAAGGCTGCAAGCGGATCATTTCGTGGAACCAGGGCAAGGAAGATGGAAGACATGACGGATATCGACCACAAGCGCATTCTCGCAGATCGCCTCGCGGCGCGGTTTGGCCGGCGCAGCGTCCTGCTGGGCATGGGGGCGGGTGCGGCCGCGGCGATGATGGGCGGGCTGCCGATGCCGGCCGCCGCCGCCCAGGCCGGGCATATCAAGATTGCCGCGCTGAAGCATATCGATACGCTGGATCCGCATTTCACCTTCTTCCTTTCGGCCGTGCAGGTGATCAACAATATCCACAGCGGCCTGCTGAAAGTCACCTATGATGGCACGAAGGTCGCCTTCGTGCCCGATCTCGCCGAAACCTGGACGCTGGAAGACGACAAGACCCATCTGTTCAAGCTCCGCCCCAACGTGAAATTCCACGACGGGACGGCCTGCGATGCCGAGGCGGTGAAATTCTCGCTGATGCGGGTGAAATCGGGCACGCCGGCCTCGCCGCATGCCTGGAAGCTCGCGCTCCTGTCCGAGGTGGAGATCGTCGATCCGCTGACCGTGCGGCTGAAATTCTCGGAGCCCTACGCCTTCCTGCCGGTGGCGCTCACCGGCTCCACCGGCCGCGCCGGGACGATCGTCTCGCCCGCAGCGGTGCAGAAATACGGCATGGATTACGGCCGCAACCCGGTCGGCACCGGCCCGTTCCGGTTCGTGTCCTGGAAGGACAACGATTCGATCGAGCTGGAGGCGAACCCGGATTATTTCGAGCCCGGCCTGCCGAAGCTCGCCAAGGCCTCCTTCGTGATGATCGACGAACCCGCGACGGCGGTTGCGGCGCTGATCTCGGGCCAGGTGCACGGCATGAACGATTGCCCGATGCAGCTGGTGAACCAGGTCAAGGCGATCCCGACGGTGGACATGTATGGCGAGATCGAGGGCAACTACACCTATGTGGGCATGAACACCCGCAAGCCCCCCTTCGACGACGTGAACCTGCGCCGCGCGGTGGCCTTCGCGATCGACCGCGAGACGCTGCTGAAACAGGCCTATTTCGGCGTGGCGAAGCAGGCCTACACGCCGATCTCGCCGCCGATGACCGGCTTCTACGACCCCGACATCGCCAAAAGCGGCCGCGGCCAGTTCTTCGACCTGGCCAAAGCCAAGGAATTCCGCGCCAAGGCCGCGAACCAGGGCGAGATCGAGGTGACCTATATCATGGCCGAGCGCGGGCCGGTCGGCACCCGCGTGGCGCAGGTGGTGGCCCCGATGCTGGCGCAGATCGGGATCAAGGTGAAGCTGGAGCTGCTGGAGCCCGCGGCCTGGGTGCAGCGCATGAAGGACGGCAATTTCGAGATGCTGGACTTCGACTGGGTGGCGGATCTCGACCCCGATGAAACCCTCTATCCGGAGTTCAAGTCGGGCGGATCGTGGAACTACTGGGGCTGGGCCAATCCGAAGTTCGACGAGCTCTGCGCGCAGGCGCAGAAGATCCTCGACGTGCCCGCGCGCGCGAAGCTCTATTACGCGGCCGAGGATATCCTGATGGACGAGGCGCCGGTCGCGATGCTCGCCCACATGCCGATCTACAAGGTTTTCTCAAAGAAGGTGCAGGGCTTCGAATATGTCCCGTGCGACCTCGTGAACCTGCATACCGTGAGCCTCGCCTGATGCTGAACTGGGCCGCCGCCAAGATCTTCCAGACCGCGGTCGTGCTGCTGATCGTTTCGGTGGCGAGCTTCAGCCTGCTGAAGCTCGCGCCGGGGGACCCGGTCATGC
>NZ_JAYRZN010000006.1:18037-113631 GCF_041916475.1 Paenirhodobacter sp.
GGGCCCCCCCCCCCCGAGAGACCCCCCCGGGGGGGGGCGGGTCGGGGGGGGGGGGGCGGGCCCCCGCCCCCCCCCCCCCGCGCCGGGGGACCCGGTCATGCTCATGCTCGGCTCGGAATTCTCGCAGGAGAGCTACGACGAGCTGAAGACCGCGCTCGGCCTCGACCGGCCGGTGGCGGCCCAGTATCTGCATTGGCTCGGCAGTTTCGTGGCGGGCGACTGGGGCACCTCCTATGTCGCCCGCACCGACATCTTCACCTATATCGTGCGCGAGGCGCTGCCGGTCACGCTCACCCTCACCGCCTGCTCGATCCTTCTGGCCATCGCGGTGGGCGTGCCGCTCGGCGTGCTTTCCGCCGTGCGCAAGGACAGTATCTTCGATGCCGCGGCGGCGGCGCTGTCGCTCACCGCCACGGCATTTCCCTCGTTCTTCCTCGGTATCCTGCTGATCTGGTTCCTCGCCGTGAAATTCGGCCTGTTCCCAGTGATGGGCTTCGTGCCGCCCTGGCAGGATTTCGCGACCGGGATGTATCACATGGTGCTGCCGGCGCTGACGCTTTCCACCTATTTCATCGGCATGATCGTGCGGGTCACGCGGGCCTCGCTGATCGAGGTGCTGGCGCAGCCCTATATCGCCGCCGCCCGCGCCCGGGGCGAGCCGCGCTGGCGGGTGATCTGGGTCCATGCGATGCGCAACATCGCCATGCCGCTCGTCACGCTGATCGGCCTGCAGCTCGGCAATATCCTGCAGGGCGCGGTGCTGACGGAAACCGTGTTCTCTCTCCCGGGGCTGGGTCAGGCGCTCACCGGCGCGGTGCTCGGGCGCGAATATGGCGTGGTGCAGGCGGGCGTGATGCTCACCGCGGTGCTGTTTCTGGTGATCAACCTGCTGGTCGATCTGTCCTATCCGCTGCTCGATCCGCGCCTGAAGCCGCGTTGAGGCGAGGGAGATACCCATGACCGATACCACCTCCGCCCCCCTCCCGGCGCCGCGCGCCCGGCGCAGCATCTTCCTGCGGCGGCCGTTCTTCACGCTGGCGCTGCTGGTTGCGGCGGGCTACCTCGCCTGCGCGCTGTTCGCGCCCTGGATCGCGCCCTTCGACCCGGTGCAGCAGTCGATCGAGGCGATGATGGCGCCCCCCGGCGGCGCGCATCTTCTGGGCACCGACAGCTACGGCCAGGACATTCTCAGCCGCATCATCTTCGGGGCGCGCTATGCGCTGCTGATCGGGCTGTGCTCGGTCGGGATCGGGGCGGCGGGGGGGCTGGTGCTCGGCATCGCGGCCGGGCTCGCCACCGGCTGGCTCGAATGGGTGCTGATGCGCATCATCGACGCGATCCTCACGCTGCCCTCGCTGATCCTCGCGGTGGCCTTCATCGCCATTCTGGGGCAGGGGGTGGACAAGGTGATCATCGCCGTCGCCCTCTCCATGGTCGGGCCCTTCGCCTGGATCGTGCGGGCGGATGTGCTGCAGGTGAAGGTGCAACTGTTCGTGGAGGCGGCCGCGCTGATGAGCATCCCGCGCCTGCAGATCATCCGCCGCCACATCCTGCCCAACGTCATCTTCCCGCTGCTGGTGCAGATGACGATCCGGGTCTCGGAGGCGATCCTGGTCTCGGCCTCGCTCTCGTTCCTGGGCATCGGGGTCACGCCGCCGACGCCCGATTGGGGGCTGATGATCTCCGAAGGGCGCGGCTTCGTCAGCTTCGCGCCCTGGATGTCGGGGATGCCGGGGCTGGCGCTGGCGCTTCTTCTGATCGCGCTGTCCATCGTCGGCGACGGGCTGCGCGAGGAATTCGATCCCAAGCTGAGGAAAGACGCATGAGCGCGCCCCTGCTGGAGGTCCGCGACCTCACTTTGCATCGCGGCAGCCGCAAGATCCTCGATGCCGTGTCGCTCGATCTCGCTCCGGGCGAGACCCTGGCCCTGGTGGGCGAGAGCGGCGCCGGCAAATCCACCATTTCCGCCGCGCTGATGGGGCTCGCCGATGGCGCGCAGGTCGCGGGCACCGCGCGGTTCGACGATGTGCCGGATCTGCTCGCGCTCAGCGAAACGGGCTGGGCGGGGCTGCGCGGGCGGCGGCTGTCGATGGTGTTTCAGGATGCGGGCGCGGCGCTCAATCCCTGCTATACCGTGGGCAGCCAGCTCGCGACGGTGCTGCGCCGAAACCTCGGCCTGCCGCGCAAGGAGGCGCAGGCGCGCGCGGTGGCGCTGCTGGAAAGCGTCGGCATCAACGATGCGCAGGCGCGGATGACGGCCTATCCGCATCAGCTTTCGGGGGGGATGCAGCAGCGGGTGATGGTGGCGATCGCGCTGGCCTGCAACCCGGACCTGCTTTTTGCCGACGAACCCACCTCCGCGCTCGATGTGACGATCCAGGCGCAGATCGTGCGGCTGATCCTCGATCAGACCCGTGCCCGCGGCGCGAGCTGCATCTTCGTGCTGCACGATCTGGCGCTCGCCTCGCAGGCCTGCGACCGGATCGTGGTGCTCTATGCCGGGCAGGTGATGGAGGCGGGGCGCTGCGATGTGGTGCTCTCGGCCCCGGTGCATCCCTATACCCGGCTGCTGAAATCCTGCGTGGTCGAAATCGGCACCGAGGCGCTCGATCCGCCCGAAGGTGGCGTTCCGGGCTATGACGCGATGCCCGCAGGCTGCCGCTTCGCCGCGCGCTGCCCGCGGGCGCTGGCGCGCTGCCGCGACGAACGCCCGGCCCTGCAGGAGATCGCGGGCCGCTCCGTGGCCTGCTGGAACCCGGAGGATGCCGCATGAACGCCCCTGTCTTCGAGCTGCGCGAGGTGGAGAAGGTCTATCAGGTGAGCCGCCCCGGTGGCCTCCTGCGGCGCGAGAAGCGCGCGCTGCATGCGCTCGATGGCGTGCGGCTGACGATCCGTGCGGGCGCGAGCGTCGCCATCGTGGGCGAATCGGGTTCGGGCAAATCCACGCTGCTGCGGGTGCTGCTGGGCCTCACCCCGCCCTCGCAGGGCCAGGCCTTCTACAAGGGCCGCCCGGTGACCGAGATCCGCGCCGAAGGCACGGGCTTCGCCCGCGAGGTGGCGATGGTCTATCAGGATGCGCGCGGCTCGCTCGATCCGCGGATGACGGTGGGCGCCCTGATCTCCGAGGCGCTGCGCCATTTCGGCATCTGCTCCCCGGCCGAAGAGCCCGCCCGCATCGCCGCGCTTCTCTCCCGCGTGGGGCTGCCGGCGGAGGCCGCGGAGCGCTATCCGGCCGCGCTTTCGGGCGGGCAGGTGCGGCGGGTGGCCATCGCCCGGGCGCTCGCCTCGAACCCCAGCGTGCTGGTCGCGGACGAGGCGGTCTCGGGGCTGGATGTTTCGACCCAGGCGCAGCTGCTGAACCTGTTGCGCCGGCTGCGCGCCGAGATGGGGCTCACGCTCGTGTTCATCACCCATGATCTCGGCGTCGCGAGCTATCTGTGCGACGAGATCGCGATCATGTATCTCGGGCGGATCGTCGAAACCGGGCCGACGAATGCCGTCCTGACCGATCCGGCCCATCCCTATGCGCGCGCGCTGCGCCGGGCCGCGCCCGAGTTCTTCGCCCCGATCTCCGATCCGCTGCCGGGCGAGATCCCGAGCCCGCTCGACCTGCCCAGGGGCTGCCGCTTCGCCGGGCGCTGCACGCAGGCGGCGCAGGATTGCCGCGGCACCGATCCGGCGCTGATGCGCCTCAAATACCCATCCGGCGCAGGGCGGGCCGTGGCCTGCCTGCACCCGCTGACCCGAACGAACGACTGAGGGAGGATCCCATGTTCAACTTTTTCTCGGCCCGCAGGCCCTCCACCCTGACCGGCAAGGCGATGATCGCCACCTCGCATCCGCTGTCCACCGCGGCGGGGCTGGAGATCCTGTCGCAGGGCGGCAATGCCGTCGATGCGGCGATCGGCGCGGTGGCGGTACAGGCGGTGGTGGATCCGCTGATGACCGGAATCGGCGGCGATTGCTTCGCGCTCTATGCCCCGGCGCGCGGCGCGGTGAAGGCGCTCAATGGCTCCGGCCGGGCGCCTGCTGCGGCCACTGTGGCCGCGCTGAAGGCCGCGGGGCTGGAGACGGAGATCCCGCAGACCTCGCCCCATGCGATCACCGTGCCGGGCGCGATCTCGGCCTGGATGCGGCTCATCGCCGACCATGGTTCGCTGCCGCTGCCGCAGATCTTCGCCCGCGCGATCGATTATGCCGAGAACGGCTTCCGCATCACCCCGCGCGTGGCGCAGGACTGGGCCGCGAACCGCGAGACGGTGGCAGGCGATGCCGGGGCGGCGGCGGTGTTCCTGCCGGGCGGCAAAGTGCCGGAGGCGGGCGACATCCTGGCCCAGCCGCTCCTCGCGCGCACCCTGCGCGCGATTGCGGCCGAGGGTGCGGCGGCCTTCTACGAAGGGCCGGCTGCGGCGCAGATGGTCGGATACCTGCAGGGCCTCGGCGGGCTGCATACGCTGGAGGATTTCGCGGCCGGCAATGAGGGCGCGGAATGGGTCGCCCCGGTCAGTGCCAATTACCGCGGCTATGATATCCATGAATGCCCGCCCAACGGCCAGGGCACCGCGGCGCTCCTGATCCTGAAGATCCTCGAGGGCTTCGACATGGCGGCGCTGTCGGAGGCGGACCGGATCCACCTGCATGCCGAGGCCACGAAGATCGCCTATCACCACCGCGATGCGCTGATCGGCGATGCCGATCATTGCCGGGGCGTGGCCGAAACCCTGCTCTCGGAGCCGGTGATCGAGACCCTGCGCGCGCGCATAGACATGACCCGCGCCGCCGCCCCCGCGCTCTGGGACGAGCCCGAGCACAAGGACACGATCTACCTCTGCGTGGTGGATGCCGAGGGCAATGCGATCTCCTTCATCAACTCGATCTTCCACGGCTTCGGCTCCGGCCATCTGGACCCTGCGACGGGCGTTCTGTTCCACAGCCGCGGCGCTTCGTTCCGGCTGATCGAGGGCCATCCCAACGCCATCGGCCCGCGCAAGCGCCCGATGCATACGATCATCCCCGGCATGGTCACGCAGAACGGCCGCGTGGTGATGCCCTTCGGCGTGATGGGCGGCCATTACCAGGCGGCGGGCCATGCGGCGTTCCTCTCCGGCGTGATCGACCGTGGGCTGGATCTGCAGGCGGCGATGGATGCGCCTCGCAGCTTTGGCTTCGGCGGGGTGCTGGAGGTCGAGCCGACCGTCTCTGCCGAAGCGCAGGCAGATCTGGCCGCGCGCGGCCACAAGCTGGCCGTGGCCAAAAGCCCGATCGGCGGCAGCCAGGCGATCCGGATCCGCGCCGATGGCCTCCTCGAGGGCGGCTCCGACAGCCGCAAGGACGGCATGGCGCTGGGGTTCTGATCTCCCTTTCCGGCAAAATACCGGTCCTGTCGCGGCGTGGCCGCGACGGGCCAAGGGAGGATTTCCGAATGCAGTTCCTGCGCCGGATCGGCATAGACACCTACATGCTCCTGCTCGTCGCAATGGTCTGTGCGGGCGGCCTTCTGCCCGCGCGCGGCCAGGTGGCGGCGGGGCTGCACCATCTGACATTCTGGGCGGTGGCGCTGCTGTTCCTGCTCTATGGCGCGAAGCTCGACCTCGCCTCGATCCGCGCCGGGCTGATGAACCTGCGCCTGCAGGCGGCCTGCCTCGCCACCACCTATGCGCTGTTCCCGGCACTCGGGCTCGCGCTCTCGGTGCTCCTGCGCCCGGTGCTCGGCCCGGAGCTCGCGACGGGGCTGCTGTTCCTCTCGGTGCTGCCTTCGACGGTGCAGAGCGCCATCGCCTTCACCGGCATCGCGGGCGGCAATGTCGCCGCGGCGATCTGCGCGGCATCTATCTCGAACCTGCTCGCAGTCGGGCTCACGCCCGCGCTGATGGCGCTGCTTATGGAGCGCAGCGGCGGCATCAGCACCGATGCCGTGGGCCGGATCGCGGTGCAGATCCTGCTGCCCTTCGTGCTCGGGCAGATGCTGCGGCCCTGGATCGGGGCAGCGATAAGGCGCCAGCGGCTGCTGACCCTGGTGGTGGACCGCGGCTCGATCCTGATGATCGTCTATGCGGCCTTCAGCGCCGGGACAGTGGCGGGGATCTGGACCGCGATCCCGCCGTTCACGCTGCTGGCGCTGGGCCTCACTGTTGCCGGGTTCATGGCGCTGGTGATGGCGGCGATGGCTGCGGGCGGGGCGGCGGCGGGGCTGCCGATGCCCGATCGCCGGGCGCTGTTCTTCTGCGGCTCCACCAAGAGCCTCGCCAGCGGCCTGCCGATCGCCACGGCGCTGTTCCCGCCCGCGGTGCTCGGCGCGGTGGTGCTGCCGGTGATGCTGTTCCACCTCGGCCAGCTTCTCGTCTGCGCCGTGATCGCGCAGCGCGCCGCGCAGGCGCAGGCGGCCTGAGCGCTCAGACCGCCACGCGCGGCTGCGGCCCGGTGGCGCGCCGGCGCAGTGCCTCGTGCAGCGCCTGCGCGATTTCGGTCTCCCCATAGGGCTTCATCAGCAGCACCGCGCCGGGAGGGCTGCCCTCGGGCAGGCGGTTCTCGCCGGTGGCGAACACGACGGCAAGGCCCGGCTGCTGCGCCAGCGCCCGCTGCGCGAGCTCCTGGCCGTTCAGGTCGGGCAGGCCGAGATCGCTGAGCAGGATATCGAACCGGCCCTGCTCCAGCAGCCCCATCGCCTGCCCGGCGAGCCCGGCCTGCTCCACCGTATGGCCCAGATCCTCCAGCATCATCGCAGTGTCGAGCCGGATCAGCGGGTCGTCCTCCACCAGCAGGATCCGCGCCGCCATATCATTGGCCGGCAGCGGCAGCGTGGCCAGCGGCTGCGTCACCTGCCTGCGGTTGGCGATCACATGGCGCAGCCGCCGCGCGAGCGCCTCGTGGGTATAGGGCTTCGACAGCAGCTCCACCCCCGGGTCCAGCCGCCCGCCATGCACGATGGAATTCTCGGTGTAACCCGAGGTGAACAGCACCGCGATCCCCGGCAGGCGCTCCTGCGCGCGCCGCGCCATTTCGCGGCTGGTGACGGGGCCCGGCATCACCACATCGGTGAACAGCACATCGATGGCGAGACCGCTCTCGATCACGCTCAGCCCGGCCTGCGGGTCGCGCGCGGTGAGCACGCGGTAGCCGAGGTCCTGCAGCAGATCGACGGCCGTGGCCCGCACCTCCTCGTCATCCTCGACCACCAGCACGGTCTCGGTGCCGCCCACCACCGGCCCGGCGGTGATCGCGACCTCGCGGCCCTCCTCCGCCATGGAGCGCGGCAGATAGACCTTCACCGTCGTGCCATGGCCCATCTCGCTGTAGATCGCCACATGCCCGCCCGACTGCTTCACGAAGCCATAGACCATCGACAGCCCGAGCCCGGTGCCCTTGCCCTCGGGCTTGGTGGAGAAGAACGGGTCGAACACCTTCTCCAGCAGCTCCGGCGGGATGCCGCTGCCGGTATCGCTCACCGCCAGCATCACATACTGGCCCGGCGCCACCTCGGTATTCGCATCGGCATAGGCCTGGTCCAGATGCGCGTTGCCAAGCTCGATTGTGAGCTTGCCGCGCCCCTCCATCGCATCGCGGGCATTGATCGCAAGGTTCAGCAGCACGTTCTCCACCTGGCCCGGATCGGCGCAGGTGTTCCACAGCCCGCCGGAGGTGACCAGCTCCACCTCCACCGCCTCGCCGAGAGAGCGGCGCAGCAGGTCGTCCATCCCCGAGACCAGCCGCCCGATATGCAGCACCCGCGGCTCCAGCGCCTGCCGCCGCCCGAAGGCCAGCAGCTGGCTCGCGAGCTTCGCGCCGCGCTGCACCCCGGCCAGCGCATTGGCCACCCGGCGCGCGGCCCGCTCATTGCCCGAAATATCGCGCGAGAGCAGCTGCAGGTTCCCCGTCACCACCTGCAGCAGGTTGTTGAAATCATGCGCGACGCCGCCGGTCAGCTGGCCGATGGCCTCCATCTTCTGCGCCTGCTGCAGCGCGCGCTCGGCCTTGCGCCGCTCCGCGACCTCGGCCTCCACGCGCGCCTCCAGGTCCTCGTTGAGCAGCCGCAGCTGCTCCTCCGCGCGCTGCCGGTGGCGCACCTGCCGCTCCAGGTCCTGCGCCCGCTCCACCAGCTGCGCCTCCGCCGCGCGCTGCTCGGTGATGTCGCTGTGCACGCCCACCCATTCGCGGATCGCGCCACTGGCATCCAGCGTGGGCACCGCGCGGATCGCGAAATTGCGCCAGGCGCCATCGTGGCGGCGCACCCGGTGCTCCCAGGTATAGGTCCGCTTCGCGGCCACCGCCGCGCGCCAGCTCTCGACCGAGCCCGCGCGGTCCTCCGGATGCACGGCCTCGGCCCAGCCATAGCCCAGGTATTCTTCCGGGCTCTGCCCGGTCAGCGCGGCCCAGCCGGGCTGCGCGCCCGTCATCTCGCCCTCGGGGCCGTTGGTCCAGAGCACGCCGTGGATCGCCTCCACCGCGGCGCGGAAGCGCTCGTTGCTGTGGCGCAGGCCGGTCTCGGCTTGCTTGCGCTCCTCGATGTCGATCATCAGCACATAGATGCCCTCGACCGCGCCCTGCGCATTGCGCCGCGGGTTGTAGCGGACCTCGAAGGTGCGCATCCGCCCGTCGGGCAGCCGGATCGCGGCGTCGGAGACGATCGCCTCGCCCGCCAGCGCGCGCTGCAGCGCCTCCTCGCGGCTGGCGAAATAGCCCTCGCCGATGATCTCCGAGGCATGGCGGCCGATCACCTCCGCGGGCGGCTTGCCGAAAATGTCCGCGTAGCGGGCGTTCGCCATGCGGTAGATCAGGCCGCGGTCGAGGAAGCCCACCAGAATCGGCAGCGCATCGGTCAGGCTGTGCAGCTCCGCCCGGCTCTGCGCCAGCGCGCGCCGCGCGAGGACGGCTTCGGTAATGTCGAGCACGGTACAGAGCACGCCCTCCACCCGCAGCCCGTCGTCGCTGTAGATAGGGGTGTAGAACAGATCGAAGATCACGTCTTCGGGGCGGCCATTGCGGTGCAGCGTCAGCGTCTGTTCGCGGAAAGCCTGCACCTTGCCCGTGAAGCCCTCCTCCAGGATCTTGCGGTTCCAGTCCCAGATCTCGGGCCAGATCGCGGGCACGGTGCCGCCGAGCGCGCGCGGGTGGTTGCTGCCGGCGATGTCGATATAGCCGTCGTTATACAGCATCACATGCTCGGGCCCCCACATAAGCACCTGGGGGATCGGCGAATTGACCAGCGAATTGACCTTGATGCGCAGCGTCTGCGACCACTGCGCAATCGGCCCGAGCGGATTGGCGGACCAGTCCATGCCGCGGATCAGCGCGCCGGTGATGCCGCCGCCGATGGGCCAGGATGCGGCGCGGGCAGGGTTGGTCTCGGTCATGTCACCCTCGGCAGTTTGCGCAGGATCTCTGCGATGTCATATGGCTTGTTGACGACGGGGACCCCGGGAAGGTCCTCGGGAAGGGAAAAATCGCTGCCGTAGCCGGTGGCGAAAACGAAGGGCACGCCACTTGCGCGCAGCGCCCGCGCGACGGGCACCGAAGTCTCCGCGCCCAGATTCACGTCCAGCACGGCAAGGTCGGGGCGTGCGCGGCCGATCAGCTCCAACGCCATGCGGCTGTTTGGTGCGACGCCCGCGATCCGCAGGCCCGCCTCGCGCAGGCCGGTTTCGAGCCCGAGCGCGATCAGCATCTGGTCCTCCACGATCAGCACGCTGGCGCCGGCATGCGGATGCGCGGGCAGCTCCGGCGGGGCTGCCGCCGGGGCGGGGCTCGCGGGCGCGGCCTGATCTGCGCGCACGAAGCGGCCGGGCAGGCCGAACTCCGCGCGCAGCCCCGCCGGCGCGAAATCGAGCCGGCTGCAGCCGCCGAGATCGAACGGGATCGAGCGCTCGATCAGCACCGAGCCGAAGCCGCTGCGCGCGGGCGGCGCGACCGGCGGGCCGCCCTCCTCCTGCCACAGGATCCGGCAGCTGCCGTCCGCCTCCAGCGACCAGCGCACCGAAAGCGTGCCGCCCCCGCGCGAGAGCGCCCCGTATTTCGCGGCATTGGTGGCGAGCTCGTGAAACACCAGCGCCATTACCGAGAAGGCCCGCGCATCGAGCCAGACCGGCGGGCCATCGCAGGAGGCGCCGTCATAGGGCCCGAGTTCCGCCCGCAAGAGATCGGCGAGCCGCCCGCCGCCATCGCCGCGCACCACCTGGTCATGCGCCAGCGCCAGCGACTGGATCCGCCCGCGCAGCGATTCCACATAGGCGGCGAGCGTCGTGCCCTCCTGCGGCTCGCCCGAGACCAGCGCGCGGATCACCGCGAGAATGTTCTTCACCCGGTGGTTCAGCTCTTCGTTCAGCATGCGCTGCCGCACCGCGGCCTTGGCGCGCTCATCGGCCAGAAGCTCGCTGTTGTGCAGCACGATCTCCACCACCGCCTGGCGGATCGCCTCGGCGAACTGCCGGTTCTCCTCGGACCAGGGGTGCGATTTGCCGCGCACGGTTTCCTTCCAGAGCGCGAAGCTCTTGCGCGGGGTCAGCCGGTCTCCCAGCGGGCCGTGGCTGTAGGTCTTGTTCGGGTCGCCCGCCCAATCGAGCGTATGCACCGCCTCGCGGCGGAAGCAGATGAGGTAATCCCGCGGCCGCTGCGACAGCGGGATCACCAGCGCCCCGGCGGCAGCCTCATTCAGCGCCGCCGCATCGGGCAGCACCGCGCTCAGCTGATGGCTGGCCCAGATCCGCCCGTCGATCCCGGCCTGTGCAAAGCGGATCAGCGGCTGCACCGCCTCCAGCGCGGGCGCGGCGCCGGTCGTGCTCCAGGCGCCATCGAGCCAGATGCCGATCCCGTCGCAGCCGATCAGCTCGCCGAGCTCCGGCAGGCGCGCGCGCAGCGCCTCGGTGAAATCGGCGCTGCGGCTCGTGTCCATCAAGAGCCCGTCCAGCCGCTGCTGCGCCAGCCGCGCGGCCGCCAGCGCCTCGCGCCGGCGCAGGGCATCGAGGTGCAGCGAGAAGAACTCGCCCACCATTTCCGCCGTCGCGCGCTCCGCCATATTGAGCACGCGCGGGCTGTAGTGGTGGCACGCGATCAGCCCCCAGAGCGCGCCTTCGACGATGATGGAGATCGACATCGAGGCCGCGACGCCCATGTTGCGCAGATATTCGCAATGCACCGGCGATACCGCACGCAGATGCGCATAGGAGAGATCCAGCGGCTCGCCGGAGGCATCGCGCACCGGCTCCAGCGGCACCGGCATATAGCCCGCATCCCCGATCAGGCGGATCGGGTTCTTCAGATAGAGGGCGCGGGCCTGGCGGGGGATGTCTCCGGCGGGGAAATACTGGCCGCGAAAGCTCTCCAGCGTGGGCTGCCGGGCTTCGGCCACCACCTTTCCCGCGCCATCGGCGCCGAGCTCGTAGATCATCACCCGGTCATAGCCGAGCTGCGCCTGCAGCAGCGTGGCCGCGCGCTGCACCAGCCGCGCCGATGTATCAATGGCGCGCATCCGCCCGACGATGGTACGCGCCGTGCCCAGAAGCGGGCCGAGCGCTCCGCTGGGCGGCTCGAATTCCAGCAGGCAATGGCCCATGTGCCGGTGCGCGGTGACATCGAATTGCCGCCCGTTCAGCTCCAGCCCGAACAGCAGGGCCGGGCGCTGGCCCTCCGATGTGGCCGCGAGCAGGTTGCGCAGGCTGTGCGCCGCCTCCGTGCCGAGCGCCTCTGTCAGGGCCAGGCCGTTCGGATCCGCCGCCAGCCCCAGCATCGCGGGCGCATTGGCCGAATGCCGCTGCACCACGCGCGCCGCCGCATCGAGCGCGAGCAGGCATCCCTGCGGCTGGATGCTGCCGGGTACATGGATCGGCTCGCGGTCGCAATTGGTCAGGTCCACCCCGACCGGGAGCTGCGGCTCGGTCATCGCAGCGCTCCATGCGGCGCGGCGCGGGGGAAGGCGGGGAAGGGCAGTGGAATCATCTGTCTTGGCCGGTCTCGGTGTCGCATGTGTCGATGCCGGATTGAGAGCCGGCAGGAGCGTCCCGCGCCCGGGGGTCTGCGCGCAGGACGGATGCATCCAAGCCCCCCTGTCCCCGATGTTCAATTGCCAAAACGTGCGGGTGCGCGCCCGGTTCCCCTTGCGCGCGGGATTTTTCACGCCGCTCCCGCCGGAGATCGCTGTTGATCGCGTGGCGCCCGCGCGCATAGTGTCCGCCCCGGGGCGGCGCGGCCGCAGGGCCGGAACCGGAGGGCATCCGATGCGCATGATCGACCTCAACAGCGACCTCGGCGAGAGCTTCGGCGCCTGGCGCATGGGCGACGATGCCGCGATGCTGGAGATCGTCAGCAGCGCGAATATCGCCTGCGGGTTTCATGCCGGGGATCCGAAGGGCATCCTCGAGACGCTGCGGGCGGCGGCGCGGGCCGGGGTCGCGGTGGGCGCGCATGTGGGCTATCCGGATCTGGTGGGCTTCGGGCGCCGGGCGATGGAGCCCGCGAGCGCCGAGCTGACCGCGGATGTGATCTACCAGATCGGGGCGCTGCAGGGGCTGGCGCGCGCGGCAGGCACCAGCGTGCGCTATGTGAAGCCGCATGGCGCGCTTTACAACACCATCGCGCAGGATGCGCGCCAGGCGCAGGCGGTGATCGTGGCCATTCGGGCGGTGGACCCGGGGCTGCCGCTCCTTGCGCTTTCGGGGGCGCCGGTGGTGGGCTGGGCGCGTGAAGCGGGGCTCACCGTTCTGTGCGAGGTGTTTGCCGACCGGGCATATCTGCCCGATGGCAGCCTGGCGCCGCGCGGCACGCCGGGTGCGGTGCTGCATGATCCGGAGGAGGTGCTGGCGCGGATGCTGCGGCTGGTGGGCGAAGGCCGGATCGCGGCCACCGATGGGCGCGACATCACCCCCGAGGCGCAGTCGATCTGCGTGCATGGCGATACGCCGGGCTCTGTCGCCCTCGCGCGGGCTTTGCGCGCGGGGCTCGCCGCGCGCGGGGTCGGGCTGCGCGCCTTCGCCCCGGGGGGCGCGGATGCCTGAGGCGCTGCGCTTCCTGCCGGCCGGCGCGGACGGGATGCTGGTGGAGCTGCCGGGCCTTGGGCCCGTGCTGCGGCTGGTGGAGCATCTTCGGGCGCACCCGCTGCCCGGCATGGGCGAGATCATCCCCGCGGCACGCACGCTCTGGATCGGTTTCGATCCGCGCCGCACCACGCGCCAGGCGCTGGCGCAGGCGGTGGCCGGGCTCGATCTTTCCGGCGGGGCGGCGGCGCCGGGGCGGCTAGTGGAGATCCCGCTGCGCTACGATGGCGCCGATCTGGCCGATGTGGCGGCCCTTCTCGGTCTCAGCGTGGCGGAGGTGGTCGCGCGCCACCGTGCGGCCACCTTCACCGTTGCCTTCAATGGCTTCGCCCCCGGCTTTTCCTACATGGTCTGCGACGATCCCGCCTTCGACCTGCCCCGCCGCCCGAGCCCGCGGACGAAGGTCCCGGCCGGGTCGGTCGCGCTGGCGGGGCAGTTTTGCGGCATATATCCGGCCGAGGGGCCGGGAGGGTGGCAGCTGATCGGCACCACCGATGCGGCGATGTGGGATCTGGCGCGGCGCCCGCCCGCGCGGCTCGCGCCCGGAGACAGGGTGCGCTTCGTGGAGGCCGTAGCCTATGCGGCGCCCGGGCCCGCGCCAGCCTGCCCGCCCGCGCCCGCGCCGGGCGGCCTGCAGGTGATCCGCGCGGACCGCCCGGCGCTGTTTCAGGACGCGGGCCGGCCGGGCCTGTTCGATCAGGGCGTGGGCCGCTCCGGCGCGATGGACCGGGGCGCGATGGCGGCGGCCAACCGCGCCGTGGGCAACCCTGAGGCAGCCGCGGTGGTGGAGGTGCTGATGGGTGGGCTAGAGCTTTGCGCCGTGGAAGCGCTGACGCTGGCGCTGGCCGGGGCGCCCTGCGCGATGACGCTCACTCCGCCGCAGGGCCGGGCGCTGCCGGTGCCCGCGGGGCGGGCCTTCGCGCTCGATCCCGGAGACCGGCTGAGCCTCGCGCCGCCGCCCTGCGGCCTGCGCAGCTATCTGGCGCTGCGGGGGGGCTATGCGGTGGCGCCTGTGCTGGGCTCGGCCGCGACGGATACGCTCGCCCGTATCGGCCCGGCGCCCATTCGCGCGGGCGATGTGCTGCGCCCGGCCCATGCCCGCGCCGCCGCCGTCGGCCTGTATCTGCCTGCGCCGCCCGCACTGGCGCGCGCGGGCGATCTGGTGCGCCTCGATGTGCTGCCCGGCCCGCGGACGGACTGGTTCACGCCAGAGGCGCAGGAGCTTCTCTTCGCGCAGGACTGGGACGTGGGCGCGAGCCTCGACCGCGTCGGCATCCGCCTGCAGGGCGCGCGCCCGCTCACCCGCTCCGAGAGCGCCGAGCTCGCCTCCGAGGCCACGGTGCTGGGCGCGATCCAGGTGCCGCATGCGGGCCAGCCGGTGCTGTTCCTCGCCGATCATCCGATCACCGGCGGCTATCCCGTCATCGGCGTGCTTGCGCCGCACCATATTGCCCGCGCAGGCCAGATCCCGCCGGGCGCGCGCATCCGCTTCACCCGCCTCGGTACATTCGCCGAGGAGGTTATCCTCCTTCCGTCGGGGGCCCCGTCATGAAGAAACTGCTGCCATGAAGAAGCTGCTGATTGCGAACCGTGGCGAGATTGCCCTGCGCCTGATCCGCGCCGCGCGCGACCATGGCGTGGCGAGCGTCGCCGTCTATGCCGATGCGGATGCCGGGGCGCTGCATGTGCGGCATGCCGATGAGGCCTGGGGCCTGGGGCCGGGCCGCCCGGCCGAGACCTATTTGGATATTCCGAAGCTGCTGGAGGTCGCGCGGCGGGCGGGGGCGGATGCGGTGCATCCGGGCTATGGCTTCCTCTCGGAGCGGGCGGATTTCGCGCAGGCGGTGATTGATGCCGGGCTGACCTGGGTCGGGCCGCGCCCCGAAGTGATTGCCGCGCTGGGCGACAAGGTGGCCGCAAGGCGGATCGCGCAATCGGTGGGCGCGCCGCTGGTGAAAGGCTCGGACGGGCCGCTGGCCTCGGGTGCGGAGGCTGAAGCCTTTGCCCGCGCCCATGGCCTGCCGATCGCGATCAAGGCCGCGCATGGCGGCGGCGGGCGCGGCATGAAGGTCGCGCGCCGGATCGAGGAGGTGGCGGAGCTATTTGCCTCTGCGGTGCGCGAGGCGCGCGAGGCTTTCGGCCGCGAGGAATGCTACGCCGAGCAGTTCCTCGACAAGCCGCGCCACATCGAGGCGCAGGTGCTGGCCGACGCGCATGGCCATGTGGTGGTGCTGGGCACGCGCGACTGCTCGTTGCAGCGGCGTAGCCAGAAGCTGGTGGAGGAGGCCCCGGCGCCCTTCCTGAGCGACGATCAGCGCGCCCGGATCCATACCGCCGCCGCCGATATCTGCCGCGCGGCGGGCTATACCAGCGCCGGTACGGTGGAGTTCCTGCTGTCGCGCGACGGGGTGATTTCGTTTCTGGAGGTCAATACCCGGCTGCAGGTGGAGCATCCGGTGACGGAGGAGACCACGGGCATCGATATCGCGGTGGAGCAGCTGCGCATCGCCGAGGGGCTGCCGCTCTCGGTCCGCGAGACGCCCATGCCGCGGGGCCATGCGCTGGAATTTCGTATCAACGCCGAAGATCCGGGGCGCGGCTACCTGCCGGGGCCGGGGCGGATCGGGCAGTTCCGCCCGCCTGCGGGGCCGGGGGTGCGGCTCGACAGCGGGGTGGAGGCGGGCTCCGACGTGCCGGGCCTGTATGATTCCCTGCTGGCGAAGCTGATCGTGCATGGGCCGGACCGGGCCGTGGCGCTGGCGCGGGCGCGCCGGGCGTTCGCGGAATTCGAGATCACGGGCGTGGCCACCGTGCTGCCGTTCCACCGCGCGGTGCTGGAGGATCCGGCCTTCGTATCCGAAACCGGGCTCGACGTGTACACGACCTGGGTGGAAACCGAAGGGCCTGCGCTTGCGCCCGCGCCGCGGGTGGATCCGAGCGAGCCCGCGCTGGTCATGGGCTATCTGGAGATCGACGGGCGGCGGCACCGGTTCGGCCTGCCCGCGGGTATGGTGGGGGCGCAGGCCCCTGCGGCCGCCCCTCCCGCCACGCCCGGCGGCATCACGGCGCCGATCCCCGGCACGCTGCAGAGCTGGCTCGTGCCGGATGGCGGGAGCGTGCGCGCGGGCGAAGCGGTGGCGGTGATGGATGCGATGAAGATGGAGACCCGCATCGAGGCCCCGGCGGGGGGTGTCCTGCGGCATCAGGTATCGGAAGGGGCGGCCCTGGTGATGGGGGCGGTGATTGCCACGCTGGAATAGGGGGCGGATGCCCTGCCGCTTCAGGCTATCAGGCAGGGCCCGCGCAGAGGGCGGCCCCGCTGCGGGGGCCGGTGCGGCCCAATGCGCCAGCCCTGCCGCCTTCGGCGCGCAGGGCCATGCTTACAGCTGGGCTGCGTATTTCTCGGCGATCGCCATCACCGCCGCATGGATCGGGCCGCAGGGGATGGCCGGGATCACCGAGGCATCGACGATCGCCAGATTGTCGAAATCCCGCGCGCGCAGGTCGGGCGCCACCACGCTGGTATCGGCTGCGCCCATCGCGCAGGTCGCGACCGGGTGGTGATGCGTGATCGCGGCCCGCGCGATGAAGGCATCGAGTGCTGCGGGCGAGGAGACATCCGCGCCGGGCAAGAGCTCGCCGCCGTTCCAGGCGCGCATCGCGGCGCTTTCCCCTACGGCGCGGGCACGCTCCAGCGCCAGGCGGAACATCCTGCGATCGTGCTCCGTATGCAGGTAGCGCGGGTCGATCCGGGGCGCGTCGCGCAGCTCCGGCCCGGTGATCGCCAGCGCGCCGCGCGAGGTCGGGTGGGTCACGCCGAACAGCAGGGTATAGGTTTCGCCGGGCGCGGGCATCGCGAAGGCCTCCGAGACCGAGGGCGCCACCACGCAGCCCACCACCAGATCCGGCGCGCCGGTATGCACATCCAGCCCGCGCGCGGACTGATAGGCGAGCGATTCCGAATGCTGCAGCCGCGAGGGCGCGATGTTCTGGCGCGCGCGGTAGACGACGCCCGCGGCCAGCATATGGTCGTGCAGGTTCTGCCCGAGCTCGGGCCGCGCCACGCGGCAGGGCACGCCCGCCGCCGCCAGCACCGCCGGATCGCCCACGCCTGAGCGCATCAGCAGCAGCGGATCGGCGATGGCGCCGAGGGCGAGGATCACCTCCCCCGCCTCGAGGACGCTGTCTCCCGCCGTGGTCCGGATCTCCACCCCGCGCACGCGCCGGCCGGCGAAGCGCAGCCGGTGCACCTCCGCCCCGGTGATCACCCTCAGGTTCGGCCGGCCCAGCACCGGCGCCAGGAAGGCCGTCCCGGTGGTGACCCGGCGCCCGTCGCGGATGGTGAGCGAATTCGGCGCGGTGCCGATCACCTCGCGGCCATTGTGATCGGGGAGCCGCGGCAGGCCGAGCTCCTGCCACCCACGGATGAAGCTCCGTACGGCCGGGTGGGTCTCCGCCTCCGGGATCATCACCGGCATCTCGCCGCCGGTGCCATGCAGCGCGGTTTCCTCGGCGTAGGATTCGGTCGCGCGGAAATGCGGCAGCAGCGCCTCATAAGACCAGCCCGCATCGCCCGTGGCCGCCACCCAGGCATCGAAATCCGCCGGGTGGCCGCGCAGGTGGAACATGGCATGCAGCCCGCTCGATCCGCCGATCATCCGCCCGCGCGCCCAGCGGTGCACCCGCCCCGCCGTGCCCGGCTGCGGTACGGTCTCATAGTCCCAGTCGTAGCTGCGGCCCTGGATCAGCGGCCACATGGCGGGGGCGAACACATCGGGGTCGGTCGGGAAGCCGCCCGCCTCCACCAGCGTCACCCGGTGGGCGGGGTCGCGGCTCAGGCGGTTCGCGAGGATGCAGCCGGCCGAGCCGGCGCCGAGGATGAGCGTGTCGATGGGGGCGGGCATCTCGCGGACCTTTCGGGCATGACGGAGCAGGCGGCCGGAAGGCTCCGGCCGCGGCGGGGGAGGGCGGATCGGGGAGGGGTCAGCCGGATTCGAAGCCGGTCAGGCCGAGGCGTCCCATCAGTTTCATCTGTGTTGCCGCGAGGTGCGCGCGCATCGCCTCGGCGGCGCCATCGGCATCGCGCGCGGCGATCGCCTCGGCAATGGTGCGGTGCGCGGCGTCGCGGTCGCGCACGCGGGCCTGGGTGGTGCGGGCATCGGTGTCGCTGTCGGTGAAGCGCAGGCGCGAGTCGGTCTGCACGCAATGGAGCAGGAAGTTCAGCTCGCTCGCGAGGCTGTTGCGCGCCCCCGCCGCAATCGCCCGGTGAAAGGCCTGGTCGGCTTCGCTGGGGGTCAGGCTCGGGGCGGATTGGGCCGCCTCCAGGATCCGCGCGATCTCGTCGGGCGAAGCCCGCAGTGCCGCGAGCCGCGCCAGGGCGGGCTCGATCATCAGCCGCATTTCCATCACTTCGAACGGGTTCGTGGTCTGCACGATCCGCCGCTGGCTCAGCGCCGAGGGGCTGGGCCCCGCCCCGCCCGGCGCCGCGCGGCGCCCGCTTTTGGTGGCCTTGATCTCGCCGCCGTCGCGCAGTGCCTTCAGCGCCTTGCGCAGCATGTGCCGCGTCACCTGCAGCTGGTCGCAGAGCACGCGTTCGGGCGGCAGCTCGCCCGCGCCGGTGATCTGCCCGCGCAGCAGCCCGACCAGCTGATCGAGCCGCGCTTCCGTAGGTTCCGTCGCCGTATCCGCCATGATCGCCTGCCGCGCTCCTCTTGCGATGCGGTTCCCGCCCGGTCCTCCGGCCACCGCACCCCGCCATAGAGGCATTGCGCCGCTGCCGGAGGCAAGCCCGGAGCGCCGGCGCCCCGTAACAAAGGCACCGTTGAAAACCCGCACCCGCCTGATGGCGAATATTTCAGCGACCATCAACCATTGCAACCAAAACTTTTGGATAATCCACATAATGGTTGCAAAATCGGTTGGTCGGGCGACAGTCTGCCGCAGATGCCCGCCCGCGCGGGCGCAACCGACAGGAGGCCCCGGCCCATGACACCCCCCACCCCGATAAAGCCTGCACAATTCACCCTGACCACCGGGCCGGTGAACTGCTATCCGGAGGTGCTGAGCGCGCTCGGCCGTCCGGTTCTTTATGACTACGACCCTGTTTTTCAGGAGTTCTACGAGAAACTTTCGCTGAAGCTGCAGCGGATCATGGGGGCGCCGCAGGTGCCGGTGATCTTGCAGGGCGAACCGGTGCTGGGGCTGGAGGCGGTGGCGGCTTCGCTGGTCGGGCCGCAGGATCATGTGCTGAATCTCGTCTCCGGGGTCTATGGCGCGGCCTATGGGTTCTGGTTGAGCCCGCATGCCGCAACCATGACCGAGCTCAGGGTCGAGTACGACCGGGTCATCACCCCCGATCTCCTGCGCGAGGCGCTGGCCGCCCATCCCGAGGCCACGATCGTGGCGATGTGCCATCACGATACGCCCTCGGGCACGATCAACCCGCTGGCGGAGCTGGCGGCGGTGGTGCAGGCGCATGGGGCGCTGTTCCTGGTGGATTCGGTCTCGGCCTATGGCGGGGTGGGCGTGGATCTGGAGGGGATCGACGTGCTGGTGACGGGGCCGAACAAATGCCTCGGCTGCCCGCCCGCGCTCTCGATCCTGGCGATCAGCGCGCGCGCCTGGGATCACATGAAGGCCAATCCGCGGGCACCGCGGGGCTCGATCCTGTCGGTGCTGGATTGGGAAGATGCCTGGAAGGCCGGGCAGCCGTTTCCGTTCACCCCCTCGGTCGCCGAGCTGAACGGGCTCGATGCTGCGCTCGATCGCTATATGGCCGAGGGGCCGGAGGCGGTCTGGGCGCGCCATGCGCAGACAGCGGCGGCGATGCGGGCCGGGGTGCAGGCGATGGGGCTGCGGCTCTGGGCGGCGGAGGAGGCCTTCGCCTCGCCCACGGCCACGGCGATCCGCCTGCCCGAGGGGGTGGACGAGACCGCGCTGCGCAGCGCGATGCAGAACGATTTCGGCGTGGTGATCTCATCTGGCCGGGCCGAGACCTTCAACCGGCTGGTGCGCGTGGGCCACATGGGGCCGACGGCCTATCCGATGTATGCGGTGATCGCGCTGACGGCCCTGCATGGGGCGCTGTCGCGGCTGACGGATCTGCCGCTGAGCCTCGGCGCGGCGATCGAGGCGGCGATGGCGGCGCAGTAACAGCCGGGATGAAATCCGCTCCCCCGTGCGCGGGGGAGCGGAGTGCGATACCTGCACTTTCCGTCAGGCCGGGCCTGTCTCGGCCTGCCGGAGGGCGGCCTGCCGGTGGCTTCCCGCGTGGCTGAGGCTTCGGCCACGGAGCTTCTCCGCGCGGTCAGTGGCAACCTTCACCGCGCCGAAAATCTGCGGAGCAGGAAGGCGCACTACAGGATCGATCTTGGGTGCTCCCATGCACGCGGTACCTGGCTTGGCATGGCAGCCTGTGACAGGCACCTAGGCCAGGGCCATGACGGCTGGCTCATAGGCCCAATCGTTGTGCGCGGCCTTGATTTCGCCAATCTGATCAAGGGCGCGCACCGGATCTGTAACGTCCACGTCCTTGAGCAGGTTCGGCTTGATGTCCCACCACGCGCTGGCGAGCATGCGGTCGACGATGTGCTCGTCAAATCGCATGCGGATGATGCGGGCGGGGTTCCCCCCGACGATCGCATAGGGCGGCACGTCCTTCGTCACCACGGCCCCGCCGGCAATCACAGCGCCATGGCCCACCGTGACGCCCATCATGACCATGGCCTTGCTGCCGCACCAGACGTCATGCCCGATCGTGCACATAGCCTTTCCGTGCCGGAACGGCGGGATTTCACGCCCATCGAAGAACGCGCTCACCGATGGATGGTCCGCGACGCGGTTCGCGCGGAAGAACATGTTCGAGGAGGACAGCCAGTCCGTCGGGTGCGGGCCGGCGCCGACGAGGATATCCTGCCCGAAGGAGCAGTAGCGCCCGATCTTGTCGGTGTTGGCGATCTCGCAGCGCTTGCCGAAATAGCTGAAAGCGCCAATGCGGCGGGCCCGAAACGAGCTATCGGCGCTGTAGGAGGTGCATTCCTCTGCAATCGTGCCTTTGTGAAAATGCGTGGTTCCGGCCCCGCTGATGTAAATGCGTCGAGTTTCCCATGCGTGATTGCGAGTATGGGGTGTCATATTATGCTCCGTCCAATGGCGGCGGCATAGCCGACCGGCGCCGGTCCGCGCAAGCTCGTTTGGCCCTTGTGGGAAATTCGACGTTACGAAACTTTGGGCGCTGGCGAGGGGCTGCGGGTTTCCACCGTAATGGCCGCATCGCAAATGCAGCCTGCCCTGCAGGGCAAGGGCTTCTCCTGTGCCCTCAGGCACCCCCCGCATCCGGGAGAGGCTCGCCATTCATGGCGGCCAGATCCACGCAGGGATCCGGCTGTGCACGGAGAGCATGGCAGGGCCGATGCCGCGGGTGTTCCTCGCCCCCTATGCGAAGGGGAAGAGGTGCTCAGCGCTCGCCGCGGGTATAGGCGAGGCCGAGCGCCGCCGGCAGCCGGGCCTTGCGCCCGGCGAGGAGCAGCACCGCCATCACCGCCGCGAAGGGCAGCATCTGGATGATATCCGTCGGCACCGATACCCCGGCCACCTGCAACGCGGTGGTGGCCGAGAGGCAGGCCCCGAACACCAGCGCCCCGCCCAGCACCCAGGTGGGCCGCCCCCGCGCCAGCATGGCCAGAACGATGCCGATATAGCCATTGCCATGGGTCATGAACGGCACGAACACCCCCGCCGCGACAATCGCCATGAAGGCGCCGCCGAGGCCCACCAGCGCCCCCGTGGCCATCACCGCGATGGTGCGGATCTTCAGCACACTGACCCCGGCGGTATCGAGCGCGGCGGGTTTGTCGCCCGCGGCCTGCAGCATCAGCCCGAGCTGCGTGCGCCGGAACAGCCAGACGAACAGCGGCACCATCAGGAAGGCGAGATAGACCACCGGCTCGCGCGCGAAGAGTGCGGGGCCAATCACCGGGATCGCCGAAAGGCCCGGGACCGGCAGCGGCTCCATCACCGAGAGCCGCGGATAGAGCTTCGAGAACTGCTCGTAATGCAGAAGCGAGGTCGCGCCCTGCGCGCCGAGCGTGAGCGCAATGCCGACGACGATCTGGTTCAGCCCCATCCGCACGCAGAACAGCGCCATCAGCGCGCTGACCACCATGCCGCCGAAGGCCCCGCCGAGGAAGCCGAGCCAGAGGTTGTCGCTCGCCCAGGCGAAATAGAACCCGGAATAGGCCCCGGCGATCATCATCCCCTCGATGCCGATGTTCAGCACCCCGGCCTTTTCGGAGATCTGCTCGCCCAGCCCCGCGAGCAGGAGCGGCACCGTCGCCGCCACCACGCCCGCAATCAGCGCGATCAGGAAGGCATCCGTGAACAGACCCTGCATCTCAGACCCCCTTCCGCGCGCGGCGCCCCGCGCGCCCCCCAGCGGGGGGGGCGCGCGCCCCCCCCCGCCACGCCCCCAAGCCGCGCGAACAGGAGGCAATCAGTCAACACACCCTGAAACACCCCCCCCCTCCCGCGCGCGGCGCCGCGCGCTCCACAATTCGGTGACGGCGAGCAGCACCAGCAGCAGCGCCACGGTGATCAGCGTGAAATAGTTCGGCACATCGAGCCTGCGCGCCGCGCTTTCCGAGCCGATCCCGAGCGCCGAGAACAGGAATACATAGCCGATCGCGGCATAGCCGTTGAACCGCGCGAGGAACACCAGCGGCACGATCGTATCGGCATAGGCCGGGTTCCAGTCCGCCCGCACATTGCCGTATTGGCCGAGGATCGCCACCGCCCCCGCGAGCCCGCCAAGGCCCGCCGAAATCGCAAACACCGCGATGGTCAGCCGCGGCACCGAGAGCCCGGCATGGGTTGCGGCGGCGGCATTCGCCCCCACCACCCGCAGCCGCAGGCCGAAGGCCGTGCGCGTCATCATCCAGTGCACGGCGAGGATCACCACGATGCCCACCAGAAGCCCCGAGGAGATATTGGTGCCGAACAGCATGGGCAGCCGGTCCTCCACCGCGAGGGTGCGGGTCTGCGGCACGGTGGTGGCCGGATCGGCGAAGGCGAGCTTCACCAGCGCGCTTGCGAGCGAAATGCCGAGGAAGTTCATCATCAGCGTGGTGATGATCTCGTTGATGCCCTGATAGGCGCGCAGGATCGCGGGCAGGAGCCCCCAGAGCGCGCCGAACACCATCGAGATCAGCATCGACAGCACCAGCACCAGCCAGACCGGCAGCACCTGCACCATCAGTGGCGCCAGCGCCGCGACGAAGACCGCCCCGATCAGGAATTGCGCATCCCCGCCCAGGTTCCACAGGCCCGCGCGAAAGGCGACGATCAGGCTCGCCGCGATCAGCAGGAGCGGGCCCATCCGGGTCAGCGTGGCCTGCACACCCGAGGGCGAGAGCAGCCCGCGCTGGAACACATAGCCGTAATAATCGAGCGGGTTCACCTTCATGATCAGCAGCACCAGGCCCGAGAGCACGAAGGCGCCGATCACCGGCCCGACCGAGAGCGCCACCGTGGAGAGCGCGGCCCGCACCCGGGGCGGCAGCCCGGCCGGGGCGGCATTCGTGGTTTCCGAAGTCATGCGGAAGGTCCTTGTTGCGGGCGGGGGAGGCGGCTCATGCGGCCACCCCGCTCATGAGTTCGCCGATCCGCTGACGCGCCCCGGCGGTATTGTCGACGATGCCCACGATCCGGCCCTGAGACATCACCGCGATGCGGTTCGACAGGTCCAGAAGCTCGTCGAGCTCGGTGGAAATCACGATCGCGGCGCAGCCCCGGTCGGCCGCTTCGCGGATCCGGCGGCGGGTGGCGGCGATGTTGTGCAGATCGAGCCCATAGGTCGGCTTGGCGAAGATCACCGCGCGGGCGCGGTCGGTCAGCTCGCGCGCGAGCAGCACCTTCTGGATATTGCCGCCCGACAGCTTGCCCACCGGCGTATCTATGGAAGGGGTGCGGATGTCGAAATCGCGCACCATCTTGCGGGCGTTCTCGTCTATCCGGCCGGGGCGGACGATGCCCTTCTCCCAGAACGGCGGCAGGCCGATCTGCTTCAGGAGCAGGTTGATAGAGACGGGGAAGGCGCCAACGGTGCCCTCGCCCAGGCGGTCGTCGGTCACATAGCGCAGCCCGGCGCGGCGGCGCCCGCCCGCATCCAGCCCGTCGATGAAGGCGCCATCGAGCGCGATCCGCCCGCTGGAGTGCGGCCGCTGCCCGGCCAGGGCCTCGGCGAATTCCTTCTGGCCGTTGCCGTCGATCCCGGCGATGCCGAGGATCTCTCCGGCAGAAACGCGCAGATTGACCGCGCTCACCGGCACCGTGGCCTGCTCCACATGCAGCCCCATGCATTCGAGCACCACCGGCGCATCGGGCGCCACCGGCTCTGGCCGGACGGCGGTGGCCGCGGCCTTGTTCGCGCCGAACATCAGGTCGATGATGCGCTGCGTGGCGGTGGCGGCGTCCATCGCGCGCAGCTCCCCGGGCGCGAGCCCGCCGACCTTGCGCCCGAGCCGCAGCACGCTGATCCGGTCGCCATAGTCGATGGCCTCGTTCAGCTTGTGGGTGATGAACACCACCGCGACCCCATCGGCCGCCAGCCGCCGCATCAGCTGGCCGAGGCGGGCCGCGTCATTGGGCGTGAGCATCGCCGTCGCTTCATCGAGGATCAGGAACCGCGCGCCCCGCATCAGCGCGCGCACGATCTCCGCCTGCTGGCGCTCCCCGAGCGAAAGCGTCTCCGTCAGGGCCTCCGGGTGCAGCGCCACGCCGATCCGCGCCGCAGTCTCGCGCATCTGCGCCGCGCAACCGGCGCGATCGGGCCTTTGCCACCAGCGCCCGCCGAGGGCCGCATTTTCCGCCAGCGTCAGCGTGGGCACCAGCATCGAATGCTGGAACACCGTGCTGATCCCCAGCTCCAGCGCCCGCTCCGGCGAGCCGAGCGCCACCTTCTGCCCATCCAGCGCGATCTCGCCCTCGTCGGGCTGCTGCAGGCCCGCCAGCATGCTCACCAGCGTGGATTTCCCCGCGCCATTCTCGCCCAGCAGCACATGCACTTCGCCGGGCCAGAACGCCATGTCGATGCTGTCGTTCGCCACGATGCCGGGATAGCGCTTGGTCACTCCCCTGAGCGCGATCAGCGGCGCCGGATCGGCCAAAGCCGGATCGGCCATCTGTCTCTCCTTCCACGTCCGTCCCGGAGGCCGCGGGGGCCTCCGGGCATTGCCGTCAGTTCGCCGTCACCAGCGCATGGACCGCATCCGCATCGTATTTCGGCGTCAGGGTCAGCTTTCCGTCGATGATATCCTGTTTCACCTTCATCACCTCGGCCCAGACATCATCCGGCACGTTTTTTGTATGCAGCAGGTCGACCGAGCCGTCCTTCAGGTTGATGTCGTAGTTGTGGGTGCCGTATTTGTCGGCCTTGATGTCGTTGATCATCGCGGCGAACACGGGCTCCAGATTCCACAGCACCGAGGACAGCAGATAGCCCTTGTCGATCGGGGTCTTGTCGCCGATCACGTCGATGAACAACACCTTGCCGCCATCGGTGGCCTTGGTCGTCTCCACCGCCTGCAGCATGCCGAAGGACGAGCCGTTGCCCTGGCCGAAGATGATATCGGCGCCGGCCGCGATCAGCGATTCGGTCACGCGCTTGCCGCCGGCCGCGTCGGAATAGGCCGCGGGGCCAATCACCGCATAGCGGATCACCATGCCGGGCTTCGTCGCCTTCACGCCCTCGGCGAAGGCGGCCGACTGCACGTTCCACGAGGGCGGCTCGCCCGAAACCACGATGCCCACCGTGCCCGTGCGCGACATTTTCGCCGCCAGAACGCCCGCGAGATAGGCCCCCTGATGCCCGGAGGAGGTGTAATCCGCGACGGCACCTGCCTTCATGGATTGCGGCGTGTCGGTCACCGCGACCTTGACCTTGTATTGCGCGCCGACCTCGGGGGCGGCGGTGTTGTAGCCGCTGGCATGGGCGATGATCAGGCCCGCGCCATCCTCGGCCAGCTCCTGCAGCGTCGGGCGCACATCGCCGTAGCCCAGGTTCTCGGCGAGGATCACCTCGATGCCGGTCGCCGCGGCGGCGGCCTTGGCGCCCTCCACGCCCTGCTGGTTCCAGCCGTAATCCGTGCCCTGCTCCGGGGTCAGGATGGCGATGCTCTTGATGTCCTCCGCCTGGGCCGCGAAGGCCAGGCTAGCGGCCAGGGCGGCACTGCCCAGAAGGCGTGCGATCGCGTTCGGTGATGCGGTTCTCATATCCTTGTTCCCTGTTTGGTTGTTGACATTTGCGGGCATCGGTTGCGGTCTTCGCGCCAGATCAACCGAATGGGGACGGGTCACGATGAGGGCTCCTGCTATCGCAACCGCAATTCTTCTCCTGGCACAGGCCGCCCATGCGGAGAGCGACCACCGCAAGGGCACCGAGGGGCTGACGCGGCTGGATTATCGCGTGGTGAATGCAGGTGAGGTCCCGCTTTCGTGCGATGTCAAGCTCGCGCATTGGTATTCCGATCATCTGACCACGATCGCGCCGGGCGCCAGCGGGGCTTTCGCGCTGTGGTCGGACCGGGAGAATGGCGCCGTCTATCTGATGAACGCGGCCGGAGACCGGATGCCGGTGGAGCGGCTCTGGTGCGGCGGCGCGGGCGATTCCTGGGCGAGCCGGCATGAGATCGACCTGCCGCGCCGCGCGGGCGCGGCTGCCGTGGGGGCGGAGCTGTCCTGCGCCGGATCCGTGGACAAGGTGCATTGCGCGCCCCGCTGACGCCGGGGCCCGGGAGGAAATGCAGAGGGGGCATGCAGGCATTCCGGCCTCCGGGGCAGGTCTCGCGGCGCGGCGAGGGGGCGGGGGGTCACGTTGACGGCTCAACCATATCCGTCAACCTTTGGTCGTCAACAGAATGCAACCGAAATAATGGTTGAAAAGCCCTGCCCGATCCGCTGCCTGTTTGCCGTGCGGTGCTTTGCGTGATTTTTGCGCTATATGGGTATCAATAGCCCGAATTTGAGACGTTTTCGGGAGGAATGCCGCCCGAATCCGCGCCGCCTGTCGCCCAAATTATACGCGCGGCCCGGAGAATTTTTGCGCAACCATTATTTTTGGTTGCGATTGTTTGGTTGTGGTGTTTTGGTGATTCCAATGATGGCGGACGGCCGGGCATGCCCAGCCGGAAACCGCCGGCCAACAGGGAACCCAGGAGACAGACATGACAGCGCATGAAGCGACGGCAAAGGTGAGTGCCACGGAAAGCCGCCTGAAGACCGGGGCGGAGTTCCTCGACTCGCTCAAGGACGGCCGGCAGATCTGGGTCGGCGGGCGCAAGCTCGACACCGTGTTCGACGAGCCGGGCCTCGCGCGCGGCGCCGAGCTGATGGCGGAGACCTTCGACGACCAGTTCAAGCCCGAATTCGCCGAGGCCACCACCTTCATCCACCCCGAGAGCGGCGAGCTCTCCAGCCGCGCCTGGCAGGTGCCGCGCTCTCCCGAGGAGCTGGCCGCGCGGCGCAAGATGATCGAATACACCTCGCTCAAGACCGGCGGCACCTTCGGCCGCCCGGCGGACCTGTCGCCCGCGATCGTGGCGGGCCTCGTCGCGCATGCGCCGACCTTCGCCAAGAAGAAATCCCTGATCGAGGGCTGCGACCCGGATTTCGGCGCCAATATCGAAGCCTATATGGAGTTCGGCCGGCAGAACAACCTGACCGCCTCCGAGAGCCTCGCCGGCCCGCAGACGGACCGCTCCAACCCGAAGGCCGCCGAGGCCGCCTTCCTGCGCGTCACCCGGGCCACGAAGGACGGGATCTATGTCTCGGGCGCGAAGACGGTGGGCTCCATCGCTGCGCAGGCCAATGACATCTTCTTCACCAACCTCGGCGGCCTGACCACCACCCCGCCCGAAGCCTGCGTCTGGGGCGCGGTGCCGATCGCGACCGACGGCATCCGCATGATCTCGCGCGAGATGGTCTCGCAGCCCGGATCGAGCAAGTTCGACCATCCGGTCTCGTCGCTGGGCGAGGAAGCGGACCAGTTCATCATCTTCGACAATGTCTTCGTGCCGAAGGACCGGATCTTCAATCTGGGCGATCCCGATGGCATGTCCTGGTACGGGCCGGTCTGCGTTTTTGCCCACTGGCACGTGCTCACCCGGCTCGCGGTGAAATCGGAGCTGTTCGTCGGCGCGGGGCAGATGGTGCTCGATGTGCTGGGCACCGGCAAGATCCCGGCGGTGCAGCAGATGCTGGGCGAGCTCGTGCAGTATCAGCAGACGCTGCGCGCCTTCGTCCATGCGGCCGAGGCCAAGGCGGTGTACACCGAGGCGGGTGTGCTGACCCCGGATGTGGGCATGCTCACCGCCGGGCGGCTCTATTCGATCGAGCATTACCCCCGGATCATCCATATCCTGCAGGAGCTGTGCGGTCAGGGCCTGGTAATGCGCTTCGGCGAGGCGGCGTTCAAGAACCCCGAGATCGGGCATTACCTGAACGACCTGCTGCCCGGGCACGGGGTTTCGGCGATGCAGAAAGAGCATCTGATGAACTTCATCTGGGACATGACCAGCGGTGCGCTGGCGGGCCGGGTCGCGCTGTTCGAAAACGTGAACTCGAGCCCGGCGCCGCGGCTGCGCGCGCGCCTTCATGACGAGGTGGACCGCGCCGCCTTCGTCGATCAGGTCAAGACGCTCGCCGGGATGGACTGGTAAGCGGCCCGCGCGCCCCCTTCGCCGGGGGCGCGCATCCGCGAGGACGGAGACGGACATGCCCGAAGCGCAGGCCCTGATCGGCGCCTTCTACGACGCCTACAACCGCCACGACTGGGCCGCCGCGGTGGCGCTCTATGCGCCGGAGGCAGGCCATTTCGAGGCCGCGATGGACAAGAGCCGCAGCGGCCATGCGGCGCTGGAGGCGGGGCTGCGCGGCTTTGCCGGAATGCTGCCCGATGTGCGCTGGACCGAGGTCGAGCGGATCCGCTCCGGCGCGCATGTGCTGGTGCGCTATGTGATGACCGGCACCTATATGCCGCGCGCCGATGTGACTGACCGCAGCCCGCGCCATGTCAGCCTGCCGGGGGTGCATCACTTCACCCTGGCCGATGGCCAGATCGCCGCCACGGCGGATTTTTGGGACAAGGACGCCTTCCTTGCCCAGATCCGGTAGGCCGCCATGACCTTCGACGAATACCGGGACCTGGACGCGACGGCGCTGGCCGCGCTGATCCGCACGGGCGCTGTGTCTGCGGCCGAAGTGCTGGAGACCGCTATCGCCGCGATCGAGGCCGAGGACCCGGCGCTCCATTCCATCGTGCATCCGCATTTCGATCTGGCGCGTGCGCAGCTGGCGCAGGGGCTGGCCGATGGTCCGTTCCGCGGCGTGCCCTTCGCGATCAAGAACACCGGGCTCGATGTGGCCGGGATGGAGCTCTCGACCGGATCGGCGCTGTTCCGGGGCTGTATGTCCGCGGCGGATTGCACGCTGGTGGCGCGCTACCGCGCGGCCGGGCTCGTGATCCTCGGCAAGACCAATACCCCCGAATTCGCGCTCAGTTTCGCGACCGAGCCCGCGGCCTTCGGCCCGACGCACAACCCCTGGAAGCGCGGCCATTCGCCGGGCGGCTCCTCGGGCGGGTCGGCGGCGGCGGTGGCGGCGGGGCTGCTGCCCTTCGCGAATTCTTCGGACGGGGCGGGCTCCACCCGGCTGCCCGCCGCGCATACGAACCTGTTCGGCTTCAAGCCGAGCCGGATGCGCAATCCGCTGGGCCCGGTGGCGGTGGAGGCGATCGCGGGGATGTCCACGCCGCATGCGCTGACCCGCTCGGTGCGCGACAGTGCGGCGCTCCTTGATCTCACGGCAGGGCCGGATCAGGGCGATCCCTATGGCCAGCCGCCGCAGCAGGGCAGCTTCCGCGCCGCCGCCGCGCGCGATCCGGGGCGGCTGCGCATCGGCATGACGCTGGCCTCGCCGGTGGGAACCCCGGTCGATCCGGAGATCGTGGCCCGGGTGCGGGCTGCGGCGGATCTGCTCGAAAGCCTCGGGCATGAGGTGGAGGAGGTCGCGGGCGCGGGCTACGATGGCCATGCGCTCAAGACCGCCTGGCAGGTGATCCCGGGCACCGGAGTCGCCTCGGCGGTGATGGCGCGCGGCGCGGCGCTCGGGCTTGCGGATCCGCCCGCGGCGCTGGAGCCGGTGAATGCCGAATGGGTGCGCCGGGCGCTGCGGCTGAGCGCGCGCGACTATCTCGCCGCGGTCAACCAGCTGCACCAGACCGCGCGCGACCTCGGCCGCTTCTTCGCGCGCTACGATATCCTGCTCTCGCCGGTGGCGGCGGAGCCCGCGCCGCCGCATGGCGAAATGGCCAGCTCCGGCCAGACGTTGGAGGCCTTCTACGACCGGTTCTGGGCGCACAGCCCCTTCACCTGCGCCTTCAATGCCTCCGGCTGCCCGGCGATGTCGGTGCCCTTCGGCTTCCTCGCCTCGGGCCTGCCCGTCGGCGTGCATCTGGGCGCGGGCTTCGGGCAAGACGAGACCCTGTTCGCTCTGGCAGGCCAGATCGAGCGCGCCGCCCCCTGGGCCCAGTTCCGCCCCGCGCGGCCCCAATCCTGAGAGAGACCCCATGCCGACCCTGTCCTCCGCCGAGATCCTGCCCCTGGATGCCACCGCACTGAGCGCGGCTCTGCGCGCCGGGCAGACCACCGCCACCGCCATCGCCGAGGCTTATCTGGACCGGATCGCGGCGCGCGAGGCCGAGGTGCGGGCGTTCGAATATCTCAATCCGGAGCAGGTATTGCGCGCGGCCCATGCGCTGGACCGGGCGGGCGCCACCGGGCCGCTGGCAGGGGTGCCGCTCGGGGTGAAGGATGTGATTGCCACGCATGATATGCCCACGGGCTATGGCAATGCCTCCTATGCCGGGAGCCGCACCGTCTGCGATGCGCCCTGCGTGGCCTTTGCCCGGGGCGCGCAGGCGCTCGTGCTGGGCAAGACGGTGACGACCGAATTCGCCATGGCGAGCCCGGGCAAGACCCGCAACCCGCATGACCCCGCGCGCACGCCGGGCGGCTCTTCCTCCGGCTCCTGTGCGGCGGTGGGGGCGGGGATGGCGCTGCTGGCCTTCGGCACGCAGACGGCGGGCTCGGTGATCCGCCCGGCCTCCTATTGCGGCGTGGTGGGCTACAAGCCCACGATCGGCCTGATCAACCCGGCCGAGGTGAAGGTGCTGGCGCAGAGCCTCGATACGCTCGGCCTGCTGACCCGCTCGGTGCGCGATGCGGCGCTGGCGGCGGCGGTGCTCGGGCGCAGGCCGGCGCTGGCCGAAGTGGCCCCGGCCGAGCAGCTGCGGGTGGGCCTGTTCCGCCCGGCACCGTTCGAGAAGGCCGGCCCCGGCACGCTGGCCGCGCTGGCCGCGGCCGAAAAGGCGCTGCGCGATGCGGGGGTGCGCGTGGTTGCGCTCGAGACCCCGGAGTGGTTCGCCGAAGTGCACGAGGCGCATCACCGGGTCATGGGCTTCGAGGTCGCCGCCGCGCTGGCCTATGAGCGGACCTCGGAGCTGGTCTCCCTCACCGGCGTCACCCGCGATTTCCTGGCCGCGAAAGCGGCCGTCACCGCGGCGGAGTATGATGCTGCCCTCGCCTGGCGCGATGCCCGGGCGCAGGCCATGGCGGCGCTGATGGCGGATGTGGATGTGCTGCTGGTGCCTGCGGCGGCCGATGTGGCGCCCGAGGGGCTCGAAAGCACCGGCGACCCGGCCTTCAATACGCCCTGGACCCTGTTCCAGATGCCCGCGGTCACGCTGCCCGCGCTGCGTCATGGCGGCCTGCCGGTGGGGGTGCAGCTGGTCGGGCGGCGCGGCGCCGATGCGCTGACCCTTGCCGCCGCGCTGCGCGCAGAGGCGGCGCTCGGCTATGGCTGGACCGCCGCATGAGCCGTTTCCGCCTCCCCACGCCAGCGCGCGCCCGGCAATGGGCGGGGGTGACGCTCCTCGTCTGCCTGCTCTGGGGGCTGTTCGTGCTGCTGGGCTTTCCGGCGGCGCCGCTCCTGGGCGGCATGGCGGGCGGCATGATCGCGGCCACGGCAGGGGGCGTCAGCCTGCGCAACCCGCGCCCGGTCTATGTGCTGGCGCAGGGGGCGGCGGGGGTGTTCATCGCCACCTCGCTGAAGCCCGGGATCTATACGGATATGGCGGCGCATCTGCCGCTGGTGGCGCTGGTCACGGCGATGACGCTGGCGATTTCCTTCGCCACCGGCTGGGCGCTGAACCGCTGGGCCGGGATCGCGGCCGATGCCGCCGTGTTCGGCAGCCTGCCGGGCATGTCGGGGGCGATGGTGATCATCGCGCATGAGCGCGGCATCGACAGCCGGATCGTCGCGCTGATGCAATATTGCCGGCTGGCCTTCGTGATCATCGCGGTCACCTTCGTGTCGCGGCTGCTGCCCGAAGGGCCGACTGCGGCGCCGGTGATCCCGGTCTCCTCGGAGCCGCAGGCGCTGGCGCTGAGCCTCGGGCTGATCCTGCTCTCGCTCGCCTCGGCGCGGCTGAAATGGCTGCCTGCGGGGGGGATGCTGGTGCCGATGGTGCTCGGCGCGCTGATCGAGGGCTTCGGCCTCGCCCGGCTCTGGGTGCCGCCGCGGCTGCTGGACCTGACCTTCATCATCATCGGCATGGAGGTGGGCCTGCTGTTCACCCGGCAGATGCTCGGCCATGTGATCCGGCTGATGCCGGTGGTGCTGCTGGCGAATGTGGTGATGCTGGCTTGCGGCGGCGTGCTGGCGGCGGGCCTCGCGGTGGCGCTCGGGCTCGATCCGGCCACGGCCTTCCTCTCCACCGCGCCCGGCAGCATCGAGACGATGAGCCTGCTTGCCGTGGCGAGCCACGCCAATGTCTCGATCGTGCTCGCCTTCCAGACGGTGCGCCTCCTCACCGTGGTGCTCTGCGGGCCCTCGATCCTGCATCTGCTGCTGCAACGCATTTCCTGGCGCCGGGTGGCCCCGGCCGCGGAGATTCATCCCGAAGGGAGCCGACAATGACGATGGATTGCGGAACGCTGCGCATGGACGACCCGGCCGAAGGCCTGAAGGCGGCGATGCGCCATTATGCGGCCGGGGTCACCGTGGTCACCACCGGCGCGGGGGCGGAGCGGCGCGGCGTCACCGCCACCGCCTTCACCTCGGTGACGATGGACCCTCCGACGATCCTCGTGTGCATCAACCGCGAGGGCGGCACCAATGCGATGATGCGCGCGGCCGGGCGGTTCTGCGTGAACGTGCTGGCCGAGGGGCAGGAGGCCGCCTGCATGACCTTCGCAGGCCAGGGCGGGCTGCGCGGGGCGGAGCAGTTCTCGCCCTTCGAATGGCGGCCCTGCCATGGCGCGGGGCTCGCGCTTCAGGGCGCGCTCGCCTCCATCGCCTGTGTGGTCTCCTCTCAGGTGGAGATGGGCACCCACACGATCTTTTTCGGCACGGTGGAGGAGGTGCTGCTCACCCCCTCCGCCCGGCCGCTGCTGCATTACGACCGGGCGCTGCGCTCGGTCGCCGTCTGACAATCGCGACGCACAGGAGAACGCATATGGCCATCAGCGACGCCGACATGGTGATTGCCTGGAAGAACGTGCTGGAGCAGTGCAACCTGCGCGCGGGAGAGCAGGTCGCCATCCTGATGAGCGACGACAGCAACATGCAGATCGTCAATTCCGCACGGATCGCGGTGGGGCTTCTGGGGGGCGTGCTGACGCTGATCCACCTGCCGCCGATCAATGGCGACGTGGCGCTCAGCCGCGACAAGTCGGGCTATGTGGGGAAGACGCCGCTCGCCTTCAACACCGCGGCGCTTGCAGGGCTTAAGGCCGCCGACATGGTGATCGACACGATGCAGCTTCTGTTCTCCAAGGAGCAGGAGCAGATCCTGAAGACCGGGACGCGGATGCTGCTGGCGGTGGAGCCGCCCGAGACCATGCTGCGCATGATCCCCACCCCCGAAGCGAAAGCGAAGGTGATCGCGGCGAACCGCTACATGGAGCCCGCGCGGCAGATGACGGTGACCTCGAAGGCCGGGACGGATTTCCGCTGCGGGCTCGGGCAATATCCGGTGCTGATGCAATATGGCCTCGCGGACGAGCCCGGCCGCTGGGACCACTGGCCGAGCTGCATGATCGCGCGCTGGCCCGACGAGGGCAGCGCGGAGGGTGTGATCGTCATCGACGAGGGCGATATCCTGCTGCCGTTCAAGCATTACGCCCGCGACCGGGTCTCCCTGACGGTGGAGAAGGGCTTCGTCACCGAAATCCGGGGCGGGGTGACGGCCGAATACATGAAGGCCTTCATGGACAGTTTCGACGACCCCGATGCCTATGCCATGGCCCATGTCGGCTGGGGGCTGGAGCAGCGCGCCAGCTGGACCACGCTCGGGCTCTATGACCGGGAGGCGGCGCTGAGCATGGACAGCCGCTGCTTTGCGGGCAACTTCCTGTTCTCCACCGGGCCCAATACCGAAGCCGGCGGCAGCCGCGATACGCCCTGCCACCTGGATATCCCGCTGCGCGGCTGCTCGCTCTCGCTCGACGGGGTGCCGATGACGGTGGATGGCCGGGTGGTGGCCTGAAGGCTGGCGGCGGCGGGGACCCGGCCTTGGGGCCCGGCCCGGCTCCCGGTGCCCCCGCCCTGACTGCCAGGCTGGGGGGTGCGGCGTTCGCGGCCATTGCCATGACGAAGCGGGCTGCCGCCTCTCTCAGCAGCCAGCGCCGCCCGCGCAGTCTCGGCCCGGCCTTTGCTGCTTAATCGCGAGCGGCTCCATGTGCCCGTCGCATGTCTCGGGTGCGCGCGCCGGGCGGCGTGTCGTGGAATCGGCCGCCCGCGCCCGACAGCGCCGACCTTCGTGCCCGGCGCCACTCCGATCCGGGAGAAGGGCGCCGGGTGGGGATGCCCGGCATAGGGCCGAGCGCGCATGCGCAGTGAAGCATCGTATCTCTCCGCGGCCCGGAGATTGTGTGCGAATGCACGCTTCTCGGGGCGAACGGAAGCTGGCATGTTCACCGGGGCGCCATCACCGGAAAAGTGGCCTTCAACAGCTCCATGCCGCGCCGCAATCGCCTTGCGCAGTTTGATGGGCCCGTACCAGCCATCCATCGCCCCGCCCGGAGAACGGGTTCGCGGCACCGGCTGCGGTGGTCGCGCGGGCTGAAGCGGAGCGGGGACCCGGATCTGGCGCTCTAAGGAACTCTACCCCGGCGCCGCCCGGATCAGACGACCCCGCGCCGCATCGGGCGGCCGGAGCCGGGTCAAAATACAAAGGCAGCCGCGCGCCTGCCAGCCGCCGGGGCACCCCGTCGGGTCTCGCGAAGCGGTCCTCGGGCCGGGAGCCTGCCTGCAGGCCCGGATGGACGAACCGGGCCTCTTCCCCGGGTTTCGGTGCCGGTAAAGCCCTCTGCGAAAGCCGCGCCGAAGCCAGGCTTCAGCTGTGGTGGATCAGAGATTATCCGAAACGCGGAACCCTTCGGGGATGCCGTCGCGGCCCTCCAGCACCAGATCGGCCATCACCTGCGCCACCTTCGGCGCCATGCCGAAGCCGATCTTGAAGCCGCCATTGGCGATGAAATGCCCCGGCCGGCCCGGCCAGGGGCCCAGCATCGGCGCCCGGCTGCGCGCCCGCGGCCGAACCCCGGCCCAGCGGTCGATCACCGGGGCCGCCTGCAGCGCGGGGCAGAGCGCGCGCGCCCTGGCGATCAGGGCCTCCAGCGCGGCATCGGTGCTGCCCGGGGCGTCGAAATCGCGCTCCGAGGTAGAGCCGATCGCCACGGTGCCATCGGCATGCGGCACGATATGGACGCTCTCGGCATAGATCTGGGGCGCATCGGGCGCGGCATGGCGCAGGAGCGCCGATTGCCCCTTCACCCCGTTGCCCACCGGCCGCCCGAGCGCGTCCGAGAGCTCCCGCAGCCCCTCCCATCCGGTCGCATGGATCACCGCGCCCGCATCCGGCGCCTCCGCCAAAATCTCGCCGCCCACTGCCCGCAGCGCCCGCGCGAGGGCCGCACAGGCCGCGCGCGGGGCCGCGCGTGCGGTGAGCGTATCATGCACCACGAAGCCGCTCGGCGCCTCCGGCGCGAAGCCGAATTCGGCCGCCTCCGCCACCCGCCAGACGGCCGCATCGCCCCAATGCGCCCGTGCGCCCGCGGCGCGGGCCTCGGCGCGGGCCACGGCCTCGGCATCGGCCAGCGGCTGGATCCGGCCAGTCCTCGCATAGCCCGGGTCGCCGCCCAGCCGCGCCACCCCGGCCCAGAACTCGGCTGCCATCAGCAGGCTCTCCAGCTGGAACTGCTTCTTCGGGTTCCACTGCTCGGGCACATGCGGCGCCAGCGCGCCGACCGTGCCGCCCGAAGACCCGGCCCCCACCCGGCGCGGCTCCACCAGCGTGACCCGCGCGCCCCGGCGGGCGCATTCCCAGGCACAGGCCAGGCCGAAGATGCCGCCGCCCCGCACCGTGACCCGTTCTGCCCTTGCCATCGGCTGACCTTTGCTCCTATCTGGCCGCAGGGGCACCCGCGCCCCGCCATCCCCACGGACTACCCCTGATGCCTTCCCCTGACCAGAGCCCTGCGGCGCTCGATTGGCGCGACGGGGTCACGCCCGTCTCGACGCGGTTCGACGATCCGTATTTCAGCCTCGCCGGCGGCCTGAACGAGACCCGCCATGTGTTCCTGTCCGGCAACGGCCTGCCAGAGCGGCTGCGGCCGGGGTTCCGGGTGGCGGAGCTGGGCTTCGGCACCGGGCTGAACCTGATCGCCCTCGCGCTGATGGCCGAGGTGCCGGTGCGCTTCACGTCCCTCGAGGCCTTCCCGATGTCTGGCGCGGAGATGGAGCGCGCGCTGCAGGCCTTCCCCGAGGCCCATGGCTTCGCAGCACCAATGATCGCGGCCTGGGGGCGCGGGGAGCGGCGCTTCACGCTGGGCCAGGTCTCGGCCGAGATCATCGCGGGCGATGCGCGCGTGACGCTGGCCGCCTGGGAGGGGCAGGCGGATGCCTGGTTCCTCGATGGCTTCTCTCCGGCGAAGAACCCCGAGATGTGGGGCGAGGCGCTGATGGCCGAGGTCGGGCGCCATACCGCGCCGGGCGGTACCTTCGCCACCTATACCGCCGCGGGCTTCGTGCGCCGCGGCCTTGCCGCCGCGGGCTTCGCGGTCAGTCGCGCCCCGGGCTTCGCGGGCAAACGCCACATGAGCCGCGGAGTGATGGCATGATCATGCAAGATACCCGCAAGGGCGTGATGATGATGGTCGCCACCACGGTCATCTTCGCCCTGCAGGACGGGATTTCGCGCCACCTCGCCGGCACGTACAACGTCTATCTGGTGGTGATGGTGCGCTACTGGTTCTTCGCGCTGTTCGTGCTGGCGCTGGCGGCGCGGGCGCCCGGTGGCGTGCGGACGGCGGCGCGCACGGCGCATCCCTGGCTGCAGGCGATGCGCGGGCTGCTGCTGGTGGCGGAAATCTATGTGATGATCATCGCCTTCGTGCGGATCGGGCTGATCAATGCGCATTCGGTGTTCATCTGCTATCCGCTGATCGTGGCGGCGCTGTCGGGGCCGGTCCTGGGCGAAAAGGTCGGCTGGCGGCGCTGGACGGCGATCGGCGTCGGGCTGGTGGGCGTGCTGATCATCCTGAGCCCGACGGGGGGCGTGTTCTCCACCGATGCGCTGATCCCGCTGCTGGCGGCGGGGATGTTCGCCGTCTATGCGCTGGCCACGCGCTATGTCGCGCGCGATGACAGTGGCGCGGTGTCGTTCTTCTGGACGGGGATCGCGGGTGTGGTGGCCTCGAGCGCGGTGGGCCTGTGGTTCTGGCAGCCGATGAGCGCGGGCGACTGGGCCTGGATGGCGCTTTTGTGCGTGATGGGGGTGGCGGGGCACTGGCTGATGATCAAGGCCTATGAGATCGCCGAAGCCTCCACTCTGCAGCCGATCGCCTATCTGCAGCTGGTCTGGGGGGCTGCGATGGGGATGCTGGTCTTCGGCGATGTGCTGCGCAGCAACGTGGTGCTCGGCGCTACGCTCACGGTGGGGGCAGGGCTGTTCACCATCTGGCGCGAGCGGCAGAAGGCGCGGGCCGCGCGTCAGGGCTGATCGGGCGGGGCCACGTCCTGCGGCAAGGGCGGCGTGCCGCGCAGCTCCTCGGTGAAGCGCACGGGCCCGGTGTCGTTCAGGCCGAGGCGCGCGCGATATACGGGCAGGCTTTCGGCCACGCGCATCACATAGTTCCGGGTCTCGGTGAAGGGGATCATCTCTACCCAGTCGACCACGTCGACAGTGGGCAGGCGCGGGTCGCCCTGATCCTCGATCCAGCGGCGCGGCCGCCCGGGCCCGGCGTTGTAACCCGCGGCCACCAGCACCGGCGAGCTGCCGAATTCGCTGCGCAGCTTTGCCAGATAGGCGCTGCCGAGCTGCAGGTTGTAGGTCGGGTCGGTGGTCAGGCGGCCCTGATCGTAAGGCAGGCCAACCGCCGTGGCCATCAGCTTGGCCGTGCCGGGCATCAGCTGCATCAGCCCGCGCGCCCCGGCATGGCTGATCACGGCCGGGTCGAATTCGCTCTCGCGCCGGGCGATGGCCAGCGCCAGCTCCTCGGGCACGCCGAGCGCATCTGTGGTGAGCGTGGGCAGCGGGTAATAGGCCTGCACCAGCACCGCGCCGCCCTCGGCCGCGCGCTTGGCGAGCGACAGCGCCAGATAGGCATCGCCCCAGTCTTCGGCCAGAGCCGCGAGCGGCGGGATCTGCTCGGCGGGCAGGCTCTCCTCCAGATGCAGGATGAAGCGCGCGGCGAGCTCTTCGGCCCCGGCCTCGTGCAGGAGCTGCGCCGCCTGGAACACGCCTGATGCAGTATAGCTGCCGCCATGCCAGGCGGGCAGGGGCGCGGGCGCGGCAAAGCCCGGGTCCAGCGGCGCACCCACGCGCTCCGCGCACAAAAGCCCATAATAGGCCGTCTGCCACTGTGCGCCGGTGCGGAACGCGGCCTGGGCATCGTCAAGCCGGCCGAGGATTTCCAGCGCGCGGCCGCGCCAATAGGCCGCGCGCGCGGCGCTGATCGGGCTGCCGACGCTCTCGGCCAGCCGGTCGAAGTGCCGCAGCGCCACCGGCGCATCGCCGAGCTTCAGCGCCGCATAGCCCGACAGCCATTCCAGATCGGCCCAGTCGCCGCCCTTCGGCTCCATCCGGTGCCGCGCGGCGAGCTTGTAGGCCAGCCGCGCATCCCCCTGCCGCAGGAAGAACCGCGCCAGCTGCGCGCGCAGCTTCGCCCAGGCGGCCGGGTCGCCGAGGCTCTCGGCGCTGTCCGAACGCTCCAGCACGATATCGGCCGCGCCGGGCTCCAGGCTGTTGCGCCAGCGCCAGGTGGCCCGGTCGCGCGCCAGGCCGGGGGTTTCTTCCATATGCTCGGGAATGGCATTCAGCAGGGTATCGACCCCGTTGGCCTTGCGCTGCAGCGCGATGCGCGCCTCGGCCACGGCGCGGGTGCCGGGCGTCACCAGCGGCAGCAGGCGCTGCGCCTGGGCGGTCTCGCCGCGATCGAGCATCGCCTGCATCCGGCCGCCATGCCAGGGCGCGAGGATATCGCCGTAGCGGGCGAGGAAGGCCGTCTCCTCGGCCTCGGTCAGGCGCAGGCTGCGCCAGCTGGCCTCGGCCACGGCGCGGGCGGCATCGTCGCGGCCCTGCGCCTGCAGCGCCGCCATCAGCGACATCGCCCCCTGGCCCGTTTGCGGCTGGGTATGGGCGAACCAGGCCACCACCGTGGCCGGGGCGGCCTCGGTCAGCTTTTCCTCGGCCTTGCGGCGCAGAAGCTCCATGCCCGGCCAATCCGCATTGCGTGCATCGAAGGCCGCGAAATCGGCAAACTGGCCATCGCCGCTGCGCAGCCGCATCCATTCGATCACATCGGCCTGCACCGGGCCCGCGGCCTGCGCCTCCGCCCGCGCGAAGGTCCAGTCGTTGCGATCTGCCAGTGCCAGCGCCCGGCGGAAGGCCAGCCGGGCGAGCCCGGCCGGGTCGGGCTGGGCCGGGGTGGCTTCAGGCGGGGCGGCATCGGGCGGGGCCGCGCCGGCATCGGGCTGCGGCAGCGCTGCGGGCGCCTCCTGCGCAGAGGCGGGCAGGGCTGCAAAGGCGCAGCCTGCGGCCATCAGGGCCGCCATCAGGGTGGCTCGGGCAGGAGTTCGGATCATGGTGCTGCTCTGTTTTCTCCTTGTTGCCCGGATAGATGTGTCGATGCAATTCACAAGTTGGCAAGGCGCGGCGCCTCGCCTATGGTCCGCGCGATTTCAACCGGGCGAATCCGCCCGAATTCCAGGAGCGTGTCATGTTCAAAGGGTCTTTCCCCGCACTCATCACGCCGTTCAAGAACGGCGCGCTGGATCTGGACACGCTGAAAAAACTGGTCGAATGGCATATCGCGCAGGGCTCGAACGGGCTCGTGCCGGTGGGCACCACCGGGGAGAGCCCGACGCTCAGCCACGAGGAGCACGGGCTGGTCATCGAAGAGGTGGTGAAGGCCGCCGCCGGCCGGATTCCGGTGATCGCGGGCGCGGGCTCCAATGCCACCGCCGAGGGCGTCGAGCTGATCCGCCATGCGGAAAAGGCGGGCGCGGATGCGGCGCTGGTGGTGACGCCCTATTACAACAAGCCGACGCAGCGCGGCATGGTGGCGCATTTCACCGCGATGCATGATGCCTCCAGCCTGCCGATCGTGATCTACAACATCCCGGGCCGCTCCGTCGTGGACATGACGCCGGAGACCATGGGCGAGCTGGCGAAGCTGCCGCGCATCGTCGGGGTGAAGGATGCGACGGGCGACCTCGCGCGGGTGGCGAAGCAGCGCATGACCTGCGGCGCGGAATTCGTGCAGCTCTCGGGCGAGGATGCGACGGCGGTCGGCTTCAACGCCATGGGCGGTGTGGGCTGCATCTCCGTCACCGCGAACGTGGCGCCGAAGCTTTGCGCGGAAATGCAGGCGGCGACGCTGGCCGGGGATTATGCCCGTGCGCTCGAATACCAGGACCTGCTGATGCCGCTGCATGTGGCGATCTTCCTGGAGCCGGGGGTGGCGGGGGCGAAATATGCGATGTCGCGGCTCGGGCTCTGCGCGGCCGAGGTGCGGCTGCCGCTCACCGACGTCACGCCGGAGACCGCGGCGAAGATCGACGCGGCGCTCCTGCACGCAGGCCTGCTCTGACTAACGCCAAGGCGCTCAGCCGATGAGCGCCTTGCGCAGCATATTGCCCGCCAGAACCAGGATCGTGCAGGCAAACACCACACGCAGCTGCGCGGGGCTGAGCCGGTGCGCGAGCTTCACGCCCAGCGGCACGGTGAGCGTGGAGGCCAGCGTGATCAGCGCCACCGCAGGCAGGTTCACATAGCCGAGCGTGTAGGGCGGGCGCCCCTCCAGCCGCCAGCCCGAGGCGAGGAAGGCCACGAAGGCCGGAATGGAAATCAGCAGGCCGAAGCCCGAAGAGGTGGCCACGGCGCGATGCGGCGGCACGTTGTAGGCGCTGAGCAGTGGCACGGTGAAGGAGCCGCCGCCGATGCCCATGATCGCCGAGAAGAACCCGATCAGCGATGCATAGACACTGCGCAACCAAGGCCCCGGCAGCACATCCGAAATCCGCCAGTCGCGCCGCCCGAAGGCCATGTAGAACCCGAGCGCAAAGCCGATGCAGCCGAAGACCAGCTGCAATTCGCGCGAATGCAGCGCCGTGGCCACCAGTACGCCCAGCACGGAGCCGATGGCGATGAACGGGCCCCAGCTGCGCATCAGCCCGAAATCCACCGCGCCGCGCTTGCTGTGGCCATGGATCGCGCGCAGCGAATTGAAGATGATCGTGCCGGTGGACGTGGCGACGCAGACCTGCATGATCTGGTCGAAATGATACCCCATGGCGCCGAACACATAGAGCAGCGCCGGCACCAGGATGATGCCGCCGCCGATGCCCAGAAGCCCCGAGACCACCCCGGCGACCGCCCCCGCGGCGGCGATCACCGATAACAGGATCAATCCGGATGCCATGCGCCCCTCCCCGATATGCTGCGGCAGTCATGGCGGATTTCGGCCCGCCATGCCAGTGCCGCGCGGGGATCAGCCCTCGCGGTAGTAGTAGCTGTAGCCGTTGATCGCCGGGGCGCCGCCGAGATGGGCATAGAGCACCTTCGAGCCTTCGGGGAAGTAGCCCTTCCGGGTCAGGTCGATCAGGCCCTGCATGGATTTGCCCTCATAGACCGGGTCGGTGATCATTGCCTCGGTGCGCGCGGCGAGGCGGATCGCGTCGTTGGTCTCCTCGGAGGGGACGCCATAGGCGGGGTAGGCGTAGTCGTTCAGGATGACGATCTCGTCCTCGCGCACGGCGCGGCCGAGCTCCAACAGATCCGCGGCATTGTCGACGATCTGCCGCACCTGGGCGCGGGTCTGCGCGGGGGTGCCGGAGGCGTCGATGCCGATCACGCGCTCGGCCCGGTCCTGGGCGGCGAAGCCCACGATCATCCCGGCCTGGGTCGAGCCCGTCACCACGCAGACGACGATGTAATCGAAGGTGAAGCCCAGCTCCGCCTCCTGCTGCGCCACTTCCTCGGCGAAGCCGATGTAGCCGAGCGCGCCATATTTGTGCACCGAGGCGCCGGCCGGGATCGCATAGGGCTTGCCGCCCTGCTGGCGCACGGAATCGATGGCGTTTTCCCAGCTCTTGCGGATGCCGATATCGAAGCCGTCCTCTACCAGACGCGAATCCGCGCCCATCAGCCGGGTCATCAGGATGTTGCCCACCCGGTCATAGACCGCGTCGTAATGGGGCACCCATTTCTCCTGCACCACCACGCATTTCATGCCGATCTTGGCGGCGGCCGCCGCGACCATGCGGGTATGGTTCGATTGCACGCCGCCGATGGAGACGAGCGTATCCGCGCCCTCGGCGATGGCATCGGGGATGATGTATTCGAGCTTGCGCAGCTTGTTGCCGCCCATCGCCAGGCCGGAGTTGCAGTCGTCGCGCTTGGCGTAGATCTCCACCTTGCCGCCGAGCTCCGCGCTCAGGCGCGGCAGATGCTCGATCGGCGTCGGTCCGAAGGTCAGCGGGTAGCGTTCGAATTTATCAAGAAGCGACATCGGGCTCTCCTGTTGGTCGTTTGGCCGGAGAGTAGCGGGGCTGCGCTGAAAGGTGCTTCGGAAGTTGAGTCTCAGGATTTCATGAAGTTAATTAGATGAGGTACAAAATGAATGAATGATCCGAATACAGGATTAAAAATGGAAGAAGCCATCATTCCGGATCTGGACCGAATCGATCTCGCCATCCTGCGCGCCTTGCAGGCGGATGGGCGGATCACCAATGCCGATCTGGCGCAGAAGGTAAACCTGAGCGCTGCGACCTGCCACCGGCGCACGCAGCGGCTGCAGGAGGCCGGGGTGATCGGCGGCGTGCGCGCGCTGGTGACGCCCGAGCATGTGGGCCTCGGCGCACTGGTGATGGTGGGCGTGGTGCTCGACCGCTCCACGCCGGACAGCTTCGCGGCCTTCGAGGCGGCCGTCACGCGGATGAAGGTGGTGCTGGAATGCAGCCTGGTGGCCGGGGATTTCGACTATCTGCTGAAGGTCCGCGTGGGCGACATGAAGGATTTCAACCGCCTGCATGCGGAGCAGCTGATCGCCCTGCCGGGTGTACGTCAGATCCGCACCTTCTTCGTCATCCGCGAGGTGAAGCGCGACGGGCTGCTGCCGTTCTGAGGCGCGCGAAATCCTTGCGCGGCGGGCAGGGGCTGGGCTACTGTGGCCATGAGCCGTGACGATGGCGTCGTCGCAGGGGGGAACCCCGCCGCTCGCAGCGATGCTGCAGTTGTCCTGAACGCCGGGACCTTTCGGGGTCTCGCAGGCAAAGCCGGGCCCCATTTCCGAGGGTCTGACATGACGAACCACACCAAGATCATGGCCGAACGGCCACAGATGTACCGCTTCCACCAGGGCGACCGGGTGCTGCCCTTCGCGCCCGCCGAATACGAGGCGCGGCTTGCGGGCCTGCGCGCCAGCATGGCTGAGGCCGGGGTCGGGGCCTGCGTGCTCACCTCCATGCACAACATCGCCTATTACTCCGGCTTCCTGTATTGCGCTTTCGGGCGCCCCTATGCGCTGGTGGTGACGGCGCAGGACTGCGTGACGATCAGCGCCGGGATCGACGCCGCGCAGCCCTGGCGGCGCTGCCATGGCGACAACATCACCTATACCGACTGGGCGCGCGACAATTACTGGCGCGCGATCCTGTCGGTTACCGGACCGGGCTGCGTGCTGGGCCATGAGGCCGATCACCTGAGCCTGCTGCAGGCGGAAAAGCTGCGCGCCTTCCTGCAGCCGGCGGGGCTGGTGGATATCGCACCCGCGACGATGCGGCAGCGGATGCGCAAATCGCAGGCAGAGCTGGATCTTATCCGCGCGGGGGCGGCGGTGGCGGATGTGGGCGGCTTCGCGATCCGCGAAACCATCCGCCCGGGCCTGCGCGAGATCGACATCGCCATGGCCGGGCGCGACGCGATGGAGTTGGAGATCGCGCGCCGCTTTCCGGATGCCGAATACCGCGATACCTGGGTCTGGTTCCAGTCCGGCATCAACACCGACGGCGCGCATAATCCCGTCACCGGGCGGGTGCTGCAGCGGGGCGATATCCTCAGCCTGAACACCTTCCCGATGATCTCGGGCTATTATACCGCGCTGGAGCGGACGCTGTTCGTGGGCGAGGTGGACGATGCCGCGCGCGCGGTCTGGGAGGCCAATGTGGCAACCCATGAATACGGCATGAGCCTTTTGCGCCCGGGCGCCTCCTGCGCGGAAATTACGGCCCAGATCAACGGGTTCCTGGCGGAGCGCGACCTGCTGCAATACCGCACCTTCGGCTATGGCCACAGCTTCGGCGTGCTGTCGCACTACTATGGCCGGGAGGCCGGGCTGGAGCTGCGCGAGGATATCGACACCGTTCTGGAGCCCGGCATGGTGATCAGCATGGAGCCGATGCTGACCATCCCCGAGGGTCAGCCCGGCGCGGGCGGCTACCGCGAGCACGACATCTTGTTCATCACCGCCGATGGCGCCGAGGACATCACCGGCTACCCCTACGGCCCGGCCCATAACGTGATCTGAGATTGCCCCTCGCGGATGGCGGATCTAGGATCCGGGCGCTGTCCGCGAGGGAACCATGGCCGCCATCATCCACGAACGTTTCGTCCTGTCGGGCGATGTCGGCGCGCCGGAATTCCCGGCCTGGATCGCGCGCCATGCGGCCCGGTTGGGCTTGCAGGCGCGGATGGGGCCGCGCTCCGCGGGCCGGCTGGAGCTGACCGTCGGCGGGCCGCCGGATCTGGTCGATGCGATGGAGCTCGGCTGTTCGCTGGGCCCGATCGGGGTATGGGTGGAGACGGTGGACCGCGAATCAATCGGGCCGGAAGGCGCGCGAAATGTTCCCTGAGTGCCGCAAATTTCACCGAAGCCGATGAAACCATGAGCAAACTAGCGCATGGGGCCGATCGCGCCGCAGGCGCCCCGGCGGCAGTGCAGACCCCGCCGCATCACCCGCTAATCTCACCCCGAACCTCTTGAGAGACCGATGCCTTCCAGCTGGATACCCGTTGCCCTGACCCCCGAGCTGCCGCCCGGGGTGGCAATCCCCGTGGCCGCGCCCTGGGGCGATCTGGTGCTGTGGCGCGCGGCCTCTGGGCGCCTCGCCTGCTGGCCAGACCGCTGCCCGCACCGCGGCATGCGGCTCTCGCATGGCTTCGTGCGCGGCGAGCTTCTGTCGTGCATCTATCACGGCTGGCGCTTCGATGGCGCGGGCCAGTGCCGCAAGATCCCGGCGCACCCGGATCTGGAGCCGCCGGCGGCGATCCGCGTTACGGATTATCCCTGCGCGGAGCGCGACGGGCTGGTCTGGATTGCGGAGGCCGCCATTGCCGCCCCGCCGCCCGCGGCCGAAGGGCTGGAGCCGCTGCGCTCGCTTGATGTGGCCGCGCCCGAGGCTGCCCTGCGTGCCGCGACCGGCATCGCGGGCGCTCTGGGGGAGACCCGGCTGCCGGGCCTCGATGCGCCGGTGACGCTCGCTTTCCTGGGCATGACTGGCAGCACCCGGCTGTTCGCGCTGACGCAGCCCGGCACCGCCCGCGCGGCCGCCTCGCGCGCATTGGAGGCGCTGCGGCGCCGGATCGAAACCCCGGCGGAGGCGGAGGCATGAGCGACCCACGCAACGAATGGTTCCCGGTGGCCATGGCCACGCAGCCGGAGCGCGAGACGATGCTGCTCGGCCAGCCGCTGCGGGTGTTCCGCCGCGGGACCGAGATTGCCGCCGAAGCCGAGGGGCGCGCTCTGCCGGTGCAGATCGCCTATGGCCATGTCTGGGTCTCGCTCGGTGCGCCGGGCGCGCTGTTCCCGATCCCGGAGGCCGCGCAGCCGGGGCGCAGGCTGGTCGACGTGGGCGTGGTGCGGGTGAAATGCTCGCCCCTGCGCGCGGTGGAGAATTTCCTCGATATCGCGCATTTCCCCTTCGTGCATACCGATATCCTCGGCGCGGAGCCGCATACCGAGGTCTATAAATACGACGTGCAGATCCGCGATGAGATCGATGAGGTCTGGGCCACCAAGGTGCGCTTCTATCAGCCGCAGGCCGCGAAATCCGCCGAGGGCGGGATCGAGACCGAATACATGTACCGGGTACCGCATCCGACCTGCTCGGTGCTGTACAAGACCAGCCCGCCGATGCCCGGCGAATGGGATGTGATCGCCATCTTCGTGCAGCCGCTGACCGAGGAGCTGTGCGATGTGTGGCCCTGGATGGCGCTGTTTGACGACGACACGCCGATGGCCGGGCTGATCCAGTTCCAGCAGATGATCTTCCTGCAGGACCGCTCGATCCTGGAGAACCAGATCCCGCGGCGCCTGCCTCTGGACCCGGGGATGGAAACGCCCACCCGGGCCGACCTGACCTCCATCGCCTATCGCCGCTGGCTGAAGCGGCGCGGCTTCACCTATGGCGCGCAGCTGGTGGCGGCATGATCCTCTATGACTATGTATTGTCGCCCGATTGCTATGCGGTGCGGCTGATGGCGGCCCTGACCGGGCAGCGGCTGGACATCGTGCCGGTGGATGCCTATCCGGGCCATGAGGAGCAGGGCCTCGCCTTCCGCGAGATCAACCCGGCCGGGACGATCCCGGTGCTGGTGGACGGGGGGCTGACGCTCACCGAACCGGTGGCGATCCTGCTGCATCTGGCCAGGGCGTGGCGGGGCAATGCGCTGGAGGCCGAATGGCTCGCGCGCAGCCGCCATTTCGCCGCGACCCTGGGCGCCGCGCGGGCCCATGACATGCTGTGCCAGCCGGGAGACATCGACGCGCTGCGCCGCGATGGCGTGCTCTGGCTGCGGATTCTGGAGGCCGCGCTGTTCGAGGCGCCCTTCCTCGCCGGAGACCGGGTGACGGTGGCCGATATCGCCGTATTCCCGCATGTGGCGCTCGCGCCCGATGGCGGCGTGAGCCTCGATCCCTATCCGCGGATCCGGCTGTGGATGCGCGCCCTCCGCGCGCTCCCCGGCTTCATCGAAATGCCCGGGATCCACCGGCTGCACGACCTGAAACCCGAACCCGGCCCCGAATTCGGAGGAGATGCGGCATGATCCTGTTCCGCAATGCTGCCGCCATCGTCACCTCCGCCACCGGCGCGGTGCTGCGCGATGCCGACCTGCTGGTCGAGGGGCCGGAAATCCGCGCCATCGGCCCCGGGCTGGAGACGCCGGGCGCCGAGGTGATCGATGCCACGGGATGGTTTCTCTACCCAGGGCTCGTGAACACGCATCACCACTTCTTCCAGACCTTCGTGCGCAACCGCGTGGATCTGGACTGGACCCGGCTTTCGGTGATCCAGTGGCTCGATACGATCTATCCGATCTTCGCCCGGCTGACGGAGGAGTGCTTCTACCACTCATCGCTCACCGCCATGGCGGAGCTGATCAAGCACGGCTGCACCACCGCCTTCGATCACCAGTACAATTTCCCGCGTCATGCCGGAACGCGGATCGTGGACCGGCAGTTCGAGGCGGCTGCGAAGCTGGGCCTGCGCTTCCATGCCGGGCGCGGCGGCAATACCCTGCCCAAATCCGAAGGCTCGACCATTCCCGATGAGATGCGCGAAAGCACGGATGAATTCATCGCCGATTGCGCGCGCCTGATCGACAGCTACCACGACACCTCCCGCTTCAGCATGCGCCAGGTGGTGGTGGCACCCTGCCAGCCGGTGAACAGCTACCGCGAGACCTTCATCGAATCCGTGCGGCTGGCGCGCGACAAAGGCGTGTTCCTGCACACCCATGTGGGCGAAGGCGAAAGCCCGGTGATGGCGGCGCGCCACGGCCTGCGCACGGTGGATTACCTGGAAGAGATCGGCTTTGCCGGCCCTGATACCTTCTATGCCCATTGCTGGGAGCTGACGCCCGGCGAAATCCGCGCGCTGGCGGCCTCGGGCACCGGCGTCGCGCATTGCCCGGAGCCCGTGTACCTCGTGGGCGCGGAAATCACCGATATTCCGGCGATGGTGGCCGAGGGCGTGCGGGTGAGCCTTGGCGTGGATGGTACCGCCTCCAACGACAACGGCAGCCTGATGCACTGCGTCCATTCGGCCTACATGCTGCAATGCCTCGCCGCGAAAAGCCGCGCCCATCCGGTGCCGGTGCCGGCCGAATTCCTGCGCATGGCGACCGAGGGCGGGGCATCGTGCCTCGGGCGGGCCGATATCGGGCGGCTCGCGCCCGGCATGGCGGCCGACCTGTTTGCCATAGATACCCGCCGCATGGATTACGTCGGCACCCGGCACGATCCGCAAAGCCTGATCCCCAAGGTCGGCGTCGGCATGGCCGTGGACCTGACCATGATCAACGGCCGCGTCGTCTGGGCCAAGGGGGAATTCCCCGGCCTCGACGAAGCGCAGATGGCCGCCGAGGCCGAAGCCGTCCTGAATGCCACGCTCACCTGAAGGAGAGACCATGACAACCCGCCGCCAGTTCCTCGCCACCTCCGCCGCCGCGACTGCCGCTCTGGGCCTGCCCGGGGTGGCGCGCGCCGCCGATCCGCTCGGCGTCGCGCTGATCACGCCCTCGCCCTTCGGCGATGTGGGCTGGTCGCATACGCTGCGCCTCGGCCTCGAAGGCGTGCAGGCCAAGCTCGGCGACAAGGTTAAGCTGACCTGGCTCGAGAATATCCCCGAAGGCCCCGATGCCGACCGGATCATGCAAAAGGCCGTGACCGACGGCAACAAGGTCATCGTCGCGGGCTCCTTCGGCTATATGAACGGCGCGCTGCAGCTGGCGCGGCGGTTCAAGGATGTGTCGGTGCTCCATGCCTCGGGCTACCAGGTGGCGCCGAATTTCGCGAATTTCGCCGCGCGCTACTTCCAGGGCACCTATCTGATGGGCATGGCAGCGGCGTCGCTAAGCAAGACGAAGAGAATCGGCTCGGTCTCGGCCTTCGCCATCCCGGAGCTGATCACTTCGGTCAATGCCTTCGCGCTCGGCGCGCGCGCCGTAGATCCGGAGATCGAGGTTTCGGTCGTTTGGGTGAACAGCTGGTTCGACCCGGCCAAGGAGCAGGCCGCCGCCAAGGCGCTGATCGCGCAGGGTGTGGATGTGATCTTCTCCAATGCGCAGGATACGCCCTCGGTGGTCTCGGCCTGCGAGGAAGCGGGAGTCTATGTGTTCAACCTGAACTCCTCGATGAAGAGCTACGCGCCGAAAAAATATCTGGGCGTGGTCGGCACGGACTGGTCGCCCTATTTCATCGCCGAGGTGGAGGCGCATCTGGCAGGCACCTTCAAGGGCGCCTCGCACTGGCTCGGGATGGCGGACAAGGTCGTCTATGTGACGGACTGGAACCCCGATATTCCGGCCGAGATGAAGGCCCGGATCGACAAGACCGAGGCCGAGATCGCCGTGGGCAGCTTCAATCCCTTCGCCGGGCCGATCCGCAAGGCCGATGGCACCGAAGTGGTGGCGGCCGGCTCCGCGCTCCCCGACGACCAGATCCTGGGCATGGACTGGCATGTCGAGGGTGTCGTGACGCCGCTTCCGAAATGAGCCTCCTGCGCCTTCAGGGGGTGTCCAAGCGCTATGGGGCGGTGGCCGCGAATACGGCCATCGACCTGAGCGTGGCGCCGAAGTCGATCCATGCGATCCTGGGCGAGAACGGCGCGGGCAAATCGACGCTGATGAAGCTGATCTATGGCGTCGAGACCCCGGATGAAGGCACGATGGAATGGCAGGGGCGCGCGGTGCGCCCCGGTTCCCCGGCCGAGGCGCGCGCGATTGGCATCGGCATGGTGTTTCAGCATTTTTCGCTGTTCGAGACCCTGACCGTCACCGAGAACATCGCCCTGATCGTGCCCGGGGCGAAGGCGGCGCTGGCCGCGCGGATCCGGGAGCTGGGCCGGGCCTATGGGCTCGAGGTGGACCCAGAAGCGCAGGTGCATGCGCTTTCGGTGGGCGAGCGGCAGCGGGTAGAAATCCTGCGCTGCCTGATGCTCGAGCCGAAGCTTCTCATTCTGGATGAGCCGACCTCGGTGCTCGCGCCGCAAAGCGTGGCGCTGCTGTTCGAGACCCTGCGGCGGCTGCGCGATGGCGGGGTGTCGATCCTGTTCATTTCTCATAAGCTCGAGGAAATCCGCGCGCTCTGCGACCGCGCGACGATCCTGCGCGCGGGCCGCGTCACTGGCGAGCTCGATCCGCGCGCCCATGCGGCGGCGGATCTGGCCGCGCTGATGATCGGCCGGGCGATGCCTGCGCCGCTGCCCGCGGAGCCCCGTGCCCCAGGCCCGGCGCTGCTGGAGGCGGTGGGCCTCGATCTGCCGTCCGAAGCTGCGTTCGGGGTGTCGCTCCGTGGCATAAGCCTGTCCGTGCGGGCGGGCGAAATTGTGGGCATCGCGGGGATTTCCGGCAATGGCCAGCAGGAGCTGGCCGCGGCGCTTTCGGGCGAAACCCGCCTGCCCGAAGCCGCGCGCGACATGGTGCGGATGCTCGGTCAGGGCGTCGGCCATCTGGGCGCGGCCCGGCGCCGCGCGATGGGCTTCGCCTTCGTCCCCGAAGAGCGGCTCGGCCGCGGTGCGGTGCCGGAGATGTCGCTTTCGGACAATACGCTGCTCACCGCCCATGGCCGCGGCCTTGTCCGCCATGGGCTCATCGACCGGCGCGCGGAGGCCGCGCTCACCCGCCGCTGCATCGCCGATTTTGACGTGCGCACCCCGGGGCCGGAGGCGGAGGCCGGGGCGCTTTCGGGGGGCAATCTGCAGAAATTCATCATCGGCCGCGAGATGCTGCTGGAGCCGCAGGTGCTGTTCGTGGCCCAGCCCACCTGGGGCGTGGACATTGGCGCCGCCGCCGCCATCCGCCACCGGCTGGTGGCGATGCGCAATGCCGGGCGCGCGATTCTGGTGATTTCCGAGGAGCTGGAGGAATTGTTCGAGATCTGCGACCGGCTGCATGTGCTGCATCAGGGCCGCCTCTCGCCCGCGCTGCCGCTGCCGGAGACATCGGCGGAAGTTGTGGGCGAATGGATGATCGGCGCGCGGGGGGTGGGCCATGCGGCCTAGGCTGATCCGGCGCGAGCGCGCCTCGCTGCGGGCTGCGGTGCTGGCGCCGGTGGTGGCGCTGCTTCTGGCGCTGGCCACCAGTGCGGCGCTGTTCTGGGCGCTCGGCGCGCCGCCCGGTGCCGCGCTGCGGGCGCTGCTGCTCGAGCCCTTCGCCAGCTGGGCGAGCCTGTCCGAGGTGCTGCTGAAGATGACGCCGCTGCTCCTGATTGCGCAGGGGCTGGCCATCGGCTTCCGGGCCAAGGTATTCAACATCGGTGCCGAGGGGCAGCTGATCCTCGGCGCGATCTTCGCCTCCGCGATCCCGGTCTGGAACCCGGTGGCGGAGGGCTGGTGGGTCTGGCCCGCGATGATGGCTCTGGGGATGCTCGGCGGCATGGCCTGGGCGGGGATCGCGGCGTTCTGGCGGGCGCGGCTGAACGCCAATGAAATCCTGGTGACGCTGATGCTCAGCCTGGTCGCGGCGCAGTTGCTGAACTATCTGCTCCTCGGCCCCTGGAAGGACCCGGCCGGGTTCAACTTCCCGCAATCGGTGATGTTTCCCTGGGATGCGATGCTGCCGGTGCTGTTCGAGGGCACGCGGGTAAGCGTGGCGCTGCTGTTTGCGCTGGCGGCTACGGCGCTGGCCTGGCTGGTGATGCAGCGCAGCTTCGCGGGCTACCGGCTGCTGGTGGGCGGGCTCGCGCCGCGTGCGGCCGCCTATGCGGGCTTCGCCGAGAGCCGCGCGGTCTGGATCGCGCTGCTGATCGGAGGCGCCGCGGCGGGGCTTGCGGGGGCGGCAGAGGTCGCAGGCCCGCTCGGGCAGCTGCAGCGCTCGGTCTCCACCGGCTATGGCTATGCGGCGATCATCGTGGCCTATCTCGGCGGGCTGCATCCGCTCGGCATCCTCGCCTCCTCCTTCCTGATGGCGGTTCTCTATATCGGCGGCGACAGCGCGATGGTCAGCGCGGGCCTGCCGGCGGCGGCGGTGCGCACGGTGCAGGGGCTGCTTCTGGTGTTCTATCTCGGCGGGTTGACCTTCATCCGCTACCGGCTGGTGCGGGGGGTGCGATGAGCGCGGTGGAATTCATCCTCTCGGGCATGCTGGCGGCGGCCACGCCGTTCCTTCTTGCGGCGCTCGGCGAGCTGGTGGTGGAGCGTTCGGGCGTGCTGAACCTCGGGCTCGAGGGGATGATGGCGCTGTCGGCGGCGGTGGCGTTCATCACCGTCTATCTGGGCGGCGGCCATCCTCTGGCCTTCGCGGCCGCGGGGCTGGTGGGGGCGGCGCTGGCGGGGGTGTTCGCGGCGCTCGTCCTCGGCTTCCGCGCCAATCAGGTGGCGGCGGGGCTCGCGATCGGCATCCTCGGTCTCGGCCTCTCGGCCCTGCTGGGCAAGCCCTATGAGAGCCTCACCGTGCAGGGCCTGCCGAAGCTCGCGCTCCCGGGCCTCTCGGCGCTGCCGGTGGTGGGCGGGCTCTTCGAGCAGGATATCGTGGTGTGGCTCGGCCTGCTGGCCACGGGTGCGATCTGGTGGATGTTCCGCGCGACGCGGCTTGGCCTGCGGATCCGCGCGGTGGGGGAAAATCCGCATGCAGCCCATGCGATCGGCACCCCGGTGATCCGCTGCCGGGCGGCGGCCATTGTCTTCGGCGGCGCCATGAGCGGCTTCGCCGGCGCCTATGCCAGCACCGTCTATACGCCGCTCTGGGCCGATGGCATGATCGCTGGGCGCGGCTGGATCGCGCTCGCGCTGGTAGTCTTCGGCACCTGGATGACCGGGCGGGTGTTCCTCGGCGCCTGTCTGTTCGGGGCGCTGTCGCTCGCGGAGCTGACGGCGCAGGCGGCGGGCGTGCAGCTTCCCTCGCAGCTCCTGGCGAGCCTGCCCTACCTGGCCACGGTGCTGATCCTGGGTGCGATCTCGTCGAACCGGCGCCGGATGAAGCTGAACGCCATCGCCTCGCTGGGCGAGCCCTTCGAGCGCTAGCGCAGCATCAGGACCGGCACCCGGCACGAATGGATCACCGCGGCCGTGGTCGAGCCGATCAGCAGCGAGCGGATCCGCGAATGGTTGAAGGCGCCCATCGCGAGCAGGTCGAAGCCCTCCTCGTCGACGAGCCGCCCGAGCGCCGCATCCGCCTGGCCCTGCACGATGCGGGTGCTGGCCTTCAGCCCGGCCGCGCGCAGCTGCTTCTCCGCTTCGGCCAGGCGCCGGGTGATTTCGGGCATGGAAGGGCCCACATGCACCACCAGCGCCGTCAGCCCCGCAAACAGCGGCGATTGCGCGATATGGTCGATCACCCGCAGCGAGGCCGCGCCGCCGTCATGCGCGATCAGCAGCTTCTGCACCGGCCGGTACGCCCGCGCCGCCACCAGCACCGGCTTCGTCGCGGTGCGCACGATACGCTCGAGGTTCGAGCCGAGATGGCCGATGGCGTAATCCGCGGCCTCGCCGCGCTTGCCGATCAGCACCAGCGCCGCCTCCTGCTCCCGCTGCGCGAGCGTCGCCAGCAGATCGCCATGCACGACCTCGGTCGTGACGGCGCTGATGCCGCCATCGCGCACCAGCTGCCCGGCATCCTCCAGGATCGCCGTGCCGCGCATCTCCACCAGCCGTGCACGCTGCGTATCGAGCGCCGCCAGCTCTGCCTGCAGGCCGGAGCGCGCGCCCAGCGGCCCGCCCGGCTGCGCCTCGCGCCGGCCGATGACGTGGATGATGTCCACGCCCGCCTCCAGCCGCTGCGCGGCCCAGGCCGCGAGCCCGCAGACACTGGCCGAATAGAGCGAGCCGTCGACGAAGGCGATGATCTTGTTCATGGCGACCCCTTGGCGAGAATTCCTGCCCCTATCGCTAATCCTTTCCGCCAGCGGCGAAAAGAGGGACGAAGGGCGGTTGCGCTTCGGCGCCGGGTGAAACATGCTCCCCCAAAAGAGGAGTGGACGTGCAGGCCATCGGATCCTTCCTAGGGCGGCTGATCACGCGGCTGATCGAGACCCAGATCATGCTGATCGGCGCGGGTGTCGCCTTCTATGCGATGCTGGCGGTGTTCCCGGGCCTGTCGGCGACCATCGCGATCTGGAGCACATTCGCCGATCCGATGGTGATCCAGTCCTACATGCAGGTGGCCGATGCCTTCATCCCGCCCGCGGCCTTCGAGCTGCTCAGCGGCCAGATCAGCGCGCTGCTGCAGGGCCCGCGCGACAGCATCGGCTGGCCCGCGATCCTGTCGATCCTGATCACGCTGTGGTCCGCGCGCGCGGGCGTGGGCGCCCTGATCGACGGGCTGAACCTGATCCATGGCACCGAGCACCGCAGCACGCTCTTTGGCTACCTGTTCGGCTATGTGGTGACGGTGGCACTGGTGGGGGTGATGCTGGTCGCGCTGGCGACGGTGGTGATCGTGCCGGTCGCGATGAATTTCCTGCCGTTTCACCGCCTCACCGGCTGGCTGGCCACGGGGCTGCCCTGGATCGGCATGCTGCTGATGATGCTGACCGCGCTCGGCATCCTGTACCGCTACGGGCCCAATACGCCCGACGAGCGCGACCCGCTGTTCAGCTGGGGCTCGGTGCTGGCGGCGGCGGTCTGGGGCGCGGCCTCGCTCGGGCTGACCTTCTACCTGGCGAATTTCGGCAATTACAACAAGGTCTACGGCTCCATCGGCGCGGTGATCGCGCTGATGATGTGGCTCTATGTCAGCGCGGTGTCCGTGCTGCTGGGGGCCGCGCTGAACGCCGAGCTCAACGCGACCCGCAAGGCTCAGGAGAACGCCTGAAGCCCGGTGATTGCCCGCCCGAGGATCAGGGCGTGCACGTCATGGGTGCCTTCATAGGTGTTCACCGTCTCCAGGTTCACCATGTGGCGGATCACCTGGAATTCCTCGGAGATGCCGTTGCCGCCATGCATGTCGCGCGCGAGCCGCGCCGCATCCAGCGCCTTGCCGCAGTTGTTGCGCTTGATGATGGAGATCATCTCCGGCGCGGCATTGGCCTCGTCCATCAGCCGGCCCACGCGCAGGCAGGCCTGGGTGCCGAGGCTGATCTCCGTCAGCATGTTCGCGAGCTTCAGCTGATAGAGCTGCGTCTGCGCCAGCGGCTTGTTGAACTGCTTGCGGTCGAGCCCGTATTGCCGCGCGGCATGCAGGCAGAATTCGGCCGCGCCCATCACCCCCCAGGCAATGCCGTAGCGCGCCCGGTTGAGGCAGCCGAACGGCCCCTTCAGCCCCTCCACATTCGGTAGCAGCGCGTCTTCGCCCACGGCCACGTCCTGCATCACGATCTCGCCGGTGATGGAGGCGCGCAGCGAAAGCTTGCCGCCGATCTTCGGCGCGCTGAGCCCCTTCATGCCCTTTTCCAGCACGAAGCCGCGGATCTTGCCGCCATGGGCCTCGGATTTCGCCCAGACCACGAAGACATCGGCGATCGGCGCGTTGGAGATCCACATCTTCGAGCCGCTCAGCACATAGCCATCGGCGGTTTTCTTCGCGACGGTCTTCATCCCGGCCGGATCGGAGCCCGCATCGGGTTCGGTCAGCCCGAAACAGCCGATCCATTCGCCTGAGGCGAGCTTCGGCAGGTATTTCCGGCGCTGCTCCTCCGAGCCATAGGCATAGATCGGATACATCACCAGGCTCGACTGCACCGACATCATGCTGCGGTAGCCCGAATCGACCCGCTCGATTTCCCGCGCCACCAGCCCATAGGCCACATAGGAGGCGCCGATCCCGCCATATTCCTCGGGGACGGTGACGCCCAGAAGCCCCATCTCGCCCATCTCGCGGAAGATCGCCGGATCGGTCGCCTCTTCGGCGAAGGCGCGGATCACCCGCGGCTGCAGCTTTTCCTGCGCATAGGCATGGGCCGCATCGCGCAGCATGCGCTCTTCGTCGGTCAGCTGCTGATCCAGCCGGAAAGGGTCCTCCCAGTCGAAACGGCTCAGGTCGGGGGCGTCCTTCGGTTTCAGTGCCATCGCGGCTCCTCCATGCGTTTCAGGCTATATGCGGCTGTCTTCGCCGCGAATCCAACGCTATTCTCGCCGATAACAATGTATGGAACACATAGATGACCCTGCCCCGGCGCTATATCCCCTCGGTTTCGCTGCTCTCGGCCTTCGAGGCGGTGTGCCGCACCGGCTCCACCGCCGCCGCCGCGCGGGAGCTGAGCCTGACCCAGGGCGCGGTCAGCCGGCTGATCCAGAACCTCGAAGGCCAGCTCACGGTGACGCTGTTTCGCCGCGAGGGGCGGCGGCTGATCCCGACCGAGCCCGCGCTCGCCTATGCGCGCGACGTGCGCAAGGCGCTGGAGCTGATCGCGCGGGCCTCGCTCGGGCTGAAGGCCAATCCGGGCGGCGGGGTGCTGAACCTGGCGATCCTGCCCACGTTCGGCACGCGCTGGCTGGCGCCGCGGCTCGGGCAGTTCCTCGATGAGAACCCGGGGGTGACGCTGAACCTCGGCACCCGGATGCGGCCCTTCGATTTCGCGGCCGAGACCTTCGATGCGGCGATCCATTTCGGCACCCGCCCCTGGCCCGAGGCCGAGCATATGAAGCTGTTCGACGAGCGCATCGTGGCGGCCTGTTCGCCCGGGTTCGCGGCCGAGCATCCGACGGCTGCGCCCGCGGACCTCGCCAGCCTGCCGCTCCTGCAGCTGGAATCGCGGCCCAATGCCTGGGGGGCGTGGTTCGCCCATCATGGCATCGACGCGCCCTACCGGCAGGGGGTGATGTTCGATCAGTTCGCGCCGATGCTGCAGGCGGCCGCGCATGGGGTGGGGGTGGCGCTGCTGCCCGAGTTCCTCGCCGATCCGGAGATCCATGAGGGCCGCCTCGTGCGCACCCCGGGCGAAGTGGTCTCGGGGGTCGGGACCTATTCTCTGGTCTGGCCCGCCGAGGCTGCACCTTCGCCCGCGCTGATCGCCTTCCGCGACTGGATCGCGCGGGTCGCGCGCTGACCCGGCTCAGTAGTCCTTTTCGAAGAACAGGCCGAGCGCGCTGTCGCCATCGGTGCCGACGGAGCCGCGCGCGGTGACGTTTCGGGTCACATCGAGGTTCAGATTCAGCGTGGTCTCGCCCTTGCCGTCGATCGCCACGTCCGAATAGACCTTGTCGGAAATATAGCGCCCGGCCTTCACCGTGGCATTGCCATCGGCATCGGTGCCGAAGTCGAGGTCATCGAGCCCGAAATTCTGGCGCAGCCGCGAGAGCAGGCCGGTGCCGCCGCGCCCGGCCAGGGTCGCCACCGCAGAGGCCAGCTGCGCCGCCTGCAGCGCCGACATGTTGGTGACGCCCTTGTCGAACAGGAGCCGCGCGAGCACTTCCTCCTCCGGCAGTTCGGGGCTGGAGGTCACGGTCAGCTCGGGCTCGTTGGCATTGCCCTCCAGCAGCAGGTTGATCGTGGTATCGCTGGTCTGGGTCACCGCGGTAAAGGAGATCCACGGCATCATTGCGCCCTGCAGCGCGATATTGCCCTCGGTCAGGTCGAAGCGCTTCGTCAGCACGTCGAGCCGCCCGCGGATCAGCTTGAAGCCGCCGATCGGGATGATGTTCGCGGTGGTGCCGGTGAGCCGGATCGCGCCGCCGAGCTCCGCATCCAGCCCGCGCCCGCGCACGAAGATCTCGCGCGGGGCGTTCACCGTGATATCGAGCCCGAAGCCGCCCCCGCCGCCGCCCGCGCCGGATGTCTCGCCGGTCAGCCCGGCGCGCGCCCGGCTGGTGCGCGAGGCGGCGTTTTCGTTCACATGGCGCATCTCGGGGATCGGCTTCGCGCCCGATACGCCGCCCGAGGGCACGCGCAATTCGGTCTCGGCCAGCGTGAGGGCGCCGCGGATCATCGCGCCGCCGGTGAGCGGCCCGGCGATGCGCAGCCCGCCGCTGATGCGGGTATCATAGAGCTGCGGGTCGCGCAGGCGCGCGGCGTTCAGATCGAGCCGGAGGTCGGCCGCATAGGGGGCCGTCAGCGCGATCGGGCCGCTCAGCCGGAGCGAACCGCCGCCGCGGAAATTGCCGGTCGTGGTCAGCTGCACCCGGCTCTGGCCGAGGTCGGCGCGCAGGTTCACCCGCTCCAGCGCGATATTCGCCGTGGGTGCGGTGATCCGCGCATTGGCGGCGGTGATCTTGCCCGAGAGGGCGGGCAGGCCCGGCGCGCCGTTCATGCGCAGGTCGAAGTCCAGCGCGCCGTCGAGGGTCTGGGGCTCGATGAAGGCATTGGCCAGCGCGAGCTGCGTGCGGCCCCGGATCGCGAGATCGGAGCTGGAGAAATCGCCTGCGAGCGTGCCGTCGACGCTGGCTTGGGTGCCGCCCGGCCCCGCGGCCTTCACATCCACCCGGTAGCCGCCGCCGGTTTGGGCGAGGGTGCCGTCCACCGTCACCGGGCCGGGGAAATTCGGCGCCAGCAGCGCCGCATTCGCCAGCCGTGCGGAGACCTTCATCCGCGCGGGATCCCCCTCCGCAGTCAGCTGCAGCTGCGGGTTTTGCAGGCTCAGCGCGCTGAGCACGATCCCCTGGCGCGCATCCACGGCCTGCACGGCGAGTGTGGTCGTGCCGGCAAGGACCTTGTCGGCCTGCGGGTTGCCGATGGCGATACCGCGTGCGGTGCCGTTCGCGCCATAGCGCCGCGCGCCGTCCTGGTCCTTCACCGTGGCATCGAGCGCGACCGCGCCGCGGTAGCCCGCCCCCAGCACCGACAGATCCGGCATTTCGATCTTCGCGGTCAGGTCGGTGCGGCCGGTGGCCAGCAGGCCCTGCGCCTGCGCGGTCAGGTTGCGGGCATTGGCGGTCAGGCTGCGCAGCGTGAGCCCGGTCTCGTCGCGCCGTGCCGAGGCGGTGATCTTGGCGGTGCCGCTGAGCAGGTTATCGGCCTGCGGCTGGCCGATCTTCAGGTCCTGCCCGGTGATATCGGCGGTGAGGTCGAAGGCGCCGGTGAGGAGCGTCGCCGTCCCGCTGATGCGCCCGGTGGCCGCGCCCGCGAGCGGCTGCCCCGAAAGCTGCGCGAAATTCGCGAGCCGCCGCAGATCGAGCGCGAGATCCGCGCTCACATCGGCGCCCTTCGCCAGATTGTCCACCGAGAGATCGCCCACGAGCGACATGTCGCGCCCCGCGAGCGTGAGCCCGCTCAGGCGCAGGGGCTGGTTTTCCGTCCAGCCGAAGCCGGTGCTGGCGCGCAGGCTGTCGCCGAGGGCCTCGGCGAGGGCTGCATCCGTGGGCGCGAGGCCCTGCGCCGCGATCTCCACCCGGCCATCGACGGCGCGCGTGCCGTTGGGGGTGATCTTGCCCGCGCCGCGCAGGGTGAGCGCCGCGATCTTCATATCGTCGCGGGCAACGCCATTCACCGTGCCATCGAGCGCCCAGTTCGACGATACCGCGCCATCATAGCTCAGCGCGATGGTGCCATCCTGCACATAGGTTTTCGCCCCCGAGACCGGCAGCAGCACCGGCGCGCCGGAGGCCAGCCCAAGCTTCGCTGCGAGGTCGAAGCGCGCGGGCATGCCGGAGGCCAGCAGGTCGAGCTGGCCGTTGAGGTCGAAAGCCTCGCTGGAGACCTGCAGCTGCGAGAGCGACAGCGCACCATCCGGTTTGCGCGCGCCCGTCACCACGAAGGCGGCATTGGTGCCGAAGAAGCTGCGGTATTCGGGCGGCAGCATCGGGGTCACGTCGCCCGCGAGATGCGCGTTGAAGGTGCTCTCCGGCGCGGTGGCGCCTTCGGGCGTGCGGCTGCCGAGGATCACCTTGCCCGAGAGCCGCGGCGAGCCATCGGTGCTCAGCACCACATCGGCGTTGAAATCCGACAGCGGGCCGCTGCCCGCCACGGCCAGCGTGAGCGCGGGTTCGCCCGGAAGCTGCGCCAGCCGCGCGACGATGCCGCCTGCGCCCTCATCCACCAGCAGGTCGAGCGACAGCTGGCGGGTTTCGTTCGCAAAGGCGCCGGTGAGCGAGACCTGGCCCGACGGCGTGCCGATACGGTTCACCTTGAGATCGACCTTGCCGTCGCCCCCGGAAAGCGAGAGCGCCCCATCGAGATCGAAGCTCACCTCCTCGCCCAGGATCGGCGCCCCCAGCACCACCTTCGCCGCGGTCAGCTTGCCGATATTCACCGAGACCGGCAACTCGGGCAGGGCGAAGGGCGTCACCTCGGGCGCGGCGTCCTCGGCGCCGGGCGGGGTCGTGGGCAGGCGCGGCAGGTCGATCTCCTCGGCCGAAAGCTCGCCGATCTCGATCCGCCCGGTCAGCAGCGCCGCGCGGCGCCATTGCATCGCGCCGTTGCGGATTGTGAGCCAGGCGCCCTGATCATCGGAAATGGTCAGGCTGTCGAAGGTCGCGCGCGACGACAGCGCGCCCTTGAACCCCTCGAGCCGCACCGTGCGCCCGGCGCCCGAGAGATTGTCCTCGATGAGCCCGGTGAGCCAGGAGCGGTCGCGGCTTTCCTCCTCCTGCGTGGCGGCGGCGGGGGGCGCGGCGGTTTCCTGCGCCAGCGCGGGCAGGGGCAGCAGCAGCAGTGCGATGAGCGCGAGTTTCCGCATCAGAATGCCTGCCCGATCCCGAGGTAGAGTTGCGCGCCATCGCCGGTGGAGCCGCTGACCGGCCCCGCCACATCGAGGCGGATCGGCCCGATCGGCGTCTTGTAGCGCAGCCCGATGCCTGCGCCCGATTGCCATTCGCCGGAATCGTTCAGATAGTCCTTCGCGCTGATATAGCCCGCGTCGTAGAAGGCCACGAGGCCGATGCTCTCCGTGACCATCGCCCGGACCTCGCCCGACAGCCCGACGAAGCGCGAGCCGCCGGTTTTCAGATCGCCGCCGTCGAGCACGCTGACCCCCAGCGATTGATAGGGCTGGCCGCGCACGGTGCCGGCGCCGCCCGAATAGAACAGGTAGTCCCGCGGCGTATCGGCGATGCTCGGGCCGAACACGCCCCCGGCCTGCACCCGCCCGGCCAGAACGAAGCGGTTGTTGGCGCCGAAGCCCTTGTAGGTGCGGGCGTCGGCCGTGAACTGCACCCCCGATCCGGTGCCCGAAAGCCCGATGAAGGGCGAAACGCCGACCTTGCCATAATAGCCGCGGGTGGCATCGGTGGGGGTATCGCGGTTGTCCCAGGTCAGGGTGCCGGGGAAGGAGACATAGCGGAAGATGTCCATGCCGCCGTCATATTCGACCTTTGCCCATTGCGACTGCACCGCCACTTCGCCGGTGAGGCGCTCGTTGAAGATATGCGTGAGGCCCAGGCCCAGGGTCGAGCTGGTCTGGACGTAATCCTCCTCATGCTCCCGCGCGGCCTTGGCCAGAACGAAGCCCGAAGTGTCGGGGCTGAGGGTCGCCGGGCGGTCCAGCCGCATGCCGAGGATATAATCCGTGCCGCCGGTGGTGCCGCCAATGCCGGTGATGGAGGCGTCGAAGCGCAGCCGCTCGCCGCCGCCCAAGAGGTTCCGGTGCAGCCAGTAGCCGGTGAGCGAGAGCCCGTCCGAAGTGCCGTATTCAATGCCGAAGCCCATCCGGCGCAGCTTGTCCTCGGCCACCTGCACGCGCGCGTCGAGCAGGTTTCCGTCGCGCAGCTTCTCGGCCTCGGTCAGGGTGACCGCGCTGAAGATCCCGGTGCGGCGCAGCCGGTTGCGGACTTCCTCGATCCGGTCGGGGGAGTATTTCTTGCCGGTCGGGTAGCCCGCGATCTCGACCAGCCGCTCGGTGCGCAGCCGCTTGTTGCCGCGCACGATCAGCTCGCCAAAGCGCACCTCCGGCCCGGGCTGCAGGAAAATGTCGGAGGAGACGGTATTGCGCCGGTGATCCACGGTGATGCGCTGATCGCGCACGCTGGCCTTGGCATGGCCCGCGATGCGCCAGCCCTCGACGCCCGCGCGGGCGGTGTCGATGATCACGCCGGTGCGGGCGGTTTCGCCCTCGCGGTAGCCCGAAGGCAGCGCGGTGCCGGGCGCCACCGGCCCGATCGCAGCGCGGGAGAAGCTGGAGCGCGGGCCCGGCAGGATCTGGATGTCGATGCGGCCGATCCGCTCCGGCGCATCCAGCGGCGCGATATTCGCGGCCTCGTGCCCGTCGATCTTGATCGAGATGGTGGGAGAGTAATAGCCCTGATCGTAGAGCGCCCCGAGGAGGCGCGCATAATCCGCCCGCGCCGAGGCAAACAGATCGCCCGCGCCGGGTTTCGGGTCCGCGCGCAGGCCTTCGCGGGCGAGGGAGGTGTTCTTCAGCGCCTCCTCGACATCGCCGGGCGCGCCGGGGACGGTGAAGCTGTACTCCTGCGCCAGGGCCGGGGCCGCCAGCACCGCCGCGATCAGACCTGCGCATAGTGCCGAATGGCGCATCGGCTCCCCCTCGTATTCCTGCCCCGGGCGCAGCCTGATCCGGAACCGGGCGGTCCCGCGCGCTGCTTTGCGTGTCATTTAGGCAAAAAACGGTCGGAATCGCAAACGGTTCCCGTCAGCTCCGCGGTAAAGTGCCGAAGATCCGGTCGATGTGGCGGGTCATGTAGAGCACGAGCCAGGGGGTGAAGCGGGCCGGGTGGCGCTGCACCTCCGCCACCAGGTCATAGAGCCCGATCCAGCGCACCTGCGCGACCTCGGCCGGATCCGGCGCGAGGGGCAGGCCCGGCTCGGCATAGGCCAGATAGACGTCGACCACCTCGTGCTCGGTCAGCCCGCCGCCGACATCGGCGCGGTATTCCAGCCGGTCGGCATGAACCGGATAGAGCCCGGTGATCCCGAGCTCCTCGCGCAGGCGCCGCCGCGCAGTGCGGTCCGGCGGCTCCTGCCAGTGCGGATGCGTGCAGCAGGTGTTCGCCCAGAGCCCGGGCGTATGGTATTTCGTGGCCGCGCGCTGCTGCAGCAGCACCTCGCCCCCGGCCAGCACGAAGACCGACACCGCCGGATGGCGCAGCCCGCGCCGGTGCACCGCCAGCTTGTCCATCGGGACGAGCCGGCCATTGAGCCAGGCGGGGATCAGGTCTTGCGACACGGCTTCAGGCACGGCTTCAGGCACCGGGGGCCTCATATGAAAAGACCGCCCCAGCATGGCTGGAGCGGCCCGATTCGTCACCGCGCGCGGGTGTCGCAGGCTCAGGAGACCGCGGCAGGCTGTTGCATGCGGCGGGCGATCTCGGCGCGGTACAGCGCCACAAAATCCACCGGGTCCAGGTTCACCGGCGGGAAGCCGCCATCGCGGGTCACGTCGGAGACGATCCGGCGCACGAAGGGGAACAGCTGGCGCGGGCATTCGATCATCAGGAACGGGTGCAGCTGCTCTTCGGGCAGGCCCTCGACGTGGAAGATCCCGCCGTAATCCACTTCCAGCAGGAACAGCGGCGTGCCGTTGGTCTTGTTGGTGGAGGTCACCTTGACCTTGGTGATCACTTCATACTGGTTCTCGACGGCGCGCTTGCGGGCGTCGAGGGCGAATTGCACCTGCATCTCGGGCTGGATGTCGGCGGTCGACAGCCCCTTCAGGGCCACGGCGTTCTCGAACGACATGTCGCGGATGAACTGCGCCAGGATGCTCATCTTGACTTGGGGCTGCTCCGGGGCGGCCCCGTTCGGCTGATCGGTCATGGTACCCTCCTGAATCCGTCGCCCGAGGGTGTAGCATCTGGCCGGTCGCGCCTCAATGCGGCATCGCAGCCTGGCTTAATGGTCGTGCCGGGTCCAGCCGGAGGGGCCGCGCGGCGGCAGGCTGGCGGCGTCGATCTCGTGGAACTCGCCGTCGATCACGCCGGGGGCCTGGGAGGGGGTGCCATAGGTCTGTACCCGGACCTTGCGCGCCAGCGTGCGCAGCAGGAGCGCGCGGATGGGCTGGAGCAGCAGCGCGAGCCCGACGATGTCCGTCAGGAAGCCCGGCAGCACCAGCAGCACCCCGGCCAGCGCCGACAGCGCGCCGCGGGCCATGGGCGCCGTCGGGTCGCGCAGCTCGGCCGCGGCCAGACGCACATCGGTGAGTGCGCGTGCGCCCTCGCCGCGGATCACCGCCAGGCCCAGCACGCCCGATCCGACGATCCAGGCGAGCGTCGGCCACAGGCCGATCAGCCCGCCGATCTGGATCAGCAGGGCAATTTCCACCAGCGGCAGCGCCAGCGCGGCAATCAGAAACCACATAACGTCCTTTCCGGGCGCCGATGGACTTGATCGCGCCCTTCGCCTACATAAGTGGGGTGAGCGCGAATGCAAAGAAAACCAAAATTCCGGGAAGCCCATGTCGAATGCCGTCATCCAGTTGATCGTCCTTGCGGCGATCGCGATCTTCTTGGTCCTTCGGCTGAAGAACGTGCTCGGCACCCGGGACGGGTTCGAGAAACCGATCGTGGTCGATCGCCCCGGCCCGGCCGACCGGCGCGGCCTCGAGGTGATCGAGGGCGGGCCGGACCGCGACATCATCGACCATGTCCCCGAAGGCTCGGAGGCGGCTGCGGCGCTCACGCAGATGAAGCGGGTCGAGCCCGATTTCAACGTGGCGAATTTCCTGCAGGGCGCGCGCGCGGCCTATGAGATGATCCTGATGGCCTTCGAGACCGACGATCTGGACAAGGTGAAGCCGTTCCTGGCGCCCGAGGTTCTGGCGGCCTTCGATCAGGCGCTGAGCGCGCGGCGGGCGCAGGGGCTGGAGGTGCATGCGGAATTCCTCGGCCTGCGCGAGCTGACGCTGGGCGACGTGCGCTTCGATACCGCCAGCAAGGAGGCCGAGCTCACGGTGAAATTCGGCGCCGAGCTGATCTCCTCGGCGAAGGATGCGGCAGGCAACGTGGTGGAGGGCGATCCGCGCGCGCCGCGCAAGCAGCGCGACGTCTGGACCTTCGCGCGCACCATGGGCAGCGCCGATCCGAACTGGCAGCTGGTCGGCACGGGCGGTTGAGCCGTGCGGCCGCTCAGCTGGTCTGACCTTCCCGGCTGGAGCCAGGACGACCACGCGGCCGCCTGGGCGGTATTTGCCGCCGGCGCACAGCAGGACGGGGGCGCGCGGCAGTGGTTCGAGGCGCTGTTCGAGCCGGTCGAAATCAGCCGGAGCGCGCATTACACCGGTTATTACGAGCCCGAGCTGCGCGGCGCGCGGCGGCGCAGCGCGGAGTTTCCGGCGCCGCTGCATGCGATGCCGAAGGGCCTGCCGACGCTGTGGCACACGCGCGCGGTGATCACCGGGCAAAACCTGCTGCGCGGCTACGAGATCGCCTATGTGGAAAGCGCGATCGAGGCCTTCCTCGCGCAGGTGCAGGGCTCGGTGCGGCTGCGCACGCCCGAAGGCCCGATGCGGCTCGGCTTTGCGGGCAAGAATGGCCACCCCTACCGCTCCATCGGGCGCGAGCTGGTGCGCCGGGGCGTGGCCCCGCCCGAGCAGCTGACGCCCGAGGTGATCCGGGCCTGGTGCCGGGCCCATCCCGAGCAGGTGGCGGATCTGCTGAACCACAACCCCTCCTATGTGTTCTTCCGTGAGCTGGACCTGCCGCCGCATCTCGGCCCGATCGGGGCGATGGCGGTGCCGGTGACGCCGGGGCGCACGCTGGCGGTCGATCCGGAGGTGATCCCGCTCGGAAGCCCGGTCTGGGTCGAATGCCCGGGCTGGGGCGCGCGGCTGATGGTGGCGCAGGACACCGGATCGGCGATCAAGGGCGTGGGCCGGGGCGATATCTTCATCGGCTCCGGCGCCGAGGCCGGGCGGATTGCGGGCAACATCAACGCGCGCGGCCGCATGGTCTGGCTGCGGAGGCGGGCATGAGGCGGCGCCGCGGCCTGACCGAGGAGGAGCGCGAGCTGTGGTCCCGCGTGGCGGCTTCGGCGCAGGCGATGCATGCCGCGCGCCCGGAGCTGCCCGCGGCCCTGACCCCGCCGCCGAAGGAGCCGGTGGTGGCGCCGCCCTCGCTCGCCCGCGCGTTCCGGGTGGGGGAGAAGGCCGCGCCGAAGCCGGGCCATGACCTCGCCGCCCCGATCGGAGCACATCTGGCCGCGCTGCCGGTGGTGATGGACCGCAAGGCGCACCGCAACATGCTGCGCGGCAAGCTGGAACCCGATGCAAAGATCGACCTGCATGGCATGACCCTCGCGCAGGCGCATCCGGAGCTGATCCATTTCGTGCTGGGGGCGCAGGACCGCGGCCACCGGCTGGTGCTGATCATCACCGGCAAGGGCAAGCCCGGGCGCGACGATGGCCCGATCCCGCAGCGCACCGGGGTGCTGCGCCACCAGGTGCCGCAATGGCTGCGGCTGCCGCCCCTTGGCGCGGTGGTCATGCAGGTGACCGAAGCGCATCTGAAGCATGGCGGCGCAGGCGCCTATTACGTCTATTTGCGGCGTTTGCGCTGAGGCTGCGGCGGCGCCGCTTGGCGGGAGTGGGGCCATTTCGGTGCGGCCCGCAACGATGCCTGCCGCTTCCGCAGGCTGAGCCGTTTTTCCCTTTTCCGGGTGCCCCCGCAGCGCCACAGAAGCTGCGACGGTGTCTCTGCTGTGCGGCGGTCAGGAATTTCGGTGCCGGGCGCCGGGAGCGGGGGATTGCCTGTCGCCAAGCGCAGGCGAAGCTATCGGGCCTGACGCGCAGGGGGAGCGGTGGGGCGCTCCAGCGGGTGTGGGCCGCGCTGCGGGTGGCGCCGTACCCGTGCCTGCCGGAATGGTAGTGAAACATACCCTGGGGGTAGGTGCTGCGCGGGCCTTTCACCCGCTCCGGCGGGAAGGCTGCGCTTCGTCCCGGGGCGGTCAGCTCTTGCACCCCGCGCGGCCCCCGGATTACGCCATGAAGGCCGGTACCCTGCAAAAGGCAGGAAGACGGCGGGGAAGATCGTGGGCCCTAGCAGCGAATCGCTTGCGCACGACCGGGCGTGGGTATACCGTTTAATTAAGGGGTATACATTGCCCAGAATTCTGGCCGCATAGGAAATGCGCCCGGTCAACCCTGCACTCAGTGTGCGGCATGATCAGGGAGCTTCCGACATGCAAGCCCTTATATCACGCTTTTCTTCTAAGGTTCCGGCAATCTCGCTGAGAAACCTTGCGCGGTTCCTGAAGCTGGTGACCCGCCTCATGAAAATCGTCGAGTGGATCATCGACCTCAGCTAAAGATGTACCGTCCCTCTCAGGCGCCCCGGACACATCGGAAGGTATCGGTAAATTCTCCTGCCAGCGCATCGCGCAGTGGCCTTAGCACGCGCATTTCGCCGCCGAACCGCGCGGCGCCCGGTCCTGCGCTTGGAGTCCGCTTTGTCCCGCCTGACCATCCTGCGGGGGAGAGTGGCACGGGGCGCCCGGGCGCCGATATGATCGGGATCTCGGAAGCGGTCGGGATCATTCAGCGGAGGGGCGTGCCGCGAAGGCGGTGGGCATCTGGGCCTGAGGCTCTTCGCCCGCGCCGTATTGCGGCAAGGATCAGCGGCCCAGAACCGGATGACCGCCGTATTCTTGAGCCGACCCATCCGCCATTACGGCCCGGCGCCTGCTGTGCCGTGCCGCCTTCAGGCTCAGAGCACGTAGCGGCTCAGGTCGGTGGAGCGCGCGAGATCACCCAGATACCGCTCCACGAAGGCCGCATCCACCGTCACGCTCTGGCCGGCGCGGTCGGGCGCGGTGAAGGACAGCTCCTCGAACACCCGCTCCATCACCGTATAGAGCCTGCGCGCGCCGATGTTCTCCACGCTGCGGTTCACCTCCGCCGCAATCCGCGCCAGCGCCGCGATGCCATCGGGCGTGAAGCTGACGGTGACCTCCTCGGTCGCCATCAGCGCGGTGTACTGCCGGGTCAGGGCGTTGTCGGTATCGGTCAGGATCCGCACGAAATCCGCCTCGGTCAGCGGCTGCAGCTCCACCCGGATCGGCAGGCGGCCCTGCAGCTCCGGCAGCAGGTCAGAGGGCTTTGCGATGTGGAACGCGCCCGAGGCGATGAACAGGATGTGGTCGGTCTTGACCGGCCCGTATTTGGTGGAGACCGTGGTGCCCTCGATGAGCGGCAGCAGGTCGCGCTGCACGCCCTCGCGGCTTACGTCGCCGCCGCGGGTCTCGGCGCGGGCGCAGACCTTGTCGATCTCGTCGATGAAAACGATGCCGGATTGCTGCACCGCCTCCAGCGCCGCGGCCTTCACCGCCTCGTCATCGAGGAGCTTGTCCGCCTCCTCCGAAATCAGCACCTCGTAGGATTCGGCCACCGTCATCTTGCGCCGGGTGCGGCGGGCGGTGCCGAAGGCCTTGAACAGCTCCTGCAGGCCCTGCATCTGGTTTTCCATCCCGGGCGGGGCGAACATCGCGGGCTGGGCGGTATCGGCCACCTCCAGCTCGATCACCTTGTCATCGAGCAGCCCGTCGCGCAGCTTCGTGCGGAACAGCTCGCGGGTGCTCTCGCGTGCGTCCGTCCCGGCCAGCGCGGCGATCACCCGGTCTTCGGCGGCGGATTGCGCGCGGGCGCGGACCTCCTCACGCATGCGTTCGCGGGTCTCGACGATGGAGGCATCGGCCAGATCGCGGATGATCTGCTCCACATCGCGGCCCACATAGCCGACTTCGGTGAATTTGGTGGCCTCCACCTTCAGGAACGGCGCCTTCGCCAGCCGGGCGAGGCGGCGCGAGATCTCGGTCTTGCCGACGCCGGTCGGGCCGATCATCAGGATGTTCTTCGGATAGACCTCGTCGCGCAGCTCGGGCGCGAGCTGATGGCGCCGCCAGCGGTTGCGCAGCGCCACCGCGACGGCGCGCTTCGCAGCCGCCTGGCCGATGATGAAGCGGTCGAGCTCCGAGACGATTTCACGGGGGGTCAGATTGGTCATGGATCACTCCGCATAAGGGGGGAGCCGGCGTTTGCCGGGAAAATCGGGCAGCGCGCGCAGCAGCCGCGCGCGCAGGTCGGTCCAGAAGGTGCCGAGGAGGGTGAGGCCGAGCCCCGAGGCGAGGAAGACCGTGGCCCAGCTGCGCGGATCGGAGAGCCCGCCCGAGACCCAGGCCACGAGGAAGATCAGATAGCCGATCCCGGCGGTGAGGAAGGAGCGCCGGTCGATCACCAGCGCGAAGCCCGCGATGAGCGCAAGCGCAAGTGCCAGCAGCGCATAGCCAAGGCCGGGCCCCATGTTCCAGAAGGTCAGCGCCACCGTGTTCACCAGCGCGGGCGCGGCCAGCAGGTGCAGCCAGAAGCCGGAGGCCGACATCCGGCCCAGCCGGTGCGGGTCGCGCATGTCGAACCAGAGCGCGGCCGCGAGGGCCACCAGCCCGAACAGAAGCGTGCCGAGGGCCACGCCCGAGCCCGAAAGCAGGTCGAACATGGCCGACAGGCTGTCGATATCGGCGCCGCGCCCGAGCGCGTTTGCTGTGGCCAGCGTGCCCCAGAGCCCGGTGAGCCCGATCAGGAACATGGTGAACGGCAGCCGGAACGCGCGGAACCACAGCACAAGCCCCGCCGCCGTGAGCGCAGCGATGGCAAGCGCGGGCGCGCCTGTTCCCAGCACACGCAGCGCGAGCCAGACGGCGGTGCCGCCCAGAGCCGCGGCATAGACCAGTACCAGCACGATCGAGGGCAGGATCATGCGCCGGCGCAGCGTGTAGTAGCGCGCCAGCCCCCAGGCCGCGGCGCAGATCATCAGGAGCGGCACCGGCGGGCCGAGCAGCGCCGCCAGCCCGAAGCCGCCCGCGAACAGGATCGCGAGACCGACCGCGACGAAGATCTCGGCGAAGCCGCGAAACAGCTCGAAGGGTTCGTCTTCGGGCAGGCGCACGCCCGCGCGGGCCCGCGCCAGCGCCAGCACCGAGGCCGCCTGCGCCGCGCTGAGGTGCCCCGCCGCTACCGCCGCGCGCAGGTCGTCGCGGCTGACATCAGCCACCGATCGCCTCCACGGTGAGGTTGCCGTTGGTGTAGACACAGATATCCGCCGCTATCGCCATTGCCTTGCGCGCGATCGCCTCGGCATCGAGGTCGGTCTCCATCAGCGCGCGGGCAGCGGCCAGCGCATAGTTCCCGCCCGAGCCGATCGCGGCGATGCCATGTTCGGGCTCCAGCACGTCGCCCGCGCCGGTGAGCACGAACAGCTCGGTGCCATCGGTCACGATCAGCATGGCCTCGAGGTTGCGCAGGTATTTGTCGGTGCGCCAGTCCTTCGCCAGCTCCACGCAGGCGCGCGCGAGCTGCCCGGGTGCGGCCTCGAGCTTCTTCTCCAGCCGCTCGAGCAGGGTGAAGGCATCCGCGGTGGAGCCGGCGAAACCGCAGACCACATCGCGCCCGCCGGGGCTGAGGCGGCGGACCTTGCGCGCCGTGCCCTTGATCACCGTCTGCCCGAGGCTCACCTGCCCGTCGCCCGCGACCACCACGCGCCCGCCCTTGCGCACGCCGATGATGGTGGTGCCGTGCCAGCCGGGGAATTTGTCGTCCGCCATGTCGTCCTCCGTTTGGCCCCCGATATGAGCGCGCCCCGCGCCTTGCGCAACCCTTGCCCACGCCTTGCGCAACCCTTGCCCACGCCTTGCGCAACCCTTGCGGCCGCCCGGGGTGCGTCATAGCCTGCCCGCATGGCCCGGGAAACGCTGCGCATCCTGCTCGACCGGCCCGCGCTGGACCGGGTCCGGGCGGGGCAGCACAATTTCTTCGCGCGGGTGCAGCGGGCGGTGGAGGGCGCGGGCTGGCGCGTGCGCTTCGCCGAGAGCACGCTCGCGCGCCGCCTGAGCGCCGATGGCTACACGCTTTATCACATGGAGGAGCCGACCCATCCGCGGGCGCTGACCTGCCGGCGGGTCTATGTGGGCGCGTTCTGGGCGATCGAGGCGCAGGCGGCGCGGTGGGCCTGGCCGGTGGCGCGGGCGGCATATCCGGGCGTCGATGGCGCGGAATTTCTGCACCGCTGGCGCGCGCGCCTCTGGCCGGGTGTGGTCGCGGAGGATCGCGGCCATGTGTTCGTGCCGCTGCAGGGGCGGCTTTCGGTGCAGCGCAGCTTTCAGGCGATGAGCCCGGCCGCGATGCTGCACACGCTGCTCTCGCGCACGGACCGGCCGGTGATCGCGACGCTGCATCCGAAGGAGGCCTGTTCGGCGGAAGACCTGGCCGCCTTGCCCGCTCATCCGCGGCTCAGCCTTCAGCGCGGAGGCTCGGCCGAGGCGCTGCGCAGCTGCCATGCCGTGGTCACGCAGAACAGCGCCATGGCTTTCGAGGGCTATTTCCTGGAAAAACCGGCGCTCCTGTTCGCGGCGATAGATTTTCACCATATCGCCGCCAGCGTTCCGCGCGACGGGATGGAGGCGGCCTTCGCCCCTCGGGCCGCGGCCGATTATGGCGGCTATTTGCGCTGGTTCCTGGAGCAGCGTATCAATGCCGGCCGGCCGGAATGCGAGGCGCAGATCCTGACGGCGCTGCGCGGCCATGGCTGGCCGATCTGAACGGAGCGTTGGGATGACTACTGTCTGGCGGCCGCGGGGCCATATCCGGGTGATCGCGCTTGGGCTGCACTGGCGCGCGGGGCGGCTTCTGGCGGCGGAGGTGCGCGATGATGCGGGGCGGCTGAAGGGCGTGCGGCCGCTGGGCGGCGGGGTGGATTTCGGCGAGACGGCCGCGGCCGCGCTGCAGCGCGAGTTCATGGAGGAGCTGGGCGTGGAGATTGCCATCGCCGGGGCGCCGGTGGTGATAGAGAACATCTACCGCCACGAAGGCGCCGCCGGGCATGAGATTGCTTTTCTCTATCCGGTCAGCCTGCCGGAGGGGGCCTTCGCGGCGCAGGAGCGCATTCAGTTTCGCGAAGACGATGGTACGCCGGGCTGTGCGGGGTGGTATGATCCGGCTGAGCTCGATCTGCCGGAAGGGCCCGCGCTGTTTCCGGCGGGGCTGAAGCATCTGCTTCGGGGGTGAGCAGGCGCCCCGGGGCGCCTGCCGCACGATCAGATCGCGGAATCGATCCAGGCCTTCAGCGCGGCCTTGGGCGCGGCGCCGACCTTGTTCGAGACCACTTCGCCATCCTTGAACAGGAACAGCGCCGGAATGCCGCGCACGCCGAGAGTGGCCGGCGCATCGGGGTTCTCGTCCACGTTGACCTTGGCGATCTTGATCTTGTCGCCGTATTCCTCGGCCAGTTCCTCGAGCGAAGGGCCGATCATCCGGCACGGGCCGCACCATTCGGCCCAGAAATCCACCACGACGGGCACGTCGGACTGGCGCACTTCGGCGTCGAAGGTGGTGTCGGTGACTTTGACGGTAGCCATGAGAGCTCTCCTGAATATCTTGTTGAGGGGAAGGTATGCGCGCCCCCCCGGTGCGTCAAGGCATGGCCCCTGTGCCTTCAGGACATGACCCATGTGCGCAGCGCTTCGTCCATTTGTGCCTCGCCGAGCCGGGTGAGGGTGCCGCTGGCCGTCCACAGCAGCAGGCATTCGACCGCAGCACCCGGATGGACCTGTTGCAGGGCGGCGCGATAGGCGGCCATCTGCCGCACGAGGCCGAGGGGCACCGCCGCCGCATCGGCGGGCACCACCGCGTTCGATTTGTAGTCGAGCACCCGGACGAGGCCCGGCGCCACCCGCAGCCGGTCGATCACGCCATGGATCCGTGCGCCGCCGAGCTCTGGCAGCGCGGCGGTGATCTCCACCTCGGCCAGTGTATCGGCGCTGAGGAAGCCCGCGCCCTGCGCCGCCTCCAGCGCGCGCGCGGCGAGCCCGAGCAGGGCCACCACCTCGGCCTCCTCGGCGCGGTCGGGCCCGAAGCGGAGCAGCTCTGTCGCAAGGCGGGGCCAGTCGTCGGGCTCGGCCGCGGGCAGATGCTCCAGCAGCAGGTGCAATTGCCGCCCGCGCCGCTTCGAGGCTTCGTCGTCGTTGAAATCGGTTTCGCCGGGCAGAGCCTTTGCCCCGCCAAGATCCGAGGGCGAGAGCACGCCCGGCGCCCGCGCAGGCGCCGCCGCCCGCTCCAGCGCCCAGGCGGGCAGGACGGTGGCTTCGGCTTCGGCGTGCGCCGCCGCTGCGCCCGGCTCGGGCCAGGCGCCGTGGCCATGGCGGCGCAGCGGCCCGAGCGCCTGCGCCTCCTCCGACAGGGCGGGCACTTCGGCCGTTCCTGCACGCTCCATCCCGCCTGCGACCAGCGCATACCAGCTCTCTTCGCCCGCGCCGACCTCGCCCGCCGCCGCCACGATCAGCCATTTTTCGGCCCGGGTCAGCGCCACATAGAGGAGCCGCATCTTCTCTTCGCGCTGGCGCGTGGCCTCCGCCTCCATCAGCGCGCGCAGCGCGGGCGGCGTGCCGGACCCGCCCTTCCAGAGCAGCGTCTCGCCGCTGCGGTAGGTCTCGGCGCTGCGGGCGGGGCCGGGCTTCGCGGTATCGGGCAGGATCACGATCGGGGCCTCCAGCCCCTTGGCGCCATGCACCGACATTACCCGGATCGCGCGGCCCTCGCTTTCCATCTGGCGCTTGACCTCGATCTTGTCGGCGCCGAGCCAGCCGAGGAAGCCGGTGAGGCTGGGGATCTCGGTGGATTCGTAGGCCAGCGACTGCGCGATCAGCTCGTCGATCCCGTCCTCCGCCTCGGGGCCGAGCCGCGCGATCAGCCGCTCGCGCCCGCAATGGCGGTTCAGCAGCCGCTCGATCAGGTCGTAGGGGCGCAGGAAATCGGTGAGGTCCAGCAGGTCCTGCAGCACCGCGAGCGTATCCTCGCGCCCGGAAGCGCGCAGCGCCTGCCACAGATGGCCCTTGCGCGGCCGGGCGAGGGCATGGAGGTCGTCCTCGCTCCAGCCAAAGAGCGGCGAGCGCAGCGCGCAGGCGAGCGCAAGGTCGTCCTCCGGCGTGCCGAGAAAGGCCAGCACCGCGCACAGATCCTTCACCGCGAGCTCTGCCCCGAGCTTCAGCCGGTCCGCCCCCGCGACCGCGAGCCCCGCGGCCTTGCAGGCCCGGATCAGCTCGCCGAACAGGGCCGAGCGGCGCTGCACCAGGATGAGGAAATCGCCCTCATGCACCGGGCGCGCGCCCGCGCCCACGGGGATCTGCACGCCCGCGCGGATCATCGCGCGGATTTCGGCGGCGATGGTGCGGGCGAGCACGACATGGGCATCCTCCGCGCCGGGCAGATCGACCGGGTCCTCCCAGTCGTCATCGGCCGGCGCCTCCGCGGGCAGGACCGGCGGCCACAGATCGACCCGCCCCGGCAGGGCATCGAAAAAGGCCATATGCTCGGGCTTGCCGCCGAGGCCCACCGCGCCGCCGCCTGCAAAGGCCAGATCCACCAGCCGCAGCACCGCGACCGAGGAGCGGAACGAATGCTGCAGCTCGGCCGAGACCAGCGGCCGCCCGACCGCCGCGAATTTCGCGCCGAAATGGGCGCGCATCGCCTCGAAGCGCTGCAGATCCGCGCCCTGGAACGAATAGATCGACTGCTTGCGATCGCCCACCACGAAAATGGTGCGGGTTTCGGCGCGCGCGCCTTCGCCGGCGGTGAATTCATCGGCCAGCCGCTCGATCACCTGCCACTGGCCGGGCGAGGTATCCTGCGCCTCGTCCACGAGGATATGGTCGATGCCGCCATCGAGCCTGAACAGCACCCATTGCGCCACCGAAGGCGACGAGAGCAGCGCGCCCGCCCGCTCGATCAGGTCGTCGAAGTCGAGCCAGCCACCTGCGGCCTTGCGCGCCCGGTAGCGCGGCACGAACACGCCCGCAAAGCGCGCGAGCGCGAGCGTGCGGTCGGCCACGGCCAGCGCGTATTGGGCGGCGCGGGTTTCGGCCACGCGCTCCATGAAGGCGTGGAATTCGGCGCTCAGCTCCTCGCCCATCTCGCGCTGCGCGACCTTGGTGGGGATCGAGGCCGTCTTCGCCTCGGCGAGGTTCTTCTTCAGCAGCGCGTCTTGCAGGAACGCCAGCCCCTCCGGTCCGGGCTTCACCCGGCTGAGGGTCGCGGCCAGCTCCTGCATCGTCTTGGCCTGGCCTTTCAGGACCGGGATCACCGCACCGAACAGCGCCTTCTCGGTGCCGTCGAAAATCATGCCGGGCAGGTCCTCGGCGGTGATCGGCGGCAGGCCGAGGGCTGCCAGCACCGCGGCGCGGTCGGGCGCGCGGGCGAAGGCATCGGCCTGCCGGGTGATCGCGCCGATCAGCGTGCTGAGGTCGTCGCCGCCATGAAACAGCGCGAGGTCATCCAGCACCGGGCGCTCCGGGCCGCGGGCGATCTCCTCGAGGATATCGGCGCGCAGCTCGGCGGCGCTGCGGTCGTCGAGCTCGCTGAAGCCGTGCGGCACGCCCGCCTCCAGCGGGAAGCGGCGCAGGAGCGCGCCACAGAAGGAGTGAATCGTCTGGATCTTCAGCCCGCCCGGCGCCTCGATCGCCTGCGCAAACAGCCGCCGCGCCTGCGCCAGCCGCTCGGCGCCGATCTCGCCGGGCTCGCCCAGCTGCGCCAGCTCCGCGCGCAGCGCGGCATCGGGCAGCATCGCCCAGGATCCGAGCCGCTTCAGCAGCCGGTTCTGCATCTCGCTCGCCGCGGCCTTGGTATAGGTCAGGCACAGCACCTTCTGCGGCTCGGTGCCATTGAGCAGCAGCCGCGCCACCCGGTCGGTGAGCACCTTGGTCTTGCCCGAGCCCGCATTGGCGGAGAGCCAGGTGGAGGAAGCCGGATCCGCGGCCCGGATCTGCCGTTCGCTCGCGAGGTTCATCGCCCGCCCTCCGGCAGATCGCTCAGGTCCCATTCGCCGTAGCGCGAGAGGTGGTCATAGTCGCTCTTGTCGCGCATGGAGCGCAGGGCGCGGCGCGCGGTATAGCCGGTGGCCGGGTCCAGATAGCGCGCGATCAGGCGCTGGAACTTTGCCCAGGTGGTGTCGATCTCCTCGAGCAGTGGCAGGTCCCGGGTCTCGCCATCGCCGCCAAGCCGGATATAGGTCATCGCGGCCACCCTGCGCGGGCCGGTGGCGCCGAAGGCCCCGCGTGCGACCATCGCCGCCTCCAGCAGGAGCTGTTTGTCGAAATGCAGCACTTCGGCATCGGAGGGCGGCTTGCCGGATTTGTAGTCGTAAAGATGCGCGCGCCCGTCGGTGAGGACGTCGATCCGGTCGGGCTTCGCGGTCAGGCGGAAGCCGTTGGGCAGGGTGATCCCGCCGCGCTCCTCGATGACCACGGGGGCCCCTTCGGCCAGCCGCGCGGCTTCGTCTTGCACCAGCCGCGCCGCGATCCGGCGGATCCGCGCGAGCCAGAGCACCTGCGCGCTCGGCCAGGGGATCTCGGCGGCAAGAACCGCGCGCGCCACCGCGAGCAGCCGCGCCTCTGCCTCGGCCAGGGTCTCCGTGGCCGGGCGCTCGCGCAGGAAGCGCTCCATGATCAGGTGCAGCACCTCGCCGCGCAGGCGCGGATCGGGCTCCGGGCGAAGCGGGTCGAGCGGGCGCAGCCGCAGGATCCGCTGGGCATAAATGGCATAGGGGTCGCGGATCAGGGTCTTGATCGCGGTCACCGGCAGTTCGCGCGGGCGGTCCTCGGCGGGGGGGCGGGGCGCGGGGCGGGCGGCGGGGGCCCCCCCCGCGCCCGGGAGCGGCAGCGCCCCCGCGAGCGCGAGCCATCCGGCGCCACGGGCGCGCATCTGCGCCAGCGCGCAGGCCCCGCCCTCGCCCAGGCCCGCAAGCAGGTTCGTCATCCGGTTCAGCCAGCGCGACGGCACGGTTTCGGCCCCGCCATCGCGCCGCGCGCGGCTGAGCACCACTTCGGGCGCGCCGATCGCCTGCTGGAAATCATGTGCCGAAAGGCCGATCTGCCGCTCCGGCAGCAGGAGCCCGGCATCGAGCCGCATCCGGCGGCTGAGCCAGGGGTCGGGTTTCGGCGCCTCCGGCCAGCTGCCCTCGTTCAGCCCGGCGAGGACGACGAGCTCCGCCGCCTGCACCCGCGCCTCCAGCGTGCCGAGGATCAGCACGCCGGGATGGGCGCTGAGCGTGCGGCGCACCTGCACCGCGCCAAACAGCGTATCGAGCAGGTCCGCATAATCCGCGGGGCCATAGCGGCCGGCATGAGCGGCCTCGGCGCTCAGATCGGTCATGATCCGCAGGCATTCGAGGCCCGCTTCGCGCTGCCACAGGGCGCTCGCCTCCACATGGCCGCCGGGCCCGGCGGCGAGGCGCGCGGTCAGCTCCAGATGCGCGGCGATGATATCGGCGAGCTCGGCCTCCGGCGCCTCGGGGAAGGCTTCGAGGATTCCGGCGACCCAGCTGGCCCAGGCCAGCCGGTCCGGCTCTGCGCCCGCCCATTTCACCAGCGCGGCGCGGTCCGGGAAGGCGGGGCCATGGCGGCGCAGCCACAGCTCCAGCTCGCGGCTGTAGAGCAGGTGGCTGCCGCGCATCGCGGAGCCGGTGGCGGCGAGGGGATGCTTCAGCAGCACCAGAAGCGGCTCCAGCATCAGCACGCGGCCGCGCAGCCGCGCCACATGGCGCAGAAGCCGCCCGGCGGTGGTGAGCTGCAACGGCTCGCCCGCGCTGTCGTCGGGGGTGATGCCCCAGCGGTCGAGGGCGGCGGCGACCCGGCGGGTGAGCATCCGGTTCGGGGTGATGAGGGCGGCGGGGCGGCCCTCCTCCACCGCGCGGCGCAGCACCAGCGCAATGGAGAGCGCCTCGTGGCGTTCGTCCGGGGCCTCGATCAGGGTCATGCGGGCGCAGGTGCCGGGCAGGTCGCTCAGGGCGGCGCCTTCGCGCATCCACTGATCCGTCACCGGGGCGGGGCGCAGCGCGAGCGACACCAGCGCATTGCGCCGCGGCGCGGGCGGGGTGGCATCCGTCCAGGGCAGGATCGGCAGGCCGAGCCTGCGGCCGAGCGCGCGGTAGCGGTATTGCGGGTGGTCCTCGATCGGCACGGTGCCGGCATCGAGCGCCTCCCAGGCGAAATCGGGCATGTCGGCATCGTAGCCGGGCAGGACGATCATCCCGCGGGGCAGAGCGGCCACCGCCTGCATCAGCTCCGCCGTGGTGCCGCGCGAGCCGGTGGAGCCCGCGATGACGATGCGCGCCTGGGGCGGCTGCGCGGCCCAGCCCTGAGCCAGCGCCTCGATCACCCGGCGCAGGCGGCCGGTCGGGTCCGGATCGGAGGCGGCATCGAAATAGCGCGCGACGATACGGATGAAGCCGAGGCTCGCCTGCCAGTGGGCGGCGTGGCTGTCCTGGATGTCCAGCGCCTCGATGGCGGCGGGAGGGACGTTTTCGTCCTGCATTTCGGCGAGCAGGTCGGCGAGGCTGTCGGCGAGGCTGAAAAGCCCGGCGCCCGGCTCGAACTGCGGCATCCGCTGCGCGAGCCCCGCCACCAGCTGCGCGAGCTCCAGCCGGCGGCGCAGCGGCGGCACTGCGGGCGGAATCCCGGCCAGCGGCAGCCGCGCCAGATCGGCGATGAGCCCGAGCCGCGGCAGGTAGCGCGCGCCATGGGCATCGAAGGCCTCGCGCACGCGGCGCTGCATCCGGCCGGAGTTCAGATAGAGCTGCACCCGCGCCATCGCCTCGGGCGGCTCCGCGGCCATCCGGGCGATCAGGCCGCGGACGAGCTCGGCCGGGAAATCCACGCCGCAGGGCAGGGCATGCAGGCTACCCATGCGCCAGCATCGCCTCTGCCAGCGGGATCGATTCGGGGCGGCCCACATCGCACCAGCCGCCCGGGTGGACGAGGCCGAACACCCGGCCCTCGGCCAGCATCGCATCCCACAGCCGGTTCAGCGAGAACACCTCCTCCGGGATCGCGGCGAGGCCGGAGGGATCGAGGATCTGTGCCCCGGTATACACATGTCCGGGCCCGCGCGTGAGCCGCCCGTCTGCGCCGAGCGTGAAATCCCCCGCCCCGGTATGGCCGGTGGCCCGCCCGGCCGGTACCAGCGCCAGCAGCGCGCCCATCCCGGGCCGCCAGGCGGCGCGCAGCGCGCAGAGCACGTTCGGCCCCGTCCAGATGGCATCGGTATTGAGCGTGAACACCGGCCCCGGCCCCAGCAGCGGCAGCGCCCGGCGCAGGCCGCCGCCGGTCTCGAGGATGCGCGCGCTCTCATCGGAAATGGCCACGCGGCGCCCGGCCAGATGCGCCGCGACCTGCGCGCCGAGGTAATGCGTATTGGCGACGATGCGGCCGATGCCGGCGCCTTCGGCCAGATCCAGCGCATGGTCGATCAGCGGCCGGCCGGCCACGGGCACCAGCGGCTTCGGCCGGGTTTGCGTCAGCGCGCCCATCCGGGTGCCGAACCCGGCGGCGAACAGCATCAGAGCGTCGGGCGGGTTCCGCATGCGCGCTTCAGTCCTTCCATCATCGGGGCATCGGGGGGCGGATAGGCCGCGCGGATGGCGCGCGCCAGATCCGCAAGCGCCGGATGCGCCAGATTGCGCTCCAGATTGCGCCAGTTGCGCGGCATCAGATCGACGTAGGCGGCCTTGCCCATCGCGAGGCAGAGCCGGGCGAAGACGCCATGGATGCGCAGCGCGCGCTGCGCGCCGAGAAGGGCATAGGCCGCACCGAAAGACAGCGGATCGAGGCCGCGGGCGGCGCAATAGGCCTGCCGGGCCAGCGCCTCGACTTTGGGCGAGACATCGCGGCGCACGTCCTGCAGGGCGGAGACGAGATCATAGGCCGGGTGCCCGGCCACGGCATCCTGGAAATCCAGCAGGCCGAGGCGCGCGCTGCCCAGCCGCTGCGGCAGCCAGAGCGCGTTCTGGGCATGGAAATCGCGCAGGCACAGGACCGGGGGCAGCGCCTCCTGCGCGGCGAACAGATCGGCGATCTGGCCGGGCAGGGCTGCTGCTGCGGCCGGGTCTCCGGGCGCCCAATCCGCCGTGAGCGCGACCAGCGCACCGAGCGCCGGGCCATCCAGCGGCGGCACGAAGCCGGGCGGCGCGTGGCGGTGCAGATCCAGCAGGAAATCGGTGACATGGCCATAAAGCTCGGCCTCGCGCGCCGGGCTGCGGGCAAGGAGGGCGGAGAGGAGATCGTCGCCCAGATCCTCCAGCAGCATCAGCCCGGCATCGGCCTCCGTCGCCAGGATCTCGGGCGCCGAATAGCCGCGCGCGCGCAGCCAGTCGTCGATCTCCGCGAAGCGGCGGAACTCCGCGCCGGGCGGCGCGACCATCAGAACGGCGCTGCGGCCATCGAGATGCAGCCGCTCATAGCGCCGGGCGGAGGCATCGCCCGCAAGGGGCGCGCGCCGGGCCGCGCCCCAGCCGGCCTGGGCCAGGAAATCGGGAATCGCGCTCATCCGATGCGCCCTTCCAGCCGCTCCAGCCAGGCCTTGCTGCCTGTGAGCGTGACCTCGCGCGAGAGCCCGTCATGCGTCTGCGCGAAGCGCAGGGTCAGGGCGCCGGGCGGGCGCAGCGCGCCGAGCCGCTCCGGCCATTCGATCAGGCAGATGGCAGTGCCGAAGGCATCTTCGAGCCCGAGCTCCACCGCTTCGTCCGGATGGCCGAGGCGATAGAGATCGGCGTGCCAGATCTCGGGCGCCGCGCCATAGGTTTGCACAAGGGTGAAGGTGGGCGAGGGCACGTCCTCTGCCCTGCCCAGCCGCGCGCGGATCAGGGCGCGGGCGAAATGGGTCTTGCCGGCGCCGATCGGGCCTTCGAGCAGGAGCACATCGCCTGCGCCGAGCAGCGCCGCGAGCGCATGGCCGAGCCGGTCCGTCGCATCGGCGTCGGGCAGATCGAGGGTCAGCAGCGGGGCGTCGTCGGCATGCGTCATGCGGGCAATCTACCCGCGCCGCCGGTGCGGGCAACCGCTTTCCGGCGCTTTGCCTCAGAACCGGGGCAGCAGGGCGGCGGGTGCGTTCTCGTCGCGGGCGAAATCCAGCGCGGCGCGATCGGCGACGGCGGTCTCGCGCTTCACGCTGCAGATCAGCTCGTTGCCCTCGATCTCCGAGGCCACGATCAGGCAGGTGGAGAGGTGGCGCGCCCCATCATAGAGATCCACCAGCCCGCGCAGATGGCTCATCTGCGTGGCATCCAGCGAGAACCCGCCGTGCCAGCGCCGCAGCACCGGCCAGATGTCGGCGCCGGTGTGAATCCGCAGGCGCGCGCGCTCGCGCTTCTCGCTCAGGAGCGCGGCACGCACCGTCTCGACCAGGTCCTTGGGCAGAATCTCCATGGCGCTCCTCCGATCCCCATTCCGACTCAACTGTGCGCCATTCATGTAAAAAATCAACGTCAGCCGGATGAAAAACTGCGGCTGCGCCCGAGCGCGCGGGCCCGTCCGGTGCGCTCACGAACAGGTGGTTGCGCGCATGCCACAGGGCGGAAATCCCGCCCCTGCCCCTTGTTTCCGGGGCGCGGCCCCTTTAATCCTATGGGCAGCGATTTCATATCATCACCAAGCGGCCGTGCCATTGCGCCGGCCCAACGAAGCCGAGACAGGAGCGCAGGATGGTGGGCAGAGGGCTTTGCGGCGCCTTCGTCGTATCGGCGGCATTGGCAGGATGCGGCGTGCAGGACCCGCAGCCGACGGGCGTCGATGACCCTTACGAGGGGACGAACCGGAGCATCCATGCCTTCAACAAGGGCTTCGATACGGTCGTGTTCAAGGCTCCGCCGGGCCATGCGCGCTCGATCGACAATGCGTTCACGCGCTCGGTCTCGAACGTGGGCTCGAACCTCGGTCTGCCGGGCAAGGTGGTGAACTCCGTGCTGCAGGCGAATGCGGAGCCCGCGGTGCGCAACACGTTCCGCTTCGCGATCAACACCACGGTCGGGATCGGCGGGATCTTCGATCCGGCGGGCAAGCTCGGCCTGCCCGAGGCCGATACCGACTTCGGCGAGACGCTGGCCTATTGGGGCGTCCACGAAGGGCCCTATGTGGAACTGCCTTTCTATGGACCTTCCACCGCGCGAGATGCGTTGGGGACGGCGGTGGACGTCGTGATGAACCCGGTCGGCAGCATGCTGAACGGCTCGGCGGTCCAGGCCGCTACCGGCGCGCGTCTGGCCGGCAAGGCCGCGGACCGCAAAATCTATGGGGACGTGATCGAATCCGTCCTTTACGACAGTGCAGACAGCTATGCGCAAATGCGTCTGCTTTATCTGCAGAACCGGCGCTTCAAGCTGTCCGGACAGGAGAACAACGATGCAAATTCCTGGGACCCTTACACAGACCCGCAATAACTCGGCCCTCTTGAGCCGCCGGACGCTCCTTGGTCTCGGCGTGGCGGGCATGGCCGCCGCGGTGCTGCCGCGGGGCGCCTTCGCTGCGCTCGACAATACGCAGGCGAGCGCACTGATCAGCCAGGCGGTGGCGGACGTCAACGCGGCGATCGCCTCGGGCAAGGCCGGCCCCGCGCTCTATGCGCAGTTCGAGGCGCTGTTCAACAAATATGCCGACGTGCCGACGATCGCGCGTTCGGCGCTCGGCTCCGCCGCGCGTCAGGCCAGCCCGGCGCAGATCCAGGGCTTCACCAGCGCCTTCCGGGGCTACCTCGCGCGTAAATACGGCAAGCGGTTCAACGAGTTCCGCGGCGCCAAGTTCGAGGTGCAGGGCGCGCGTCAGGTCAAGACCTTCTACGAGGTGGCGACGACCGCGCACCTGCCGGGCAAGGAGCCGTTCAACGTGCAATGGCAGGTTTCCGACAAATCCGGCAAGAACCTGTTCTTCAACATCATCGTAGAGGGCGTGAACATGCTGGCCTCCGAGCGCACCGAGATCGGCGCGATGCTCGACCAGCAGAAGGGCGACATCGACGCCCTGATCGCCGCGCTGAAGACCGCCGGCTGATTCTACCTCCGCGCTACAAAAGGCCCGCCGGATGCGCTCCGGCGGGCCTTTTGTTATTGGGTGAGCGAATGCAGCAGGTCGTTGATCTTGTCGCCGAGGGTTTCCTTCTTCGGCTGGGCGGGCTTCACCAGCTGGCCGTTCACCACCTCGACGCCGCCCTCCGGGATCGGGTCGCCCGATTGCCAGCTCTCGCCCGGATAGGCATTGTCGCCGCCCATCCCGCGCCATTCCGAGGGATCCGCCATCGGCAGCGGGTTCGAGGGCATGCCCTTTTCGACCCGGGTCATCACCTCACGCCAGATCTCGGCGGGCAGGCCGCCGCCCGTCACCCCGGCGAGGGGGCGGTTGTCGTCGTAGCCCATCCAGACCCCGGCGACGTAATCGGCGGTAAAGCCGATGAACCAGGCGTCGCGTGCGGCCTGGGTGGTGCCGGTCTTGCCCGCGACCTCGTGCCCGTCCAGCCGGGCGCGGCGCGAGGTGCCCTGCTCCACGCCCTGATGCATCATCCAGACCAGCTCGCGCGCGGCTTTCTCGGAAATCACCCGCTCGCCGATGCCGCCATCGGCGCCGAAGAGCGGGTCGATGTCGCTCTTGAGCCGCAGTTCGGTGAGGCCGTAGGGTTTGACCGAGGAGCCGCCGTTGAGGATGCCGGCATAGGCGCCGGTCATTTCCAGGAGCGTCGATTCCGACACGCCGAGCGCCACCGCGGGGCCCTGCGCGAGATCCGAGGCGAAGCCGAAATCCGTGGCCACCTGGCGCACGGCATCGAGGCCCACAGACATCGCGACCCGCACCGTCGCGGTGTTGATCGAATTGGCCAGCGCGCGCCAGAGCGGGATCGGGCCGAGGTAGTCCTTGGTGTAGTTCTTCGGCGACCAGGGGCCGGAGCCCTTCACGTTGATCGTGAGCGGCGCGTCTTCGATGGTCGTGTCGGGGGTCCAGCCCATGTCGAGCGCTGCGGCATAGACGAAGGGCTTGAAGGTGGAGCCGGTCTGCCTCTTCGCCTGGGTCGCGCGGTTGAACGCGCCCGAGACCTTGGACTTGCGCCCCCCGACCATGGCCCGCACCGCCCCATCTGATGACATCACCACGATCGCGGCCTCGGCGGCGGAGCCGTCCTTGACCTTGTTGTCAAAGACCGCCCGAAGCGCCTCCTCGGCGGCCGATTGCAGGTGCTGATCGAGCGTGGTCTCGACGATGACATCCTCCGTCGTGCCCTTGGAGAGGAAATCTGGCAGCGAATCCATCAGCCAGTCGGCGAAATAACCGCCCGCGCGGGCCTGCGCCGCGTCGGAGAGCGTCGCGGGGTTGGCGCGGGCCTCCTCCCATTGCCGGTTCGTCAGGAGGCCTTCCTCGTGCATCAGCGCAAGCACCATGCCCGCGCGCTCTTGGCTCCGCTTCAGGTCGGTGGTGGGCGCATAGGTCGAGGGCGCCTTCAGCAGCCCGGCCAGCATTGCGGCCTGTTGCGGCGTCACAACCTTGGCCGATACGCCGAAATAGCGCTGTGCCGCCGCCTCGAAGCCGCGCGCTCCCGCGCCCAGATAGGCCCGGTTCAGGTAGATCGACAGGATCTGGTTCTTCGAATATTTCAGCTCCATCGCCAGCGCATAGGGGATTTCCTTGACCTTGCGCTTGATCCCGCCGGAGCGGCAGTCGTTCTCGTAATCGGCTTCGGTCTTCCAGCTGTGCGGATCGAACGGCACGCCGAGGCAGAGCAGCTTCGCCACCTGCTGGGTGATGGTGGAGCCGCCGTTGCCCTCCAGCGGGCCGCGCCCCTCGGAGAGGTTGATCCGGATCGCGGAGGCGATGCCGCGCGGGCTGACCCCGAAATGGTGATAGAACCGGCGGTCTTCGGTGGCGATGATGGCGTTGCGTAGGTCGGGCGAGACGCTGTCGGCGGTGATCTTGCCGCCATAGGTCTCGCCGCGCCAGGCGAAGACATCGCCGTTGCGGTCGAGCATGGTCACCGAGCCACGGTTCCGGCCATCGAGCAGGGCGGTATATTCCGGCAGCTGCGCATAGAAATACCAGGTCGCGGCGCCGAGAATCAGCGCCACCACGGCCGTTGCCCGCCAGACCGCGCCCCACAACACCCGCCAGAGCAGATGCACGAGGCCGGTGATCAGCCCCGCGAGCCCGCCCCGCCGCCCCGGCGGCGTCTGCTTGCGTGCCGGTTTATTCGGTGGCTCGGATTTCGGGGCTGCGGGCTTCGTTGCCGCATACCGTCGTTCCGCCACCAGCGGCCCGCGCCGCCCGCCTGTTTGCGCCATTGCTCGATCCGTTCTTGGTGTTTGCGCCAATCTACATGTCTTGCATCCGGATGTGGAGCGGCAAGGCCCCGGACGTTAATTTTGCTGTGGCTGATTTTTTGGGCGAATAGCCTGTTTTGTGGTATTATGCTGCCCGGATAGGCGGTTTGAGTGCATGGAAATCCATCACGCTGCTTGTCTGCGCCGCGCCGGCGGCGCCTTGTTTCTGCGTGCGATGCCCGAGCCGGCATCTTTGCTGCAGACTATTAGGAAGGGACATCCAGTGAAACTGATCATTGCGGCGGTCAAACCGTTCAAGCTCGAGGAGGTGCGCGAGGCGCTCACCGCAATCGGCGTGCGCGGGATGATGGTGACCGAAATCAAGGGCTTCGGTGCCCAGTCCGGTCACACGGAAATCTACCGCGGCGCGGAATATGCTGTGAATTTCGTGCCGAAGGTCAAGCTGGAAATCGTCGTGCCGGACAGCCTGGCCGATGAAGTGGTCGATACGATTCTCAAGTCGGCAAAGACCGACAAGATCGGCGATGGCAAGATCTTCGTTCTTGATGTCGCGCAAGCGGTGCGTGTCCGGACCGGCGAATCCGGCGACGACGCGCTGTAAGAAACGCCAGGGGAAGTGAACAAGATGAAAAACCTTTCGAAAATCACGGGTCTTGCGTCGGCGCTTGCGCTGGCCGCGCTGCCCGCGTTGGCTCAGGACGCCGAGCCCACGCTGGATACCGGCGATACCGCGTGGATGATCGTGGCGACGGCCCTCGTCGCCTTCATGATCTTCCCCGGCATCGCACTCTTCTATTCGGGCCTCGTGCGCGCGAAGAACGCCCTGTCGTTGCTGGTGCAGACGGCGATCATCGCCTGCGCCGTGATGGTGATCTGGGTGGTCTATGGCTATTCCTTCGCCTTCGGCGGCTCTGAAAGCCCGTTCTTCGGCGGCTTCGGCAAGCTGTTCCTCGCCGGCGTGACCAAAGACTCGCTGACCGGTACCATCCCGGAATACCTGTTCCTGGCCTTCCAGATGACCTTCGCGGCCATCACCCCGGCGCTGATCATCGGCGGCTTCGTCGAGCGCATCAAGCTTTCGGGCGCGGTGCTGTTCTCGATCCTCTGGGTGACCTTCGTCTACTTCCCGATCGCCCACATGGCCTGGGATGCGAACGGCCTGTACTTCGGCTGGGGCGCGATGGACTTTGCGGGCGGCACCGTGGTGCACATCAACGCCGGTATCGCGGCGCTGGTCGGCGCGCTGGTCATCGGGCCGCGCATCGGTCTCGGCAAGGATCTGATGGCGCCGCACTCGCTGCCGGTGGCCTTCATCGGCGCTGCCGTCCTGTTCGTCGGCTGGTTCGGCTTCAACGCGGGTTCGGCGCTGGCCTCGAACGGCACTGCGGTTCTGGCGATGCTGAACACCTTCACCGCGACCGCCGGTGCGACCCTGGCCTGGTGCTTGATCGAAACGCTGGCGCGTGGCAAGGCTTCGGCTCTGGGCGCGATCTCGGGCATCGTGGCCGGCCTCGTCGCCATCACCCCGGCTGCCGGCTTCGTCGGCCCGGTGGGCGCGATCGTGCTGGGCGCCATCGCCTCGCTGGTGGCCTACTTCTTCGTCGCGGTGGTGAAGAACAAGTTCGGCTATGACGACAGCCTCGACGTGTTCGGCATCCACGGCATCGCCGGGATCGTCGGTGCGATCCTGACCGGCGTCTTCGCCTCGCCCTCGCTCGGCGGTGTCGGCTATGCCGAAGGCGTGTCGATGGGTGGCCAGCTGATGGTGCAGATCAAGGCCGTGGTCATCACCATCGTCTGGGGTGGGGTCGTGTCCTTCATCCTCTACAAGATCACCGATGTCATCGTCGGGCTGCGCGTCTCCTCGGACGAAGAGCGCGAAGGCCTCGACAAGACCTCGCACGGCGAAAGCGCCTACCACAACTGACCTTCCTCCCTTCGGTCAGATGTTCGGGGCCCGGAGCGATCCGGGCCCCTTTTCTTTGAGTCTGGTTCTGTGAAGCTCAGTCCAGATGCGCGGCGGCGGCGGTGCCGGCCTCGCCCGGGGCGGGGCGCCGGATCAGCAGCACCAGCGGCACGGCGGCGAGGGTCATCCACATCATCGCCTTGAAATCGTCGATATAGGCGATCATCGCGGCCTGCTGGTTCACATACTGGTTCACGATGGTCCAGGCAGCACCATCGCCGTATTTCAGCTGCAGCATCTGCATCGCGCTGCCGAGCGGGCCATTGCTCAGCGCGGCGAAATTCGGATCCAGATCCGAGATATATTGCGACAGCTCGGCATGGTTGATCTGCGTGTTGCGAGTGAGCAGGAGCGTCACCACAGAAATTCCGATCGAGGAGCCGATGTTGCGCACCAGGCTGAAGAGCGCGGTGGCATCGCCGCGGAACCGCGCCTCGATGGTGGAGAAGGCCACGGTGGAAAGTGGCACGAACACCAGCCCGAGGCCGAAGCCCTGCACGAGCCCGGAAACGATGATCAGATGCGCATCCATCTGCGGGCCGAAGCCGGTCATGATGTCGAGCGAGAGCACCGTCAGCAGCAGGCCGATGACCACGAGGATCCGCGGCTCCACCACCCGGATCAGCTTGCCCGCGGCGATCATGGTGATCATGGTGCCCACCCCGCGCGGTGCCATCACCAGGCCGGTGGTCATCACCGGATAGCCGAATATGCCAGAGAGCATCGGCGGCAGCAGCGCCAGCGAGGCGAGCAGGATGATGCCCACGATGAAGATGAACACCAGGCCGATGACGAAGTTGCGGTCCATGAACATCTTGGGGTCGAGGAACGGGTGCTCCGTCCCGGAGATCCGGACCACGAAGACCCAGAAGCCGCAGAGCGCGACGGCAAGCTCGATCCAGATTTCGGCGGCGTTGAACCAGTCCACCTCGCCGCCCCGGTCCAGCATCAGCTGCAGCGCGCCGACGCCCACGGCCAGCATCGCGAAGCCGAAGAAATCGAACTGCCGCAGGCGCCGGGGCATGGCGGGCAGGGTCATCAGGCAGCCCGCCAGCGCCAGCGCGCCGAGCGGCACGTTGATGTAGAACACCCACCGCCAGTTGAAGGTCTCGGTCAGGTAGCCACCGAGCGTCGGGCCGATGATCGGGCCGACCATGATCCCCGCGCCCCAGACCGCCATCGCCTGGCCGTGCTTCTCTTTCGGGTTGATGTCGAGCAGGAAGGTCTGGCTCAGCGGCACGATCGCGGCGCCGAACAGGCCCTGCGCCATCCGGAAAGCCACCATCGCCTCCAGGTTCCAGGCGATGCCGCAGAGCATGGAGGTGATCACGAAGCCGATGACCGAAGTGACGAAAACCTCCTTGCGGCCATAGCGCTCCGACAGCCAGCCGGAGAGGGGCGTCGCGATGGCTGCGGCGACGATATAGGAGGTGAGCACCCAGTTGATCGTATCCGAGGAGGCGCCGAGATCCGCCTTCATCGAGGGCAGCGCCACGTTGGCGATGGTGGTGTCGAGCACCTGCATGATCGTCGCCAGCATCAGCGACAGGGTGATCAGCCCGTGGTTGCGGACATCGACAGTGGCGCCGCCCGACATTTCACTGCCCTTCCGCGCGCGACAGGAGCGAATCGAACCGGGTTTTTGCACGCGTATCCACGGTGACGGCGGCCGAAAGGCCCGCGCGCAGGCCTGCGGTATCGCTGTCCTCGGTCAGGCGCAGGCGCACCGGCACACGCTGGGTGACTTTCACCCAGTTCCCGGTCGCGTTCTGCGCCGGCAGGATCGAGAATTCTGCCCCGGTGCCGGCGCCGATCGTCTCGATCACCGCGTCGAAATCGCGCCCGGGGAAGGTGTCGAATTCGACCGTGGCATGCTGGCCCGGCGCCATGCGACCGATCTGGGTTTCCTTGAAATTCGCCGTGACCCAGACATCGCCGCTTTCGACCAGGGTGAAGAGCGAGGCGCCGGCGGTGACGAACTGCCCGGCCTTGAAGCTGTCGGCGCGGTAGATGGTGCCGTCGGCCGGGGCCTTCACCGTGGTGAGCGACAGATTGTAGGCGGCCTTGTCGCGGGCGACGATCGCGGCCTGCACGCTCGGATGGGCATCGGTTTCGATATCCGGGTTGCCGCCGAGGCCAGAAAGCGCGGATTGCACCGTCTGGGTCGCGGCGGCGCGGGTTTCGCGCGCGGCATTGGCGTTGTGGCGGGCCTCATCCAGAGCGGATTCGGTGCCGGCGCCGCGCCCGGTGATGGCCTGCTGACGCTTCATTTCGGTGGTGTAGTAATCGAGCGCGTCCTGCGCGACCTTCTCTTGCGCGACGGCCAGGAAATAGGCCGCGCGGAGCTGCTCCACGCCGAGCCGGGCCTGCGCGAGCGCCGCTTCGGCTTGCGCGAGGGCCAGGCGATAGGGCTCCGGGTCCACCTGGAAGAGCGGCGTGCCCGCCTTCACCACCGTGCTGTCGGCGACATGCACCGCCGTGACCCGGCCGGAGAGATCGGAGGCGACGGAAATCCGCGCCTGCTGGAAGGCGGCGTTGTCGGTCTCTTCATAGCGGCCCGAATCGAGCCAGGCCCAGAGCCCGCCCGCCACCACGACCAGCGGCAGCGCCGCCATCAGCAGCTTTTTCGGTGTCTTTTTCGGACTATCAGCGGTCATGTTCGGTCTCGGATGCGGTGGAGAGGTTCCGGATGATCTGCTGCAGGGCTTGCTTCAGCAGGTCGCGGTGTTCGGGGGGCAGGCCTGCGAGCGCCTCATCATAGAGCGCTTCGGCAACGGCCCGGGCGGCGGAGACGGTCTGCATCGCCTTTTCGGTGGGTGCGACCAGCTTTACCCGGCGGTCGGTCGCGTCGGGTTCGCGCCGGACCCAGCCCGCCTCCTGCATGCGGTCCACAAGGCGGGAAACGGAGATCGGCTCGATCTCCAGAAGCTCCGCCAGCCGCGCCTGCGGCAGCGGGCCGCCGCGCTTCAGCTGCATCAGCAGCCGCCATTGCGAGGAGCTGAGGCCAAGGCAGGCGGCGCGCTGCTCGAACCGGCGGCGGATCGCGCGGGTGGCATCGGTGAGCAGGAAGCCGAGGGAATCCGGGGGCGGAGGGGTCATGCGTATCTCGCTGGATCGAAGGCGAGCATAGATATTATAAGCGTGCTTATGGGCGCAAGCGATTTTTCGCGGCGCCGGATCATGCTACCGTGAGGGAAAGGAGGCCACAGGATGGAACCGCTGCCGCTGAGCCGGGCATTCACCTGGCTGGAACCCGGGCCGGTCGCGCTTATCACCACCCATGACGGCACCCGCCCGAATATCATGACGATCACCTGGACGATGGTGCTCGATTTCGGCGCGGATTTCGCGATCACGACCGGGCCGTGGAACCATTCCTGGGCGGCGCTGACCACGCGGCGGGAGTGCGTGATCGCGATTCCCGGGGCGGATTTTCTGGATGTGGCGGTGGGGATCGGCACCTGTTCCGGGCGCGATACCGATAAATTCGCGCGTTTCGGCCTGACGGCGCTGCCGGCGGGGCGGGTCTCGGCGCCGCTGATCGAGGAATGCCTCGCGAATATAGAGTGCCGGGTGGTGGAGGTGCTGGAGCCCTATGGCATCGTGGTGCTGAAGGGGGTGGCGGCGCATCACGATCCGCTGCGGGCGGAGCGGCGGATGCTGCATGCGGTCGGGGACGGGACCTTCATCGCCGATGGCGCGCGGTTCGACCGGCGCGACGCTATGCGGGAGAAGCTGCCGGGCGGGCTCTAACGCTGCCCGGCAGGGGGGGCTTTGGGCCGGGTCAGACGCCGGCCTTCACGATGGCGCGGGCGAGGACGGGGACGCTGTTCGTATTGAGCCCGGCGATGTTCATCCGGGAATCACCCACCATATAGACGGCGCTGTCGGCGCGCATGGTCTCCACCTGCGCCGGGGTCGCGCCGAGGCGCGAGAACATGCCGCGGTGGCGGGCCAGGAAATCGAACCGGTCCGAATTGGTCAGGCGGCGCAGCTCATCGGCGAGCTGGCCGCGCAGCGACAGCATGCCGGTGCGGACCTCCTCGAGCTCTTCCTCCCATTCCTTGCGCAGGGCCGGATCGGTGAGCACCGTGGTCACGACGCGGGCGCCGTGGTCAGGGGCGAAGGAATAGGTCTGCCGGTTCAGGAAGCCGAGCGTGTTCTGCGTCACAGCGCGGGTGGCGGTATCGCCCAGCACCAGCAGGCAGCCGGTGCGCTCGCGGTAGATCCCGAAATTCTTGGAGCAGGAGGAGGCGATCAGCACCTCGGGCAGGCGCGAAGCGATCAGCCGGGTGCCGGCGGCATCTTCTTCCAGCCCGTCGCCGAAGCCCTGATAGGCGAGATCGATCATCGGGACCGCACCCTTTTGCGCGAGCAGATCGGCGACCGCGGCCCATTGCTCCAGCGTCAGGTTGGCGCCGGTCGGGTTGTGGCAGCAGCCGTGCAGCAGCACGAGGTCGCCCTTCTGCACCGCCTGCAGGTCCTCGATCATCGCGTCGAAGGCGACGCTGCGGGTGGCCGCGTCGAAATAGCGGTAGCCCTTGCGCGGCAGCTTCATGAAATCGAGGATGGTCAGGTGGTTCGGCCAGGTCGGGTCGCAGACCCAGACGGTGGTGCCGGGATTGGCCATGCGGCCGATCTCGAAGGCCATCCGCACCGCCCCGGTGCCGCCCACGGTCTGCAGCGCGGCGAGCCGGTCCTTCGGGTAGTCCTTGCCCAGAACCAGCTCCGCCATCGCGGCGTGGAATGCGGGCTCGCCCGCCATCTGGGTGTAGGTCTTGGTGGTCTCGGTGTCCCAGATCAGCTTTTCGGCGGCGCGGACGGCGCGCATCACCGGGGTCACGCCTTCGGCATTCTTGTAGACGCCGACGCCGAGATCGACCTTGCCCGGGCGCGGATCGGCGTTGAACAGGCCGATGAGTTGCAGGATCTTGTCGGGCGCCTGCGGCGTCAGGGTTTCGAACATCACGCTTCTCCGGTTGCGACCTTGAGGTCGTTATACATGCCCCATTCGGCCCAGGACCCGTCATAGAGCGACCAGGCGCGGTGGCCGATCATCTCGAGCCCGAGGGCCAGGATCGCCGCCGAAATCCCCGAGCCGCAGGAGGTGATGACGGGCTTGCCGAGATCGACGCCCGCGGCCTCGAAGGCGGCGCGGATCTCTTCGGGGGATTTCATCGTGCCATCGGCATTCTGCAATTCGCCGAAGGGCAGGTTCTTCGAATTCGGGATATGGCCCGCGCGCAGGCCGGGGCGCGGCTCGGCCTGTTCGCCGGTGAAGCGGGCATGGCCGCGGGCATCGACGATCTCGTGGTCGCGCAGCTTCGAGGCATGGGCGACCTGGGTCACATCTCGCACGAGGCCCGCCTGCCGCTGCACGGTGATGTGGCGGTCGCGGACATAGGGCGGAAGATCCTCGATCTCGCGCCCCTCGGCCTGCCATTTCGGCAGCCCGCCATCGAGCACGGCCACATCGGTCTTGCCCATCAGGCGGAAGAGCCACCACACGCGCGGGGCAGAAAACACGCCGGTCTGATCATAGATCACGACCTGATGGCCATCGCCCACACCCATCGCGCGCATGCGCGAGATGAATTTCTCGGGCGGCGGCGCCATATGCGGCAGGGGCGAGCGGGTATCGGAAATCTCGTCGATGTCGAAGAAGCGCGCGCCGGGGATATGGGCTCCCGCATAACCGGCCTTCGCATCCCTGTCGGAGCCCGGCATGAACCACGACGCATCGAGGATCCGGAGGTCCGGATCGCGCAGATGGGCCGCGAGCCAGTCGGTGGAAACAAGCGTCTTCGGATCGTCCAGGGCCATGGCACTCTCTCTCCCGTGTGTCCCCCGTGCTTACCGGGAAGGACTGAGCCGGGCAAGGGCGCAGGGTCTTCGACTAAAGGCCCTGCTTCAGCAGGCGCTGCTTCTGGCGGTCCCAGTCGCGCTTGGCTTCGGTGGCGCGCTTGTCGGCGAGCTTCTTGCCGCGCGCGGTGCCGATCAGCAGTTTCACCCTGCCGCGGTCGTTGAAGTACATCTTCAGCGGCACGATGGTCATGCCCTTGCGGCCGACCTCCTGCCACAGGTTCGAGAGCTGCCGCTTCGAGACCAGAAGCTTGCGCCGCCGCCGCTCCTCATGGCCGAAAACCCCGGCCTCCTTATAGGCCGCAATATAGGAGTTGATCAGCCACAGCTCGCCCTCCTCGATGGAGGCATAGCTTTCGGCGATGTTGGACTGGCCCCGGCGCAGCGATTTCACCTCGGATCCGGTCAGCACGATGCCCGCCTCGAGGTCCTCCTCGATGGCGTAGTGGTAGCGCGCCTGCCGGTTCTCGGCGATCAGCTTGGAATTCGGATCGTGTTTATGGGCCATGATCGTCTGGAGATAGGCGACGGGGGCGCCTGTGTCCAGTCGGGACCCTGCGCGGATGAAAATCGCGTCCATGTGTAACGACGGCGCCCGCGTCTGCGTATAGCATCATAGATCTGCAGGAGGACGCCATGCGCAAGGATCCCGCCCGGCCGAGCTGGGCCGATGTGACGCCGAAGCACCTGTTCCTGAACCGGCGCGCCCTGATCGGAGGGGCGCTCGCCCTTGGGGTTGCGGCACCAGTGGCGGCAAAGATCGCCGCCCGGCCTTCGCCCTATTCTACGGATGCAGCGCCCAACAGCTATGAACAGATAACTGGCTACAACAATTACTATGAGTTCGGCTGGGACAAGGGTGACCCGGCGCAGAACGCCGGCCGGCTGAAGACCGACCCGTGGTCGGTGGAGATCGGCGGGCTGGTGGACCGCCCGGGCAGCTGGCCGCTGGACGATGTGCTGCGCACGGCCCCGGCCGAGGAGCGGATCTACCGGTTCCGCTGCGTGGAGGCCTGGTCGATGGTCATTCCCTGGATCGGGTTTCCGCTCGCGGCGCTGCTGGAGCGGGCGGGGGTGCAGCCCGGGGCGAAATATGTGGCCTTCCAGACGCTCTATCGCCCCGAGGAGATGCCGGGGCAGCGCGCGCCGGGCATTGACTGGCCCTATGTGGAGGGGCTGCGGCTCGACGAGGCGATGCATCCGCTGACGCTTCTGACCTACGGACTATATGGAGAGGCGCTGCCCAATCAGAACGGCGCGCCGCTCAGGATCGTGGTGCCATGGAAATACGGCTTCAAGTCGATCAAGAGCATCGTGAAGATCAGCCTGGTCGCGGAGGAGCCGCGCACCACCTGGAAAGAGCTGCAGCCGCGCGAATACGGCTTCTATGCCAATGTGAATCCGGCGGTGGATCATCCGCGCTGGTCGCAGGCGACGGAGCGGGTGATCGGGGCGGGCTTCCTGACCCCGCGCCGCGCGACCGAGCCGTTCAACGGCTATGGCGATCAGGTCGCGGGGATCTATCAGGGCATGGACCTGCGGAAGTCCTATTGATGCTGCGGCGCATCCCGGGGTGGGCGGTCTATCTGGCGGGGCTGATCCCGCTGGCATGGGTGGTGTGGCTGGTGGCCTCGGGGCAGATCGGGGTGGACCCGGTGAAGGCGATCGAACACCGGCTGGGCAAGATCGCGCTGTGGTTCCTGATCGGGGGGCTGGCGATCACGCCGGTGCGGCGGTGGGTGAACCTGCTGCGGTTTCGCCGGGCGGTGGGGCTGCTCGCGTTCTTCTATGTGGCGCTGCATCTGCTGGTCTGGCTGGTGCTGGATATGGGCCTGCTGTGGTCTCAGGCGCTGAGCGATCTGGTGAAGCGGCCCTATCTCCTGTTCGGAATCACCGGATTCGTTTTGCTGATTCCCCTCGCTGCGACATCGAGCAATGCCGCCATCCGGCGCCTCGGGAAGGGCTGGAAACGCCTTCATTCATTGGTCTATCCGGCCGTCGGGCTGGGGGTTCTGCACTACCTCTGGCAGATGAAGGTGATCCGCCCGGAGGGGTGGATCTGGCTTGCCCTGTTCGGCGGGCTGATCGGCTGGCGGGTGCTACGGCGTTTTGGCGCTCTGAAATAAATGAAATATAAACAATGGCATAGCTCTTCTCTGCTTAGATTTTGGATTTTTTATGAAATTGGGGGTTGCGAGTCGTTTGGTGTCTCCGTAAATAGCCCCTCACCGACGCGGCGCAGACGGAAACGAAGCGGGGCGGCGGGACGGGAAGCGGCGGCGACGCGGTGGACCGGTGGTTAAAATGGA
>NZ_JAYRZN010000007.1:0-112683 GCF_041916475.1 Paenirhodobacter sp.
CGGATCGGCGCGAGCAGGTCCATTTCCAGGCGGATACCCTCGAGCGGGGCCTCCTCCGGCGCCATCGGATGGCGGCGGCGCGTTTCGGAATAGCGCCGGATCAGCACGTCGGGCTGGCTATCCAGATACAGGACCTCGAGCTTCAGCGCCGGATCCCGTGTGAGGCGGTCGATCAACTCGATCAGCCGCGCGACGGAAAAATCGCGGCTGCGCACGTCGAGCCCGAGCGCCAGCGGCCGCTCCAGCGGACCGTCGACCAGACGCGGCACCAGGCTGAGTGGCAGGTTATGGATCGTCTCGTAGCCGAGATCCTCGAGCGCGGCGATCGCCGTCGTGCGCCCGGAGCCGGACGGGCCCGCCACCAGCACGACCCGGGTCGCCCCGGTCTCGGTTTCATCTTGCGTCACGACGCTCTCCCGCCCTTCAGCCATTGCAGGACTGCCACGTCAAGATGGCCACGTTGCAGACGCAGCACAAGAGGCAGCCTGACCCCGGCAACCTCACGTTCGCGCATCGGGGGAAGGCGCTCCGTCTCCTGCTGATCCAAGTCGACGACAAGCACGATCCGCGCCGAGGGCAGCGGGTCCGCGCGCAGGATCCCCACCCCGCGCATCTCGATCAGCCCCGACAGGCGCGCCGGGGCACTGGCCCAGAGCTCGCCCGCGCGAACGGACAGATCGACACGGTCATCCGCCACCAGACGGGCACCATAGGCCATCAGCCGCAGCGCCAGCTCGGATTTTCCCGCACCCGAGCGCCCGAGGATCAGGGCGCCCCGATCGGCATTCAGCGCCACCGCCGTTGCATGGATGTTCATGCCGGCAGCCCCACGACAAAGCGCGCGCCCAGCGGCTCGGAGGTCACATCCGCATCCGTCGGGCGGATGTTCTCCGCCCAGATCACGCCGCCATGCGCCTCCACGATCTGCTTCGAAATCGCGAGGCCGAGCCCGGAATGGTCGCCGAACTGCCCTTCCGGCCGCTGCGAATAGAACCGGCGGAAGATCCGCGTCAGCGAATCGTCCGGGATCCCGGGCCCGGTGTCTTCCACCACCACCACCACACGGTTGTCGCGCCGCCGCAGCCAGACCCGCACCGCATCCCCGGCTTCGCAGAAGCTCAGCGCATTGCCGATCAGGTTGACGAACACCTGCGCCAGACGCCCCTCCAGCCCGGTGATCTCGATCGGGCCCGGCGGCAGGTCCGCGGCGAAGGACACATCCCTTTCACGCGCCTGCCCGGCGAAATACTCGCTCAGCCCCGAGACCAGCCGCACCAGATCGAATGTTTCCTCTTCTTCCTTCACCAGCTCGCTGTCGAGCCGCGAGGCATTCGAGATATCGCTCACCAGCCGGTCCAGCCGGCGCACGTCGCTGTCGATCACATCCATCAGCCGCGCACGCTGGTCCTCGCGCGTCACCCGGCCCAGAGAGGCCGCTGCGGAGCGCAGCGAGGCCAGCGGATTCTTGATTTCATGCGCCACATCGGCCGCGAATTGCTCGTTCGCGTCGATCCGGTCATAGAGCGCCTCCACCATCCCCCGCAACGCCCCCGACAACCGCCCGATTTCATCCGCGCGCCGACGCAGATCCGGGATCCGGATTCGCGCAGAGCCCGTGCGGCGCACCGTCGGATCCTGTCCCGCTTCGGCCGCGCGCGCAAGCTCGGCCAGCGGTGTCGCAATCGCTGAGGCCAGGATCAGGCTCAGCCCGATGGAGACGATGATCGCGATCACGAAGATCTGCAGCACCTGCTCGCGCTCGACCTGCACCAGCTCGTCGATTTCGCCCGCAGCACTGGTCAGGGCCAAGACGCCGAGCGTCTGCCCGCCGAGGCCCACCGTATGGCCCACGGAGAAGATCGTGGCGCCGGAGGCGTCGCGGCTGGTCGTCGCCGCGGGCCCGCCCGCCTGCAGCGTCCCGACCAGCGCCTGCGCCACCGACAGCGTATCCCGCCGCGGCGTTTCCGCCCGCAGCAGATGCCGGGAGAGCCAGCCCCAGACCCCGCCCAGAAAATCCGTCATCACGGTGGAGCGATCGCCCCCCTGCGCGCTACCGGGCCGCGGCCCGGGGGTCTCGCGCTGCGCCAGCAAGGCGCCCGATGGCTCGAACGCGTAAAGCACCGTGCCCTCGGACAGGCTGATCCCCTCGATCAGCCGCTCCAGCGGCCCCGATCCCGCCGCCATCCGCGCCTCGATGATCTGCGACAGCAGCCCGACCTCGCGCAGCATCGCCGCCTCGCGCTGGATCACCAGACTGTCGCGGAACGGGTTCAGATACAGCACCCCCACCACCATCACCAGGATCGCGGTCAGGTTCAGGCCGATGATCTTGCGCGCAAGCGGCGACTGCCCGAAGACGATCTGCACGCGCCCGCCGCGGACCCGCCAGAAATCGCCCCCCTTGAGGCCCCGCGCCCGGGCCGAGGCGATGGTGGCCTCCGGCCCCTCCAGGCGATCGGAACGCCGCGTCATCGGTTATTCTTCGTTGTAACGGTAGCCGATGCCGTAGAGCGTCTCGATCGCGGTGAAATCGTCATCGACGGTCCGCATCTTCTTGCGCAGGCGCTTGATGTGGCTGTCGATCGTGCGGTCGTCGACATAGACCTGATCATCATAGGCGACATCCATCAGCTGATCGCGGGATTTCACGAAGCCCGGCCGCTGCGCCAGCGCCTGCAGCAGCAGGAACTCCGTCACCGTCAGCGTCACCTCGCGCCCCTTCCAGCTCACCGAATGGCGCAGCGGGTCCATGGTCAGGCAGCCGCGCACGATTACCTTGCCGTCGTCCGTAGCCACATCGCCGACCACCGCCTCCTGCCGCCGCAAGAGCGCCCGGATCCGCTCGACCAGCAGCCGCTGGCTGAACGGCTTCTTGACGTAATCATCCGCGCCCATCCGGAGCCCGAGAACCTCGTCGATCTCGTCTTCCTTCGATGTCAGGAAAATCACCGGCACCGTCGTCGTGCGCTGGCGCAGGCGGCTGAGCAACTCCATACCGTCCATCCGCGGCATCTTGATGTCCAGAACCGCCATGTCAGGCAGCTTCTTGCCAAAGGCCTCCAGCGCCGACTGGCCATCGGTATAGGTGTCGACGTCATAGCCCTCGGCCTCGAGTGTCATCGACACCGAGGTCAGGATGTTGCGGTCATCATCGACCAGCGCGATTCTGGACATGGTGAGCCTCCTTTCATGCCCCGGTTGCACCCGATCGGGGCGAATCACCCCCGGGCCTTGCGCTCATCCCACCCGCAAAAGGCGAAGGATTGCCTAATTTCCACGACTCATGGACAATACCCGCAGCCCAGCCCGCCCCCGGCCGGGGGGTGGATGGAGATGGTTGCGCTAAAGACCGCCTTGGTTGCGCTAACTGAGGTAAAGCCTTCTATTCCTTCACCGAACCGACATGTTATACGGACCCATCTGGTGTGGTCCGCTGCACCGGATCGGCATCCGTTTTGGCCCAGGATGCCGGGAGGAACCCATATGACGCCGACATTTCGGCATCGGGAGCGACACATGAGCATCGGACGCGTGAACCCGGCGAAACGACTTGAAGACCAAGGCATCACCGGCCTCGGCAATGTCTATTACAACCTGCTGGAACCCGCGCTGATCGAAGCGGCGCTGAAGAATGGCGAAGGCACGCTCGGAAAGGGCGGCGCCTTCTATTGCACCACCGGCGCCCATACCGGCCGCTCGCCCAAGGACAAATTCGTCGTCCGCACCCCCGCGGTCGAAGATTCGATCTGGTGGGACAACAACAAGCCGATGGACGCGGCAAAGTTCGACGTGCTGCACGCCGACATGCTGGCCCACATGAAGGGCAAGGACTACTACGTCCACGACCTGTTCGGCGGCGCCGATCCGGAGCACCGGCTGGACGTGCGCGTCGTGACCGAGCTCGCTTGGCACGGCCTGTTCATCCGTCACCTGCTGCGCCGCCCGGAGCGCGCGGAGCTGGATGTCTTTGCCCCCGAATTCACCATCATCAACTGCCCGTCGTTCAAGGCCGATCCGGAGCGCCATGGCTGCCGCTCGGAAACCGTGATCGCGCTGAACTTCGACAAGAAGCTGATCCTGATCGCCAACACCCAATATGCGGGCGAAAACAAGAAATCGGTCTTCACGCTGCTGAACTACATCCTGCCCGGCAAGGGCGTGATGGCGATGCACTGCTCGGCCAACCATGCCATCGGCAACACCGACGACACCGCCGTGTTCTTCGGCCTGTCGGGCACCGGCAAGACCACGCTCTCGGCCGATCCCTCGCGGATCCTGATCGGCGATGACGAGCACGGCTGGTCGGAAAGGGGCGTGTTCAACTTCGAAGGCGGCTGCTACGCCAAGACGATCAACCTCTCGAAGGAAGCGGAGCCGGAAATCTACGCGACCTGCTCCATGTTCGGCACCGTGGTCGAGAACATGACCTTCGACCCGGAAACCTTCGAGCTGAACTTCACCGACAACTCGATCACCGACAACATGCGCTGCGCCTATCCGCTGGAGTATATCTCCAACGCCTCGGCGACCTCGCTCGGCGGCCAGCCGAAGAACGTGATCATGCTGACCTGCGACGCCTACGGCGTGCTGCCGCCGATCTCGCGTCTGACCCCTGCGCAGGCGATGTACCACTTTCTGTCGGGCTTCACCTCGAAGACCCCGGGTACCGAAGTGGGCGTGGTCGAGCCGATCCCGACCTTCTCCACCTGCTTCGGCGCGCCGTTCATGCCGCGCCGGCCGGAAGTCTATGGCAAGCTGCTGCAGGCGAAGATCCATGACACCGGCGCGAGCTGCTGGCTGGTGAACACCGGCTGGACCGGCGGCGCCTATGGCGTGGGCAAGCGGATGCCGATCAAGGCGACCCGCGCGCTGCTCACCGCCGCGCTCGACGGCTCGCTCAACAACGTCGAATTCCGCAAGGATCCGAACTTCGGCTTCGAGGTTCCGGTCGCGGTGCCGGGCGTCGATACCACGCTGCTGAACCCGCGCGACACCTGGGCCGACAAGGGCGCCTTCGACGCGCAGGCCGCGAAACTGGTGAAGATGTTCTCCGACAACTTCGCCCAATATGTCCCGTATATCGACGAGGACGTGAAGGCCGCCGCCATCGGCTGAGCCTTCGGACAGTGAACATCTCAAGGGGCCGGGAACCATTCCGGCCCCTTTTGCGTTGCCGCTCGCCATGATCCTCGCAATCGCCCTGCTGATCCTTGCCCTGCTCTGGTGGCTGACGCGGCTGCCGGCGCGGCCGCGTCTGGAGCCGCAGTCCACGCTTTGCCCCGAAACCCCGGCGGGCAGCACCGTCGCGCCCTTGGCGGAGAGCATCGACGCCTTCGCCGCCCGGATCGCCCTGTGCCGCGCCGCTCGCACCGAAATCTGCGCGCAGTACTATATGTGGCGCGGCGATACCTCCGGCACCCTGCTCTATGAGGCGATGCACGAAGCCGCCGAGCGCGGGGTGCGGGTGCGGCTCCTGATCGACGACAATGCCACCACCGGGCTCGATGCGCGGCTGGCCTGGCTGGACGGGCACCCCAATATCTCCGTGCGCCTATTCAACCCCTTCGCGCTGCGCCGCCCGCGCGGGCTGAGCTACCTGCTGCATCCCGCGCGGCTGAACCGGCGCATGCACAACAAGGCGCTGATCGTGGACGGGGCCCAGGCCGTCCTGGGCGGGCGCAACATCGGCGATGAATACTACAACGACATGTCGGACATCGGCCTGTTCATGGATATGGACGTGCTCGTTGCAGGGGAGGCGGCCGGGGCCGCGCAGGAGGCCTTCGACCGCTACTGGAACGCAGAGCCCGCCTGGCCTCTGGCCGCGCTGGTGCCCGCGGCGGCGGCGGGCGGCGCAGAGCATGCGGCCGCGGTGGCGAAGGCCGGTGCTTCTGAGTTTGCCGCCGAGGTGCAGCGCACGCTGGAGGAATTCCCCACGCTCGACGCCCTGTTCCCGCCACATCGCGCCGAAGTGCGGCTGCTGTTCGATCCGCCGGAAAAGGTGCTCGGCCGGGCCAGGCGGCGCCGGCTGATGTATCCGTCGCTGCGCATGGCCCTTGGCAACCCGCAGCACGACTACGATCTGATCTCCCCCTATTTCGTGCCCCGCCTGCGCGACAGGCGCTATCTGCGCGGGCTGGCGCGCGCGGGGGTGCGGGTGCGGGTGCTGACCAATGCGCTCGCGGCCTCGGATACGCCCATCGTCCATGCGGGCTATGGCTGGAAGCGGCGCGGCCTGCTGAAAGCGGGGATCGAGCTCTATGAATATCAGGGCGAGAGCCGGCTGCGGCTGCGCCAGGGCATCGTCGGCTCCCGGATCCGGCGCGGCACCGCCCCCTTCGCCCGCAACAAGCTGCATGCGAAGATCTTCTCCGTAGACCGCACCCGCGTCTTCATCGGCACCTTCAATTTCGATCCGCGCTCGCTGTTTCTGAACACCGAAATGGGCGTGGTGATCGACGATGCCGATTTCGCCCGGAGCCTGCACCGGGCCTTTGCCGAAACCGTGCCGCATTGCGCCTGGCAGGTCAGCCTCGGGCCGCGCGGCCTGGTCTGGCGCCGCCCGGGCCATGAAATGCACCATGAGCCCGGCACCCGCTGGTGGCAGAGGGCGCTGATCGCGCTGGCCTCGGTGCTGCCGATCGAGGGGCTGCTCTAGCGCCGCGTGCGCTTGACCTTGCGCGCCACGCCGCGCGCGCGGGCCTTTTCCGCCGCCATCCGCCGCCCGGGCTTGAAGCCGCGGCGCTTGCCGGGCGCGGGCATCGCCGCGCCATCCACCTCGAGCAATTCCAGCTCCAGCCCGCCGGTGACCGGCACCGCCTCCGAAAGCCGCACCCGCACCCGCTGGCCAAGCCCGATGGTGAGCCCGGTATCGGCCCCCACCAGCTGCTGGTTGTCCGGATCGAAATGGAAGAATTCGCGCCCGATCGAGCGCACCGGGATCAGCCCGTCGGCGCCGGTCTCGTCGAGCTTCACGAAGGCGCCGAACTTCTGCACACCGCTGATCCGGCCCGCGAATTCAGAGCCCACCCGATCCGACAGATAGGCCGCCAGGTAGCGGTCCGTGGTATCGCGCTCGGCCGCCATGCTGCGCCGCTCGGTATCGGAAATGTGCTGCGCCGTCTCCTCCAGCATCTCGGTATCGGCCGGGCTCAGCCCGTCCTTGCCCCAGTGATGGCCGGAAATCAGCGCCCGGTGCACGATCAGGTCCGAATAGCGCCGGATCGGCGAGGTGAAATGCGCATAGGAGCGCAGCGCCAGCCCGAAATGCCCGAGGTTCTGCGGCGCGTAATAGGCCTGGGTCATCGCCCGCAGCGTGGACATATTGAGCAGGTCGTCGAATTCGCTGCCCTCGGCCTGCGCCAAGAGCCGGTTCAGATGCGCGGTCTTCAGCACCTGGCCCTTCGCCAGCGTGAAGCCCGAAGCCTGCGCCACCTCGCGCAGGGCGTCGATCTTGTCGGGGCTCGGCTCTTCGTGCACACGGTACAGCAGCGGCCGGCGCAGCCGCTCCAGCTCCTCGGCCGCCGCCACATTGGCCAGCACCATGAATTCCTCGATCAGCCGGTGCGCATCCAGCCGCTCCTTGAACCGGACCGAGGCCACCTTGCCATCCTCGCCGATCTCGATCCGCCGCTCCGGCAGGTCGAGGTCCAGCGGCTGGCGCGCCGCCCGCGCCCGCGCGAGCGCCGCGTAGCAGGCATAGAGCGGCGTGATCACCGCGTCCATCAGCGGCGCGCATTGCGCATCCGGGTGGCCATCGCGGGCCATCTGCACCTGCGCATATTCCAGCGAGGCGACAGAGCGGATCATGCCGCGCACGAAGCGGTGGCCGCGCTTCTCGCCCGCGGAATCGACCTTCATCCGCACCGCAATCACCGCCCGCGCCACGCCCTCGTGCAGCGAGCACAGATCGCCCGAGAGCCGGTCGGGCAGCATCGGCACCACCCGGTCGGGGAAATAGGTCGAATTGCCGCGCTTGCGCGCCTCGCGGTCCAGCGCGGAGCCGGGCGTGACGTAATGCGCCACATCGGCGATCGCCACCCAAAGCAGGAAGCCGCCCTCATTCGCCGGATCGTCATCCGGGATCACCAGGCAGGCGTCGTCATGGTCGCGCGCGTCTGAGGGGTCGATGGTCACGAAGGGCATGGCCGTCAGGTCCTCGCGGCCCTCCAGCGTCGCGGGCACCTCGGCATCGGCCTCGGCCATCACCGCATCGGGGAAATCATCGGGGATGCCATGCTGATGGATCGCGATCAGCGAGACCGCGCGCGGCGCCGTCGGGTCTCCCAGCCGCTCGACCACGCGCGCCCGCGGCAGCCCGAGCCGCCCCTTCGGCCCCTGCTGTTCGGCCTCGACCAGCTCGCCGTCGCGCGCCTCCAGCGTGGCGCCAGGCGGGATCAGCCATTCCTTGCTGTCGCCCTTGTCGATCGGCAGGATCCGCCCGCCCTCGGCGGTCTTGCGGAAAATCCCTACGATCTTGTGCGCCGATTGCCCGATCACCCGGATCAGGCGGGCCTCGTAATCGTAGCTGCCCGCCACTTCGGTCATCCGCGCGAGGATCCGGTCGCCCTCGCCCAGGGCCGGATCGCCCTTCTTCGGCACGATCAGGATGCTGGGGCCCGCGCCTTCGCCCTCCCATTCCAGCGCCTGCGCCCAGAGGTCCCCCGACCCGTCCGGCCCCGTCACCCGCAAGACCGATACCGGCGGCAGCTTGGCCGCATCGCGGTAATTGCGGCGGCGCTTCTCGACGAGGCCCTCTTCGGCCATTTCCTTCAGAATGCGCTTCAGCTCGATCTTCGCCGCGCCCTTGATGCCGAAGGCCTTGGCGATATCACGTTTCGCCCCGGCGCCGGGATGATCGGCGAGCCAGGCGAGGATCTGTTCCTTGGTGGGGATCTGGTTCATGGCCCTGCCTACCATGCCCGCACGGGCTTTCATAGCGGGCGCGCCAACTCCCGGTGTGGCACGCCGCCGTCGTCATATTCCGGGCCGCAGGCGGCGAAGCCCAGCCGCTCATAGAACCCCATCGCCCGCACCTGCGCGCCCAGCACCACGCGGGTGCAGCCCGCCGCCCGCAGCCGCGCCATGCCCTCGCAGATCAGCGCGGCGCCGAGCCCCGTGCCCCGCGCCGCCTGCAGCACGCAGACCCGGCCGATGCGGCCCTCAGTGCCCGTCACGAAAATCCGCGCCGTACCGATGGGCCGATCGCCCTCGAAGGCCACCAGATGCCGCGCCGCGGCATCCTGATCGTCCCATTCGTCGGCCTCGGAATAGCCCTGCTCCTCGATGAACACCGCCCGGCGCAGCGCATGCGGCGCCGCCAGATCGGAGACCTCGGTGATCCTCATGCGAAATAGGCGCGCAGGATGCGGCCATAGATTGCCTTCAGGCGCAGGATCTGCTCCACCTCCACATGCTCGTCGACCTTGTGCATGGTCTTGCCCACGAGGCCGAATTCCAGCACCGGGCAATGGTCCTTCACGAAGCGCGCATCCGATGTGCCCCCGGAGGTGGACAGCTCCGGCGCGATCCCGGTCTCCGCCTGTACCGCATCGCGCACCAGCGCCACGAATTCGCCCGGCGGCGTCAGGAAGCTCTCGCCCGAGACCTCGGTGCGCAGCCCGAAGATCACGCCGCTGGCCTGCGTCACCTCCGCCATCAGCTCCTTCGCCCAATGGATGATGGCGCCGCTGCTATGGGCGTCGTTGAAGCGGATGTTGACGGTGGCCGAGGCCCGCGCCGGGATCACGTTGTTGGCCGGGTTGCCGCAGTCGATCGTCGTGACCTGCAGGGTCGAGGCCTCGAAATGCGCGGTGCCGGTATCGAGCGGCGTGGCCGTCATCCGCGCCAGCAGGTCGATCAGCCCGTGCAGCGGGTTGCGCGCGCGCTGCGGATAGGCGGCATGGCCCTGCACGCCGCGCGCCTCGATGAAGAAGGTCATCGAGCCGCGGCGCCCGATCTTCATCATGTCGCCGATCTGCTGCTGGCTGGTGGGCTCGCCCACGAGGCAGACCGACATCGCCTCGCCCTCGGTGGCCATGTAATCCAGAAGCGCCCGGGTGCCGTCGCGGCCGGGGCCTTCCTCATCGCCGGTGATGGTGAGGATGATCGCGCCGTCGGGCGGCGTCTCGCGCACGAAATCCACCGCCGCGGCGACGAAGGCACCCACGCCGGTTTTCATGTCGGTGGCGCCGCGGCCCCAGAGGATGCCCTCTTCCACCGCGCCGCCGAAGGGGTCGCGCGTCCACTCCGCGCGCGCCCCCACCGGCACCACATCGGTATGGCCATTGAAGCCGAAGCTGCGCGCGCCCCTGGCCCCCCAGCGGGCGAACAGGTTCGGCACGCCGTTGCGGTCCACCCGCACGCAGTCGAACCCGGCCTCGGACAGCACTCCGGAAAGAAGCTGCAGCGCGCCCCCTTCTTCGGGGGTAACAGACGGGCAGCGGATCAGCCGGGCGGAGAGGTCAACGGGGTCGGTCGTCATCATCGAATTCCTGCTGGAAACGTGGTCTTCCGCGCACCGTTCTGGCGCGCAGGCCCGGCCGGGGCCAGAATTTCCCCGGCCTGTCGAAGCCTCAGGCCTCGGCGTTGTGGTGCTCGGTCTCGCGGCTCTCGCGGGGCGGGCGGCCGATCACTTCGCGCAGGGCGTCGAGCTCGATGAAATTGTCGGCCTGGCGGCGCAGTTCGTCGGCGATCATCGGCGGCTGCGAGCGGATCGTCGAGACCACCGACACCCGCACGCCCATGCGCTGCAGCGCCTCGACCAGCGGGCGGAAATCGCCGTCGCCCGAGAACAGGACCGCATGATCGAGCCGCGGCGCGAGCTCCATCGCGTTCACCGCGAGCTCGATGTCCATGTTGCCCTTCACCTTCCGGCGGCCCATGGCATCGGTGTATTCCTTGGCGGGCTTCGTCACCATCGAATAGCCGTTGTAATGCAGCCAGTCGACCAGCGGGCGGATCGGCGAATATTCGTCGTTTTCCAGAAGCGCGGTGTAATAGAAGGCACGCACCAGCTTGCCGCGGCGCTCGAATTCCTGACGCAACAGTTTATAGTCGATATCGAACCCGAGCGCCTTGGCCGCGGCGTACAGGTTCGACCCATCAATGAACAGCGCGAGCCGTTCGTCCTTGTAGAACATATTCCGATCCTTTCACCGGCCTTTCGGACGGCAACTTGTTCGCTTCGTGAGTGGTGTGACGCTGACTGCAATTGCCAAATGCGTCATATTGCCCTTAAGCCGTCCCGACACAGAAGAATAGTATCCAGAAAACGCAAAACACCTGATGTGCGGTATCGGTAACATAATCCTGATCGCCCTTGGCTCCAATATCCCCTCCGCATCGGGCGCACCGGCGCGGACGCTGGCGGCAGCGCTGCAGCGGCTTCCCGCCGAGGGGCTCACGGTGCGCGCGGTGAGCCGGTTCTACCGCTCCCCGGCGTTTCCGGCCGGATCGGGGCCCGATTACATCAACGCCTGCGCCCGCCTCGAGGCGCCGGGCATGGCGCCGGAGGCGGTTCTGGCCGCGCTGCACCAGGTGGAAGCGGGCCTCGGGCGCGAACGCAGCCTGCGGTGGGGCGCGCGCGGCATCGACCTCGATCTCATCGCCCATGGCGCGCGGATCCTGCCCGATGCGGCGGGCTGGCGGCGCTGGGCCGAACTGCCGCTGGAGGCACAGATGCGCGAGGCGCCCGGGCATCCGGTGCTGCCGCATCCGCGCCTGCAAGACCGCGCCTTCGTCCTGATTCCCCTCGCCGAAATCGCCCCCGGATGGCGCCATCCGGCCCTGGGGCAAAGCGTCGCCGAACTGGCCAATGCCTTGCCAGAGAGCGAAAAAGCGGCGCTTGTGCCGCTTCGGACGCCGTTTGGCGAGGATTGAGCGCTTGTCAAGGGGCAGCGCAGGCCCTACATAGGCGGCTCACACCTCCCATGTCCGATTGGAGTTGCCGATGGCCCGCGTGACGGTTGAAGACTGCGTTGACAAGGTTCCGAACCGCTTCGAGCTGGTGATGCTGGCCGCACATCGTGCGCGCGAGATCGCTGCTGGCGGCGCGATCACCATCGACCGCGACAACGACAAGAACCCCGTCGTCTCGCTGCGCGAGATCGCCGAGGAGACCCAGTCGGCCGAGGATCTGCGCGAGCGCCTGATCGAATCCTATCAGACCCAGATCGAGGTCGATGAGCCCGAGGACGATTCCATGGCGCTGCTGATGTCGGGCGAGGTCGATCGTCCGAAGGCGGACGACATGGACGAAGAGCGCATGCTGCGCGCGCTCATGGACGCGCAGGGCCGCGACTGACACTTCCGGGGGCGGGTCCAGCGCAGATGATCGACGTCGAAGACCTGATCGCGCTGGTCCGCAACTACAACCCACATACCGACGCCGATCTGATCCGCCGGGCCTATGGCTACGGCATGAAGATGCATGAGGGGCAGTTCCGGCAATCGGGGGAGCTGTACTTCACCCATCCGGTCGCCGTCGCCGCGATCCTGACCGAGCAGCGGCTCGACGATGCCACCATCGTCACCGCGCTCCTGCACGACACGATCGAGGATACCCGCTCCACCTATGCCGAGGTCGAGGGCATGTTCGGCCATGAGGTGGCTGAGCTGGTCGACGGGGTGACGAAGCTCACCAACCTGCAGCTGTCCTCCACCGCCTCGAAGCAGGCCGAGAATTTCCGCAAGCTGCTGATGGCGATGTCGAAGGACCTGCGGGTCCTTCTGGTGAAGCTCGCCGACCGGCTGCACAATATGCGCACGATCAAGTCGATGCGGCAGGAGAAGCAGGCCCAGAAGGCCCGCGAGACGATGGAGATCTTCGCCCCGCTCGCCGGCCGCATGGGCATGCAGTGGATGCGCGAGGAGCTGGAGGACCTGGCCTTCAAGGTGCTGAACCCGGAGGCGCGCAGCTCCATCATCCGCCGCTTCGTCAGCCTGCAGAAGGAATCGGGCGATGTGATCTCCAAGATCACCACCGATATCCGGCAGCTGCTGGAGAAGGCCGAGATCGACGCCGATGTCTTCGGCCGGGCGAAGCGGCCCTATTCGATCTGGCGCAAGATGGAGGAGAAGCAGCTCGCCTTCTCGCGCCTGTCGGATATCTACGGCTTCCGCATCATCACCGGAACGGTCGAGGAATGCTATGCGGTGCTGGGCCTCGTGCACGGGCGCTGGCGCGCGGTGCCCGGCCGGTTCAAGGATTATATCAGCCAGCCCAAGACCAACGGCTACCGCTCGATCCATACCACGGTCACCGGCCGCGACGGCAAGCGGGTGGAGATCCAGATCCGCACCCGGCAGATGAACGAAGTGGCCGAGGCGGGCGTGGCGGCGCACTGGTCCTACAAGGACGGCGAGCCCGCGGAAAACCCGTTTGCGGTGGATCCGGTGAAATGGCTGGCCTCGCTCACCGAGCGTTTCGCCGAGGGCGATCACGACGAATTCCTCGAGAACGTGAAGCTCGAGATGTATTCCGACCAGGTGTTCTGCTTCACGCCGAAGGGCGATGTGGTGAAGCTGCCGAAGGGCGCGACGCCGATCGACTATGCCTATGCGATCCACACCCGGATCGGCAATTCCTGCGTCGGCGCCAAGGTGGATGGCATCCGCGTGCCGCTCTGGACCCGGCTGAAGAACGGCCAGTCGGTGGAGATCATCACCGCGGCCGGCCAGCGCCCGCAGGCGACCTGGCTCGACCTCGTGCGCACCGGCCGGGCCAAGGCCGCGATCCGCAAGAGCCTGCGCGAGGAGGACCGCTCGCGCTTCGTGAAGCTGGGCGCTGAGCTGGCGCGGGTGGCCTTCGAGCATGTCGGCCGCCGGATCACCGACAAGGCGCTGCGCACCGCCGCCAAGACCATGGGCCTGCCCGACGAGACCGAGCTGCTGGCCCGGCTGGGCTCGGCCGAGCTGACCGCGAGCGAGGTGGTGGCCGCGCTTTACCCCGAGCTTGCGAAGCCCGGCCTGGTGACGGTGCAGCCCGAACATGCGGTGCTGGGCCTTGAGGCCGATCAGACCTTCCGCCGCGCCGGATGCTGCCAGCCGCTGCCCGGCGAACGCATCGTCGGCATCACCTATCGCGGCAAGGGCGTGGTGATCCATGCGATCGATTGCCCGGCGCTCGAGGAATTCGAGGAGCAGCCCGAACGCTGGGTCGATCTGCACTGGCAGCCGGGCGAGCACCCGCCGGTCTATTCCGCCTCGCTGAAGATCACCATTTCCAACGATGCGGGCGTGCTCGGCCATATCTGCACCCTGATCGGCCAGCAGAAGGCCAATATCTCGGATCTGCGTTTCATCGACCGGAAACCCGACTTTTACTCGCTTGTCGTAGAGGTCGATCTAAGAGACGTGGAGCACCTTCACACATTGTTGACGGCCCTTGAGGCCGAAACCGATGTTGCACAGGTCGAGCGTTGGCGGGATATTTCCCGCAAGCCCTAGGGCGGTTCCTGCCGTCCGGGAGAAAGGACGGCCCGTGGTTTTCAAGCGCAGAGACAGGCGGCCCCTTCGGGTGGCGCTGCGCGAGGCGCTCTGGCCCCGCGGCGGCTGGTCGCGCGCGCTGTCCTATCTGCGCCACCGGCTGAACCGGCTGCCCGATCGCCCCGAGCGGATCGCGCGCGGTGTCTTCGCCGGCATTCTGGTCTCCTTCACCCCGGTTTTCGGCGGCCATTTCGTGCTGGCGCTCGGCCTCGCCTGGGTGCTGCGCGCCAATGCGCTGGCGGCGCTTCTGGCCACCTTCTTCGGCAATCCCGTGACCTTCCCGCTGATCGCGATCAGCGCGATTTCGCTCGGGCACCGGATCCTCGGGCGCGGCGTGGATCCGGCCCGGGTCGAGGGGCTGAGCCAAGCCTTCGCCGATGCGCTGTGCGACCTCGGGCATAATCTGATCGCCACGTTCACCGGCGCGGTGCCGCATTGGGAGGGGCTCGCGCGGTTCTTCGACAGCGTGTTCCTGCCCTATCTGGTGGGCGGGCTGGTGCTCGGGCTGCCCTTCGCCTGCGCGGGCTATGGGCTGATCCGCCCGGTGATCGCCGCCTATCAGAGCCGCCGGCGCGCCCGGCTCCGCGCCCGGCTGGAGGCCGCGCGCGCCCGCATCGCCACCTGACCCCTTCATCTTGGCCGCGTGCTCGGCCATACTCGCGCGCGGTTTTGCCGGAGCTTCCCATGTCCAGATCCCTGCGCCTCGGCGTCAATATCGACCACGTCGCCACACTGCGCAACGCGCGCGGCTCGGCCTATCCCTCGCCCCTGAGGGCGGCGGAGCTGGCCCAGGCCGCAGGCGCCGATGGCATCACCGCGCATCTGCGCGAAGACCGCCGCCACATCCGCGATGCCGATATCGCCGCGCTGAAGGCCGGGCTGGAGATCCCGCTGAATTTCGAGATGGCGCCCACCGACGAGATGGCCCGGATCGCGCTGGAGACCGCCCCCCACGCCTGCTGCCTGGTGCCGGAGCGGCGCGAGGAGGTGACGACCGAAGGCGGGCTCGATGTGCTGGCCGATCAGGCGCGGCTGACCGATTACGTCGGCACCCTGGCCGAAACCGGGATCCGGGTGTCGATGTTCATCGGCCATGACCCGCGCCAGATCGAAGCTTCGGCCGCAATCGGCGCGCAGGTGGTGGAGCTGCACACCGGGCGCTACTGCGACCTGCATGCCGAGGGCCGCTTCGCTGAGCGCGACCTGGAGCTCGACGCGTTGCGCGCGGGCGCCGCCTATGCGCAGTCGCTGGGGCTCGAGGTCCATGCCGGGCATGGGCTGACCTACGAGACCGTCGGGCCCGTCGCCGCCATTGCGAAGCTGCGCGAGCTGAACATCGGCCATTTCCTGATCTCGGAGGCGGTGTTCCTCGGCCTCGGCCCGGCAATCGGGCAGATGCGCGCATTGATGGATGCCGCGCGCTAGATGCGCTGGCTGTTACGCAGCATCGGCGGGATCTGGTCTGCGCTGATGATCCTGCTGATGGCGGGGTCGCTGGCGCTCAGCGTCGCGATGACGCTGGTGCCCACGGTGCTCGCGGCCGTTTCCGGCGTGGTCGAGAGTGTGAGCGGGCTGAAGACCCTGGCCACACGCGCGCGCGACAGCGAGGCGCGGCTCGCCCGCGAGCTGCAGCAATCGCGCGCCGCGACCCGTATCGCGCGCGACCGCGCCGATAACCTCGCCCTCAGGCTCGGCGATGAGAAGGTGGTGTATCGCGGCCAGAAGGTGCTGATGCGCGAGGCGGTGAAGGATACCAGCACCCGCGTCGCCCGCCGCACCACGGTGGCCACCGGGCGCAATATCGCCAGCACTCTGGGAGAGGCGCTTCCCGTCTTCGGCATTGCGATCATCGTCGCCGCCACGGCCTGGGAGCTGCACGATTCCTGCGCGCTGATGGGCGAAATGCGGGAGCTGGACTCCGCCTTCAACCCCGATGATCCGATTGACGACGCCGAGGTCTGCGGCATGAAGGTGCCCTCGGCTACGGAGATCTGGCAGAAGGTGCGCCAGAGCCCCGGCGAGATCCGCAGCCAGATGCGCGCGCTGTTCGGCCCCGACGCGCAGCCCCCCGCGCCCCTGCCGGAGGCGGACAGCAGCTGGTACGACGACTACCTGCCCTCCTGGCTCGGCGGCACGCCGGAGCCGGAGGTCACACCGGAGACCCGACCATGATCCTCGGCATCGGCACCGACCTGTGCAACATCGAGCGCATCGCCCAGACGCTGGAGCGCTTCGGCGACCGCTTCCGCAGCCGCGTCTTCACCGAGACCGAGATCGCCAAGGCCGAACGGCGCGCCGATGCCCCCGGCACCTATGCCAAACGCTGGGCCGCGAAGGAGGCCTGCTCCAAGGCCCTCGGCACCGGGCTCCGGATGGGCATCAGCTGGAAGGACATGGCGGTGAGCAACCTTGCCACCGGCCAGCCGGTGATGGAGCTGACCGGCTGGGCCGCCGAACGCCTGCGCGCGATGACACCGCCCGGGCATGAGAGCATCGTTCACGTGACATTGACCGACGACCACCCCTGGGCGCAGGCCTTCGTGGTGATCGAGGCGCGACCCCTTCCTTGACTCGCGCGCGGCCCCGCGCCAAGGAAGACGGACCAGACGGAAAGGCGGATCATGGCCACGAAGAAGCAAGACGGCGGCATCGTCGAGACGATCAAGACGATCGTCTGGGCGCTCATCATCGCGGGTGTGTTCCGCACCCTGTTCTTCCAGCCGTTCTGGATCCCCTCCGGCTCGATGAAGGACACGCTGCTCGTCGGCGATTTCCTGTTCGTGAACAAGATGGCCTATGGCTATTCGCGCTATTCCTGCCCGTTCTCCTCGCCCGCGTTCAGCCCCTGCCCGATCGAGGGCCGGATCCTCGGCGGCGAGCCGAAGCGCGGCGATGTCGTGGTGTTCCGCCACCCGACCAAGAACGTCGATTTCATCAAGCGCCTGATCGGCCTGCCGGGCGACCGGATTCAGGTGATCAACGGCGTGCTGCAGATCAACGGCACCGCGGTGAAGCTGGAAAATGCCGGCAGCTTCTCGGAGATCAAGGAGCCGCAGGGCTCGCAGGGGCTGACGCCGCGCTGCGCGAACGATCCGGTGGGCCTCGGCGGCAATTGCCTGAAAGGCCGCCAGATCGAGACCCTGCCCGGCAACAGCCCGAGCGACCCGCCCGTGACCCATGATGTGCTGAACATTTCGGATAACTGGGTCGTGGACAATACGCCCGTTTTCACCGTCCCCGAAGGCGAATATTTCTTCATGGGCGACAATCGCGACGATTCCGAAGACAGCCGCTTCCCCGCCGCCGCGGGTGGCCTGGGCTTCGTGCCGGTGGAATATCTGGTGGGCCGCGCCGACCGGATCATGTTCTCCTCGGCGGGCAAGTCGCTGTTCTACTTCTGGACCTGGCGCCCCGATCGCTTCTTCAAGGCGATCGACTGAGGCCGCGGGTGAAGGTCTCGGCCGACATATCCGCCTTCATGGAGCGGCTCGGGCATGGCTTCGCCAGGCCCGAACTGCTGCTCAGGGCGCTCACGCACAGCTCCATCGGCTCCGCCACCCGCCCCGACAACCAGCGGCTGGAATTCCTCGGCGACCGGGTTCTGGGCCTGAGCATGGCCGAGGCGCTGTTCAAGGCCGACCGCGCCGCCTCCGAAGGCCAGCTCGCGCCGCGCTTCAACGCGCTCGTGCGCAAGGAGACCTGCGCCGCAGTCGCGCGCGAGATCGACCTCGGCGCGGTGCTGAAGCTCGGCCGCTCGGAGATGATGTCGGGCGGGCGCCGCAAGGAGGCGCTGCTCGGCGATGCGATGGAGGCGGTGATCGCCGCCGTCTATCTGGATGCCGGCTTCGAGACCGCCCGCGCGCTGGTGCTGCGGCTCTGGGGCAGCCGGATCGACCATGTCGAGGAAGACGCCCGCGACCCGAAAACCGCGCTGCAGGAATGGGCGCAGGCGCGCGGCCTGCCGCCCCCCGCCTACGACACCATCGACCGCTCCGGCCCGGACCATGCGCCGGTCTTTACCATCGAGGTCCGCCTCGCCTCCGGCGAGACCGAGCGCGCCGAGGCAGGGGCCAAGCGCCAGGCCGAACAGGGCGCCGCCCGGGCCCTGCTGCGCCGCCTCGAAGGGCCGGACGGCGCGAAGGGTGCTTGATTTCTGCCGCGCCCGGCCGCACCTCTTGAAAAGGGAGGGTTTCCGGTTCACAAGCGCCCGCCCGGCACCCGCTGAAAGGACATCGGATGAATGACGCCCCGACCCGCGCAGGCTTCGTCGCCCTGATCGGCGAACCGAACGCCGGCAAATCGACCCTGCTGAACGCCATGGTGGGGGCGAAAGTATCCATCGTCACCCACAAGGTGCAAACGACGCGCGCGCGCATCCGCGGCGTGTGCATGGCCGGGCAGGCGCAGATCGTCTTCGTCGATACGCCCGGCATCTTCCGCCCGCGCCGGCGGCTGGACCGGGCGATGGTTTCGGCGGCCTGGGGCGGGGCTGCGGATGCCGATATCGTGGTGCTGCTGATCGAGGCGCATCGCGGCCTGACCGAGGGCGCCAAGACCATCATCGAGGCGCTGAAGGCGCGCGACGGCGCGCAGCCGGTGGCCCTTGCCATCAACAAGATCGACAAGGTGAAGGCCGAGCGGCTGCTGGCACTGGCCGAGGAGGCGAACACCGCCTATCCGTTCGAGAAGACCTTCATGATTTCCGCCGAAAAGGGCTATGGCGTGGCCGATCTGCGCGAATGGCTGGCGCAGGAGCTGCCGGAGGGGCCGTGGTTCTACCCGGAAGACCAGATCGCCGACCTGCCGATGCGCCAGATCGCGGCCGAGATCACCCGCGAGAAGCTGACCCTGCGCCTGCATGAGGAAATCCCCTACCAGCTCACGGTGGAAACCGAGAAATGGGAGGACCGCAAGGACGGCACCACCCGGATCGACCAGATCATCTATGTCGCGCGCGAGGGCCACAAGGGCATCGTGCTGGGCAAGGGCGGCGAGACGGTGAAGGCGGTATCGACCGCCGCGCGGGCCGATATGTCGGAGTTTCTCGGGCGCACGGTGCACCTGTTCCTGCAGGTGAAGGTGCGGCCAAACTGGCTCGAGGAAGCGGAGCGCTATTCGGAAATGGGGCTCGACTTCAAGGACGGCGACTGATGCAGCCCCGGCTTGCCACCGATGTCTGGGTGCGGGCCTATCTGAAGCGGCTGGAGCTGGCGCACATCCCCGCCTACATCACCGCGCATGGCGATGCCACCTCGGGGGCGGTGATGGTGAAATGCGCCACGCTGGACGGGCAGGCCGCGCTGTGGGAGCATGGCTACGACCTTGGCCTCGACGCGCGCGCCTGGCGGGTGCTGCATCAGGGGCCGGAGACGGAGATCGACGCCTCGCTGCGCCGCCAGCGCGGCTTCGACCCGGACCTCTGGGTGGTGGAGATCGAGAGCCGCAGCGGCCGCACGCTGCTTGACGAGGAGGGGCTCGGCTGAGCCCGGGAGGCGCCATGTATATCCCGCCGCATTTCGAGGAAGCCGACCCGGAGCAGATCGCCGCGCTGATCGCAGCGGCGCCGCTGGCCACCATCGTCGCGCAGACGGCCGATGGGCTGGTGGCGAACCATATCCCGCTGATCGCGGCGCCGGGCGCGCTGATCGGCCATGTGGCCCGCGCGAATGACATGCACCGGCTGCTGGCCGAGGGGCAGGAGGTGCTGGCGATCTTTCGCGGCGTGGAGGGCTATGTCTCGCCGAATTACTACCCGAGCAAGCCCGAGCATCACCGCCATGTGCCCACCTGGAACTACGAGGTGGCGCATCTGCACGGCACCATCGCCTTCCAGCACGACGACAAGGCCAAGCGCGCGGCGGTGGGCCTGCTGACCCGGGCGCAGGAGCGGCGGCTGAACGGCGATGCCGCATGGCGCATGGCCGATGCCCCCGCCGATTACATGGCCCAGATGCTGGACGGGATCGTCGCCTTCCGGATCACGGTGACGCGGGTTCTGGCGAAGGCGAAGCTCAGCCAGAACCGCAATGCCCGCGACCGTCAGGGCGCGATCGACGGGCTTGCGGCCGATGGCGCAGCGGCGCTCTCGGCGCGGATGGCCGCGCGGTAGATGGACTGGCAGGACGAAGGCACGGTCCTGTCGGCGCGCCCGCATGGCGACACCTCGATGATCGTCGATGCCTTCACCCTGGCGCATGGCCGCCACGCGGGGGTGGTGCGCGGCGGCGCCTCGCGGCGGATGGCGGCGGCGCTGCAGCCGGGCAGCCATCTGCGCCTCGGCTGGCGCGCGCGGCTGGAGGATCATCTGGGCAGCTATACGGCCGAGCAGCTGGCCTCGCGCGCAGGCGCGATGGCGGACCGGCTGGCGCTGCTGGGGCTCGGCGCCACCTGCGCGATGGTGGCCTTCGCGCTGCCCGAACGCGCCCCGCATCCGGCGCTTTATCACCGCACCGAGGCCCTGTTCGACCGGATCGGCGCGGTGGCGGAGGGCTGGCCGCTCGATTACCTGCGGTGGGAGATGGCGCTGCTGGAGGAGCTGGGCTTCGGGCTCGATCTGAGCCGCTGCGCCGTGAACGGCAGCCGCGACGATCTCGCCTATGTCAGCCCGCGCACCGGCCGGGCCGTGAGCCGCACCGGCGCCGGGGACTGGGCGCCGAAGCTGCTCGCGCTGCCGCAATGCCTGCTGGGCCAGGGCCCTGCCAGCCCGACGGAGCTGATACAGGGGCTGCGCCTGACCGGGCATTTCCTGACACTGTTTGCCGAAGAGCATGGCCGCCGCCTGCCGGAGGCGCGCAACCGGCTGATCGCCGCGCTGGAGCGCCTGGCCTAGGGCGCGGTGCGCGCGTCCAGCACCAGCTGCAACAGCGCCAGATCGAGCCAGCGGCCGAATTTCTGCCCGACCTGCGGCATCATCCCCACGTCCTCGAAGCCGAGGCTGCGATGCAGCGCGATCGAGGCCGTGTTGCTGGCATCCACCGCCGCCACCATCACATGCTGGCCCTGCGCGCGGGCATAGCCGATCAGCTGCGTCATCAGCCCGCGCCCGCGCCCGCCGCCGCGCAGATCGGAGCGGATATAGACGGAATGCTCCACCGTTTCGCGGTATCCGTCCTGCGGGCGGAACGGGCCATAGCTGGCATAGCCGGTGACCTCGCCCGCCTCCTCCAGCACGAGGACCGGCAGCCCCGCCTCCTGCCGCGCCACGATCCAGGCGATGCGGTTGGCCGCATCGACCAGCGCATCGTTCCAGATCGCGGTCGAGTGCAGCACCGCATCGTTGTAGATCGCGGCAATGGCTTCGGCGTCTTCGGGGGTGGCGTCACGGATCATGGCTGGCTCCTTTGCCCCCAGCTATGCCGCAACGCGCGCCCGATGCAAGTCAGCCCAGCAGCCGGCGCGCGATCACCTGCGCCTGAATTTCGGCCGCGCCCTCGAAGATGTTCAGGATCCGCGCATCGCAGAGCACCCGGCTGATGGTATATTCCAACGCGAAGCCATTGCCGCCATGGATCTGCAGCGCATTGTCGGCCGCGGCCCAGGCCACGCGGGCGCCCAGCAGCTTCGCCATGCCCGCCTCCAGGTCGCAGCGGCGGCCATGATCCTTCTCCCAGGCGGAGAAATAGGTCAGCTGCCGCGCGATCATGATCTCCACCGCCATCATCGCGAGCTTGCCCGCCACCCGCGGGAAGGCGATGAGCGACTTGCCGAACTGCTTGCGGTCGATCGCGTAGCGCATGCCGATCTCGCAGGCGGACTGGGCCACGCCCACGGCGCGCGCCGCGGTCTGGATCCGGGCGGATTCGAAGGTCTCCATCAGCTGCTTGAAGCCGCGCCCGGTCTCGCCGCCCAGAAGGTTCTCGCCCTTCACCCGGAAGCCGTCGAAGCCGAGCTCGTATTCCTTCATGCCGCGGTAGCCCAGGACCTCGATCTCGCCGCCGGTCATGCCCGGCGTGGGGAACGGGGTCTCATCGGTGCCCGGGGTCTTTTCGGCCAGGAACATGCTCAGCCCGCGCCAGTCGGTGCTGGCCGGGTCGGTGCGCGCGAGAAGCGTCATCACATGGGTGCGCTGCGCATGGGTGATCCAGGTCTTGTTGCCGGTCACCACCCAGTCGTCGCCGTCTTTCACCGCGCGGCTGCGCAGGCTGCCCAGATCGGAGCCGGTGTTCGGCTCGGTGAACACCGCCGTCGAGAGGATCTCGCCGGAGGCGAGGCCCGGCAGCCATTTCTGCTTCTGCGCCTCGGTGCCGCCGCACAGGATCAGCTCCGCCGCGATCTCGGAGCGGGTCCCGAGCGAGCCGACGCCGATATAGCCGCGCGAGAGTTCCTCCGTCACCACCGCCATCGAGGCCTTCGACAGGCCGAGCCCGCCGTATTCCTCCGGGATCGTCAGGCCGAACACGCCGAGCTCCGCCAGCTCCTCGATGATCTCCATCGGGATCAGCTCGTCCTTCAGGTGCCATTCATGGGCATTCGGGATCACCCGCTCCTCGGCATAGCGGTGGAACTGGTCGCGGATCATTTCCAGGTCTTCATCAAGGCCCGAGGCCCCGAACAGCGCCCGGCCCTGATTTTCCTGCATCAGCGCCACCAGCGCCATCCGCGCCTCGGAGCTGTTGCCCTGCGCCATCAGCTGCGCCGCAGCGGGCCCCGGCGTCCAGCCGAGCCCGAGATCCGAGAGCCGCGCGATCTCGCCCTGGCTCATCGGGATGCCGCCCGCGATCTGGCTCAGGTATTCGCCGAAACCGATCTGCAGGATCAGCCCTTCCATCGGGCCGAACCCGCCCGCCTCGGCCACCCGCCCGGCCCAGCCGCGCAGCTGCAGCAGCGATTGCTCATAGGTCGCGAGCCAGGACAGCGCATGCGCCGCGAACTGGTCGGCCTCCAGCGCCGCATTCGACACCTTGCCGGACTGGCTGACGCGCGCGCGCAGCGCTTCGGTCGCCTCCGCTACCAGCGCCGTGATTTCGGGCAGCGCCGCTTCGCTCAGCGCCAGCAGGTCGGGCAGAAGGACGGTGGCGGACATGTCGGTGCCATCGTGGGCCATGAGTCGGCATCCTCGGTAATGCTGCAATTGCATTGTCCCTAGGACATCGCGCATCGCCGCGCAATAAAAATTCACGGGCATTACCAAAAAGGACCGATTGTGTCGGATAAGTCTGTGCACTGGACGCGCGCGCCGCGGCGCATTAGGTGATGAAGCTGGCAAGGAGAGCATGATGAAACCAGCCCTCACCCTCTACCTCGCGGCGCCGCGCGGATTCTGCGCCGGTGTCGACCGGGCGATCAAGATCGTGGAGATGGCGCTCGAGAAATGGGGCGCGCCGGTCTATGTGCGCCACGAGATCGTGCACAACAAATTCGTGGTGGACGGGCTGCGCGAAAAGGGCGCGGTGTTCGTCGAGGAGCTGGACGAATGCCCGGGCGATCGGCCGGTGATCTTCTCCGCCCATGGCGTGCCGAAAGCGGTGCCCGAGGAGGCCACGCGGCGCAACATGATCCAGGTCGATGCCACCTGCCCGCTGGTGACCAAGGTCCATAACGAAGCCGCGCGCCACCATCAGAACGGGCTGCAGATGGTGATGATCGGCCATGCCGGGCACCCGGAGACGCTGGGCACGATGGGCCAGCTGCCCGAAGGCGAGGTGCTGCTGGTGGAAACCGTGGCCGATGTGGCCTCGATCACCCCGCGCGATCCGGAAAAGCTCGCCTTCATCACCCAGACCACGCTTTCGGTGGATGATACCGCCGAAATCGTGGAGGCGCTGCGCGCCCGCTTCCCCTTCATCATCGGGCCCGGGCGCGAGGATATCTGCTACGCCACCACCAACCGCCAGAGCGCGGTGAAGGCGATCGCGCCGAAGATCGACGCGCTCCTGGTGATCGGCGCGCCCAACAGCTCCAATTCGCGCCGCCTGGTGGAAGTGGGCCGCGCCGCGGGCTGCGCCTACAGCCAGCTGGTAGGCCGCGCCGATGAAATCGACTGGCGCGCGATCGAAGGCATCCGCGCCGTCGGCGTCACCGCCGGGGCCTCTGCGCCCGAAGTGCTGATCAACGAAGTGATCGACGCGTTCCGCGCCCGCTATGATGTGACGGTGGAGCTGGTGGAAACCGCGCGTGAAGATATCGAATTCAAGGTTCCAAGGGTGCTGCGGGAGGCCTCATGAAGCTCTATTCCATGCCCAGTTCGGGCAACAGCTACAAAGTCCGGCTGCTGCTGGCGCTGCTGGGGCGGCAGGTCGAGATGGCCGATGTCGAATATCAGTCGGCCGCGCTCGATGAGGCCAAGGTCAGCGGGGCGCTACCCTTCGGCAAGGCGCCGGTGCTGCAGCTGGACGATGGCCGGCTGCTGCCGGAATCGAATGCGATCCTGTGTTATCTGGGCGAAGGCACCGGCTTCGTGCCCGCCGACCCGTTCGCGCGCGCGCAGATGCTGTCGTGGATGTTCTGGGAGCAGAACCAGCACGAGGGCACCGTGGCCGTGCGCGCGGCGCTGCTGTGCTATCCGCACCGAAAGGCGCAGGCGACGCCCGAGCGGCTGGCCGATCTGCTGGCGGCAGGGCATGCCAATCTGGCGGTGATGGAGCAGCGCCTCGCCACGCAGGACTGGCTGGCGGGCGATGCGCCCACGCTCGCCGATATCTGTCTTTATGGCTACACCCATACCGCGGGCAGCCGCGGCGGCTTCGAGATGGAACGCTTCCCGGGCATCAACCGCTGGATCGCGCGGATCGCGGCGCTGCCGGGCCATGTGGGGCTGCATGACTGAGCTCTATGCCTGGACGGACGGCGCCTGCTCTGGCAACCCCGGCCCCGGCGGCTGGGGCGTGCTGATGCGGGCGATGGAGGGCGCGGCCGTGCTGAAGGAGCGCGAGCTGAACGGCGGCGAGGCCGATACCACCAACAACCGGATGGAGCTTCTGGCCGCGATCAACGCGCTGGAGGCGCTGACGCGCGACACCGAGATCACCATCACCACCGATTCCGCCTATGTGAAGAACGGCGTCACCGGCTGGATCCACGGCTGGAAGCGCAACGGCTGGCGCACCGCCGACAAGAAGCCGGTGAAGAACGTGGATCTGTGGCAGCGGCTGGACAGCGCGCAGGCGCGCCACCGGGTGACCTGGAAATGGATCAAGGGCCACGCCGGCCACGCCGAGAACGAACGCGCCGATGAGCTGGCCCGCGCCGGAATGGCGCCCTACAAGACCAAGTGACCACAAGGTCAGGTGCCTACAAGACCAAGTGACTGGCCGGCCCGGCGCGGATAACCTGCCGCGCAGGAGGAGCCGATGGACGGATTGACTGCCCTGCCGCTGATGCCTGTGGCTGCGATGCTGGATTACGCCTCGGTGGTGATCTTCGCGCTGACGGGCGCGCTCGTCGCCTCCCGCAGCCAGCTCGATCTCATGGGGTTCATCTTCGTGGCGATGCTGACGGCCATCGGCGGCGGCACCGTGCGCGACGTGCTGATCGGGCGGCTGCCGGTGTTCTGGGTGACGCGGCCCGAATATGTGGTGCTGATCGCGGCGGCGGCGGTGATCGTGTTCTTCACCGCGCACCGGCTGGAGAGCCGCTACCGGGTGCTGGTCTGGCTCGATGCGCTGGCGCTTTCGGTGGCGGTGCCGGCGGGCGTGGCGGCCACGATGGCGATGGGCCACGGGCCGGTGGTGGTGCTGGTGATGGGGGTGATCACCGGCACGGTCGGCGGGCTGATGCGCGATGTGCTGTGCAACGAGGTGCCGCTCACGCTGAAGCAGGGCGAGCTCTACCTCACCTGCGCCTTCGCCGGGGCGGCGGCGGCGCTGTTCCTGCGGTGGGCGGGCTTTGGCGGCGCGCCCGCGATGATCGGCTGCGGCGCGGTGACCTTCGTTCTGCGCGCGGGGACGCTGCTCTGGGGCTGGAAGCTCCCGGTCTACAAGGCCCGCCCGCCGCGTCAGTATTAGAACAGCCGCATCACCAGAGGCGCGAGGAAGGCGGTGAGCACCGCATTCAGCCCCATGCCGATGGAGGCGAAGACCCCGGCCGTATCATGCACCTGGAACGCCCGCGCCGTGCCGATACCATGCGCCGCGACCCCGGTGGCAAGGCCGCGCGCGCGCCAGTCCCGCACCCCGATCAGGTTCAGCATCGGGGTCACGAAGATGGCCCCGATCATGCCGGTGAGGATCACCAGCACCGCGGTCAGCGTCGGCTGCCCGCCGAGCCCTTCGGAGATCCCGATGGCGACCGGCGCCGTGGCCGATTTCGGCGCCAGCGTCGCCAGCAGCGTATGATCCGCCCCGAGCAGCCAGGCGATGCCGAGCGCCGAGCCGATCGCCGCCACCGAGCCCGCAACCAGCGCCGCCGCGATCGGCAGCAGCGCGCGCCGGATCGCCATCATGTTCGCCTGCAACGGGATCGCGAGGCAGACCGTCGCCGGCCCGAGCATGAAATGCACGAATTGCGCCCCGGCGAAGTATTTCTCGTAGCTGGTGCCGGTCAGCTCCAGCAGCGCGGCCAGCAGCGCCACCGCGATCACCACCGCATTCACCAGCGGGTTGCGCCCGGATTTCACGAAGAGCGCATCGCCGATCCAGTAGGCGAACAGCGTGGCGCAGAGCCACAGGAGCGGCTGCGAGGCGAGATAGGACCAGATCTGGAACGCATCAGTCATCGGCGCGGCTCCCGGTCAGGCGGGCGACCCAGGTGAAGGTCAGCGCGCCGACCACGATGGCAAACAGGGTGGAGACCACGACCGAAACCGAAATCGCCAGCCAATGGCTCTCGATCGTGTGCAGGTTCGCGACGATCCCGACCCCCACCGGCACGAACAGCATCGACAGATAGCGCAGCAGCCCCTGCGCCGCGGGCGTGACGATCGCCGACAGCCGCGGGAAGCTGGTGAGCGCGACGACCATCCCCACCATGCCCAGCACCGGGCCCGGCAGCGGCAGATGCAGCGCGCGCGAGATCACCTCGCCCGCGAGCTGAAACAGCAAAATGATGGCAAAGGCAGGTACCAGCATCATGACCTCCTGAGTTTGGCGCCAAACTAGAGCGCCCAGACATAGGCGCAAGCTGCAATCCTGCATGGCTGAAACCCGCGCATATCTTGTGGATAAGCGCCATGATGCCCCCCAATCGTGGGGGTTGCGGTTGACTTGCCCGCGCCCGCGGCGGAAATTTGCACATTCCGCCCCGAAAGGACCTCCCGCTTGCGTTTCACCCGCCTCCGCCTGAACGGCTTCAAGAGCTTCGTCGACCCGACCGATCTGGTCATCCATGACGGCCTGACCGGCGTCGTGGGGCCGAACGGCTGCGGCAAGTCGAACCTGCTGGAGGCGCTGCGGTGGGTGATGGGGGAGACCCGCGCCTCCGCGATGCGCGGCGACGGGATGGAGGATGTGATCTTCGCCGGCGCCGCCACCCGGCCCGCGCGCCATTTCGCGGAAGTGTCGCTCAGCATCGACAATACCGAGCGGCTGGCGCCCTCCGGCTTCAACGAGCACGATACGGTGGAGATCGTGCGCCGCATCACCCGCGACGCGGGCTCGGCCTACAAGGTCAATACCAAGGACGTCCGCGCGCGCGACGTGCAGATGCTGTTCGCCGATGCCTCCACCGGCGCGCACAGCCCGGCGCTGGTGCGCCAGGGGCAGATTTCGGAGCTGATCAACGCCAAGCCCAAGGCCCGGCGGCGGATCCTGGAAGAAGCCGCGGGCATTTCCGGCCTGTATCAGCGCCGCCATGAGGCGGAGCTGAAGCTGAATGGCGCGGAGCAGAACCTTTTGCGGGTGGATGACGTGCTGGAGCAGCTCGGCGGCCAGCTCGCCACATTAGCGCGCCAGGCCCGGCAGGCGGCGCGCTACCGCGAGATCGGGAACGATCTGCGCCGGGCGGAGGGGCTGCTGCTGTTCACCCGCTGGCGCGAGGCGGAGGCTGCGCGGGCGGAGGCCGAGGCCGGGCTGCGCGCGCTGATTGCCGCGGCGGCCCAGGCCGAGACCCAGGCCCGCGCCACCGCGAAGGCCCGGGGAGACCACGAGGCCGCGCTGCCGCCCCTGCGCGAGGAGGAGGCCGTCGCCGGCGCGATCCTGCAGCGCCTGACGATCCAGCGCGAGGCGCTTTCGGATCAGGAGCGCCAGGCGCTGGCGCGGATCGAGACGCTGAAGGGGCGGATCGCGCAGTTGGACCGCGACATGGAGCGCGAGGCCGGGCTGAACCGCGATGCGGGCGAAACCATCGCCCGGCTGGAGTGGGAGCTCGATCAGCTGGCGAAAGCGACCGAGGGCCATGAGGACAAGCTGACCGCGGCCTCGGAGGCCTCGGCGGAGGCGGCCGAAGTGCTGCACGACCGCGAGGCGCATCTGAGCGAGCGCACAGAGGACGTTGCCCGGCTGGCCGCGCGCCATGGCGCTGCGCAGCGCCTTCTGGCCGACAGCCGCACCACGGCCGAACGCTCCGAGGCGGAGGCGGGCCGCGCCGCCAGCGCCGCCGAGGAGGCGGGCGAGGCGCTGGATGCCGCCGCCGAAGCCTATGAGACCGCGCAGGAGGCGCAGGAAGAGGCGATGGCGATGGCCGAGGCCGCCGAGGAGGCGCTGGCCGCCGCCGAGGAGGCCCGCGCCGAGGCGCAGCAGCGCGAATCCGCGGCCCGCGCGGCGCGCTCCGAAGCCGAGGGCGAGGCGGGCGCGCTGAAGGCCGAGGTGGGTGCGCTGGCCCGGCTGGTGGAGCGCGATGCGGGCGGCGGCAACCAGCTGCTGGACCGGCTCGAGGTGGCGCCGGGCTATGAGGCGGCCCTGGGTGCCGCATTGGCCGACGACCTGCGCGCGCCGGAAGTGACCGAGGGCTCGGGCTGGAGGCTGCTGCCCGATTACGATGCGGCGCAGGCGCTGCCTGTGGGCGTGGAGCCGCTCTCCCGCCATGTGACGGCGCCCGCGGTCCTCGCGCGCCGGATCGCGCAGATCGGGGTGATCGCGCCCGAAGAGGCCGCGCGCCTGCAGCCGCTCCTGCGGCCCGGGCAGCGGCTGGTGTCGCGCGCGGGCGATCTGTGGCGGTGGGACGGCTATGGCACCCGCGCCGAGGATGCGCCTTCGGCGGCCGCGCTGCGGCTGCAGCAGCGCAACCGCCTTGCGGAGCTGCGCCGCGACCTCGAGGAAGCCGAAGACCGCGCCGGGGCTGCACGCAGCGCGCATGACGCCCTGACCCGCGCGCTCTCCGATGCTTCGGCCGCCGATACCCGCGCCCGCGAGGCGCGGCGCGGCGCCGATCAGCGGCTGGCCGATGCCGGGCGGGCGCTCTCGCGGGCCGAGGCGGAGCGCTCGATTTCGGCGGGCAAGCTGGAGGCGGCGCGCCTCGCGGTGAAGCGCCATGCCGAGGCGGCCAGCGCCGCGCGGCTGGCGCTGGCCGATGCGGAGGCGCAGCTCTCCGCCCTGCCCGACCTCGACGCCGCGCGCAGCGAGGTGGATGCGGTGAAGATGACGGTCGAGGCCGCGCGGCTGACCATGCTCACCCGCCGCTCCGCCCATGACGAGATCCGCCGCGAGGGCGAGGCCCGCACCAAGCGCCGGCAGGAAGTGACGAAGGAGCTTTCGGGCTGGCGCCACCGGCTGGAGACGGCGGAAAAGCGCACCGCCGAGCTCTCCGCGCGCCGGGCGGAGACGGTGGACGAGCTCTCGGACGCTGCCGAGGCGCCCGAGGAGCTGGCCGCGAAGCGCGAGGAACTGGCCGAGGCGATCGAGGCCGCCGAGACGCGCCGGGGCCTGGCCGCGGACCGGCTGGCCGAAGCCGAAACCGCGCTGCGCGACGCGCAATTCGCCGAACGCGAGGCCGAGCGCCTGGCGGGCGAGGCCCGCGAGGCCCGCGCCCGCGCCGAGGCCCGCGCCGAAGCCGCCCGCGCCACCCAGGCCGCCGCCGCCGAGCGCATCCGCGAGGCCGCCGAGATGAGCCCCGAAGCGCTGCGCGACAGCCTGGGCGAGACCGGCACGGTGCCCTCCGTCGCCGATCTGGAGACCGAGGTCGCCCGGCTGAAGCGCCAGCGCGAGGCGCTCGGCGCCGTCAACCTGCGCGCCGAGGAAGACGCGCAGGAGGTGCAGACCGAATTCGACACGCTGTCGAAGGAGAAGACCGACCTGGAGGAGGCGATCCGCAAGCTGCGCTCCGGCATCGCCGGGCTGAACAAGGAGGGCCGCGAGCGGCTGCTGACCGCCTATGAGCAGGTGAACGAGAATTTCCGCACGCTGTTCACCCACCTGTTCGGCGGCGGCGAGGCGAAGCTGATGCTGATCGAATCCGACGATCCGCTGGAGGCGGGGCTGGAGATCATGTGCCAGCCGCCGGGCAAGAAGCTCTCCACCCTCTCGCTGCTGTCGGGGGGCGAGCAGACGCTCACCGCGCTTGCGCTCATTTTCGCAGTGTTCCTGGCCAATCCGGCGCCGATCTGCGTGCTGGACGAGGTGGACGCGCCGCTCGATGACGCGAACGTCACCCGGTTCTGCGACATGATGGACGAGATGACCCGGCGCACCGATACCCGCTTCCTGGTGATCACCCACCATGCCGTGACCATGAGCCGGATGGACCGGCTGTTCGGGGTGACGATGCAGGAACAGGGCGTGAGCCAGCTGGTCTCGGTGGACCTGAAGCGGGCCGAGCAGATGGTCGCCTGAAACCGGGGCGGAACCGTCGCTTCCGGGCTTGCGGGGCGCGGCCGGGGGGCCTAGCGTCGGCGCAACCAACGACGGAGGTCATCATGAGCCGGATCGAAGCACGCCTGACGGAACTGGGCATCACGCTGCCCGCAGCGCCCGCGCCGGCGGCGAATTATGTGCCCTATGTGATCACGGGCAAGCAGCTGTTCGTCTCGGGGCAGGTCTCCGCGGGGCCGGACGGGTTCATCACCGGCAAGCTCGGCGCCGGGCTGAGCGCCGAGGACGGCGCCGCCGCCGCGCGCCGCTGCGGGCTCTCGCTCATCGCGCAGGCGAAGGCCGCACTGGGCGATCTGGACCGGGTCGCGCGGGTGGTGAAGCTGGTGGGCTTCGTCAATTCCACGCCCGATTTCGGTGATCAGCCGAAGGTGGTGAACGGCTGCTCCGATCTGATGGTCGAGGTCTTCGGCAATGCCGGGCGGCATGCGCGCTCGGCCGTTTCGGCGGCCTCGCTGCCCTTCGGCGTGGCGGTGGAGATCGAGGCCATCTTCGAGATCGCGTGATGCTGCATCCGGATTTCCTGCGCCTGCCCATCGCGCACCGGGCCTATCATGGGCCCGGCGCGCCGGAGAACAGCCTCGCGGCGATCCGCGCGGCGATTGCTGCGGGCTATGCGATCGAATGCGATATCCAGCCCTCGGCCGATGGCGTGCCGATGGTGTTTCATGATTACGACCTGCGCCGCCTGACCGGCCGGCCGGGCAAGATCAACACCCTGAGCGCGGCCGAGCTGGGCCGGATCCCGCTTCTGGGCGGCACCGAAGGCATCCCGACGCTGGCGCAGGTGGTGGCGCTGGTCGCGGGGCTGGTGCCGCTGCTGGTGGAGATCAAGGATCAGGACGGCGGCATGGGCCCGACCGACGGGCGGCTGGAGGCGGCCGCGGCCGATGTGCTGCGCGCCTATGCCGGGCCGCTGGCGGTGATGTCTTTCAACCCCTATGCGGTGGAGGCCTTCCGGCGCGCGGCGCCGAAGGTTGCGGTGGGGCTCACCACCTCCGCCTATGGGCCGGACTGGACCGCGCTGACCCCCGCCATCCGCGACCGGCTGCGCGCGATCCCGGATTACGACCGGCTGGGCTGCGCCTTCATCTCGCATGAGGCCGCGGACCTGCGCGCGCCGCGCGTGGCGGAGCTGAAGGCCGGGGGTGCTGCGATCCTGTGCTGGACGATCCGCTCGCCCGAAGCCGAGGCACAGGCGCGCACCATTGCCGCGAATGTGACCTTCGAGGGCTACCCCGCCGCGATCCCGGCTTGACGCCGGGGCGCCGCGGGCCACCATGCGCGCCATGAGCGGTATCGAGATCACCCTGGCCGAGGGCGTCGCACAGATCGCCCCGGCCGACTGGAACGCCTGCGCCTGCCCGGAGGCCCTGAGCGGCCGGGCGCTGGACCCGTTCACCACGCATGAGTTCCTGTCGGGGCTGGAGCGCTCCGGCTCCGTCGGGCCCGGCACCGGCTGGACGCCGCGGCCGGTGGTCGCGCGCGCAGGCGGCACGGTGATCGCGGTCGCGCCGCTCTACATCAAATCCCACAGCCAGGGCGAATATGTATTCGATCACGGCTGGGCCGAGGCGTTCGAGCGCGCAGGCGGGCAGTATTACCCGAAGCTGCAATGCGCGGTGCCGTTTTCGCCGGTGACGGGGCGGCGCCTGCTCACCCGCCCCGGGCATGAGGCGGAGGGGCGCGCGGCGCTCCTGCAGGGAATGGCGCAGGTGACGGAGCAGGCGGGGCTCTCCTCCGCCCATATTACCTTCTGTACCGAGGCCGAGGCGGAAGCGGGCGCGGATCGCGGCTGGCTGCCGCGCATGGGCGAGCAGTTCCACTGGACGAACCGCGGCTATGCCGGTTTCGACGATTTCCTGGCCGAGCTCGCCTCGCGCAAGCGCAAGGCGATCCGCAAGGAACGCGAACGCGCGCAGGCCTTCGGCGGCCGCATCCGCGCGCTCACGGGCAGCGAAATCCGCCCGGAGCACTGGCAGGCGATGTGGGCCTTCTATCAGGATACCGGCGGCCGCAAATGGGGCCGGCCCTACCTGACCCGCGCCTTCTTCGATACGCTGCATGCGCTGCGCGACGATGTGCTCCTGATCCTCGCGGAACGCGATGGCATTCCGGTGGCGGGCGCGCTGAACCTGATCGGGCGCGATACGCTCTATGGCCGCTACTGGGGCTGCCTGGAGGATCACGCCTATCTGCATTTCGAGCTGTGCTACCATCAGGCGGTGGATTGGGCCATCGCGCAGGGCCTTGCGCGGGTGGAGGCGGGCGCACAGGGCGAGCACAAGCTCGCGCGCGGCTATATGCCGGTGCCGACGCGCTCGCTGCACTGGATCGTCAATCCCTCTTTCCGGCGCGCGGTGGCGCGGTATCTTGATGAGGAGCGCGCCGCGGTGGCCGAGGAGATCGCCGATCTGGATGCGCTCGGCCCCTTCCGCCGGGGCGATCTGCAGGACTGAGGAGGCAGCGATGACCGGACTGAAGCTCTACACCCACCCCAAATCGCGCGGCCGCATCGCGCGCTGGATGCTGGAGGAGACCGGGCGGCCCTATGAGACCGAGGTGATGGACTATGGCGCGCCGCTGCAATCGGCCGCCTTCCGCGCGCTGAACCCGATGGGCAAGGTGCCGGTACTGGTCGCTGAAGGGCAGGTGGTGACGGAAACCGCCGCGATCTGCGCCTTCCTGGCGGAGGCCTGCCCGGAGGCGGGGCTGGCGCCGCTGCCCTCGGAGCGGGCGAATTACCTGCGCTGGATGTTTTTTGCCGCGGGCCCGCTGGAGCAGGCGATCTCGGCGCGGATGTTCGGCTTCGAGCCCAGCGCGGAGCAGCGCCGCTCTGTGGGCTTCGGCGATTATGACAGCACGGTCATTGCGCTGGCGGGCTGGCTCACGGACCACGACCATGTGACCGGGGTGCGGTTCACCGCGGCCGATGTCTATGTCGGCTCGCAAGTGATGTTTGCGCTGAGCTTCGGCGGCCTGCCCGCGCATCCCGCCTTCCTCGCCTATCGCGAGCGCCTTGCCGCCCGCCCGGCCTTTCGCCGGGCGAGCGAGCTGGATGGGCCGATGTAGCTCAGAGGAGCTCCAGGATCGCCTCGCCGGCCGAGGTCTCGCAGACGCCGGGGCTCTCTTCCTTGTTCAGCACAGTGACGATGCCATCCTCGACGATCATCGCATAGCGGGCCGAGCGCTTCAGCAGGCCCGCGGGCGGGGCGCTGAACTCCATCCCGATCGCCGTGGTGAAGGCCGATTCGGGATCCGCCAGCAGGGTGATGCCGGCTTCCGTGGCGCCGGTGGCCTCGCCCCAGGCCTTCATCACGAACGGGTCGTTGACGGAAATGCAGATCACCTCGTCCACGCCCTTCGCCTTCAGCGCACCGATGGTACGGATGAAGCTCGGCACATGCGCGGTGGTGCACACGCCGGTATAGGCGCCCGGCACGGCGAAGATGACGACCTTGCGGCCCTTCATCTTGTCGCCGAGGCTCACCGCCTCCGGACCGCTGTCGCCAATCCGCAGCAGCGTGGCGCCGGGCAGAACGTCGCCCTTCTGGATGCTCATATGTGTCCCTCTCGCGTTGCACAGCATTGCGCGGAGGATATAGGGTCAGCGCGCGGAACGACCAGAGGGGAAATCATGTCAGGCATCGTGATCGTCGGCGGCGGACAGGCGGCGGCCTCGCTCGCGGCGCGGCTGCGCACGCAGGGCTATGTGGGCGCGGTGACGATCCTCGGCGCCGAGCCGGTGGCGCCCTATCAGCGCCCGCCGCTGTCCAAGGGCTATCTGCTGGGCGAAATGCCGATCGATCGCCTCACGCTGCGCGGCGCGGATTGGTGGGCCGCGAATGGCATCACGCTGCGCACCGGCGCGCAGGTCACCGCGATCGACCGCTCCGCGAAGCGGGTGCAGGTGGAGGGCGGCGCGCTGGCCTATGATCAGCTCGCGCTCTGCACCGGGGCGGCGCCGCGGCGGCTGCCCGCGGCACTCGGCGGCGATCTGGCGGGCGTATTCACCGTGCGCAGCCTCGCCGATGTGGATGCGATGGCGCCCGAATTCCGCCCGGGCCGGCGGCTCGTGGTGGTGGGCGGCGGCTATATCGGGCTCGAGGCCGCGGCGGTGGCGCGCAAACTCGGGCTGGAGGTGACGCTGATCGAGGCCGCGCCGCGGATCCTCGGCCGCGTCGCCTGCGCAGAAACCGCGGATGCGATCCGCGCGCTGCATCGGGCTCATGGCGTGACGATCCTCGAATCCACCGGCCTGCGGCGGCTCACGGGCACGGGCCATGTCAGCGGCGCGGAGCTGGCCGATGGCCGGGTGATCGAAGCGGATTTCGCCATTGTCGGCATCGGCGTCACGCCGGAGACGGGGCTTGCCGCGGCAGCGGGGCTTACGGTGGCCGACGGGATCGCGGTCGATGCGCAGGGCCGCACGGCGGATCCGGCGATCTGGGCCGCGGGCGATTGCGCCTCCTTCCCGGCGGCGGGCGGGCGGCTCCGGCTCGAGAGCGTGGGCAATGCGATCGACATGGCCGAGCTCGTGGCCGACAACATGCTGGGCGCCGGGCGCGGCTATGTGCCCAAGCCCTGGTTCTGGTCCGACCAGTTCGATGCCAAGCTGCAGATCGCCGGGCTGAACACCGGCCACGACCGCGTGGTGCGCCGGCAGGGAGAGGGACAGTCCTTCTGGTATTTCCGGGCGGGCAGCCTGATCGCGGTGGATGCACTGAACGATGCCCGGGCCTATATGGTCGGCAAGCGGCTGATCGAGGCGGCAAAGCCCTTCACGCCGGAGCAGATTTCCACCGCGCCGGATCTGAAGGCGCTGCTGAAATGAGGATCATCGGCGGCGAACGGCGCGGGCTGAAGCTCGCCGATGTGGGCGCGGGCGACATGCAGGCGCATCTGCGCCCGACCACGGACCGGGTGCGGGAATCGATCTTCAACCTGCTGATCAATGGCACGCATGGCAATCCGGTGCCGGGCGCGCGGGTGCTCGACCTGTTCGCGGGCACCGGGGCGCTCGGGCTGGAGGCGCTGTCACGCGGGGCGGCGCGGGTGGCCTTCGTCGATGATGGCACCGCCGCGCGCGCACTCCTGCGCCGCAATATCGAGCTGATGCGGGCGATGGGCGCCACCGATGTCTGGCGCCGCGATGCCACCAGCATGGGCCCCTGCCGCGGCGCGGGCTACGAGCTGATCTTCCTCGACCCGCCCTATGGGCTGGGCCTCGGCGAACGCGCGCTCGCCTCCTGCCTGGAGGGCGGCTGGATCGCGCCGGGCGCCACCATCGTCTGGGAGGAGAACACCCCGCCTGCCCTGCCCGCGCCCCTGGAGCAGCTGGACCAGCGCCGCTACGGCGATACCCTCGTCACCCTCGCAAGGATGCCCGCATGACCCCGGCCGCCGTTCTGTTTGATTGCGACGGGGTGCTGGTGGACAGCGAGCCCGTGACCTTCCGCCTGATCCAGGAGGAGTTCGCCGCGCATGGCCTTTCGGTGACGGTGGAGGCGCTGAAGCCGCTGTTCATCGGCCATACCATCGCGGAAACGGCCGTCTATGCGCGGGCCGAAGGCGCGGCCCTCCCGGAGGACTGGCCCGAGCGGTTCTATGAGCGGCTGTGTGCGCGGCTTGCCGAAGGCACCGCGCTGATGCCCGGGGTGCCGGAGCTGCTCGACCGGCTGGATGCGGCGGGCGTACCCTATGCCGTGGGCTCCAACGGGCGGCGGATCAAGATGGAGGCGACGCTCGGGCAGCATCCGGAGATCTGGGCGCGGCTGAAGGACCGGCTGTTCTCCGGCCAGGATCTGGGCTGCCCGAAGCCCGCGCCGGAGCTCTACCTCATTGCGGCGCGGAGCCTCGGCGCCGCCCCGGAGCGCTGCGTGGTGATGGAAGATACCGCCACCGGCGCGCGCGCGGGCATCGCCGCCGGCATGCGGGTGCTGGGCTATGCGCCCGAGGGGCCGAACCCGGGCCTCGCGGCGGTGGGGGCGGAAATCGTCCATTCCATGGCCGATGTGCCCGCCCGCCTCGGGCTCTAGGTTCAGCGCCAGGTCGGGTGGAAGCGGTTCGCGGGCGAGAGGGTGAAGATCTCGCAGCCCTCGGCGGTGACGCCCACGCAATGCTCGAACTGCGCCGAGAGCGACTTGTCGCGCGTCACCGCGGTCCAGTCGTCGGCGAGGATCTTGGTATCGGGGCGGCCGAGGTTCACCATCGGCTCGATGGTGAAGATCATCCCCTCCTCCAGCACCGCGCCGCTGCCCGGGCGGCCGTAATGCAGCACGTTGGGCGGCGCATGGAACACCCGGCCGACGCCATGGCCGCAGAAATCGCGCACCACGCTCATCCGGTTGCCCTCGACATATTGCTGAATCGCATGGCCAATGTCGCCGAAGGTATTGCCGGGCTTGACCTGCTCGATGCCGATCATCAGCGATTCATACGTCACCTCGATCAGCCGCTCCGCCTTGCGCCCGAGGTTGCCCGCCACATACATGCGCGAGCTGTCGCCATACCAGCCATCGAGGATCACGGTCACGTCGATGTTCAGGATGTCGCCGTCGTGCAGGATCTTGTCTGCCGGGATCCCGTGGCACACCACATGGTTCACCGAAATGCAGGAGGCGTGCTTGTAGCCGCGGTAGCCGATGGTGGCCGAGGTCGCGCCCAGCTCCGTCACCCGGCGGCGGATGAAATCGTCGAGCTCGGCGGTGGTGATGCCGGGATTGACCAGATCGGCCACCTCGTCGAGGATCTGCGCCGTGACCTGACAGGAGGCCCGGATCCCGTCGAAATCGCTGGTGGTGTTGTAGATGCGAATGCCGTCCTTGGTGACGCGCCCAGCCTTCTCTTCCACTGGCCTTCTCCTGAATTTGCTGGCCCTAGATAGTCACAAACGCGGCGTTTTACCAGAGCCGGGCTTCCCCGGCGCGGGCCGCGGCCCTATACATCGGCGCAAAGGAGGCCCATGATGCAAAATCCGACCGCAGCGATCCTGATCATCGGCGATGAAATCCTGACCGGGCGCACCCGGGAAGGCAACGCCTGGTTCCTGGCGGGCGAACTGGCCAAGGCGGGCATCACCTTGCAGCAGATCCGTGTGATCGGCGACGATCATGCCACCATCGTGGCGGCGGTGCAGGAGCTGGCGGGCGCACATGACCACCTGTTCACCTCGGGCGGCATCGGCCCCACGCATGACGACATTACCGCCGATGCGGTGGCTGCGGCCTTCGGGCGCGGCATTGGCGTGCGCGCGGATGCCCGCGCACTTCTGGCCGCGCATTACGCCGCGCGCGGCACCGAGCTGACCGAGGCGCGGCTGCGCATGGCGCGGATCCCGGAGGGCGCCCGACTGATCGACAATCCCGTTTCCACCGCGCCCGGGTTCACGCTGGAGAACTGCCATGTGATGGCGGGGGTGCCGGAGGTGTTTCAGGCGATGGTGGCGGGGCTGCTGCCCGGGCTGCGGGGGGGCGCGCCGCTTTTGTCGCGCAGCCTGCTGGTGATGGCGCCCGAAAGCAGCGTGGCCGATCCGCTGCGCGCGCTGGCCGAAGCGCATCCGGAGGTCTCGCTCGGCTCCTATCCGTTCACGGCGGGCGGGCGCTATGGCACCTATCTCGTGGTGCGCAGTACCGATGCCGCCGCGCTGGACGCCGCTTTTTCAGCGCTCGCGGCCGCGTTTCCGGAGGGGCAATGATCTGGTTCGAGGTGATCGATGCCACCTGGCCCGCCGCCTCCAGCCGGATGGCGGGCGGGTTTCGCGTGCGCGAGGGCCTTGGCGGCGGCTCGCGGGTGAGCTCGGCGAGCCTCGAACTGGCGCTGGAGCAGGCGGATATCGATGCAGCCATCGCTGCGCATCGCGCGCTCGGCCAGCAGCCGAAATTCATCATCCGCCCCGGCGAGGAAGCGCTCGATGCGGCATTGGCGGCGCGGGGGTTTGAGCGGTTCGATCCGGTCCGGATCTACGATGCGCCGCTCGATGCGCTGGCCAGCAACGTGCCGCCGGTGACGGCCTTCGCGCATTGGCCGCCGTTGCAGATCGCCCGCGAAGTCTGGGCCGAGGGCGGCATCGGCCCGGGGCGGCAGGCGGTGGCCGAACGCGCGCCCATGCCGAAGGCCGCGATCCTCGGGCGGCGGAACGACCGCGCCGCCGGGGCTGCCTTCATCGGCATCCATGCCGGCATCGCGATGCTGCACGGGCTGTTCGTGCTGCCGGAGTTCCGCCGCGGCGGGCTGGCCGCGGCGATGATGGCCGAGGCCGTCCGCTGGGCGAAGGATGCGGGCGCGTCCCGCCTGAGCCTCGTGGTGACGGAGGCGAACGGCGCCGCGAATGCGCTCTATGCCCGGATCGGGATGGCCCCGGTGTGCCACTATCATTACCGCCGCGAGGCCCAGCGATGAGGCTTGCGCTGCTTGCCCTGCTGTGGGCCCTGCCCGCCCATGCGGCTCCGGTTGCGCTGCAACTCGGCGCAGACGCGAACCAGACCGCGCAATATGCCTCGTCGGCCACGGATTACCGGCTGCTGACCGGCGCCTGGACGGCGGAAGGCGGCGCTTCCACCCGGATCGAGGGCGCCCGCACCGATACCGCCTGGCGGCTGCGCGCGAACCAGCAGACCAGCCTCGCGATCTATGCGCCCCTGCGTGCGCAAATCACCGCGGCGGGCTATGCGGTGCTGTTCGAATGCGAGACAGAGGATTGCGGCGGGTTCGATTTCCGCTATGCGCTCGACCTGGTGCAGGAGCCGCAGATGCATATCGACCTCGGCGATTTCCGCTATCTGGCGGCGCGGCGGGGAGGCGAATGGCTGGCGCTCACGGTGTCGCGCAGCTCTGAATCGGGCTTCGTGAACCTGACCACGATTTCCGCAGGCGCGCTTCCTGCCGCCGCTGCGCAGGCGCCGGCATCGCCGCAACCTGCTCCGCCCGCGGTGGCCGCGCTCGGGGCACGGCTGGAGGCGGACGGGTCCGTCGCGCTCGACGATCTGGCCTTTGCCAGCGGCGCAACCGCGCCTGAGGCGGGCGACTATGCCTCGCTTCGCGCATTGGCGGATTACCTCGCGACGCGGCCGAATGCCCGGATCGTCCTGGTCGGGCATACCGATGCGACCGGCGGCCTCGATGGCAATATCGCGGTGTCGCGCAAACGGGCCGATGCGGTCCGCGCGCTTCTCGTCGCCTCCTACGGCGTCCGCGGCGGGCAGCTGGATGCGCAGGGCGCCGGATGGCTCGCGCCGAGGGCCAGCAACCTGAGGCCTGAAGGGCAGGACCGGAACCGCCGGGTCGAGGCGGTGCTGGTCACCGGCCCCTGAGCTACCACTGCGCGGCGCCCGCCTCCGCGAAGCTGCGCGTGAGGAAATCGATCAGCGCGCGGGTCTTCGGCGGCGCATAGGCCCCGGCGTGAACCACGGCGCTGATCGTCTGGACTTCGGGCGGCAGGCCCGGCAGCGCCTCCACCACCCGGCCATCGGCCAGCGCATCGGCCACGAGATAGCCTGGCAGCCAGGCGATCCCGAGCCCGGCGATACAGGCCTCCAGCAGCGCGCGGCCATCGTCGATGGTCAGCGAGCCGCCCGCGCGCACCATCCGCCGCTCGCCCGAGGGCGCGGTAATGTTCCAGACATTGCCATCGGACTGGTGCGAGAAATGCAAAAGCCGGTGCTCGTTCAGGTCGTCGATCTTCGCCGGGCGCGGCTGCGCAGCCAGGTAGGCGGGGGCGACCACCAGCCGCCGGGTGGCCCGCGCGATCGGATAGACATTCGCCGATTGCTCGAGCACGCCGATCCGGATCGAGACATCCACCCCATCGGCAGCAGATCCGTCGATCCGGTCCGTCAGCAGCACATTCGCGGTGATCTCCGGGAACTGCATGAGGAAGCGGTTCAGCACGGGCGCCAGCCGGTTCACCCCGAAATCCGTGGGCGAAGAGATCCGGATCCGGCCTGCGGGCGGGGCATGGAGCGCGGTGACAAGCGCATCGGCCTCACTCGCATCGGCCACCACCCGATGCGCCCGGTCGTAATAGGCCAGGCCCACTTCCGTCGGCGCGACGCGGCGGGTCGTGCGGTCCAGCAGCCGGGTGCCGAGCCGCGCCTCCAGCGCCGAGACATATTTCGACACCGCCGATTTCGACAATCCGAGCTTGCGCGCCGCATCGGTGAACCCACCCTGGTCCACCACGGCAATAAAGGCTTCCATTTCAGTGAGGCGGTCCATGGCAACATCCGTTGGTAAGAATTTCTTGACCAAGTGATGACGCCGGAATCGGGCCGAAATCGGGCAAGCAGCCGACAATTGGAAGGAATTGCCCCGCTTCCGCCCTACGCTGGAAACGATAAATCCGTCGCAAATAATATAATGGAATCAGCAACTTAGCGCGAAGGCGCGGATTGTTTCCGCATCGCAGGGCAATTCCTCTGCGAGATCGCCACAATAGGCCCGCCACACCGGGAGGTGTTTCCGATTCACGGCCAGGAGAATCGGTATCCCCGATTCCAGAGCGCGCTCCAGCACCGCGCGCATGCCGCCGCCTTCGGCCTCGATCTTGCCGAAGCGGTTCAGCACCAGAAGATCGGGCGCCTCCGGCAGGCGCGCCTGCAGCAGCCCCGCCACCTGCGCCAGCGCCGCCGGATCCAGACTGCAGCCCTGCGAGGCCCGCCCGAGGTTCTGGGTGATCACCTGCCGCGAGCCGTCATGCAGCGCGGTGAGCGCGATCTGCGAACAATCGCGGTCGCTCTCGTCGCGTCGGGTCTGCAGATAGCCGAGCACTCGGCGCCCGGGCAGGGCCTGCAGCGCCTCAGCCATCACCTGATCCACCGCATCATCGTCGAAAATCACTGCCGCGAGCCGCATGCACCCTCCTGCGCCAGGCGCCGCGCTTCGGCCAGATCCTCGGCGGTATTGATGTTGAAGAAGGCGGCCTCCGGGAAGGCGACATCGCTGATGCCATGGGGTGCAGCCCACTGCACGATCTTGGCCACGCCGGCCTCTAGCGCCGCGCGCAGATCGGTGCGCAGCGCCACCGGCCAGAGCGCACAGACCGGCTGGCGCTGCCCACCGGCGCAGGCCATGGCAATGGGCCTCGGCGCCTGCGCCAGATCGGCCACCAGCGTGGCGGGCAGGAACGGCGTATCGGCCGCGACGCTCACCACATGGCTGCGCCCGCGCCGCGCCGCGGCCTCCATCCCCGCCAGTATCCCGGCCAGCGGCCCGGGATGGCCCGGCAGATCGTCGGGGACCACCGGCAGGCCGAGATCGGCGAACCGCTCCGGATCGCCATTGGCATTGAGCACCAGCGCCGTGACCTGCGGGCTCAGCCGGGAAATCACCCGGCCAATCAGGCTTTCCCCCCCGAGCAAGAGGCGCCCCTTGTCGCCGCCGCCCATGCGCCGGGCCTGCCCGCCTGCGAGGATCACCCCCAGGATCTGATCGCCGTTGACCGCCATGCCCGCCCTTTCCGTTCGGGCGCAAGATGCGCCGCGGGCGGGGCGGCCGCAAGGGTCAGGTGACCTGGAAGCTGCCCTTCGCCGCGGTGAGCAGATCGACCACATCGCCCGCGGTGATCACTTCGCAGCCGGGGATGACCTGCTCCGCGGTGATACCGAAATGCGCCATGCAGGAGGCGCAGAGCCCGATCCGGCCGCCCTGCGCCTGGAATTTCGCCAGCAGCTCCGCCACCGGCGCGAAGGGTGCGCCAATGGCCAGGCCCTCCGTCGCGCCCGGAAGCGCGAGCTTCACCCCCTCCACCATCAGCACGATCATCGCCGCATGGCCCTTCGCCTGCGCATTGACGCCCATCATGATACCGACGGTTACCTTGGCCGGATTGTCCGGCCCTTCGAACAGCACGGTCACGAAATCTGCGGTCTGCATGGCTGCCTCCTGTCGGGCGGGATGCCCGGGCAATCATATTCCCATATTAATATGTAATTCAAGGCGGCGCTGATTAGGATGAACCTAATCAATGGTGATGGATGATTTTCTTTTTCCAAACATATATCCATGCCAGAGCTTGCGCATCAGGATGCGGGGGTCGGGATGACGATCGAGAAGACGGACGTTGTGGTCGTGGGTGCGGGTCAGGCGGGGATCGCGATGAGCGCGCATCTGGGCCGGGCGGGAGTGCCGCATCTGGTGCTGGAGCGCGACCGGATCGCCGAGCGCTGGCGCACGGGGCGGTGGGATTCGCTGGTGGCCAACGGCCCGGCCTGGCACGACCGCTTCCCGGATATGGCCTTCCCGGGCGATCCGGATGCCTTCGTGCCGAAGGAGGAGGTCGCGGATTATTTCGTGGAATTCGCCCGCCGGATCGCGGCGCCGGTGCGCACCGGGGTGCGCGTGACCCGCGTGCGCCGCAATGACGGGCGGGCGGGCTTCACGGTGGAGACCGATGCGGGCACGATCGAGGCCGATCATGTGGTCGCGGCGACGGGCGCGTTCCAGGTGCCGGTGATCCCGCCGCTGGTGCCTGAGGAGGCGGGCTTCACGCAGCTTCATTCGGCCGATTACCGCAACCCGGCGCAGCTGCCCAAAGGCGGCGTGCTGGTGGTGGGGGCCGGCTCTTCGGGCGTGCAGATCGCCGATGAGCTGCTGCGCGCGGGGCGGCAGGTCTGGCTCTCGGTCGGGCCGCATGACCGGCCGCCGCGGTCCTATCGCGGGCGCGATTTCGTCTGGTGGCTGGGCGTTCTGAACAAATGGGATGCGGAGGCCACCCCCGGGGTGGAGCATACCACCATCGCGGTGAGCGGCGCCTATGGCGGCCAGACGATCGATTTCCGCAGGCTGGCCGCGCGGGGGATGCAGCTTCTGGGCCGGACCGAGGGCTATGGCGATGGCGTGCTGCGGCTGGCGCCCGATCTGGCGGAAAACGTGCGCCGGGGCGATGCGAATTACCTCTCGGTTCTGGATGAGGCGGATGCCTATGTGGCGCGCAATGGGCTCAGCCTGCCCGAGGAGCCCGAAGCCCGCGAGATCCTGCCCGACCCGGCCAGCTTGACCGACCCGGTGCGGACGCTGGACCCGAAGGCCGCGGGTATAAGCACCATCCTCTGGGCCACGGGCTATGCGGTGGATTTCAGCTGGCTGCAGGTGGATACGCTCGACGCGCAGGGAAGGCCGCAGCACCAGCGCGGGGTCTCCCATGAGCCCGGGGTCTATTTCCTGGGGCAGCCGTGGCAGACGCGGCGCGGCTCTTCCTTCATCTGGGGCGTGTGGCATGATGCCCGCCACGTCGCCGACCATATCTGCAAGCAGCGCGGCTATCTGGCCTATGTGCCGGGCAGCGCCGACCTTTGACCCACCGGAGAACATGATGGCTCATACCCGCATCCGCAAGTTCAACACCAAGGACACCTATCCGGAGCAGAAGCTCGACAACGACCTGTGCCAGGCGGTGGTGGCGCGCGGCACGATGGTGTTCCTGCGCGGGCAGTGCCCGCAGGATCTGGATACATCGGTGGACATCGGCAGCCACGACCCGGTGGAGCAGACGCACAAGGTGATGCAGAACATCCGGCAGCTGATCGAGGAAGCCGGCGGCACGATGGAGCATCTGTGCAAGGTGGTGGTCTATCTGACCGATGTGCGCCACCGCGAGGCGGTGTACCGGACGATGGGCGAATATATCCGCAACGTGCATCCGGTTTCGACCGGGGTGGTGGTGACCTGCCTCGCGCGGCCGTCCTGGCTGGTGGAGATCGACGCGACGGCGGTGATCCCGGACTGAGGCTCTCCCGCGCGGGCGGGGTGCCTGCGGCACCGCGCCCCCTTGGGCCGCGCGCGGGGGACGCCCCCCGCGACCCCCGGCGGCAACGGCAATTCGAATGAGGAGCGGACATGACCTTTTCCATCGTGGCGCGCTGTGCGCAGAGCGGGCAATTCGGGGTGGCGATTTCCTCCTCTTCCCCGGCCGTGGCGGCGCGCTGCGCCTGGGCGCGGGCGGGCATTGGGGCGGTCTCGACGCAGAATGTGACGAACCCTGCGCTTGGCGCGGTAATGCTGGACCGGCTGGCCGCGGGGGATGCGGCCCCGGCCGCAGTGGCGGCAGCGGTGGCGGCGGATGGCCATCCGGAATACCGGCAGCTGCTGGCGGTGGATGCGGCCGGGCGCACGGCGGTACATTCGGGTGCGCGCGCGCTCGGGATCTGGACGGCGGCCGAGGGGCGGGACTGCGCGGCCGGAGGCAACATGCTCGCGCATGCGGGCGTGCCGGCGGCGATGGTGGCGGCCTTCGAGGAGACCTCCGGCGCTTTGGGAGACCGGCTGATTGCCGCGCTGCAGGCGGGGGTGGCTGCGGGCGGCGAGGCCGGGCCGGTGCATTCCGCGGGGCTCATGATCGTGGACCGGCAGGCCTGGCCCTATGCGGAGCTGCGGATCGACTGGCTGGATGAGGGCTGCCCGGTCGCGGCGGTGGCGCGGGCCTGGGAGGTCTATGCGCCGCAGGCGGCGGATTATGTGACCCGGGCGCTCAGCCCCGCCGCCGCGCCCTCCTACGGCGTACCCGGGGACGAATGATCGCGGGGATTGACGCCCGCGGCCGGATGCGCGCACCCTCGGCCCGCTCAGAGACCGGAGCCGCCATGCCCCTGCGCATCACCCTGCGTCAGTTCGAATATTTCGTGGCCGTCGGCGAATGCGGCTCGGTCGCGCTGGCGGCGGAGCGGGTGAACGTGTCCTCGCCCTCGATCTCCACCGCGATCGCGCAGCTGGAGGCGGAATTCGGGCTGCAGCTCTTCGTGCGCCGCCACGCGCAGGGGCTTTCGCTCACGCAGGGCGGGGCGCGGTTCCTGGAGCATGCGCGCGGGGTGCTGGCGCAGGCGCGCGGGCTTGGGGGCCTGGCGAACGAGATTACCGGCGCGGTGCGCGGGCCGCTGAACGTGGGCTGCCTGCTCACCTTCGCGCAGATCGTGCTGCCGCAGCTGCGGCGCAGCTTCGTGGAGCGCTGGCCCGAGGTGGCCTTCCATCAGTTCGAGCGCGACCAGCAGGAGCTGTTCGACGGGCTGCGCGCGGCGCGGCTGGATATCGCGCTGAGCTATGACCTTAACATCCCGCCCGATCTGAGCTTCGTGCCGCTGATCGATCTGCCGCCCTTTGCGCTCCTGGATCCGGCGCATCCGCTGGCCGGGCGGCCCATGCTGCGCCCGGCGGAGCTGGCGCCGCATCCGATGGTGCTGCTCGATCTGCCGATGAGCGCCGAGTATTTCCTGTCGTTCTTCGCGGCCGAGGGGCTCGCGCCGCAGATCGCGGAGCGGACCCGCGATATTGCGGTGATGCGCTCGCTGGTGGCCAATGGCTTCGGCTATTCGCTGGCGAATATCCGGCCAATATCGGACCTCGCGCCCGACGGGCGGCGGCTGGTGCTGGTGCCGCTGGCCGGGCCGGTGCGGGCGCTGCGGCTCGGGCTGCTGACGACAGAAGCCGCCGCGGCCACGCGTACCGTCGCGGCTTTTATCGACCATGCGCGGGCGGAAATAACCGCGGCGAGCGCCCCGGGGCTGCAGATGCGCCCGGATCCTGCCCGGCCCGATGCTGTTCGGCCCGATGCTTCACGGAGAGACTGATGCCCCTGCTGCCCCTCCTCGACCGGCTGATCGGCTTTCCGACCGTCTCGTCGCAATCGAACCTGCCGCTGATCGACTGGGCCGGGGCGCAGCTCGGTGCCGCGGGCTTCGCGGTGACGCGGATCCCCTCCGCCTGCGGCACCAAGGCGGGGCTGCTCGCGCGCTTCGGCACCGGGCCGGGGGGCACGCTGCTTTCGGCGCATACCGATGTGGTGCCGGTGGAGGGGCAGGACTGGACCGTGGCGCCCTTCGCCCTCACCCGCCGCGGCGCGCGCCTGCATGGCCGCGGCACCACCGATATGAAGGGCTTCATCGCCTGCGTGCTGGCGCTGGCGGAGGGGCTGCGGGCGCGCCCGCCCGCGCGGCCGGTGATGGTCGCGCTGAGCTGGGACGAGGAGCTTGGCTGCCGCGGCATTCCGCAGATGATCGACCGGGTGATCCCGGTTCTGGGCCGCCCCGAGCTGTGCGTGGTGGGCGAGCCCACGCTGCTGCGCATGGCCACCGGCCACAAGGGCAAGGCCAGCTACCGCGCCATCTGCCATGGTACCGCAGGGCATTCCGCGCTGGCGCCGCGCTACCGCAACGCACTGCACCCGGCGGCGGAGCTGGTGCTGGCGCTGCGCGCGGCACAGGAGCGGCTGCTGCGCGAGGGGCTGCGCGACCCCGATCAGGACCCGCCCTGCGCCACCGTCCATGCCGGGGTGCTGCGCGGGGGCGTGGCGCTGAACGTGGTGCCGGACCGGGCCGAGCTCCTGTTCGAAATCCGCCATCTGGCGCAGGAGCGGCCAGAGGATATCCTCGCCGGAATTCCGGTGCCGGAGGGGGTGGAGATTGCCTGTACCGGCGCCTATCCGGGGCTGGAGACGGATCCGGCGCGGCTCGGGGCGCTGGCGCGGCTGCTGCCAGATCCCGCGCCGGTGAAGCTCGCCTATGGCACCGAGGCGGGCTATTTCGCCGGGCTCGGGATCCCGACCGCCGTCTGCGGGCCGGGCACGATGGAAGATGGCCACCAGCCCGACGAATCCATCGCCGAGACGGAGCTGCACGCCTGCCTCGCGCTGCTGGAGCGGCTGGTGCGGGCTGGTTGACTTCCGCGCCGTCCCGGCATTCCCTGCGCGCGAAAGGGGACTTCAGATGACCGATACCACAGAACTCCAGACCGAGGACGGGCTGCGCGCCCTGGTGCGCGCGATCCTCGAACGCAACGGTTGCCGCCCCGAAGTCGCCGCTACCCTGGCCGCCAATTGCGTCGCGGCGGAGCGCGATGGATCGGTCAGCCACGGCCTGTTCCGGGTGGATGGCTATGTCTCCACCCTGCGCTCGGGCTGGGTCGATGGCACCGCGGTGCCGGTGGTCGAAGACCGCGCGCCGGGCTGCATCGCAGTCGATGCCGCGAATGGATTCACCCAGGTCGCGCTGGCCGCGGCCCGCCCCGCCTTCGTGCGCAAGGTGCGCGAAAACGGCATCGCCATGCTCGGGATCCGCAATTCGCATCACCTCGCGGCGCTCTGGCCGGATGTGGAGCCCTTCGCGGAGGAAGGGCTGATCGCGCTCTCGATGATCAATTCGATGACCTGCTCGGTGCCGGTGGGGGCGAAGAAGCCCGTGTTCGGCACCAACCCGCTGGCAATGGCGGTGCCTGCGGGCGCCGAAGGTGTGCTGGTGTTCGATATGGCCACGACGACCATGGCCAATGGCGATGTGCGCGTGGCGCGCGCGGAAGGCCGGATGCTGCCGCCCGGCACCGGCGTGGACCGCGACGGCAACCCGACGGGCGACCCGGCGGCGATCCTCGATGGCGGCGCGCTTGTGCCCTTCGGCGGGCACAAGGGCTCGCTGATCTCGATGATGGTGGAGCTGCTCTGCGCGGGGCTGGGCGGGGGCAACTTCTCCTGGGAGTTCGACTGGTCTACCCATCCCGGCGCACAGACGCCCCATACCGGGCAGCTGTTCATCTGCATCGACCCGGCCCGCGGCGGCGGCCTGCCCTTCGGCCTGCGCGCCGAGACGCTGATCGCGCAGATGCGCGCGGCCGGGCTCGACCATTTCCCCGGCGAGCGGCGCCACCACACCCGCGCCCAGCGCGCCGAAGGCATACCCGTATCGTCCGGGCGGATGGCGCGGCTGCGGGCGCTGGCCTCCGGCGCCGAATAATTGTCGACAAACAAAATACAAGACCTATGATGCCTGCGCCGGAGCGAACCGGCGCAATCGGGGACGGTAAAATGGGCTATAAACCGCATGGCAGGCATCTGATCGCGGGGGCATGGGTCGCCTCGGACACGAGCTTCCCCTCCGCCCCGTCGAGCGGCCCAGCCCATACATTCTGCGAGGCCACCCCCGCACAGGTCGCGCAGGCCTGCGCTGCGGCGGAAGAGGCGTTCTGGCCCTGGAGCCAAACGCCCCGCGCCGCCCGCGCGGCCTTCCTGCGCGCGGTGACCGAAGAGATCGAGGCCCGCGGCGCCGAAATCACCGAAATCGCCCATCAGGAATCCGGCCTGCCCGCCGCGCGGCTGGAGGGCGAGCGCGGCCGCACCACCGGCCAGCTCCGCCTTTTTGCCGATGTGATCGAAAGCCCGGACTATCTGGATCGGCGCACCGATCCGGCCCTGCCCGCGCGCCAACCACTGCCCCGCCCCGAGATCCGGCTGCTGCAGCAGCCCGTGGGCCCGGTGGCGGTGTTTGGCGCGTCGAACTTCCCGTTGGCGTTTTCCGTGGCGGGCGGGGATACGGCCTCGGCGCTGGCCGCCGGCTGCCCGGTGGTGGTGAAGGGCCATCCGGCGCATCCCGGCACATCGGAACTCGTGGCGGAGGCCTTCCGCGCCGCGATCCTGCGCTGCGGCGTGGCGCCGGGCGTGTTTGCGCTGATCCAGGGATCGGGGCATGGGCTCGGCGCGGCGCTGGTCTGCGATCCGTGGATCAAGGCGGTGGGCTTCACCGGCTCGCTGGCCGGCGGCCGCGCGCTCTTCGACCTCTGCGCCCGGCGGCCGGAGCCGATCCCGTTCTTCGGCGAACTGGGCGCGGTGAACCCGATGTTCCTGCTGCCCCATGCGCTGACCAGCCGCGCCGAGGCCCTGGGCGGCGGCTGGGCCGCATCGCTCACCGCAGGCGCCGGGCAGTTCTGCACCAATCCGGGCGTGGCCGTGGTGCCCGAGGGCGCCGATGGCGACCGCTTCGTGAATGCCGCGGTGGATGCGCTGGCCGGGGTCGGGGCGCAGGTGATGCTGACCGATGGCATCGCCGCGGCCTATCGCGCCGGCGTCGAACGGCTGGCCGCGCGCAATACCGTCCGCGCGCTCTATGCCGCCTCCTCGGAGGATCGCTGCGCGCGGCCCAACCTGTTCGAGACCACCGCCGCCGAATTCCTCTCAGACAGCGTGCTCGGGCACGAGATCTTCGGGCCGGTGGGCGTGGTGGTGCGCGCCAGCGCCGCGGAGATGGTCGCGCTCGCCCGCGGGTTGGAAGGCCAGCTGACCGCGACGCTGCACATGGAGCCCGAGGATATCGGCCTCGCCCGGCAGCTGCGCCCGGCGCTGGAGCGCAAGGCCGGGCGGCTCCTGGTGAACGGCTTCCCGACCGGGGTCGAGGTTGTCTCGGCCATGGTCCATGGCGGGCCCTACCCGGCCTCCACCAATTTCGGCGCCACATCGGTGGGCACCATGGCGATCCGGCGGTTCCTGCGCCCGGTCAGCTACCAGAACCTGCCCGAAGAGCTGCTGCCCGAGGATCTGCGATGCGCGATGTAATCGTCGTCGGCGCCGGGGTAGTGGGCCTGTCCTGCGCCATCGCGGCGCGGATGCGGGGGCTTTCCATCACGGTGATCGACCGCGAAGGCCCGGCGGCGGGCGCCTCGGCGGGCAATGCCGGGGCCTTCGCCTTCACCGATATATTCCCCCTCGCCTCCCCCGGGATCCTGAAGAAGGCGCCGAAATGGCTGCTGGATCCGCTCGGGCCGCTGACGATCCCGCCCGCCTATGCGCTTGGCATCGCGCCCTGGCTGTGGCGGTTCTGGCGGGCCTGCGCGCCGGGGCGGGTGGCGGCCTCGGTCGCGGCGCAAACCGCGATGATGGATCTGGCGAAGGCGGAGCTCGAGCCCTTCCTGAGCGCCACCGGCACCCTGCCGATGCTGCGCAAGGACGGCAATCTGGAGGTCTATGAAGGCGAGGCGCAATTCCGCGCCGCACAGCCCGGATGGGAGGCGCGCGCCCGCCACGGAATAACCTTCCGCCACATGAGCGCCGCCGAGATGGCCGCGGTGCAGCCCGGCCTCGCGCCGCGCTTCACCCATGGCACCTTCACCCCGGGCTGGTACTCCATCGCCGATCCGCGGCTCTATACGCTGGCGCTGGCGGAGCATTTCCGCGCGATCGGCGGCGAGATCGTGATCGCCGATGTGGCGGCGCTGCTGCCCGATGACGCGGGCGTCACCGTGGCGGGCCTGCGCGCGGGGCAGGTGGTACTGGCGGCGGGCGCGTTCTCGCACCGGATCGCGCGCAGCATCGGCGAGAAGATCCCGCTCGAGACCGAGCGCGGCTACAACACCACCCTGCCCCCCGGCGCCTTCGACCTGCGCTGCCAGGTGACGTTCGGCGGCCATGGCTTCGTCGTCACCCGGCTCAGCACCGGGATCCGGGTCGGCGGCGCGGTGGAGCTGGGCGGGCTCGATCTGCCGCCGAATTTCCGCCGCTCGGAGGCGATGCTGAAGAAGGCCGCCGCCTTCCTGCCCGGCCTGCGCACCGAAGGCGGCACGCAATGGATGGGCTTCCGCCCCTCGCTGCCCGACAGCCTGCCGGCACTGGGCCCCGCGCGCGCGAGCCGGCGCATCATCCATGCCTTCGGCAACGGCCATCTGGGCCTGACGCAGTCCCCCGGCATGGCCCGCGTCGTGGCCGACCTGCTGACCGGCCAGCGCCCGCCGATCGACATCACCCCCTTCTCTCCCCAGCGTTTTGATGCGGGCAGCGCCCCGCGGAGGTTCTGACATGGCGGTCCATACGTTCTCCTGTATCGACGGGCATACCTGCGGCAATCCGGTTCGGCTGGTCGCGGGCGGCGGGCCTCGGCTGGAGGGCGCCGACATGCTGGAGAAGCGCGCGCATTTCCTGCGCGAATTCGACTGGATCCGCACCGGGCTGATGTTCGAGCCGCGCGGGCATGACATGATGTCGGGCTCGATCCTCTATCCGCCGACCCGGCCCGATTGCGACGTGGCGGTACTGTTCATCGAAACCTCCGGCTGCCTGCCGATGTGCGGCCACGGCACCATCGGCACCATCACCATGGGCATCGAGAACGGGCTGATCACGCCGCGCGAACCGGGGCGGCTCTCGATCGATGCCCCTGCGGGCAAGGTCGATATCTCCTATGTGCAGGAGGGGCGCTTCGTCGAGGAGGTGCGGCTCACCAACGTGCCCGGCTTCCTCTATGCCGAAGGGCTGAGCGCCGAGGTGGAGGGCCTGGGCGAGATCGTGGTGGATGTGGCCTATGGCGGCAATTTCTATGCCATCGTCGAGCCGCAGAAGAACTTCCGCGACATGGTCGACCATACCGCGGGCGAGCTGATCGGCTGGTCGCCGAAGCTGCGCGCGGCGCTCAATGCGAAATACGAGTTCATCCACCCCGAGCATCCGGCGATCAACGGGCTGAGCCACATCCAGTGGACGGGCGCCCCCACTGTGCCCGGCGCGCATGCCCGCAATGCGGTGTTCTATGGCGACAAGGCCATCGACCGCAGCCCCTGCGGCACCGGCACCTCGGCGCGGATGGCGCAGCTGGCCGCGAAGGGCAAGCTCGCCGTGGGCGACGAATTCCATCACGAATCGATCATCGGCTCGATCTTCAAGGGCCGGGTCGAGGCGGCGGTTACCGTCGCCGGGCGCCCGGCGATCCTCCCTTCGGTGGCGGGCTGGGCGCGCATGACCGGCTACAACACGATTTTCATCGACGACCGCGACCCCTTCGCCCATGGCTTCGTGGTGAAATAACCGCCTGTTAACCTTTGCCCCGGCCTGTACACACCCCGCTCAGGCGGGGTGTTCTGTTTATCGGCAGACTTGCCCTGTCATGTAACTGTCATACAGTTTTTGCATAAGCGTCACCGACCGGGCCTAGGGAAACACCCGAGGCCACCCGGCCCGAAACTGTTCATTCAGGAGTGATCCATGCAACTCGTGAAACTCGGCGTCTCGGCGATCGCGCTCGTGGCCGTTACCGCCTCCGGCGCGCTGGCACGTGACCAGATCCAGACGGCCGGTTCCTCGACGGTCCTGCCCTACGCGACCATCGTCGCCGAAGCCTTCGGCGAGAACTTCGATTTCAAGACCCCGGTCGTCGAATCCGGCGGCTCGGGCGCGGGCCGCAAGAAGCTGTGCGAAGGCGTCGGCGAAAACACCATCGACATCGCCAACTCCTCGAGCCGGATCACCCAGAGCGACATCGACACCTGCAAGGCGAACGGCGTCAACGAGATCATGGAAGTCCGCTTCGGCTATGACGGCATCGTCTTCGCGAGCGACATCTCGGGCCCCGAATTCGCGCTGAAGCCCGCAGATATCTATGCCGCGATCGGCGGCCAGGTGGCACAGGACGGCAAGCTCGTCGCCAATGCCAGCAAGACCTGGAAAGACGTGAACGCAGCCCTGCCCGCGCAGGACCTGCTGCTGTTCATCCCGGGCACCAAGCACGGCACCCGCGAAGTGTTCGACACCAAGGTGATCGAGGCCGGCTGCAAGGCCACCGGCGCCTATGACCTGTTCAAGGCCGCCTCCGCCGGCGCCGACGACAAGGCCAAGGAAAAAGACGCGGTCAAGGCCTGCAACGACCTGCGCAAGGACGGTGTCTCGGTCGATATCGACGGCGACTATACCGAAACCCTCGCCCGGATCGCCGCGAACAAGAACGCCGTCGGCGTGTTCGGCCTGTCGTTCTATCAGAACAACACCGACAAGCTGCGCGTCGCCACCATCAACGGCGTGACCCCCTCGGTGGAAACCGTGGCCAAGGGTGAATACCCGGTCTCGCGCCCGCTCTACTTCTATGTGAAGAAGGCCCATATCGGCGTGATCCCGGGCCTGCAGGAATACATCGACTTCTTCGTCTCGGACGAGATCGCCGGCCCCGATGGCCCGCTGGCCGCCTACGGCCTGGTTCCGGATCCGGAGCTGGCCAAGACCCAGGAGGCGGTGAAGAACGACGTCGCCATGGGACCGCTGAACTGATACCCCGGGTGGCGCCTTCGGGCGCCACCTTTCCTTTTATTCTGCGGAAATCTCCATGAGCGTGGGCCTTCTTTCGCTGATCGTGATCGCGCTGGCGGTCGTCGGCTACCTGGCGGGGCGGCAGCTGGCCGTGTCCAAGGTGGCGGGCGATATTCGCCGGCTCCATTCACTTCCAAGTTATTACGGACAGACCGTTCTGCTGTTTGCCGCGGTGCCGGCGCTGCTGGTGCTGGCGGGCTGGCTGCTGCTGCAGCCGCTGCTGATCGACGCGCGCGTGACCTCGATGATCGCCCCCACCGACGTGCCCGATGGCTCCTCGGTCAGCCTGGTGATGAGCGACGTGCGCCGGATCGCCACCGGGCTCGATCAACTGCTCGCGCAGGGCAAGCTCGGCGAAGCCGACCTCGCCGCGATGAGCGCCGATGCGGGCTCCGTGCGCGGCCGCCTGGCCGAAGTGGGCGTGGCGCTCGGCTCGGATGTGAAGGCCTCGGTCTTTGCCGCGGCCAACACCTACCGCGAAATGGCCACCACCAGCCACACGCTGATGACCATCGTCGTCATCGCGCTGGCGCTGGCGGGGCTGGTGTTCGCGCTGTCGCGGATCCGGCCGGAGTTCCGCGCGCGCAACGTATCCGAGACCTTCGTGCGCTTCATGCTGATCGGGGCCTCGCTGGTCGCGATCATGACCACGGTGGGGATCGTGCTGTCGCTGGTGTTCGAGACGGTGCACTTCTTCCGCGTCTATCCGGCGGCCGATTTCTTCTTCAGCCTGAACTGGAACCCCAAGTTCGGCGGCGGCTCCGACCTCGGCATCTGGCCTCTGGTCTGGGGCACGCTCTACATCTCTCTGATCGCGCTTCTGGTCGCGGTGCCGGTGGGGATCTTCGCCGCGATCTACCTGTCGGAATATGCGTCGAAGAAGGTGCGCGCCTCGGCCAAGCCGCTGATCGAGATCCTGGCCGGGATCCCGACCATCGTCTACGGTCTGTTCGCGCTGATCACCGTGGGCCCGGCGCTGCGCGACTGGTTTGCCCAGCCGCTGGGGCTCGGCTCCTCCTCCAGCTCGGTGATGACCGCGGGCATCGTGATGGGCATCATGCTGATCCCCTTCGTCTCCTCGCTCTCGGATGACATCATCAACGCGGTGCCGCAATCGCTGCGCGACGGCTCCTATGGCCTCGGCGCGACGCAATCGGAAACCATCCGCCAGGTCGTGCTGCCGGCCGCGCTGCCCGGAATCGTGGGCGCGGTCCTGCTCGCGGCCTCGCGCGCGATCGGGGAAACCATGATCGTGGTGATGGGCGCGGGTGCCGCGGCGAAGATGTCGCTCAACCCGTTCGAAGCGATGACCACAGTGACGGTGAAGATCGTCAGCCAGCTCACCGGCGATACCGAATTCGCCTCGCCGGAAACGCTGGTCGCCTTCGCGCTCGGGCTCACGCTGTTCGTCTTCACCCTCGGCCTGAACATCCTCGCGCTCTACATCGTGCGCAAATACCGGGAGCAGTACGAATGACTGCCGAAGCCACAAACATTCCGCCCTCGCTCTACAAGACCGACGCGCGCACCCGCCGCCGCAACGCGGCCGAGGCCCGGTTCCGCTACTATGGCATGGCCGCCGTGGGCTTCGGCGTGCTGGCGCTGGTGGTGCTCCTGGCCTCCGTGCTGGGCTCGGGGCTGAGCTCGTTCTTCCAGACCCGGATGACGATGCAGGTCACGCTCGATGCGGCGCAGCTCGACAAGGCCGGCACCCGCGACCCGGCAACGCTCGCCAAGGTCACCACGCTGACCTACGGCAAGCTGCTCGATCAGGCGCTGGTGGCCGAAGTGAAGGAAAAGGGCCTCGCCCCCGCGGGCATGTCCGACAAGGACATCGCGGGCCTGCTCTCGAAGGAAGCCCCGGCGCAGCTGCGCGCCGTGGTGCTGGCCGATCCGTCGCTGATCGGGACGACGATCAGCTTCGATGCGCTCGCAGGCGGGCGGATCGACGGCTTCTTCAAGGGCCGGGTGACGATGGAGAGCGCCGCGCTCGACAGCAACGTCACCCCCGACCAGCTCCGCCTCGCGCAGGCCATGCGCGACCAAGGCCTGATCGCCCAGCCCTTCAACTGGGACTTCATCTCCGCGCCCGATGCCTCCGAAGTGCGCCCCGAAGCCGCGGGCCTCGGCGTCGCGATCCTCGGCTCGCTCTACATGATGCTGATCGTGCTGGTGCTGGCGCTGCCGATCGGGGTCGCGGCCTCGATCTACCTGGAGGAATTCGCGCCTAAGAACTGGTTCACCGACCTGATCGAGGTGAATATCGCGAACCTCGCCGCGGTGCCCTCCATCGTCTACGGGATCCTCGGCCTAGCGGTGTTCATCAACTTCGGCGGCCTGCCGCAAAGCTCGCCCATCGTCGGCGGCCTCGTGCTCACGCTGATGACCCTGCCCACGATCATCATCGCCACCCGCGCCTCGCTGAAGGCGGTGCCGCCCTCGATCAAGGACGCTGCCCTCGGCATCGGTGCATCAAAAACGCAGATGGTGTTCCACCACGTCCTGCCGCTGGCGATGCCCGGGATCATGACCGGCACCATCATCGGCATGGCGCATGCGCTCGGCGAAACCGCGCCGCTGCTGCTGATCGGGATGGTGGCCTTCGTGCGCGATTACCCGGCTGCCCCGCCCGAGGGCTTCTTCGATCCCGCATCGGCGCTGCCGGTACAGGTCTACAACTTCACCCGGCGGGCCGATCCCGCCTATCTCGAGCGCGCGTCCGGTGCCATCATCGTCCTGCTGGTCTTCCTGCTGGCGATGAACATCATCGCGGTGCTGCTGCGCCGCAAGTTCGAACGCCGCTGGTAAGGATGACGATCATGAACGACATGAGACTGACGGAGAGAGTCGTGGACGCCACCAAGATCAAGATCGCGGCGCGCGGGGCGCAGGTCTATTACGGCACCACCCATGCCCTGAAGGACGTCAATATCGACGTGCTGGACAAGACGGTCACCGCCTTCATCGGCCCGTCGGGCTGCGGCAAGTCCACCTTCCTGCGCTGCCTGAACCGGATGAACGACACCATCGCCTCGTGCCGGGTCGAGGGCGAGATCCTGCTGGATGGCGAGAACATCTACGACAAGAAGGTCGATCCGGTGCAGCTGCGCGCCCGGGTGGGCATGGTGTTCCAGAAGCCGAACCCGTTCCCGAAATCCATCTATGACAACGTGTCCTACGGGCCCAAGATCCACGGGCTGGTGCGCAACAAGGCCGAGCTCGACGAGGTCGTCGAGAGCTCGCTGCGCAAGGCGGCGCTGTGGAACGAGGTGAAGGACCGCCTGGATGCACCGGGCACCGGCCTTTCGGGCGGGCAGCAGCAGCGCCTGTGCATCGCCCGCGCCGTCGCCACCTCGCCCGAGGTTCTGCTGATGGACGAGCCCTGCTCGGCGCTCGACCCGATCGCCACGGCGCAGGTCGAGGAGCTGATCGACGAGCTGCGCGCCAATTTCTCGGTGGTGATCGTGACCCACTCCATGCAGCAGGCCGCGCGGGTGAGCCAGAAGACCGCCTTCTTCCACCTCGGCAATCTGGTGGAATTCGGCGAGACCGCGCAGATCTTCACCAAGCCCTCGGATCCGCGGACCGAAAGCTACATCACCGGCCGGATCGGCTGAGGGAGAACCGAATGTCCCAACACATCCTTTCCGCATTCGACAGAGACCTGGAGACGGTCCAGGCGCTGGTCGTGAAGATGGGCGGCCTGGTCGAGGCGCAGATCGTCGATGCGGCGACCGCGCTCGAGACCCGCGACGAGGAGCTGGCGCAATCTGTGCGCAAGCGCGACAAGGCCGTCGATGCCCTGGAAGAGCAGATCAATGCCGAAGCCGCACGGCTGATCGCCCTGCGCGCGCCCGCGGCCTCCGATCTGCGGGTGGCGCTGTCGGTGATCAAGATCTCCGGCAATCTGGAGCGCGTGGGCGATTATTCGAAGAATATCGCGAAGCGCACCCAGGTGCTCTTGCAGATGCCCACCGTCAGCGCCTCCACCGGCGCGATCCGGCGCATGGCGCAGGCCGTCGAGAGCATGCTCAAGGATGCGATCGACAGCTACATCCAGCGCGATGCGACGCTGGCCGCCGATGTGCGCGCCCGCGACATCGAGATCGACCAGATGTACAACGCCCTGTTCCGCGAATTCCTGACCTACATGCTGGAAGACCCGCGCAACATCACCGCCTGCATGCACCTGCATTTCATTGCGAAGAACATCGAGCGGATGGGCGACCTCGCGACCTCGATCGCCGAACAGGTGATCTATCTCGTCACCGGCGAAATGCCCGACGACGAGCGGCCGAAATCCGAGAGCGTGACCGCGTTCGACAAGGTGGGGGACTGACGCATGAGCCCCGCCCAACAGCCCTGCGTGCTGGTGGTCGAGGATGAATCGGCCCAGCGCGAAGTCCTGCAATACAACCTGGAGGCAGAAGGCTTCCGGGTTGCAATGGCGGTGAACGGCGATGACGCGCTGCTGATGGTTCGGGAGGAAAAGCCCGACCTGATCGTTCTGGACTGGATGCTGCCCAATGTCTCCGGCATCGAGATCTGCCGCCGGGTGAAGGCCAATCCGGAGACCCGCGCGATCCCGATCATCATGCTCTCGGCCCGCTCCGAAGAAGCCGACCGCGTGCGCGGCCTCGAAACCGGCGCCGATGATTATGTGGTGAAGCCCTATTCGGTGGTGGAGCTGATGGCGCGCCTGCGTACGCAGCTGCGCCGGACCCGCCCCGCCACCATGGGCGAGCGGCTGGTCTATGAGGACATCATCCTCGATGCCGGCGAACACCGCGTGTTCCGCGATGGCCAGCAGCTGAAGCTCGGCCCGACCGAATTCCGCCTGCTCTCCACCCTGATGGAGAAGCCGGGCCGGGTCTGGACCCGGGACCAGCTGCTCGACCGCGTCTGGGGCCGCGACATCTATGTGGACACGCGCACGATCGACGTGCATGTGGGCCGGCTGCGCAAGGCGCTGATGGTCCATGGCGGCGTGGACCCGGTCCGCACCGTGCGCGGCACCGGCTATTCGCTGGGCTGATCCGCGAGGAACGCATCGACCGCATCGCGGGCGGGAATGGCATCGGCCGCCCCTGCCCGCGTCACCTTCCGCGCCGCCGCGGCCGCCGCGCGGCGCGTCGCGGCCGGGGGCTCCAGCCCCTGCGACAGCCCCGCGATCAGATAGCCCGCGAACGTATCCCCCGCCCCGGTCGTATCCACCGGGATGACGGGGAAAGCCGGGGTCTCATGCGCAAGACCCGCGCCCAGATCGTGCCAGACCGCGCCGCGGGCCCCCAGCGTCACCACCAGATGCGGCACCGGCAGGTCTTTCAGCGCAACACCCATCTCGGCGCAAAGCTGCGCGGCCTCGACCTCGTTCACGATCAGCAGCGTGACATGGGGCAGGACCGCACGCACCGCCGCCGCCTCGAACGGCGCCGCCGAATAGGCGACGGAGAGGCCCTGCGCATGGGCAGCAGCCGCGGCCTCGGCCTGGGCCGAGGTCTCGTTCTGGGTGATGAACCAGTCTCCGGCCTGGGCCGCGGCCAGCGCCTGCACCACCCGCGGCGCCGCAATGGCCCGGTTCGCGCCCGGGTAGATCAGGATCGCATTCTCACCCGCGGCATCGACCTCGATGATCGCATGGCCCGAGGCCATGGCGAGCTCCGCCACCGCGCTGCACTCGACGCCGAACTCCGCCAACCGCTCCGCCATCCAGCGGCCATCGACGCCGATGGCGCCGATATGGCGCACCTGCGCCCCGGCCAGAGCGAGCGCAACCGACTGGTTCGCGCCCTTGCCGCCCAGGCCCACCGCATAGTCCTGCGCGGCCAGGGTTTCGCCCGGACGCGGCAGATGCGGCAGCCGGTAGACGTGATCGGCGTTGATGGAGCCAAGGTTCCAGACGGTCATGCCTTGCGCTGCCCCAAGCGGCAGGCCGCGATCGCCGCCATGTTCAGGATGTCGTTCACGGTGGCGACGGTGGAGCAGATCTGGATCGGATCGGCCGCGCCAATCAGGATCGGGCCGATCACGGTAGCCCCGGCCATTTCCTGCATCAGCTTGGTGGAGATCGAGGCCGAATGCCGCGCCGGCACCACCAGCACATTCGCAGGCCCGGTCAGGCGGCAGAACGGATAGTGCTTCATCTGCTCCATGTTCAGCGCCACATCGACGGTCATTTCGCCATCATATTCGAAATCGACGCCACGCCCATCGAGCACCTCGGCCGCCAGATGCATTTTCGTCGCGCGCTCCGAGACCGGATAGCCGAAGGTGGAGAAGGAGGCGAAGGCTACCCGCGGCTCCAGCCCGAGGCCGCGCGCCACCGTAGCCCCGGCGACGGCGATATTCGCCAGATCCTCGGGCTCGGGCCATTCATGCACCAGCGTATCGCCGATAAGGACCACGCGGCCCTTGTGCAGCACCGCGGTGATGCCCACCGCCCCGTCCGAGGGCTTCACGTCATAGACCTTGCTGATCCGCTCCAGGATATGCGCGGATTTGCGCGTGGCCCCGGTGACCATCCCGTCGCCATGGCCGTGCTCCAGCATCAGCGCCGAGAACACATGGCGGTCGCGCGTGGTCAGCTTGTGCACGTCCTCACGGTCATAGCCCTGCCGCTGCAGGCGGGCATAGAGGAATTCCTTGTAGGTATCGATATGCTTCGAATTCAGGGAGTTGACCACCGTCAGCTCGCGGTAGGCATCGCCGAGGCCGGCGGATTCGAGCTTCTCGCGCACATCGCTCTCGCGGCCCACGACCAGCGCCTGGCCCATGCCGCCGCGCTGATAGGCCACCGCCGCGCGCAGCACGCGCACATCGTCGCCCTCGGCGAAGATCATCCGCGCCTGCGCCTGCCGCGCCCGCGCCTGGATCCCCTGCAGGATCGAGGCGGTCGGATCCATCCGCGCCTTCAGGCTGTGGGCATAGGCCTCCATATCGATGATCGGGCGCCGCGCGACGCCGGTGTCCATCCCTGCCTTCGCCACCGCAGGCGGGATCACATGGATCAGCCGCGGGTCAAACGGGGTCGGGATGATATAGTCGCGCCCGAAGGTCAGCTTGCGGCCATAGGCCATGGCGACCTCATCGGGCACGTCTTCGCGGGCGAGCTGCGCCAGCGCATTGGCGCAGGCGATCTTCATCTCCTCGTTGATCGCGCGGGCGTTCACATCCAGCGCGCCGCGGAACAGATAGGGGAAGCACAGCACATTGTTCACCTGGTTCGGATAATCCGACCGGCCGGTGGCGACGATGGCATCGGGGCGCACGGCATGCGCCTCCTCCGGGGTGATCTCCGGATCCGGGTTCGCCATGGCGAAGATCACCGGATTGTCGGCCATGGAGGCGACCATCTCCGGCGTCACCGCGCCCTTGGCCGAAACGCCGAGGAACACATCCGCGCCCTTCATCGCATCTTCGAGGCTGCGCGCATCCGTCTGCGCGGCATGGGCGGATTTCCACTGGTTCATGCCCTCGGTGCGGCCCTTGTAGATCACGCCCTTGGTATCGCACATGATGCAATTGTCATGGCGCGCGCCCATCGCCTTGATCAGCTCGAGGCAGGCGATCCCGGCCGCCCCCGCGCCGTTCAGCACGATGCGCACATCCTCGATCCGCTTGCCGGAGATTTCGAGCGCATTGAGCAGCCCGGCCGCGCAGATCACCGCGGTGCCGTGCTGATCGTCGTGGAACACCGGAATATCGCAGATTTCCTTCAGGCGGCTTTCGATGATGAAGCACTCGGGCGCCTTGATGTCTTCGAGGTTGATCCCCCCGAAGGTCGGCGACATCAGCTTCACCGCCTTGATGATCTCGTCCGGGTCCTCGGTATCGAGCTCGATGTCGATGGCGTTCACATCGGCGAAGCGCTTGAACAGCACCGCCTTGCCCTCCATCACCGGCTTTGACGCCAGCGCGCCGAGGTTGCCGAGGCCGAGGATCGCCGTGCCGTTCGACACCACCGCGACCATGTTGCCCTTGACCGTGTAATCATAGGCGGTTTCGGGCCGCTCCGCGATCGCCTCCACCGGCACGGCGACGCCCGGGCTGTAGGCCAGGCTCAGGTCGCGCTGCGTGGTCATCGGCTTCGACGCGGTGATGTCGTATTTGCCGGGCTTCGGATCGAGGTGATAGGCCAGCGCCTCTTCGGCGGTGACGCGGTTTTTCGTGGACATGGGCTTCCTCCGGGTTGCGCCAGTCTTAGCGTTCCGCCGGGCGGGCCTCAATGGATTTGCAGCTGGGGGTGGCCTTTTGTAGGGTCGCGCCAAACACGGGAGACGCGAATGAACGAGCCGCAGGTCACGCCGATGATGGCGCAATATCTGGCGATCAAGGAGGCGAACCCGGGCGCGCTGCTGTTCTACCGGATGGGCGACTTCTACGAGATGTTCTTCGAAGATGCCGTGGCGGCTTCGGCGGCGCTCGACATTGCGCTGACGAAACGCGGCCAGCATCTGGGCGCGGATATCCAGATGTGCGGCGTGCCGATCCACGCGGCCGAGGGCTACCTGCTGACGCTGATCCGCAAGGGCTTCCGCGTGGCCATTGCCGAGCAGATGGAGGACCCGACGGAGGCGAAGAAGCGCGGCTCCAAATCGGTGGTGAAGCGCGATGTGGTGCGGCTGGTCACGCCCGGCACGCTGACCGAAGACAGCCTGCTGGAGGCGCGGCGCAACAATTTCCTGGCGGCCTGGGCGGAGGTGCAGGGTGAGGGCGCGCTGGCCTGGGTGGATATCTCCACCGGCGAATTCCGGGTGATGCCCTGTGGGCTGGCGCGGCTCGGGCCGGAGCTGGCGCGGCTAGCGCCGCGGGAGGTGCTGGTGCATGAGGCGCGCGAGGCGGAGTGTGCGCCGATCGCGGCCGACATGCGCGCCGCGCTGACGCCGCTGCCGCGGGCGAGCTTCGATAGCCATGGCGCGGAGCAGCGCCTGCTCGGGCTTTATGCGGTGGGCTCGCTCGATGCCTTTGGCAGCTTCGCGCGCGCCGATGTCTCGGCTATGGGGGCCATCGTCGATTATCTGGATCTGACGCAGCGGGGCAAGCTGCCGCTCCTGCGCCGCCCGGTACGCGAGGAGGCGGGCAGCCTGATGCAGATCGACGCCGCCACCCGGCGCAATTTGGAGCTGACGCAGGCGCTCTCGGGCGGGCGCGAGGGCTCGCTTCTTGCGGCGATAGACCGGACGGTGACGGCGGGTGGCGCGCGGCTGCTGGAGCGGCGGATCGCGGCGCCCTCGCGCGACCTCGCGCAGATCCACGCGCGCCATGAAGCGGTGCGTTTCCTGCTGGAACAGAGCCGTTTTTCAGAGGATCTGCGCGCCGATCTGCGCCGCGCGCCGGATATGGACCGGGCGCTGAGCCGGCTCGCACTGGACCGCGGCGGCCCGCGCGACATGGTGGCGATCCGCGCAGCACTTGGCCAGGCCGGGCGCATCGCCGCAGCCTTCGGCGGCAGTGACGCCCCCGACCTGCTGAAGCAAGCGGCGCGCGCGCTCCTCGGGCATGAGGCGCTGGTGGCGCTGCTGGAGGCGGCGCTGGTGGCGGAGCCGCCGCTCCTGATGCGCGATGGCGGCTTCATCGCGCCCGGCCATGAGGCCGAGCTCGACGAGACGCGCCGCCTGCGCGACGAGGGCCGCGGGGTAATTGCGCGGATGCAGGCGGAGTTCATCGCGGAAACCGGCATCGCTTCGCTGAAGATCAAGCACAACAACGTGCTGGGCTATTTCATCGAGACCACCACCACCCATGCCGAGAAGATGATGGGATCGCCCCGGTTCATCCACCGGCAGACGACGGCGAACCAGGTCCGGTTCACCACGGTGGAGCTGAGCGCGCTGGAGACCCGGATCCTGAATGCGGGCGCGCATGCGCTGGAGATTGAAAAACGTCTCTATGACGGCCTGAAAGCCGCGATTCTGGCGCAGGCGGGCCCTATTGGCGAGGCCGCGCGCGCCCTGGCGGAGATCGACCTCGCGGCGGCATTCGCCGACCTCGCGGCGGGCGAGGACTGGGTGGAGCCGCTCGTCGATGAAAGCCGCGCCTTCGCGATCGAGGCCGGGCGGCATCCGGTGGTGGAGGCGGCGCTGAAGCGGCAGGGCGAGCCCTTCATCGCCAACGACTGCGGCCTGACCAGCGGCGCGACCCCGGCGATCTGGCTGCTGACGGGGCCGAACATGGCGGGCAAATCCACCTTCCTGCGGCAGAATGCGCTGATCGCGCTTTTGGCGCAGGCGGGCAGCTTCGTGCCGGCGCGGCGCGCCCATATCGGGCTGGTGAGCCAGCTGTTCTCCCGCGTGGGGGCGGCGGACGACCTTGCGCGTGGGCGTTCCACGTTCATGGTGGAAATGGTCGAGACGGCAGCGATCCTCAATCAGGCCGACGCGCGCGCGCTGGTGATCCTCGATGAGATCGGCCGCGGCACGGCGACCTATGACGGGCTGTCCATCGCCTGGGCGGTGATGGAACATCTCCATGCCACGAACCGCTGCCGCGCGCTCTTTGCCACGCATTACCACGAGATGACCGCGCTTTCGGCGAAGCTCGACGGGGTGGAGAATGCGACCGTTTCGGTGAAGGAGTGGGAGGGCGACGTCATCTTCCTGCACGAGGTCCGCAAGGGCGCGGCCGACCGCAGCTATGGCGTGCAGGTGGCGCGGCTGGCAGGCCTGCCCGACAGCGTGGTTGCGCGGGCGCGGGTGGTGCTGGATGCGCTGGAGAAGGGTGACCGCGAAAGCGGATCGAAGAAACAGATGGTGATCGACGATCTGCCGCTGTTTGCCGTGGCGCCGCCGCCGAAGCCCGCCGGATCTGCGGTGGAGGCGGAGCTGCGCGCGCTTTCGCCCGATGACATGAGCCCGCGCGAGGCGCTGGAGGCGCTCTATCGCCTGCGCGGCCTGCTGAAGGAAAAGGGCCGGGATTGACCCGGCCCGCCTTCACGATTTCGGGGTGGAGCTGACGCCCACTTTCGCCGGGCGCAGCAACCGGTCGTGCAGCAGGAAGCCGCTGTCCATCACCTGGATGATGTCGCCCGCCTGGGTGCCGGGCAGCGGCGCCTCGAACATGGCCTCATGGTGCTGCGGGTCGAATTTCTCGCCCACGGCGGGCAGGATCGCCACGATCCCGTGCCGCTTGAACACGTTCAGCAGTTCGCGCTGCGTCAGCTCCACACCCTCGAACAGCGCGGGCGCCGCGGCGCGGATTTCCTCATTCGCGGCATCCAGCGCGCGTTTGAGCGCGTCGAACACCGGCAGCATGTCGCGCGCGAGCTTGGAGCCGCCATATTGTTCGGCCTCGCGCCGGTCGCGGTCCGCGCGCTTGCGGGCGTTCTCGGCATCGGCGAGCGCGCGCATGAAGCGGTCCTTGAACTCGTCCCGCTCGGCGCGCAGCGCCTCCAGCTCGGATTCCTCGGCCAGCGGATCGTTCAGGTTCTCCTGATCCTCGAGCATCTCGTCTTTCTTCTCACTCATGGTCCTACCCTTTGGCCCTGCCGGACAGAATGCGCCCGACAAGTTGCGCCGTGTAATCCACGATCGGAACGATCCGGCCATAGTTGAGCCGTGTTGGCCCGATGACACCGATCGCCCCGATGATCTTGCGTTCCGCGTTCATATAGGGAGAGACGACGACAGAGGAACCCGAAAGTGAAAAAAGCTTGTTCTCGGAGCCGATAAAAATGCGCACACCGTCGCCCTGCTCGGCGAGATCGAGGAATTCGGCGATGTCGCGCTTGCGCTCCAGGTCGTCGAACAGGCTGCGGATGCGGTCGATATCGCCCGCGGTATCGAGCAGGTTCGACTGTCCGCGCACGATCAGCCGCTCGTAGGGCTGGCCGTGGTCGGCCCATTGCGCAAGGCCACTCTCCACCAGCGCAGCCGCGAGCGTGTCGATCTCCTGACGCCGCGCGGTGATCTCGGCCGACATCTGGCCGCGCAGCTCGCTCAGCGTGCGGCCTTCGGCAAGGGCATTGATGAAATTCGCGGCCTCGCGCATGGAGGAGGGCGTCTGCCCGGCGGGCGGCGTGAAAACCCGGTTTTCCACCTGGCCATCGGCGAAGACCAGCACCACCAGCGCCCGCTCTGGCCCGAGGCTCACGAATTCCACGTGGCGGATCGGTGCTTCATGCTTGGGCGCCAATACGATGCTGGCGCCATGGGTCAGGCCAGAGAGCGTACCGCTGACACGGTCGAGCAACGTGCCGATATCGGGCTCATGGCCGAGGGTCTGATCAAGCGCGAGGCGGTCGTTCGCATGGAGCGCGCTCACCTCCATGAATCCGTCGACGAACATCCGCAGGCCGAGCTGCGTCGGCACCCGCCCGGCCGAGATATGCGGGCTGCCGAGCAGGCCCATGTATTCGAGATCCTGCATCACGTTGCGGATCGTCGCGGCGGAGAGCTTCTCGCTCATCGTGCGCGTGAGCGAGCGCGAGCCCACCGGATCGCCCGTCTCCAGATAGCCTTCGACCACCCGGCGAAACACCTCGCGCGAGCGGTCGTTGAGCTCTGACAGAAGCCGCGTCTGATCGTCGTTCGGTATCGTCATGGATGCATTAAAGCCCAGCTGTCCGTCGGGTCAACGTGCTTCGGGGTTGCATCGCGCGGGGTTGGGCCTCAAATGAGGCAAACTCTAGGAAAGGACCTCTGTCATGCGCCCCTCCGGCCGGAATCTCAGCGATCTGCGCCCGATCTCGATCGAGACCGGGGTCACCAAACATGCCGAGGGCTCGTGCCTGATCAAGGTCGGCGGCACCCATGTGCTGTGCACCGCGACGCTGGAAGAAAAGGCGCCGCCCTTCCTGAAGGGGACCGGGCTCGGCTGGGTCACCGCGGAATATGGCATGCTGCCGCGCGCGACCCATTCGCGCACCCGGCGCGAGGCGGCAGCGGGCAAGCAATCCGGCCGCACGCAGGAGATCCAGCGCCTGATCGGGCGCTCGCTCCGCGCCGGGCTGGACCGCCCCGCGCTTGGCGAGCGGCAGATCGTCATCGACTGTGACGTGATCCAGGCCGATGGCGGCACCCGTTGCGCCTCCATCACCGGCGGCTGGGTGGCGCTGCGCCTTGCGGTGAACAAGCTCCTGAAGGCCGGGCTGATCACCTCCGACCCGCTGATTGACCATGTGGCGGCGATTTCCTGCGGCATCTATGCGGGCCAGGCGATTGCAGACCTTGATTACGCCGAAGACAGCGAGGCGGGCGTGGACGGCAATTTCATCATGACCGGGCGCGGCAAGCTGGTGGAAGTGCAGATGTCGGCCGAGGGCGCGACCTTCAGCCGCGATCAGATGAACCAGCTTCTGGACCTGGCCGAAGCCGGGATCGCGCAGCTGGTCGAAGCGCAGAAGGCAGCGCTGGCATGAGGAAATTCACCGGCCGCAAGCTGCTGTTTGCCACGCATAATGCGGGCAAGGTGGCTGAGATGCGCGCGCTGCTGGCGCCCTACGGGATCGAGGTCGTCAGCAACGCCGATTTCGGCCTGCCGGAGCCCGAGGAAACCGGCACCAGCTTTGTGGAGAATGCCCGGATCAAGGCCCATGCCGCGGCCCGGGCCACCGGCCTGCCCGCCCTGTCGGACGACAGCGGCATCGAGGTGGATGCGCTTGGCGGGGCGCCCGGCATTTATACCGCCGATTGGGCCGAAACGCCGAACGGACGCGATTTCGTTCAGGCGATGAGCCGCACCTGGGGGGAATGCGAGGCGGTATCGGCGCCCTTGCCCCGCGTGGCGCGGTTCCGCTCCACGCTGGTGCTGGCCTGGCCCGACGGGCATGACGAGGTATTTGACGGCAAGGTCGAGGGCCAGCTGGTCTGGCCGATGCGCGGGGTGGAGGGCCATGGCTATGACCCGATGTTCCAGCCCGACGGCTTCGCCATCACCTTCGGCGAAATGGACCCGGCCCAGAAGAACGAGATCAGCCATCGCGCCGATGCCTTCCGCAAGCTGACCCGGGTGTTCGCTGCGCGGCGCAATATTTCGGGCGGCTCGCCCTATGAGCCGAAGCTGGGCTATTCGCGCGCCGTGGTGCAGGGCGACTGGTGCTTCGTTGCCGGGACGACCGGCGCCGATCCGGTGAGCAAGACCTTCCCCGAAAGCGTGCTGGACCAGGCGCGCAACACGCTGGCTACCATCCGCGGTGTGCTGGAGGCGCAGGGCTTCGCGCTGAGCGATGTGGTGCGGGCGAACTATATCATCACCGATCCGGCCTATATGGAGGCGATCGTCCCGGCGCTTTCCGAGACCTTCGGCGAGATCCGCCCTGCGGCGACGATGATCGTGGCCGGGCTGGTCAATCCCGCGATGAAGATCGAAATCGAAGTCACGGCCTTTCGCGGATGAGCGAGGATTGGCGGCACGGCGGGTTCGGCCTGTATCTGCATTGGCCTTTCTGTGCCGCCAAATGCCCCTATTGCGATTTCAACAGCCATGTTTCGGCGACGGTGGATCAGGCCCGCTGGCAGCGCGCCTATCTGGCCGAGATCGACCGGATCGGCGCAGAGACCTCCGACCGGATCCTCAATACGGTGTTTTTCGGGGGCGGGACGCCATCCCTGATGGACCCGGAGCTGGTGCAGGCGATTCTGGACCGGGTGCGCCGTACCTGGCGCCTCTCCAACGACCTGGAGATCACGCTAGAGGCCAATCCGACCAGCATCGAGGCCGGGCGCTTTCGCGGCTATGCCGAGGCGGGCGTAAACCGGATTTCGATGGGAATGCAGGCGCTGAACGATGCCGATCTGCGCCGGCTGGGCCGGATGCATTCGGTGGCGGAGGGGCGGCGCGCCTTCGACATTGCCCGCAACCAGTTCGACCGGGTGAGCTTCGATCTGATCTATGCTCGCCAGGATCAGGATCTGAGCGCCTGGGAGGCGGAGCTGCGCGAGGCGGCAGCGATGGCGGTGGATCACTTCTCGCTCTATCAGCTGACGATCGAGGAGGGCACGGCCTTCGGCGCCCGGGCGGCTGCGGGCAAGCTGCGCGGGCTTCCGGATGATGATCTATCAGCTGATATGTACCTGAAAACACAAGATATTTGTGATTCTCTGGGGTTATCGGCTTATGAGGTCTCGAACCACGCCCGGGCCGGCGCGGAATGCCGGCACAACCTGGTTTACTGGCGCTACGGGGACTATGCCGGGATTGGCCCCGGCGCGCATGGGCGGCTGACGCTGAACGGCACGCGCATGGCAACCGATACGCCGAAAGCGCCTGCGCTTTGGCTGCAAATGGCCGAACGCGGGAATGCCGAGCTGCCGCGCGAGGCGCTGCCGCTGGAGGAACAGGCGGTGGAATTCCTGCTGTTCGGGCTGCGTCTGAGCGAGGGGATCGACCCAGATCGCTATTGCGCATTGCGCGGGCAGCCCCTGCCCTCCGGGAAGATCGCGGATCTTCAGGAGCTGGGGCTGATTACGCAGTCAAACGGGCGGCTCGCAGCCACGCGCGAAGGCCGCGCGGTGCTGAACGGTGTCATCCGCGAGCTGATGCCCTAGCGGGCATTGCTCAGCGCCTGGCAGATGCGGTCCAGCTCCTCAAAATCCGCATAAGCGACCACGACCTGACCGGATTGCGCGCCTTTTGCGGCGATGGAGACCTTCAGGCCAAGCGCGGCACTCAGATCGTTTTCCAGCGCGACGGTATCGGCATCCTTGCTGCGCGGCGCGGCGGGCGCCTTGGGCGCGGCGTCACGCGGCTTCTGTGCCAGGCGCTCAACTTCGCGCACCGAGAGGCCTTTGCTGACCGTATCCCGCGCGAGCCGGATCGGATCCAGCGCGGTAATCATCGCACGCGCGTGGCCCGCGGTAAGTTTGCCATCGCGCAGGAAATCCTGCACCTCGACCGGCAGATTCAGCAGGCGCAGCTGATTGGCGATATGGCTGCGGCTTTTCGACAGTGCCTCTGCGAGCTTTTCCTGCGTATGCCCAAAGCGATCCATCAGCTGCCGATAGCTGAGCGCCTCTTCCAGCGGGTTGAGATCGGCGCGCTGGATATTTTCGATAATCGCGACTTCCAGAACTTCGGTATCCGACAGATCGCGGATGATCACCGGAAGCTCGTGCTGTTGCGCGATTTGCGCCGCGCGCCAACGCCGCTCCCCGGCGACGATCTCGTAGTGATTGTCCTTGCGCGGATGCCGCCGCACGATCAGCGGCTGGATGACGCCCTTCTCGCGGATGGATGCCGCCAGTTCTTCGAGCCTGTCGGCATCAAACGTGCGACGCGGCTGATCCGGGTTGGGTTCGATGAATTCGATCGGCACATGCGTTTCGGCACGGCGCGGCGGCGCATTCGGTTCTTCCGGCGTCAGATAGGCATCCGCCATCAGCGCAGACAGCCCCCGCCCCAACCCGCGACGCTCCGGTTTCCTGTCGTTCATGCCTCAGCTCCGCTGCTGTGCCGCACCATGACGGCCAATGAGTTCCTGCGCCAGAGCGCGATAGGCCTCCGCCCCACGCGAGGACGAATCGTAATTCAGAACCGGCATCGCATAGGAGGGCGCCTCCGATACGCGCACGTTGCGCGGAATCATCGTCCGGAACACGAGCTCGCCCAGCGTCGCGCGCGCATCCGCCTCGACCTGCTGGGAGAGATTGTTGCGAACATCGTACATCGTCAAGACGACACCTTCGATCCGCAGATCGCGATTGGCCTGACGAACCTCCCGGATGGTGAGCATCAGTTGCGAGAGCCCCTCCAGCGCGAAGAATTCCGCCTGCAGCGGCACCAGTACCGAATGGGCGGCGACCATGGCGTTCACCGTCAGCTGGCTCAGCGATGGCGGGCAATCTATGAGGATGTAATCCAGTGCGAAGCGATCGATTTCAGGCTGGCGGAGCGCATCATGCAGAAGGAAGCTGCGTTTTTCGTTGGAAACCAGCTCCATATCGGCCGAGGAGAGATCCGTGGTCGCCGGGCAAATCAACAGGCCCTCAATCGCGGTATCGCGCACCACTTCGGCAAGAGGCGCATCATCGAGGAGCAGATCATAGGTGCTCAGGGTGCGGTTTTCGACTTCGACACCGAGCCCGGTGGACGCATTCCCCTGCGGGTCGAGATCGACGAGAAGGACGCGGCAGCCGCGCTCGGCAAGCGCGGCGGCCAGATTGATCGCCGTCGTTGTTTTGCCTACCCCACCTTTCTGGTTGGCGACGGCAATGATTCGCGCGCCCACAGGCCTGCTTGGATCAGACACGCTGAACTCCTTCGACTTCCAGAATGACGGCATCGGGATCTGTGGCACTCCGATGTGGCGTATAGGTGAACCGCCAGCTTTTTTGCGCTTCGGCGCATTCGTCACGCCAACGCTTCCCCTTTGGAAACAGGCAGCGCCCATTCTCAGAGAGATGACGCTCCGCAAAGCCCAGCAGATCAACTAGCGGCGCCAGAGCCCTGGCACTGAGAACATCCGCATTTAGCGGGGGAACGTTCTCGATGCGTTGCGCCTTCACGGCAATCGAAAGGCCGAGTGCATTGGCTGTAGTGGCAAGAAATGCGGCCTTTCGGCCATCACTTTCAACCAATGTGATGCGCAGATCAGGTCTCTGTTCGGCGGCGAGGATCGCGACGACCAAGCCAGGAAAGCCGCCCCCACTGCCGAGATCGGCCCAGCTGAGGCTATCCGCCGGCATCAGGGCAAATATCTGTGCCGAATCAAGAAAATGCCGGGTCCAGAGTCGATCCACGGTCTGGGGTGAAACGAGATTGATCGCCGCATTCCATTTTCGCAACGTGGCATCGTAGCTTTCCAGCCGAGCCAATGTTTCACGTGAAACATCGATGGCGGCGCAAAACGCTTCCTTCCCGATCATGCGGTGGCGACTCGCTTCGCCTGCCGCAGCCGCGCGAGGACAAGGGCCAGCGCAGCAGGAGTAACCCCATCGACGCGGCCCGCCTGCGCGAGGTTCTGAGGCCGCGCACGCGAAAGCTTCAGCTTCAGCTCGTTCGACAGGCCCTGCAGCGCCGCGTAATCGAATTCTGCTGGAATTTCCCAATGCTCATCGCGTTTGAGCGCAGCAACGTCCTGCTCCTGACGCTCAATGTAGTTCGCATAAAGCGCATCACGCGACAGCTGCTCCGCCGTCTCCGAGGAAAGTTCCTCGAGCTTCGGGAACGCCCGGGCGATGTCGCTGAAGGTGATATCAGGGAAAGACAGAAGCGCAAATGCGCTCCGCCGGGCGCCATCCTGATTCACCTTCAGGCCATGCGCGACCGCCTCCTTCGGCGTCAGGGTCAGGGATTCGAGTAGCTCGCGTCCAGACGTCAGCGTAGCCATTTTCGATTCGAACGCGGCTTTTCGCGCGCTACCAACACAGCCAAGATCCAGCCCGAACTCGGTGAGCCGCTGATCGGCATTGTCGGCCCGCAGAGAAAGCCGGAATTCGGCCCGGGAAGTAAACATACGGTAAGGCTCGGCAACACCGCGCGTCACCAGATCATCGATCATGACCCCAATGTAGCTCTTGGTCCGACTGAACGTGACTGAATCGCGCCCGAGTGCGGCCAATGCGGCATTAAGGCCCGCAACCAAGCCCTGCGCGGCGGCCTCTTCATATCCCGTCGTCCCATTGATCTGCCCAGCCAGATACAGGCCTCGCTGGTCTCGCAATTCAAGGGTCGGGGCCAGCGCGCGCGGGTCCACGAAATCATACTCGATCGCGTATCCGGGCTGCAGGATCCGGACGTTTTCGAGTCCCTTGATTGATCGAACGTAGGCCTCCTGAACATCTACGGGCAAAGACGTGGAGATACCGTTTGGATAAACCGTGTCATCGTCCAGACCTTCAGGCTCAAGGAAGACCTGATGAGAGTCCTTATCGGCGAAGCGAACGACCTTATCCTCGATCGAGGGGCAATAGCGCGGCCCGACCCCTTCAATATGCCCCCCATACATGGCCGATCGCGAGAGGTTATCGCGAATAACGTCATGCGTGCGGGTATTTGTATGGGTGATTCCGCAGGCAATTTGCCGCGCGAAGGGCTTCCGATGCAGGAAGCTGAACAGCGTCGGATCGTCATCTCCCGGCTGCGTTTCCAAAACGGACCAGTCGATTGTCTTGCCGTCGAGGCGCGGAGGCGTTCCTGTTTTCAGCCTTCCAAGCGGGAGCGACAGATCGCGAAGGCGGTCAGCAAGCGCAATCGAAGGCCGGTCGCCAATACGGCCGCCCGGCTGGCGCTGATCTCCGATATGGATCACCCCATGCAGGAAGGTACCGGTGGTCAGAACCACGGCCGCCGCGCCTATCCGCGCCCCATCCCCGAGGACCACGCCGGCGACCTGACCGGATGAGACGATCAGATCTGAAACCTCAGCCTCGATGACCTCAAGGTTCGGCTGCGCTGCGGTAAAGGCTTGCATCGTTTCGCGATAGATCTTGCGATCTGCCTGCGCCCGGGGACCCTGCACTGCCGGCCCCTTGCGCCGGTTCAGCAGGCGAAACTGAATGCCGGCATGGTCCGCGGCGCGTCCCATCACCCCGTCCAGCGCATCAATTTCGCGCACCAGATGGCCCTTACCGAGGCCACCAATCGCAGGGTTACAGGACATGACCCCGATCGCGTCGCGTCGCAGGGTAACAAGCGCCGTCTTTGCGCCCATGCGCGCAGCTGCATGTGCAGCTTCGGTCCCGGCGTGTCCACCGCCAACGACGATCACGTCAAAATGTTTCACGTGAAACACCCCTACTTGCCGATGCAGAAGCTCGCGAAAATCTCGTCAAGCAGATGCTCTACATCCACCCGCCCAACGAGCGATTCCAGCGCGCGGGCTGCTTGACGCAACCCCTCCGCCGCCAGTTCCGCCCTGTCGGACCCGCGCAATACCTCATTTCGCGCCGATTCCAAAGCATCAAATGCGCGTGACATGGCATGCCTGTGCCGCTCTCGGGTCATGACGCCGCTGCCCGCCGCCCGTTCGGCCAGACGCCGCGTTATCTCGGCAACCAGAGCATCGACGCCTTCTCCGGTTTTCCCCGAGACAGACAAGCCAACGCGGGATCCGAGATCCGCCTTGCCGTGGACGACCAGATCATCCGCTTGCGGCGCAATCAGGGGGACTTCCAGCCCATCCAGGAGAAAAACGCGCAGATCGGCGCACTCAGCCCGTTGCAGCGCACGCTCTACCCCAATCGCTTCGACGGTATCATCCGTATCGCGAAGCCCAGCCGTGTCCAGCAAGGTAACGGCGAGCCCGCCGAGATCCATCCGAACCTCGATCACATCTCGCGTCGTACCCGCGACTTCCGACGTAATCGCGGCCTCCCGGCCTGCCAGCGCATTCAGAAGTGTCGATTTTCCCGCATTTGGCCGGCCGACAATGGCCACCTCGAAGCCTTCACGCACCCTCTCCGCCGCCCCGACCCGGCCGATTTCCTGCCGCAAAGCGCGCATCACCGCATCGATCAGCGTGGTGACCTCCGGCGTGACATCAACAGGTACATCCTCGTCGGCAAAGTCGATCGTCGCTTCCAGCAGCGCCGCCGCGCGGATCAACTGGTTGCGCCACCCCTCCACCACCTTGCCAACGGCACCAGACAAAACCGCAAGGGCCTGCTTTCTTTGAGATTCAGTCTCGGCGTCAATCAGATCCGAAAGGCCTTCGACCTGTGCCAGGTCCAGCCGGCCATTTTCCAGCGCCCGTCGGGTAAATTCTCCCGGTTCCGCCAGCCGCAGCCCCTCCATCCGGCCCAGACCGCGCAACACGGCCGTTACCGTGGCAATGGCGCCATGAATATGGAGCTCGGCCACATCTTCACCGGTAAAGCTGGCGCCCGCCTCGAAACACAGCACCAACGCCTCATCGAGCGCCTCACCCTCGAGCCGCAGGTGCCGCAATCCGGCCTGCCGTGGCTCTGGCAGCTGACCGGCCAATGCCCGCGCCGCATCCCAGGCCCGCGGGCCGGAAATGCGAATGACGGCGACGCCCGCCTTTCCGCGGGCCGTCGCCTGGGCAAAGATCGTGTCCATGGCCTCAGCCGTTCATCGAATCGAAGAATTCGCCGTTGGTTTTAGTCTGTTTCAGCTTGGAAATCAGGAACTCGATCGCATCCGTGGTGCCCATCGGGTTCAGAATGCGGCGCAGCAGGTAGGTCTTCTGCAGATCCTTCTGATCGACCAGCAGGTCTTCCTTCCGCGTACCGGATTTCAGGATGTCCATCGCCGGGAACACGCGCTTGTCGGCGACCTTGCGGTCCAGCACGATTTCGGAGTTCCCGGTGCCCTTGAACTCTTCGAAAATCACCTCGTCCATCCGCGAGCCGGTATCGATCAGCGCGGTCGCGATGATCGTGAGCGAACCGCCCTCTTCGATGTTCCGCGCGGCGCCAAAGAAGCGCTTCGGGCGCTGCAGCGCATTCGCATCGACACCGCCGGTCAACACCTTGCCCGAGGACGGCACCACCGTGTTGTAGGCCCGGCCGAGGCGCGTGATCGAATCGAGCAAGATCACCACGTCGCGTTTGTGCTCCACTAGGCGCTTAGCCTTCTCGATCACCATCTCCGCCACGGCAACGTGCCGCGAGGCGGGCTCATCGAAAGTCGAGGAAATCACTTCGCCCTTCACCGAGCGCTGCATATCCGTCACTTCTTCCGGCCGCTCGTCGATCAGCAGGACGATCAGATAGCATTCCGGGTGATTGTTCGCGATCGAATGCGCGATATTCTGCAGAAGAACCGTCTTACCCGTTCGCGGCGGCGCCACGATCAGGCTCCGCTGGCCCTTCCCGATCGGCGCAACCAGGTCGATGATCCGTGCCGAACGGTCCCGGATCGTCGGATCCTCGATTTCCATCTTCAGCCGCTCGTCCGGATAGAGCGGCGTCAGGTTGTCGAAGGCGACCTTGTGGCGCGCACGCTCCGGCTCCTCGAAGTTGATCCGCTCCACCGCGGTGAGCGCGAAGTAGCGCTCATTCTCGCCGGGCGCGCGGATGATCCCCTCCACCGTATCGCCGGTGCGCAGCGAATACTGCCGGATCATCTCGGGGCTGACGTAAATGTCGTCCGGGCCGGGCAGATAGTTCGCTTCAGTGGAGCGCAGGAAGCCAAACCCGTCCTGCAGCACTTCCAGAACCCCGTCGCCGCCGATTTCCACGCCTTCCTCGGCATGTTCCTTCAGCAGCTGGAACATCATCTCGCCCTTGCGCATGGTCGAGGCATTCTCGATCTCCCAGTCCTCGGCCATCGCCAGCAGGTCCTTGGGGCTTTTCGCCTTGAGATCGGAAAGGTTGAGACGTTCGGTCATGGATACATCCATCGGGCGCCAAAGTGGCGCGTAAAAAAAGGCGTGCAGGCTGAAACCGGACGGCCGGACGGCCGGGGCTGCCTCCGCAGATAAGCGCTCAGGCGCAGCGAGTCAACAAATCCTCAGAATTTCACGATCACCGCGCAGACGATCGCGATCATCAGCAGGGTCGGGATTTCGTTCATCAGCCGCCATTGCCGGCCGGTGCGGTGGTTTTCCCCGCGCGCGAATTGCCGCCGCGCGCGGGCAAGAACCATGTGAAATCCGGTCATGCCCAGAACACCCGCAGCCTTCACCCAGGGCCAGAGGCTGGACCAATCGACGATGCCGGGCGTCGCGACCAGCGCCAGCCCGAAAACCCAGCTCGAGACCATCGCAGGGTTCATGATCGCGCGCAGGAGCAAGCGTTCCTGATGCTGAAACAGCAGATCCATGTCGGATCCGCGACTGACGCCCTGCTTTCGTAGCCCCTCGACGTGATACACATAGAGCCGCGGCAGGTAGAACAGCCCGGCCATCCACGCCAGTACCGACATGACGTGAAACGCCTTCACCCAAGGGTAAACACTCGCGAGAAAGTCGGTCATCTGGGGTCTCCTGCAGCCGCCATCTTCTTAAAGAATATAAAAAGAAAAGAAAGATGATGATGTATTAGGCCCTGTGGATAATGTGGATTACTGGTTTCTCCCCGCTTCATCCACAGCCGGGACGAAATCCGGCGCTGCAGCGCAAAATCTGTGGAAAGACAAAAACAGAATATTTTTTCAATGTGTTGCACGACTCGCTTCGGTGAATAAATCCGTGCGGAGTCACGGGATGTTCGCGTGAGTCCCTGAAGTTTTCCCCCGCACGGGGATAACCGCATCGACAGGGGGAGAGTCCGCTTTCGTTCCTTGACAAACCCTGCCCGCTCCGTGGAGGAAAAATCGGTCCCGGGTTTGTCCCCGCGGACTCCCACCCAGTTCTCCCGGGAGTTGTCCACATGGCAAATCTGATCCTGGCATCTGCCTCCGAGGTCCGCGCGCAGTTGCTGCGTAATGCGGGCCTGCCGGTGGAGATCATACCCGCCCGTATTGACGAAGAAGCCATTCGCCCCGCGCTGGAGGCGGAGGGCGCCACGCCGCGCGATATTGCGGATGCTCTTGCAGAGATGAAGGCTGCGAAAATTTCCGCGAAATATCCGGGCGCGGTGGTTCTCGGTGCCGATCAGATACTTGAATTAAAAGGGCAAATATTCTCGAAGCCGGATAGGTCCGAGACCGCGGTGGCGCAGCTTCTGGCCCTCTCCGGCCAGACGCACCGGCTTCTGAGCGCGCTGGTCGTCTGCCGAGATGGTGCGCCGGTGTGGCGCCACACCGGCGAAGTGCGGCTGACCATGCGCCGCCTGTCGGAGCCCTTCATCCGCGAGTATGTGGCCCGGAACTGGGAGAGTATCCGCTGGTCTGTCGGCGGCTATAAGCTGGAGGAGGAGGGCGTCACGCTTTTCTCCGCCATCGAAGGGGATTACTTCTCGGTGCTGGGCCTGCCGCTGATCCCGTTCCTGAACTGGCTGCATGTGCGAGGAGAGCTGAAAACATGAAAATCCCGCTGGCCGGTGTCATCGGCGCACCGATCGGGCATTCGCGCTCCCCTGCCCTGCATGGCTACTGGCTGCGCCATTATGGCATCCGTGGCCATTACATCCCGATGGAGGTGGCGCCGGGGGATCTGGCGCAAGTTCTGGCGGCTCTGCCGAAGGCGGGTTTCGTGGGCTGCAATATCACCATCCCGCATAAGGAGGCCGCCCTCGCGCTGGCCGACCAGGTATCGGATGACGTACGGCGGATCGGCGCGGCCAATACGCTCAGCTTCACGGCAGATGGCATCCATGCCGATAATACCGATGGCTATGGCTTTATCGCCAATCTGCGCAGCGGTGCGCCGGATTGGGATCCGGCGGCGGGCCCGGCGGCAGTGATCGGCGCCGGTGGTGCGGCGCGGGCGATCGTGGTGGCGCTGCGCGATGCCGGCTGCCCGGAAATACGGATCACGAACCGCACCGATGCGCGCGCGGCCGCGCTGGCCGAAGAATTCGGGCTGCGGGCCCTGCCCTGGGGGCAGCGGGGCGATAGTCTCGATGGTGTGGCGCTGGCGGTAAACACGTCGTCGATGGGCATGGCGGGCAAAGACGCTTTCGACGTCCCGCTCGATGCCTTGCCGCCCGAAGCCGTCGCGACGGATATCGTCTATACCCCGCTGATCACGCCGTTCCTGGCTGCTGCACAGGCGCGCGGCTGTCCGATTGTTGACGGATTGGGGATGCTCCTGCATCAGGCCGCGCCCGGGTTCCGCCGCTGGTTCGGGCATCGGCCGGAGGTCACGCCGGCTTTGCGCAACGCAGTCCTGGCATGAGGCCGTTTCTTCTCGGCCTTACTGGCTCCATCGGCATGGGGAAATCCACCACCGCGCGGATGTTCGCCGAAGAAGGTGTCCCGGTCTGGGATGCGGATGCGGTGGTGCATGCGCTCTATGCCAAGGGGGGCGCCGCTGTGGCGCCGGTGGCGCAGGCCTTCCCGGGCGTGGCTCTGGACGGCGCAATCGACCGCCCCCGCCTGCGGGAGGCTCTCGCGTGTAATAAACAGTCTCTATCCCGGCTGGAAAGCATCGTTCATCCGCTCACAGCCGCCGCGCGCGAAGCCTTCATCGCGGCGCATGCCCAGGCTGATCTGATCCTCCTCGATATCCCGCTTCTGTTTGAAACCGGAGCAAACAAACTCTGCGATGCCGTGCTTGTGGTGTCGGCTCCGGCGGAGGTGCAGCGGGCGCGGGTGCTGGAACGGGGCACGATGTCCTCCGAACAGCTCGATCTGATCCTTCAGCGCCAGCTTCCCGATGCGCAGAAGCGGGCTCGGGCCGATCATGTGATCGAAACGCTGACCCTTGAGGGCACCCGCGCCGCCGTGCGAGAATTGATCGCCCGGATCAGGAGCCAGCATGCGTGAAATTGTTCTCGATACAGAAACGACAGGGTTCGAGCCTTCGGAGGGCCACCGGATCGTGGAAATCGGCGCGGTGGAGCTGTTCAACCATGTGCCCACCGGAAAAACCTATCACCAATACATCAACCCCGAGCGCGACATGCCAACGGAGGCCTTCCAGGTCCATGGCATCAGCGAGGAGTTCCTGCGCGACAAGCCGGTCTTTGCGCAGATCGCGCAGGATTTCCTGGATTTCATCGGCCCCGAATCAAAGCTCGTGATCCACAACGCGGCCTTCGACGTGAAATTCCTGAATGCCGAGCTGTCCTGGGTCAAAAAACCTCTGATCGAGCCCGCCCGCGCGATCGACACGCTGATGATGGCGCGGCGCAAATTTCCGGGCTCCCCGGCCTCGCTCGATGCGCTTTGCCGCCGCTTCGGCATCGACAATTCGTCGCGCACGCTGCACGGGGCCTTGCTCGACTCCGAAATCCTGGCGGATGTCTATCTGGAGCTGATCGGCGGGCGGCAGCCCGTGTTCGGCCTCAGCATCGAGCCAAGCCGCGCGCAGTCAGCCGCGGTGGAGGAAGACTGGCGCCCGCGTCCGCGCCCGGTGCCGCTCCCGTCCCGGCTGAGCCAGGCGGAGGCCGACGCGCATCAGGCCTTCATCGCAAAAATGGGTGAAAAGTCGATCTGGCTGCGTTAACGCAGCCAGTTGCGAAACTCGGAGAACACCTGCTCGTAGACCGGCCGCTTGAACGGCACGATCGACTCCAGCACTTCGGCATGGCTTTTCCAGGCCCAGACCGAGAATTCCGGATGCTCGGTCTGAATATCCACGTCGCTATCCGCCCCAAGGAAGCGGAACAGGAACCATTTCTGTTTCTGCCCGCGGTACTTACCCTTCCAGACCTTGCCCAGCAATTCGGGCGGCAGGTCATAGGTGACCCAGTCGGTCGTCTTGGCGAGCTTCTCAACCAGCTCCGCCCGCACCCCGGTCTCTTCCCAGAGCTCGCGCAACGCTGCTTCGCCGGGCTTCTCCCCCGCATCGATGCCCCCCTGCGGCATCTGCCAGGCCGGAACCGGGCTGTCGATCCGTTGCCCGGCAAAGACCAGGCCCTGAGGGTTCAGCAGGACCACCCCGGCACAGGGCCGATAGGGCAGCGCATCGCGTTCTTCGGGTGTCATCACTCTGTTCCGTAAAAAGGGGGCCCGAAGGCCCCCGGAGGTCAGTTGGATTTCTTCGCGGGCGCCGGGGCCGGCACAGGCACCGGCTTTGCCGCGGCCTGTGCGCCTTCATTGCCGAGGACAGACAGGCCCTTGATGATATCGAGCGCATAGGCGAGCTGATAATCCTCGAGGCGCAGCTTCGCCGCGGCTTCCGCTTTCTCGATATCTTCCTGATATTGCTTCTTTTCCTCGTCGGTCATCGAATCGTTCGACAGGATGCCGCGCAGATCGGCCTCGGACCGGGTCTTCACCGTATCCTTGTCCTGATCCTCCTCGCCCGCGGGCACCGGATCGGGCTGCTGCACCACCACATCGGGCGCGATGCCCAGAGCCTGGATCGAGCGCCCCGAGGGCGTGTAGTAGCGCGCCGTGGTCAGGCGCATGGCACCCTCGCCCTTGATCGGGATCACGGTCTGCACCGAACCCTTGCCGAAGCTCTTGGTGCCCACGACGATCGCGCGGTGATGATCCTGCAGTGCGCCGGTGACGATTTCGGACGCCGAAGCCGAGCCGCCGTTGATCAGAACCACGATCGGCTTGCCCTCGGCCAGATCGCCGGCGGTGGCGTTGAAGCGCTCGCTGTCTTCGGGCTTGCGGCCGCGGGTCGAGACGATCTCGCCCTTGTCGAGGAAGGCATCGGAAACCGCGATCGCCTGCGTGAGCAGCCCGCCTGGATTGTTGCGCAGGTCGAGCACGATCCCGTCGACCTTGTCCATGCCGCCCGCGTCTGCCACGGCCTTCTTCAGGCTGTCTTGCAGGTTCGGGAAGGTCTGGTCGTTGAAGGTGGTGATCCGCAGCACCGCGGTCTTGCCTTCCAGCCGCCCGCGCACCGCGGTGAGCTTGATCGTGTCGCGGGTCATGGTCACGTCGAACGGGTCCTGCGTGCCCTTGCGCACCACGGTCACGGTGATCTCGCTGCCCACCGGGCCGCGCATCTTGTCCACCGCCTGATCGAGGGTCAGGCCCATCAGGCTCTCGCCGTTCACCTGGGTGATATAATCCCCGGACTGGATCCCGGATTGGGCGGCGGGCGTGCCGTCCATCGGCGACACGACCTTCACCAAGCCGTCTTCCTGCGTGACCTCGATCCCGAGCCCGCCGAAGGAACCGCGGGTCTGGACCTTCATGTTGTCGTAATCGTCGGGCGGCATGTAGCTCGAATGCGGGTCGAGCGAGCTCAGCATCCCGTTGATCGCGGCCTCGACCAGCTTCTTGCTGTCGACCTGCTCCACATAGTCCTGGCGGATCCGCTCGAACACATCCCCGAACAGGTCGAGCTGTTCATAGACAGAGGCCGGCTTGGCCGCGTCTTGCGCCAGCAGCGGTGCGACCTGAGACGAGATCAGCACCCCCGCGACGGTACCGCCAAGCGCGGCCATGACGAATTTTCTCATTCCCAACCTTCAGTCTTTCGTCTGGGTGAACCACTCAGCGGGGTTCACGGGCGTCTTGCCCTTCCTGAGTTCCAAATAAAGCGTCTCCGAACGGTCGGCGCCACCACCATTCTGTGCGGCTTTTACGAAATCCGCACCGAATTCCTGCGCGGCGGGTTCGGATCCGCCCATCAAACCGACCGGCGTCCCCCGCGGGAGCACGTCGCCCACCTCACCATAGACGGTGCCAAGCCCCGCCAGAACCAGAAGATAGCCCTGCGCCGGCTCCAGAATCATCACATTTCCGTAGTCGAGCAGCGGCCCGCGGTAGCGGATCGTCGCGGGCCAGGGTGTGGTCACCAATGTGGCGGGTGCTGCGGCAATCACCAGGCCCGGGCGCCGGATCCCGGCCGCGTCGGCCTCGTTGAAGCCGCGCAGCACCGATCCCATCACCGGCATCGGCAGGCTGCCCTTGGCTCCGGCGAAATCCTCGCGCGGGGGGCCGATATCGCTGTCGAGGCCGGCCACGCCGGTCGCGAAGGCCTCCAGCGTATCGGCGCTGCTGACCAGCTGGCGCAGCTCCTCGGGTTCTTCCAGATAGCGTTTGGGCAGCGCACTGCGGTCTGAAATCGCCTGCGCGAGCGCGGTACGGGCGTTCTGCACCGAGGCGAGCCCGCCCTCCAATACCTGCGCCGCATTCGCCTGCACGCTGCGCAGCTCGCGGATCTCCTCGAGCGACGTGCGCATTTTCTCCGCTTCGGCCTCGAGTGCCGGGGTCACCGTGCCCATCACCATCCCCGAGCGCGCTGACCCGACAGCCCCGGCCGGATGCAGCAGCAGCAGCGGCCCCTCGGATTGCTGCATGGTGCTCATCACGCCCAGCAGCCGGCCCACCTGCGCGCGCTTCGCGTTGAAGCCCTTCTCGATCTCCTGCTCGCGGATCGCGGCGCGCCGCAGCCCGTCGCGCAGTGCCGCGAGGCCGCGTTCATAGGCGGTGATGGTGGTAGTCAGCGCCGCCACCCGGTCCGCCTTGGTCTGCGCGGCATCGAGCTCCGCGATCGCGCCGCGCAGGTCATCCGCGGCCTTCAGCGCCGCATCCGTTGCCGGATTGGCCGCGGCCAGCGAGGCCGAAAGCAGCCAGATCGCGAAGGCCCGCATCAGCGCACGATCAGCGTCTTGCCGGTCATTTCTGGCGGAAGCGGCAGCTGCATCAGGTCGAGCAGCGTCGGCGCCAGATCCGCCAGCCGCCCGGGCCGCAGGCTCACGCCCGCGGGCCCGCCCACCAGCGCCACCGGCACCAGGTTCGTGGTATGCGCCGTATGAGGCCCGCCCGTCACCGGGTCGATCATGGTTTCGCAATTGCCGTGATCGGCGGTGATGATCATGGCGCCCCCGGCCTGGTTCAGCGCGGCGATGACCCGGCCGATGTCGCGGTCGATCTCCTCGCAGGCCTGAATCGCGGCGGGCAGGCTGCCGGTATGACCGACCATGTCGGGGTTGGCATAGTTCACCACGATCAGGTCGTAGCCATGCGCGATCGCCTCGACGAACCGCTCGGTCACCTCGGGCGCGCTCATCTCCGGCTGCAGGTCATAGGTCGCGACCTTGGGCGATTTCGGCATCGTCCGGTCCTCGCCGGGCCAGGGGGCCTCTTTGCCGCCGTTGAGGAAGAAGGTCACATGCGGGTATTTTTCCGTCTCGGCGCAGTGAAACTGGGTAAGCCCCTGTTTCGAAACCCATTCCGCCAGGGTATTGACGATGTCACGCTTCGGATAGGCGGTCTCCATATAGGCGTTGTGCGCCACCGAATATTCGACCATCCCCAGCATTGCAGACCAGTCCGGCCGCCCGGCGACGTCGATCTCCGCAAATCCCGGCTCGGCCAGCGCCCGCAGGATCTCGCGGGCGCGATCCGCGCGGAAGTTCAGGCAGAAGAAGCCATCGCCATCCTCGGCCCCGGCATAATCGCCGATCACCGTGGGCTGGATGAATTCGTCCATCTCTTTCTTGGCATAGCTTTGTGCCACCGCCTCGGCCGGGGTTTCGGCATGGAGCCCCGCCGCATCCACGATCGCCTCATAGGCGCGCCCCACCCGCTCCCAGCGGTTGTCGCGGTCCATCGCCCAATAGCGCCCGATCACCGTGCCGACGCTGGCGCCCTTCGGTATCCGGGCCACAAAATCGTCGATGAAACGCGCGGCGGAATCGGGGGCCACGTCGCGGCCATCGGTGATCGCATGCACCACGACCGGCACGCCCGCATCGGTCAGCGCCTTGCAGGCCGCCAGCGTATGCGTGATGTGGCCATGCACGCCGCCATCGGAAATCACCCCGAACAGATGCGCCCTGCCCTTCGCGGCCTTCACCTTCTCGGTGAACCGCAGGATCGCCTCATTACGGAAAAAGCTGCCATCCTCGATTGCGAGGTCGATCTGGCCCAGATCCATCGCCACCACCCGGCCCGCGCCGATATTGGTATGGCCCACTTCGGAATTGCCCATCTGCCCGGTCGGCAGGCCGACATCGGGACCGAAGGTGATCAGCGTCGATTTCGGGCAGGTGCCGAAAACCTTGTCCAGGTTCGGGGTATGCGCCAGCGCCGGCGCATTGCCTTCGGTCTCGGCGCGCTCGCCCCAGCCGTCGAGAATGCACAGAACCACGGGTTTCGGAACGGACATCGGGGCCTCCTGCGGATTGTCGCCCCCTGTTTACGCGCCCCGCGCCCGCGCCACAACGGCTACGCGCGCAATCACACGCGATGATAGGGGGTTCCGGCGAGGATCTGCCCCGCGCGATACAGCTGCTCGGCCAGCATCACCCTTACCAGCATATGCGGCCAGACCATCCGCCCGAAGCTCAGCGACCAGTCCGCCCGCGCGCGCAGGCCGGGTGCAATGCCGTCGGCGCCACCGATCACGAAGGCCACATCGCGCGCGCCATCGCGCCATCCGCCGAGGCGGGCTGCGAAATCGGGGGAGGACACCAGATCGCCGCGCTCATCGAGCGTCACCAGCAGCGCGCCCGCGGGCACCGCGCGCTCCAGCAGCGCGGCCTCCGCCTCCATGCCGAGGTTCTTCTTGTCCTCGACCTCATGGATCGCGGCCGGGCCGAGGCCCATCGACCGCCCCGCCTTGTTGAAGCGATCGAGGTAATCCTCGATCAGCGTCAACTCGGGGCTCTTGCGCAGCCGTCCGACTGCGCAGATCGTCACTTTCATCCGGGTCGTGGATCAGACGCGGCTGCCCGTGGGCATCCACATCTTCTCCAGCTGGTAGAATTCGCGTACTTCGGGGCGGAACACATGGACGATCACGTCCTGCGTGTCGATCAGGACCCAGTCGCCCTGCTCCTTGCCCTCGATCTTGCTGTTGCGGCCGAAATCTTCCTTCAGCCGCTCGACCAGCTTCTCGGCGATGGCGCCGACCTGCCGCGAGGACCGCCCGGAGCAGATCACCATGTAATCCGCAATCGACGAGCGCCCGCGCAGGTCGATCGTGATGATGTCTTCCGCCTTGTCGTCGTCGAGGGAAGAAAGCACGCGCGCCAGGATCTGATCGCTCGTCGCATCGGCACCCGCGGTGATGGGACCGGCCGTCATGGGTGCCGCCTTTGCGTCGGAAATGCCCGCCGCTGCATATGGTTGAGACAGGACATTGTCCTCCGAAGGTTCGCGCGCCGCCGCCGCCCCGGCGCAGGGCTGTGCCTGCAGTCTATCATATCGGGCCGGAATCTCAATGCGGCCCGGCACGGCGGGGCCCCTGCGCGGTTAGGTCAGGCGCGCTGCCATGAACAATTCTTGCGCGGAATCGCCGGGCGGCCTATATGCGGGCCATGATCATGGTGTTCGATATCGTTGAACGCGTCCGCCTGTCGGAGCGCTTCATCGGCGAAAGCCGCTCCGCCCTCGCCCGACTTTGACGTCGCGCGGGGCCTTTGCCGCCCCATGCCGTCCGGCCAGAGCCGGAACCCCCTTCAGAGCCATCGAGAGAGAGAGCCATGTCCGCTCCGAAAACGCTGTATGACAAGATCTGGGACGCGCATGTCGTCTCGCAGGACGAAGACGGCACCTGCCTGCTGTATATCGACCGCCACCTGGTCCATGAAGTGACCAGCCCGCAGGCCTTCGAGGGCCTGCGCATGGCGGGGCGCAAGGTGCGCGCGCCGGAAAAGACCATCGCCGTGCCCGACCACAACGTGCCCACGACCGAGGGCCGCGAGACCCATATCGAAAACGAGGAATCGCGGATCCAGGTCGATACGCTGGACAAGAACGCCCGCGAATTCGGTATCAACTACTATCCGGTGACCGATATCCGCCAGGGCATCGTGCATATCGTCGGCCCCGAACAGGGCTGGACCCTGCCCGGCATGACGGTGGTGTGCGGAGACAGCCACACCGCCACCCACGGCGCCTTCGGCGCGCTGGCGCATGGGATCGGCACCTCTGAGGTGGAGCATGTTCTGGCCACGCAGACGCTGATCCAGAAGAAATCGAAGAACATGAAGGTGGAGATCACCGGCCATCTGCGCCCGGGTGTGACCGCGAAAGACATCACCCTCGCCGTCATCGGCAAGACCGGCACTGCGGGCGGCACCGGCTATGTCATCGAATATTGCGGCGAGGCGATCCGCGCGCTGAGCATGGAAGGCCGGATGACGGTCTGTAACATGGCGATCGAGGGGGGCGCGCGCGCCGGTCTGATCGCGCCTGATGAGACCACCTTCGCCTATGTGAAGGGCCGCCCGCATGCGCCCAAAGGCGCGCAATGGGAGGCTGCGCTGAACTGGTGGCGCACGCTCTTCACCGATGAGGGCGCGCAGTTCGACAAGGTCGTCACCATCCGCGGCGAGGATATCGAGCCGGTGGTGACCTGGGGCACCTCGCCCGAGGACGTGCTGCCGATCACCGGCACCGTGCCCGCGCCCGAGGATTTCCAGGGCGGCAAGATCGATGCCGCGCGGCGGTCGCTGGAATACATGGACCTGACGCCGGGCATGAAGCTCACCGACATCAAGATCGACGCGGTGTTCATCGGCTCGTGCACCAACGGCCGGATCGAGGATCTGCGCGCCGCGGCCGAAATCCTGAAGGGCCGCCACATCGCGCCGGGCGTGCGCGGCATGGTGGTGCCGGGCTCGGGGCTGGTGCGGCTGCAGGCCGAGGAAGAGGGCCTCGACAAGGTGTTTACCGATGCCGGGTTCGAGTGGCGCCTGGCGGGCTGCTCGATGTGCCTCGCGATGAACCCGGACCAGCTGTACCCGGGCGAGCGCTGCGCCTCGACCTCGAACCGCAACTTCGAGGGCCGTCAGGGCCGCAATGGCCGTACCCACCTCGTCAGCCCGGCGATGGCGGCGGCGGCGGCGATCACCGGCCACCTGACCGATGTGCGCACCCTGATCGGCGCGGCCGAATTCGCGTGACGGATGCGTGGTTTGCGGTACCCTGCCGCAAACCACGGCCGCAGGAGCAGAGCCATGAAAGGCACCACCGTCCTCATCCTCTCCGGCGCGCTCGCCCTTCTGGGCGGGCTCGCGGCGCTGATCTTCCCCCTGCCCGCCTCTCTGGCGGTGACCGTTCTGGTCGGCTGGGTGTTCCTGATCAGCGGCGTGGTGGGCCTTTATGCGTCCTTCTCGGACCGCACCATGCCGCACCGGGGCTGGGCGTCCTTCATCAGCCTGGTCGATATCGTGCTCGGCGTGTGGATGCTGGCGCAGCCGATGGCGGCGATGGTCTCGCTGACGCTGGTCGTGGGCGTGCTGTTCCTGGCCTCGGGCCTCGCGCGGCTTTATGCGGCCGTCGCGCGGTTCCGCGGCACGCGCCTGTTCTGGATGATGGTGCTCTCGGGCATCGTCTCCACGCTGCTCGGGCTCTATGTGCTGGCGGCGCTGCCCGCGGCCAGCCTCGTCCTTCTTGGAACGCTGCTCGCGATCGAGCTGATCGTGATCGGCATCACCCTTCTCTCGCTGGGCCTCGCGCTCAGGAAAACCGGAAAATTCTGACCCATGGACAAGTTCACCACCCTCACCGGGATCGCGGCCCCGATGCCGCTGGTCAATATCGACACCGACATGATCATCCCGAAGCAATTCCTGAAGACGATCAAGCGCTCGGGCCTGGGCGTGCATGCCTTCGACGAGATGCGCTATGATGACAACGGCAACGAAAACCCCGATTTCGTGCTGAACAAGCCGCAGTACCGCAAGGCGGAGATCATCGTCGCGGGCGATAATTTCGGCTGCGGCTCCTCGCGCGAGCATGCGCCCTGGGCGCTGGCGGATTTCGGCATCAAGGCGGTGATCTCCACCTCCTTCGCCGACATCTTCTTCAACAACTGCTTCAAGAACGGCATGCTGCCGATCCGGCTGCCGCAGGAGCAGGTCGATATCCTGATGAAGGATGCCGAGCGCGGCGCCAATGCCCGCATGACCGTGGACCTCGAAAAGCAGGAGATCACCACCTCCGACGGCCAGGTCATCCGCTTCGACATCGACCCGTTCAAGAAGCACTGCCTGATCAACGGGCTGGACGATATCGGCCTGACGCTGGAAAAGGTGGGTTCGATCGACAGTTTCGAGACCACCGCGGCGCAATCGCGCCCCTGGGTCTGAGACCGCAAGGCCGCCCCCCGGGGCGGCCTTTTTCATTGCGCGGGGCGCAAATTTCGCATTCCCTCCGGGCCATGAGATTTCTGACGCTGATCCTGTGTGCGCTTCTGGCGCTGCCGCTCCGGGCCGAAACCCTGCGCATTGCGACTTGGGACCCGGAGCTGAGCCGCGACGGTCCGGGGCTCCTGCTGCGCGATATCGAGGCGGGCAAGGACAAGCAGATCGCCGCCGCGATCGGGGTGATCGTGGCCGCGCGGCCCGACATCCTGCTCCTGACCGGGTTCGACTGGGATTATCAGGGCGATGCGCTGGCGGCCTTCATGGCGCGCCTGCGCGAGGCCGGGGTGGACTATCCCTACAGCTTCGCCGCGCGGCCCAATACCGGCATGGCCACCGGGCTCGATCTGGATGGCAACGGGCGGCTTGGTCAGGCGCGGGATGCGCAGGGCTATGGCCGGTTCCCGGGGCAGGACGGGATGGCGCTGCTGTCGCGGCTGCCGCTCGGGCCGGTGAGGGATTTCTCGACCTTTCTCTGGGCCGATCTGCCCGGCGCGGAGCTCGACGGCATGCCGGCGGAGGTGCGCCGCGTGCAGCGGCTGTCCACCACGGCGCATTGGGATGTGCCCGTCACCCTGCCTTCGGGGGCGGCGCTGCACCTGCTGGCCTATGCCCCCACCGCGCCCGCCTTCACCCCGCGCAACATCGCCCGCAATCAGGACGAGACCGCCTTCTGGCTGCGCTATCTCGAAGGCGCCCTGCCCGAGAAGCCCGCGCCCGGCCCTTATGTGGTGCTGGGCAAGATCGGGGTCGATCCACAGAAGGGCGACGGGCGGCGCGCCGTGCTGGCCGCGCTGCTGGCGCAGGTGCAGGACCCGCTGCCCGGGGTGGATACGGTGGATTACGGCAAGCCGCCCGGGGTGCTGCGCACCGATTATGTGCTGCCGGGCCCGGGGCTGCAGGTGGCGGGCGCCGGGCTCGGCCCCGCGCAGGCGGCCCGGCACCGGCTCGTCTGGGTCGATATTTCCCTGTATTGACAGGGCCGCGCTTGACCCCGCCTGCCCCTTTGGCTACGCCACTCGCGACCCATCCGGAGGAGATACGCATGGCCAACCCAACCCTTCTCATCCTCGCCGGCGACGGCATCGGCCCCGAAGTCATGGCCGAGGTGAAAAAGATCATCGGCTGGTACGGCGACAAGCGTGGCCTGGCCTTCGACGTCTCCGAAGATCTGGTCGGCGGCTGCGCCTATGATGCGCATGGCACGCCGCTCACCGATGCGACCATGGCCAAGGCGCAGGAGGTCGATGCGGTGCTGCTCGGCGCCGTCGGCGGCCCGAAATACGACAATCTGGATTTCTCCGTGAAGCCGGAGCGCGGCCTGCTGCGCCTGCGCAAGGAAATGGACCTCTATGCGAACCTGCGCCCGGCGCAGTGCTTCGACGCGCTGGCCGATTTCTCCTCGCTGAAGAAGGACGTGGTGGCCGGGCTCGACATCATGATCGTGCGCGAGCTGACCTCGGGCGTGTATTTCGGCGAGCCGCGCGGCATCACCACCGAGGGCAACGAGCGCGTGGGCATCAACACCCAACGCTACACCGAGAGCGAGATCGCCCGCGTGGCGCGCTCCGCCTTCGAGCTCGCACGGCGCCGGGGCAACAAGGTCTGCTCGATGGAGAAGGCCAATGTGATGGAATCGGGCGTGCTGTGGCGCCAGGTCGTGCAGGAAATCCACGACAAGGAATACCCCGACGTGGAGCTGAGCCACATGTATGCCGATGCGGGCGCCATGCAGCTGACCCGCTGGCCGAAGCAGTTCGACGTGATCGTGACCGACAACCTGTTCGGCGATCTGCTCTCGGATCTGGCGGCGATGCTGACCGGTTCGCTGGGCATGCTGCCCTCGGCTTCGCTCGGCGCGCCGATGGCGAATGGCCGCCCGAAGGCGCTCTATGAGCCCGTGCATGGCTCGGCGCCCGATATCGCGGGGCAGGGCAAGGCGAACCCGATCGCCTGTATCCTCAGCTTCGCGATGGCGCTGCGCTACAGCTTCGATCAGGGCGCCGAGGCGGATCGCCTTGAAAAGGCCGTGGAAAAGGTGCTGGCCGATGGTGTGCGCACCGCTGATCTGATGGGCCCCGAAGGCGGCGTGCCGGTCACCACGAGCCAGATGGGCGACAAGATCCTGGCCGCGCTGGACGCAAGCCTCTGAGACCCTGACCATCGCTTGCGGCGCGGGCATGGTCCCGCGCCGTTTGCATGTCTGGCCGCCAGATCTTTCGGCGGGCAACTTCATCGAACCGATACGCCTGCGTTATCTTTCCGTCAGACAGCCCTCCTAGGGTCCGCCGCGATCAAGGCGGGCGGAAGGGCGCGGAATGCATATTCAGGTCGAGGGCGTAACGAAGATCTTCGGCGCGCGCGCCGCGGTCGACGCGGTCAGCTTCTCGGTCGCGAAGCCGATGATGATCGGGATCATCGGGCGCTCCGGGGCGGGCAAATCCACCTTCCTGCGGATGATGAACCGGATGACCGATGCCACCCGCGGGCGGCTTCTGGTCGATGGCCGCGATGTCCTGGCGCTGCGCGGCCGCGACCGCCGCGCCTGGCAAAGCCAATGCGCGATGATCTTCCAGCAGTTCAACCTGGTGCCGCGCATGGATGTGGTCTCCAATGTGCTGCATGGCCTTCTGAACCGCCGCGGCACGCTGGTGAGCCTGTTCAACCTGTGGCCGGCTGAAGATATCGCCCGCGCCATCGCCATTCTGGACCGGCTGGACATTGCCGAGCAGGCGCCGAAGCGGGCCGAGGCGCTTTCGGGCGGGCAGCAGCAGCGCGTGGCCATCGCCCGGGCGCTGATGCAGGACCCGAAGATCGTGCTCGCCGATGAGCCGATCGCTTCCCTCGACCCGATGAACGCCCAGATCGTGATGCAGGCGCTGCGCCGCATCCACGAGGAGGATGGGCGCACCGTGATCGCCAATCTCCACACCCTCGATACCGCGCGGCGCTACTGCGACCGCGTGATCGGGATGCGCGGCGGGCGGATCGTCTTCGATGGCGCGCCCGCACAGCTGACCGCAGGCGCCGCGCGCGACATCTACGGCGCCGACGCCAGCTTTTCCGAAGCCGCCACGTCGACCGCGCTCGACCTCCTGCCGGAGGATCCGGGCTATGCGCGCGCGATGCTGACCGATTGATTTTCACATCTCAGGAGACGACCCGTGAAACACCTGACCGCCGCCCTCCTTGCCGCCGCCCTGCTGGCGCAGCCCCTCGCCGCTCAACAGATCACCCAGTTCAATCTGGGCATCATGGGCGGCGAGAACGCCCAGGACCGGATCAACTCCAACGAATGCTACCGCAAGCTGATCGAAGACAGCCTGGGCGTGCCGGTGAAGGTGTTCACCCCGGCCGATTATGACGGCGTGATCCAGGGCCTGCTCGGCGGCACGCTGGATATGGCCTGGCTCGGCGCCTCAGGCTACGCCAAGATCTACCTCACCGATCCGGAGGCGGTGGAGCCGGTTCTGGTGAAGCAGAACATGGACGGCTCGATCGGCTATTATTCGATCGGCTTTGCGCGCAAGGACAAGGGCATCACCTCGCTGCAGGACATGAAGGGCAAGGTGATGGGCTTCGGCGATCCGAACTCCACCTCGGGCTATCTGATCCCGACGGTGGAAATGACCGCGGCCGGTATTTCCACGAAGCCGGGCGACTTCTTCAAGGATGTGAAGTTCACCGGCGGCCATGAGCAGACCATCGTCGCGGTCAACAACGGCGATGTCGATGGCGGCGTCACCTGGGCAGACGGGCAGGGCGCCTGGGAAGACGGCTACAATTCCGGCGCGCTGCGCAAGGCGGTGGATGCCGGGCTCGTCAACATGAACGATCTGGTGGAGATCTGGAAATCCAAGGAGATCCCGGAAGGGCCGATGGTGGTGCGCAAGGCGCTGCCGCTGGATGTGAAGGACAAGGTCACCCAGCTGAGCGCCGATCTGCACGAGACCGATGCGAAATGCGCCTATGGCGTGGCTTCGGGCGAGGCGAAGGATTTCATCCCTGTCACCCATGCGCAGTATCAGTCGATCATCGACGCGCGCAAGATGACCGGCAAGTGATTTAAATCCGTATCGGGCGGCCCTCCGGGGCCGTCCTTTTTTCATGGGCATGCGGATGAGCGACGTAACGGGGAACCTCGCCCGGATCGAGGCGGACTATCTGGCAATGGCGCGCCGCCGCAGGGGGCTGACGGCGGTGCTGCTGGCGGTGTTCGTGGCCGTGCTGGCGGCGGGGTTCGGGCTTGCGGATGCGCGCAATGCGGGCGGCTTCTGGCAGGGGCTGCACCGGATCGGGGATTTCCCGGCGGAGCTCTTCACCGAGGCCGCGGCCAAGGCCCACCGCCTGCCGGGGCAGATGCGGGCCTATCTTCCCGCGCTGATGGAAACGCTGAATATCGCGCTCAGCGCCACGCTGATCGGCACCGCGGGGGCGGTGGTGCTCTCGCTGCTGGCGGCGCGAAACCTGGCGCCCGCGGGCTGGATCGTCACCCCGGTGCGGCGGCTGATGGACCTGTTCCGGGCGCTGCCCGAAATCGTGGTGGCGCTGGCGCTGATCTTTGCGCTGGGGGGCGGGCCGGTGCCAGCCATGCTGGCAATCACGCTGCATACCTTCGGCGCGCTCGGCAAGCTCTTCGCCGAGGTGAACGAGAATGCCGATGCGAAGCCGGTGGAGGGTCTCGCCTCGGTCGGGGCGGGCTGGGTGCAGCGGATGGCGCTGGGCGTGGTGCCGCAGGTGGCGCCGAACTGGCTCAGCTACGCGCTGATGCGGCTCGAAATCAATGTGCGGGCCTCGGCCATTCTCGGCTTCGTGGGCGCGGGCGGCATCGGCTACGAGCTGAAGGTCGCCATCGGCTGGGGCCTCGGGCGCTACGATGCCGCAGCCGCAATCTTCATCCTGCTTTTCGTCACCATCGTCGTCATCGACCAGCTCTCCAGCCGGCTGCGCGACCGCCTGATCCGGGGAACAGCATGACCGCCGCCGCGATTTCGCCCGAGGTGCAGCAGCATTTCCGCCGCCTGCGGCGCACGGCCCTCGGCCTTCCGGCTCTGGTGCTCGTGTATCTGGTCTATGCCTTCTTCGCGCTGGATGTGCCCGGCCTTGCGGAGCGGTTCCGCCCGGCGAACATGGGCGTGCTGCTGGGCGATACCTGGAGCTACAAGACCCATGTGACCCGCGATTACCGCTTCGGCGGCACAACGGTCGCGATCGAGGGCGAGCGCAAGGGCACCTATCCCGAAGGCCGCTGGCCGGAGTGGGTGCATCTGCGCGCGGGCATCACCGAAGTCGATCTGCCCGGTGGCAGCCATGCGGCGCTTGCGCCCGAAGGCGTGCGCTTCGATATTGCGGGCTATGGTACGGTTTCGGTGGCGCCGGGGCAGGGCGGGCTGCGCCTGATCACGCCCGACGGTACAGTCCAGCGCTGGATCAGCGCCTCCGATACGCGGGTGGATATCAGCGCGCCCGATGGCCGGCTGAGCGTGACCCGCTCGCGCGCCGAAGTGTTCCGCTATGCGCCCGGCTGGGAGCTGTGGTTCTTCGACCTCGACAGCCCGTTTCACTACATGAGCTGGGGCCAGATCTGGGCGAGCCTGTTCGAGGCGCCGATCCGCCCGGGCATGTCAAACCTGCGCGCTGTGCTGCAGGATTTCTGGTTCAATGGCATGTGGCACCATGGGCAGGTCTTCGGCGCGCTGTTCGAAACCCTGCTGATGGCGTTCCTGGGCACGATGGGGGCCGCGGTCTTCGCGCTGCCGCTGGCCTTCGTCGCGGCGCGCAACATGATGCCGCTTGGTCCGCTGCGCTTCGCGATCCGGCGGGTGTTCGATTTCCTGCGCGGGGTGGACGGGCTGATCTGGACGATCGTGCTCTCGCGCGCCTTCGGGCCGGGGCCACTGACCGGCGCGCTCGCGATCCTGCTCACCGATACCGGCAGCTTCGGCAAGCTGTTCTCCGAAGCGCTGGAGAATATCGACGCGAAGCAGGTGGAGGGGCTGCGCTCCACCGGCGCCAATGCGCTGCAGCGCGGCCGTTTCGGGGTGCTGCCGCAGATCGCGCCGGTGATCCTGAGCCAGGTTCTGTATTTTCTGGAATCCAACACACGCGGTGCCACGGTGATCGGCGCCATCGTCGGCGGCGGGATCGGGCTTCTGCTCACCCAGGCGATGCTGACGCAGAAAGACTGGGAGGAAGTCACCTATTACATCGTCCTGGTGCTGATCCTGGTGATGGCGATGGACAGCTTCTCGGGCTGGCTGCGCCATAAGCTGCTGCGGAAGGTGGACCATGCCTGAGCTTTCCCCCGGAGGTGCCCGGATCGGCACCGGCTGCACCCTCGTCAACGCCACCTTCGGCCCCTGGACCAGGGTCGGCGAGAGCTGCCGTATCGAGAACAGCCATATCGGCGCCTACAGCTACTGCGACCGCTTCTGCGATATTGCCAATACCACCATCGGCCGCTTCGCCAATATCGCCGCCAATGTGCGCATCGGCCCGACGGATCACCCGCTGGACCGCGCGTCGCTGCATCATTTCATGTACCGGCAGGACTATTACTGGGACGGGCTGCCGCCCTGGCCGGAATACTGGCAGCGCCGCGAGGCCCGCCGCACCAGCATCGGCCACGACAGCTGGATCGGCCATGGCGCCATCATCAAGCCCGAGGTGGTGCTCGGCCACGGGGCAGTGGTGGCCGCGGGTGCCGTGGTCACGCGCGACGTGGCGCCCTATACCATCGTCGGCGGGGTCCCGGCGCGGGTGCTGCGGGTGCGGCTCGCGCCCGATCTCGCGGAGCGGATGGTCGCGCTCGGCTGGTGGGACTGGGATCACGACACGCTGCGCGACCGAACCCCGGATTTCCGCGTGCTTTCTGTGCCGGAATTTCTGGAGAAATACGGCTAATCCCCCGGCGTCACCGTCAGCGCGACCCGGTCTCCGGCGAACCAGGTGCGCCCGTATTCCAGCGGCCGATCCTCCGGATCAAGGTTCAGGCTGGTGACCCGCATCACCGGCGATCCTTCCGCAATCTGCAGATGCAGCGCCTGGGTGGCGCTGGCCGCGCGCGCCTCCAGCCGGGTCCAGGCGCGGGTGTAATCGGCGATGCCGCAGAGCTTCAGTGCCGCAGTGATGGAGCTTTCGGCCTCCAGCGCCGCGATCAGCCCGGGCAGCCGCACCCCGGGCAGCACGGAGCGGAACGTGGCCAGCGGCACCCCATCGGCCAGCGAGACCCCCTCCAGCACATGCACCGGCGCGCCCTCGGGCAGGGCCAGCAGCTCGGCTTCGCGCGGGTCCGCCCGCCGCGTTTCCAGCGCCAGCACCCGGCGCCCGGCCACGCGCCCCGATGCGGCCAGGTTCTGCCGGAACCGGACCCTGCGGCTCAGCGGATAGTCGATCGCGGGCGCCGGGGCGACATGGGCGCCCGCGCCGCGCCGCGTCACGATCAGCCCTTCGGAGACAAGCGCAGCCAGCGCCCGGCGTACCGTGTGGCGGTTCACGCCGAAGCGCTCGGAGAGCTCGGCTTCCGTCGGCAGGCGGTCGCCGGGGGCGCGGCTGCCGGCGGCGATCTCGGTGCGGAGCGCATCGGCGATGGCGGTCCAGAGTGCGGTGCGGCCCAAGGTGTCACCAAAGTTTCACGCGCGGGCGGATTGCCAGCGGCGTGGGGAATCGGTTATTTGTCTAGTTGTATATATATTTCGACAAATCCGCAAGGTGTCTGAAATGAGCTTCGACGAAACCTCCGGGCGGGCGGGGTGGATGAGCCTCATGGCTTGCGCCGCGCCCGCGGATCTGGCGGCGCTGATGCCGCGCGAAATCCCCGGGCATGACTGGCTGCGCGCGCCCGAAACCGGCACCGCGATGGTCCGCGGCCGCACCGGGGCCACCGGCACGCCGTTCAATCTGGGCGAGATGACGGTCACACGCTGCGCGCTGCGGCTGGCCGATGGCAGCGAGGGCCATGCCCATGTGCAGGGCCGAGACCGCGGCCATGCCACGCGGGCCGCGCTCATCGATGCGCTGATGCAGGGCCCGCGCGCCGCCGAAATCCGCGCCGCCGTGCTGGATCCGCTGGCCGAAAAGGCGATGGCGGAGCGGCGTGCGCGCGCGGGCAAGGCCGCGGCGACGAAGGTCAATTTCTTCACCATGGTGCGCGGGGAGGGCTGATGCTGGCTGGCTTTCAGGATCCGTCGCGCGATGCGGCGCGGGCGTTTCGCGCGGCGCTCACGGCGATGTCGCGCCCGGGAACCATCGTCACGCTGGAGGGGGTGGCGGCGCCCGCGCCGCTCTCTCCTGCCGCGGCGGGGCTCTTGCTCACTCTTGCGGACCGGACCACCGGGATCTGGCTCGCGCCCGGCCTCTCCGGTGCCGCGGTGCGGGATTGGATCACCTTCCACACCGCCGCGCCTTTCGTTGCGCCGGAGGAGGCCTGCTTCGCCATTGGCGCCTGGCCGGAGCTGTGCCCGGTCGCGCGGTTCCCTGTGGGCCAGGCGGATTATCCGGATCGCTCCGCCACGCTGATCGTGGAGATGGCGGCGCTTCGCCCTGTGGGCACGCGGCTCACCGGCCCCGGTATCCGCGAGGCGGCCGCGCTCTCGCTGCCGGAGGGCGCGGCATTTCGCGCCAATGCCGCGCTGGCGCCGCAAGGGCTCGATTTCTTCTTCACCTGCGGCGCCCGGCTGGCGGCGGTGCCGCGCAGCACCCGCGTGGAGGATTGCTGATGTATGTGGCGGTGAAGGGCGGCGAGCGCGCCATAGACAATGCGCATCGCTGGCTCGCAGAAGAACGGCGCGGCGACCCGGATGTGCCGGAGCTGCGCGACGATCAGCTCACCGCGCAGCTGAAACTCGCGGTGGACCGGGTGATGGCGGAGGGCTCGCTCTATGATCCGGAGCTGGCCGCACTCGCCATCCGGCAGGCGCGCGGCGATCTGATCGAGGCGATATTCCTGATCCGAGCCTACCGCACCACGCTGCCGCGGATCGGTGCCGCGCGCCCGGTGGAGACGGCGGCGATGGACTGTATCCGGCGCATCTCGGCCACGTTCAAGGATGCGCCGGGCGGGCAGGTTCTGGGCCCGACCTTCGACTATACCCACCGGCTGCTCGAATTCGCGGCCCTCGCGGCGGGGCAGGGGCTGGAGGCGCCACCCGCGGAGCCCGCGAAAGTGCCGCATGTGGCAGGCTTCCTTGGCCGCGACGGGCTGATCGAGCCCGCGCCCGATGCCGATGGCGCGCCGCCCGACCTGACCCGCGCGCCGCTGGAATTTCCGGCCGCCCGCCCGCTCCGGCTGCAGGCGCTGGCGCGGGGCGATGAAGGCTTCCTGCTCTCGCTCGCCTATTCGACGCAGCGCGGCTATGGCCGCACGCATCCTTTCGTGGGCGAACTGCGCATCGGCATGGTCACGGTGGAAATGGAGATCCTGGAGCTCGGGCTCGTTGTCGCCATCGGTCGGGTGGAGCTGACGGAATGCGAAACGGTGAACCAGTTCCTGGGCTCGCGCAGCGAACCCGCGCAATTCACCCGCGGCTATGGCCTCGTGTTCGGGCAGGGCGAGCGCAAGGCGCTCTCGATGGCGCTGGTGGACCGGGCATTGCGCTGGCAGGAGCTGGGCGAGGACGACACCGGCGCCCCGGCGCAGGACGCGGAATTCGTGCTGGCGCATGCCGACAATATCCAGGCCTCGGGCTTCCTGGAGCATATCAAGCTGCCGCATTACGTCGATTTCCAATCGGAGCTGGAGCTGGTGCGGCGGATCCGTGGGGAGGCGGGGGAATGATGCTGTGGTTCGCGCCGAGGTGCCTCGAATGGGTCTGGACGCTGCAGGGGAAAGGGCGCCGGAAATGAGCGACTACAACTTCGCCTATCTCGATGAGGACACGAAGCGGATGATCCGCCGCGCGCTGCTGAAGGCGGTGGCGATCCCGGGCTATCAGGTGCCTTTCGCCAGCCGGGAAATGCCGATGCCCTATGGCTGGGGCACCGGAGGCGTGCAGGTGACGGCGGCCTGCCTGACCCCCGAAGACGTGCTCAAGGTGATAGACCAGGGCGCGGACGATACCACCAATGCGGTCTCGATCCGGCGGTTCTTCCAGCGCACGGCGGGGGTTGCGGTGACGGAGCATACCGCCGCGGCGACGCTGATCCAGACCCGGCACCGGATCCCGGAGCGCGCCCTGACCGAGGACCAGATCATGGTGTTTCAGGTGCCGATCCCGGAGCCGCTGCGGTTTCTGGAGCCGCGCGAGACCGAGACCCGCAAGATGCATGAGCTGCAGGAATACGGGCTGATCCACGTGAAACTTTACGAGGACATCGCCCGCAACGGCCATATCGCCACCGCCTATGCCTATCCGGTGCTGGTGGAGGGGCGCTATGTGATGGACCCCTCGCCGATCCCGAAATTCGACAACCCGAAGCTCGACATGTCTCCGGCGCTGATGCTGTTCGGCGCGGGGCGCGAGCAGCGGATCTATGCGCTGCCGCCCTATACGCGTGTGCGCAGCCTGGATTTCGAGGACCATCCGTTTGAGGCCAGAAAGGCCAACCACGCCTGCGCGCTTTGTGGCGCGACGGAAAGCTACCTCGATGAGGTGATCGTGGATGATGCGGGCGGGCGGATTTTCGTCTGCTCCGATACCGATTACTGCGCGGAGCGGCGCGCAGGGGAGGCCGCGGCATGACCCCCCTGTTCAGCGTGCGCGGGCTCGAAAAGCGCTATGGCGCCCGGATCGGCTGCACCGATGTGGCGTTCAACCTCTGGCCCGGAGAGGTGCTGGGCATCGTCGGAGAGAGCGGATCGGGCAAATCCACGCTGCTCTCCTGCCTCGCGGGCCATCTGCGCCCGGATGCGGGAAGCATCGCCTATGACGGGCAGGACATGCTGGCCATGGCGGAGCCCGCGCGGCGGCGGTTGGCGCGCACCGAATGGGCCTATGTGCACCAGAACCCGCGCGACGGGCTGCGGCTGCAGGTCTCGGCGGGCGGCAACGTGGGCGAGCGGCTGATGGCGGTGGGCGCGCGCAACTATGGCCAGATCCGCGACACGGCGATTGACTGGCTCGGCCGGGTGGAGATCGCGGCCGACCGCGTGGATGACCGCCCCTCTGCCTTCTCCGGCGGCATGCAGCAGCGGCTGCAGATCGCGCGCAATCTCGTCACCGGGCCGCGGCTGGTGTTCATGGATGAGCCCACCGGCGGCCTCGATGTGAGCGTGCAGGCGCGGCTGCTGGACCTGCTGCGCGGGCTGGTGCGGCGGATGGGCCTCTCGGCGATCGTGGTCACGCATGATCTCGCGGTGGTGCGGCTGCTTGCGGACCGGCTGATGGTGATGAAAGGTGGCCGGGTGGTCGAATCCGGCCTGACGGATCAGGTTCTGGACGATCCGCAGCATGGCTATACGCAGCTGCTGGTCTCCTCGGTGCTGCAGGTGTGAGATGATCGAAATCCGCAATGTGTCGAAAACGTTCACGCTGCACAATCAGGGCGGCACGGTGATCCCGGTGATGACGGGGGCGCGGCTTTCGGTGGCGGCGGGGGAATGCGTCGGGCTGGTGGGGGCCTCCGGGGCGGGGAAATCCACGCTGATGCGGATGATCTGGGGCAATTACCTGGCGGCCTCCGGCGAGATCCGGATCGCGGGGGTGGATATCGCGCGCGCGCGCCCGCGCGAAATCCTGGCGCTGCGGCGCGAGACGATGGGCTATGTGAGCCAGTTCCTGCGCGTGGTGCCGCGGGTTCCCGCGATCGAGGTGGTGGCGGAGCCTCTGGGCAATGCGCCGGATGCCGAGGCCCGCGCGGCGGCGCTGCTCACCCGGCTGCGGATCCCGCAGCGGCTCTGGTCGCTCTCGCCCACCACGTTTTCGGGCGGCGAGCAGCAGCGGGTGAACATTGCGCGCGGTTTCGTGCGGCCGATGCCGGTGATGCTGCTCGATGAGCCGACAGCGAGCCTCGATGCGGCGAACCGCGAAACCGTCCTGTGCCTGATCGAGGAGGCCAAGGCGCGGGGCAGCGCCATCGTCGGCATCTTCCACGACGAGCCCGCCCGCGCCCGTGTGTGCGACCGGCTGGTGGATGTGGCGGCCTTCACGCCGGGGGCGGGCTGAGATGCCGGTCTTTGCCATCTGCGGGCCTTCGGGGGCGGGCAAGGATACGCTGATCGCGGCCGCGGCCCTGTGTCTGCCGGCGCTGCATGTGGTGCGCCGCACCATCACCCGTCCGGCGGAGGCCGGGGGCGAGCCGTTCGAGCCCGTCACGGAGGCGGAATTCGCCGCGCGCGCGGGGCAGGGCGCCTTCGCGCTGCACTGGCAGGCGCATGGGCTGCGCTACGGTATTCCCATCGCTGCCCTGCGGGCGGCGGAGGCCGGGCAGGTGGTGGTGCTCAACGCCTCGCGCCGGATGCTGCCGCAGGCGATGGCGGTGTTCCCGGGCCTGACGGTGATCGAGATCACCGCGCCGCCCAAGGTTCTGGCGCAGCGCCTGGCCGCGCGCGGGCGCGAGAGCGCCGAGGATATCGCCCGCCGCCTGGCGCGGGCGGCGCCGCTGCCCGAGGGGCTGCGGGTGCTGCGCATCGACAATGGCGGCGCGCTGGCCCCCGCCGTCGATGCGCTGGTGGCGGCGCTTCAGCCGATGGCCGCGCGATGAAGCAGATGGAACCGCCCGTCCGCCGCCTCGCCGAACAGGCACAGCGACCGGATTGCGAAGGGCTCCGGCAGGAGGGGCTCCAGCACCGGCGCCAGCACCGCCTCCACCTGCGCGGCCTCCGCCGCCTCCAGCGACCCGGTCAGCGTCAGGTGAAAGCGGAATTCCTCCATCACATAGGGGTAGCCCCAGCGGTCGAGCAGCGCGGCCTGCGGCGGGCTCAGGGCTTCGGGGCGGCGGCGGGCGCGTTCGGCCGTGGTCATCGGCGCGCGCAGCGGATCGAGATCGCGCACCACCCGCGCGGCCAGTGTTTCCAGCGCATCCGTATCGCCCCGCGGCGTCAGCGCGAGGAAGCGCCCGATCCGGCTGAGCCGCAGACCGGGCAGCACCACGGGATCCAGCCCGGCCGCGAGGGCCTCCAATTCGCGCCGCAGCATCGCCTCGTCGCGCGCCTCTGCCAGCCGGAAGGGCGCCTTCAGCGTGCCATGAAAGCCATATTTGCGCGGCTCCGCGGTAAGCGCGGCCAGCGGCCGGGGCAGCCCTGCCAGCGCCGGATGCGCCACTGTAACCCGAAGTTCCGGATCCCAGCCCAGCCAATGGGCGGCAAATTCTGCCAGAGGCCCGGGCTCCGGGGCGTAATAAATGGCATAGCGGCTGTAGCTCATGGTGCTCTCCTCCCGCGCCGCGGCATGGTTACGCGGCTGACATCTTGCGGCGGCAGGCATGCCGCATGAACATGACAATTCCAAAAAGCGGACGCGGACAAGATGACCCAGACCATTCTCGCCAATGCCCGGCTGGTTCTGCCGGAGCAGATCCTGACCGGGGCTCTCATCCTGCGCAACGGGGCCATTGCCGCCATCGAGGAGGGCGCGCATATCGCCCCGGGGGCGATCGACTGCGGCGGGGATCTGGTTCTGCCGGGGCTGGTGGAGCTGCATACCGATAACCTTGAGCGCCATATCGAGCCGCGCCCCGGCGTGGACTGGCCCCGCGATGCGGCGATCCTCGCGCATGATGCGGAGCTGGCGGGCGCCGGGATCACCACGGTGTTCGATGCGATGCGGGTGGGCTCCGTGACCGGTACCGAGGCGAGCGGCTACCGCAAATATGCCCGTGAGCTTGCGAGCCAGGTGCTGCACCTGCGCGACGCGGATGCGCTGCGTATCAGCCATTTCCTGCATCTGCGCGCGGAGGTTTGCTCCGAAAGCCTGCTGGAGGAGATCGCCGAATTCGGGCCGGTGGACCGGGTCGGCATCGTCAGCCTGATGGACCACACCCCCGGCCAGCGCCAGTTCCGCGACATGACGCAGCTGGAGCGCTACCTGCGCGGCAAGCGTGGCATGAGCGCGGCGGAATTCGAGGCCCATGTGGGCAATCTGAAGCGGATGCGCGACGCCATCGGCGACCGGCACGAGGCCGAAGTGGTGGCCTTCGCCCGCAGGGTGGGGGCGGCGCTGGCCAGCCATGACGATACCACCGCGGATCAGGTCGCCGTTTCGGCCGGGCATGGCATCCGCCTCGCGGAATTCCCAACCACGGTGGAGGCGGCGCAGGCCTGCGTGGCCGCCGGGATCAAGGTGATCATGGGCGCGCCGAACCTGATCCGCGGCGGCTCGCATTCGGGCAATGTGGCGGCGCAGGATCTGGCCGAACGCGGGCTGCTGGATATCGTTTCATCGGATTATGTGCCCGCGGCGCTGCTGACGGCGGCGCTGCGGCTCGGGGCGCTGTGGCAGGATCTGCCGCGCGGGGTGCGCACGGTCACCGCCACGCCCGCGGCGGCGGCGGGGCTCGCGGATCGGGGCCGGCTGGAGCCGGGGCTGCGCGCCGATGTGATCCGCGTGCATCCGCTCGGCCCGGCCGCGGCCCGGCTGCGCGGCACCTGGGTGAAGGGGCTGCGCGTCGCCTGAGCCTGTGCGCCCAGCGGCCCCGATGCAATGCTCTAGGCGGTGATCGAATAGCCGCCGTCGATCTCGTGGATGCCGCCGGTCAGGTTCTTCGCCTCGGGCGAGGCGAGGAAGGCCGCCATGGCGCCGATATCCTCGATCGTCGCGAGGTGATGCGTCGGCGCGCGGGCCGCAGCTTCGGCCATCATGTCGTCGAAATGGGCGATGCCGGAGGCCGCCCGCGTGGCCAGCGGCCCGGGCGAGAGCGCATGCACGCGGATCCCCTTTTCACCGAGCTCCGCCGCGGCATAGCGGGTCACGCTTTCGAGCGCGGCCTTCACCGGGCCCATCATGTTGTAATTCTCCACCACCCGGGTCGAGCCGAAGAACGACACCGAGAGGCAGCAGCCGCCCGCGCCCATCAGCGGCTCGGCCAGCCGGATCATCCGCAGGAACGAATGCACCGAGACATCCATCGCCAGACCGAAGCCCTCGGCCGAGCAATCGACGACGCGGCCATGCAGGTCGTCCTTGGGCGAGAAGGCGATCGAATGCAGCAGCGTATCGAGCCGGCCCCATTTTTCGGTGATTTCGGCAAAGATCGCCTCCATCTCGCCGGGGTGGGAGACGTCGAGCGGGCCTGCGATCTCCGCGCCCAGCTCTTCGGCCAGCGGGCGCACGAACCGCTCGGCCTTTTCGTTCAGCCAGGTGACGGCGAGCTCCGCGCCCTGCGCGCGCAGCGCCTGGGCCACGCCCCACGCAATAGACTGCTGATTGGCAATTCCGACGACCAGGGCCTTTTGACCCTTCAGTGAGAACATGACGACCTCCATCCAAGGATAGCGGCAGCCTAGCACCTTTCTGCGCTGCGGCGAGATTCTTCTGCAGCTGCCCGGCGCCGGAAATGGCGCCGGGCCTGTGCCATCACTTCAGGTTGGTGACGACGTAATCGGCGAAGGCATTGACCATGGCGTGGTAATACACCATCGCATCCTTATCGAGCGCGCTCACATCGGTGCCTTCGGGTAGGAAAGCCTTGGCCTGCGGATAGGCGACGGTGAGCACGTAATTGTCGAATTTCAGCCCGTCGCCATCATCGGGGCGCACGTCGACCTTGCCGGTCAGCTGCGATTTCGACAGGTCGGCCAAGTTCGCCCAGGTCGAGGCCAGCTCCACCTCGTCGATGTCGATCTTGATCTTCTGGCCGTCCTTGTCGACCAGGGCGTTCGGGTCCAGCCGGTTCAGGATGGCCCCGCGCAGATCCTCCGACAGATTGGTGAAGACCTTCGCGGCCTCCGGGTTCTGGATGGCCGAGAGATCGGCCTCGACCTTCACCTCCTGCACCTTCACATCGGATGCGGCGAAGGCGGCGGTCGAGAGGCCGAGCACGGAAACACCGGCCAGAATGAGATTGCGGATCATGATGTCCTCCTCGGGTTGTGGATCGGTCGCGGTCTGTGCCGCGATCTGAAAACACAACGCCGGGGCGGCGGAAGGGTTCCTCAGTGTCTGATCAAGATATTGATATGATATGATTATATTGAAAAAGGCCCCGGCGGGAACCGGGGCCGTGGGCGGCTTCTGCCGGGGGCCTCAGGCCACCAGCGTTTCGGTCGAGGCGAAGAACATCGCCTGGCTGACGGCCGACTGAACCTGGCTTTCCGTATAGGGCTTCGTGATCAGGAAGGCGGGCTCCGGGCGCTCGCCGGTCAGGAGCCGTTCGGGGAAGGCGGTGATGAACACCACCGGCAGATCGTCGAACTGCTCGAGGATATCGTTCACTGCGTCAATGCCCGAGGAATTGTCCGCGAGCTGAATATCCGCGAGGATCAGGTCCGGCTTGTCGCGCGCGGCCAGGTCCACGGCTTCGGTGCGGGTGCGGGCGATGCCGGTGACGGTATGGCCCATCTCAGAGATGATAGAGGCGATATCCATGGCGATGATCGGCTCGTCCTCAATCACCATCACCTTGCCGGCGATGGAAGCCTCCATCTCGCGCAGCGCGATATCGACCAGCTCCGCGGCCTCGCTGTCCTCGACCTGCATGATCCGGCCGATATCGGCGAAGGGGAAGCCCTCGATCGTGTGCAGCAGCAGCGCCTCGCGCGTATTCGGGGTCAGCGTGCCCAGATGCAGCTGTGCGCGCGCAGAAAGATTGGTGTCGGGCTCGCCCAGGGGCGCCCCGGCCGAACGCCAGACCAGATGGAACGCTGCGAACAGCGCGAGTTTCGGATCCGCGCCATCGAAGCCGGAGGGATCGGCCAGCACCGCCTCCAGCGTGGCTGCGGCGAAACGGTCGCCAGACTGCTGGCCCCCGGTCAGCGCCCGCGCATACCGGCGCAGATAGGGCAGATTTGCCGCGATGGAACCGGCAAGATCGGCGGTCATGTTTTTCTCCCACGTCCGATTTTTTACGGGAACCCAACACCCGAGGCGGCGTTAGGTTCCCATAGAGTTATCAGGACCGCGAAAATGTTCGAAGAACCGCAGGATGGCACGGCCAAAGCCAAACTCCGCGCGCAGATCAACGAGAATCTGAAGCGGGTCTACGAGGATTCCCTCAAGGAAGAGATCCCGGACCGCTTCAGGCTGCTGCTGGATCAGCTCCGCGCGAAGGAAGGCGAGAAATGACCGTACGCGATCCGCGCGACGAACTGCCCGAGCATCTGCCTGCCCTGCGTGCCTTTGCCATGTCGCTGACGCGGAGTTCCGCCGCGGCCGACGATCTGGTGCAGGATACGATCGTGAAGGCCTGGAGCAACATCGACCGGTTCCAGGCGGGGACGAACCTGCGGGCCTGGCTCTTCACCATCCTGCGCAACACGTTCTATTCCGACCGGCGCAAGCGCAAGCGCGAGGTGCCCGATCCCGACGGGATCCACGCGGCCCAGCTGAGCGAGAAGCCCGCGCACGATGGCCGCCTGGCGATGAACGATTTCCTGCATGCCTTCGACAAGCTGACCCCGGAGCACCGCGAAGTGCTGATCCTGGTGGGCGCCTCGGGCTTTGCCTATGAGGAGGCGGCGGAGATGATGGGCGTCGCCGTCGGCACCGTGAAAAGCCGCGCCAACCGCGCCCGCGCCCGGCTCGCGGAGCTGTTGAAGCTCGAAGACGGGGAGGACCTGCTCGGCCATGACCCGAGCGCGCTTGCGGTGATCGGGAAGTCGGGGATCGCGGCCGCATGAGCAGGCGCGGCCCCCTGCGGCTGTTCGACAGGCTCGGGTTCCGGCTGGCTTTCCTGCTGGCGGTGGCGCTGTTCCCGTTGCTCGTGCTGGCGATCATGCAGTCGCGCTCCATGCTGAGCGAGGCGCAGGCCCGCTCCGAAGCCGCACTGATGGGGGAAACCCTGCGGGCCGTCTCGGGCATCACCCGGCTGATCCAGCAGGCCGAGGCCCAAAGCAACCTGCTCTCGGATCTGGTGCCCGCCGTCATGAACGACGATGCGGCCTGCAGCGCGCTGATGCGCCAGGCCAAGGCCGCCAATCCGCATGCCTCGTTCATAGGCTTCACCCGGCTTGACGGGATCATGCGCTGCTCCTCCGACGGGCGCATCGCGGACCTTTCGGCCAGCCCGCGGTTCCACTTCGTCGCGGAGCAGGACGACCTCGCCTATACGGTGGCCGAATCCGGCGCGGTCTCGGGCACGTCGGTGCTGACGATTTCCTACCCGGTGCGCGATGCCGCCGGCGCCCGCATCGGCTTCGTCTCCATCTCCTTGCCGCATCAGGGGCTGGACGGGCTGGAAAGAGCTTCGCGGATGAACCCGGTCGATCACGACAAGCCGCTGGTGATCCTCACCTTCGACAAATCCGGCAAGATCCTGACCGCCTCCGACGGGCTCGAGAACGCCGAGAGCCAGATCCCGGCGCTGCGGGACCTGTCCGGCTTCAACGGCCGTCAGGCGGTGAGCTTCATGGCCACCTCGCGCGGCGGCGAGCGGCGGATCTATTCGGTCGTGGAACTGATCCCCGAGCAGCTCTATGCCCTTGGCAGCTGGCCTGCGAAGGCCGTGCCGGTGGTGAGCCCGATCACCCAGCTGCCGCCGATCCTGTTCCCGGCGCTGATGTGGGCGGCCTCGCTGTTCGTGGCCTATTTCGCGATGCAGAAGATGGTCATCGGCCATGTGAAGCGGCTCAGCCGGGCGCTGCGCAGCTTCGCCTCCGGCAACCGGATCGTGGCCGAGCTGGATGTGGACGGGGCGCCGCGCGAGATCCGCGATCTGGCCGAGAACTACGCCAAGATGACCGAGACGATCCTGCATGACGAGGCCGAGCTGGAGGATACGATCCACCACAAGGAAGTGCTGCTGCGCGAGGTCCACCACCGGGTGAAGAACAACCTGCAGCTGATCGCCTCGATCATCAACATGCAGGTCCGCCGCGCCCGCACGCCGGAGGCGAAGGCGATGATGAAGGGGCTGCAGGAGCGGGTGATCAGCCTCGCGACCGTGCACCGCGGGCTGTACATGACCTCGGGCCTGACCGACATCGACGCGAACGAACTGATCCGGGATATCGCCCGCCAGCTGATGCGCGCCACCACCGGGCCCGATCGCCAGATCGCCACCGAGATCCACATAGACGACATCCGCCTGACCCCGGATCAGGCGGTGCCGCTGTCGCTGCTTCTGACCGAGGCGATGACCAATGCGGTGAAATATGCCTCGGCTGACAATGCTACGCCGCGGCTGAGCGTGACGCTGGAGCAATGCGCGCCCATGCGCGCACGGCTGAGCATCCGCAATACGGTCGCCACGGCGGGGCCGCGGAGCGAGAGCGCCGACGAGGCGTCATCGGGCCTCGGTTCGCAATTGCTCAATGCCTTTGTTCAACAAATTGGGGGCACGCTGTCGCTTCATGATTCGGCGGGAACCTATGCGGTGATCGTGGAATTCAACATCAGCCCGCTTGCCGAAGCGGAGCTGCGGCATCAGGAGGCCACCGCCGGCCCATAGGACGAGATGCGGGATGCGGGGCGGATCCGGATCCCCGAACACTGCCAGAGAGCGCGACACGATCATGGAGCGGATGAAGAAGGCCGGCATCACGACAAAGGGGCGGATCGACTGTTATGTCGACCGCCTGCGGGGCTGGGCCGCGCTCGAGGAGGCGATACTGGATGCCCGCCAGGCGGTGCGGATGGCCGCGGCGGGGCTGGATTTCGAAACCCCGCTCACCTCCCTGCGGGCGCGCCGGATCGGCCGCAACTGGCAGGACCTGATCCGTCATACGCTCGGGCGGGGGGTGGCCTTCGCGATGACGCTGGACGATCCGGGCCCCTGGTCCGGGCCCGAAGGCCGCTCGCCGCTGCAAGACGCGCTGATGCAGGTCTCCCAGCCGCTAAATGCCCCGCAAACCGGCCGCCGCTGGGCGGAGCTGAGCCTGACGGCGCTCGGCCATCCGTCGTTGCACCGCCGCTGCACTGCCTGGTGCCCGAGTGCGCAGAACCGGATGACCATGGGCCTGATCGACGACCGGGTGATGTTCCTCAGCCGGCGCGGGCTGACCGATACGCATGCCGGAGAGCGCGATCTGGTGATGCTCGCGCATGGGCCGGTGGTGACGGAGGGCGCGACCTTCCTCAATGAATATGCCGATATCTGCTCCGGGCTGCGGGAGCCTTCGCCCGCCCGCAGGCTGCTGCGCAGCTGCGCGTGCCCTGCCCGCGGGATGGGGCGCCTGCTCGGGCTGCAGACGGTGGCCAATGAGGTGGAATCCGCGCATCACATGCTGATCCGGCGCGCCGAGCGGCTGATCTATATCGAGACCCAGCGGTTCGACAGCCCGGCCCTGGCGCAGCATCTGGTGCAGCGCGCGGCCGCGGTGGCGGCGCTGAATCTGGTGCTGATCCTGCCCGCAGGCGCGCCGGACAGGCATACGGAGCGTTGCCTGCGGCTGCTGCGCGCGGGGTTCGGGCCGCGGCTGTTCGTGGCGCGGGCGGCGGGGGGCTGCACCAATATCTCCGTGTTCGACGATGAGACCGCGCTTGCCGGCTCGGTGGACCTGAGCCTGCAAGGGCTGCGGCGCGATACCGGCCTCTCGCTCTATCTGCGCCGGGTGGATGGGGTCGCGGATCTGCGCCAGCAGCTGGCCCAGAACTGGATGACAGATCTGACCCCTGAGTGCGGGGCCGCGGAATGGCGCGCGGCGCTGGGCCGGGTGGAAGCGCCCGCTCTCGCGCTCGTGAGCTGATGTGAGCCTGCGCGGCCGCGCGCGCCGGAACCCTGCGGCCCCCCGGACGTTGATCCTGTACATGCCGGGGAGGACCGGCAGCGACATCAACCGAAAGGGAGACCGCGATGAACTGGGATCAGATCGAAGGCAGCTGGATGCAGGTCAAGGGCAAGGCCCGCGAGAAATGGGGCGAGCTGACCGATGACGAGCTCGACAAGGCGAAGGGGCAGCGCGAGCAGCTCGTGGGCCTCGTGCAGAAGCGCTACGGTGACACCAAGGAAGCTGCGGAGAAGACGGTCGACGAGTGGACGAAGACGCTCTGACCACATGACCGACGGCTACGAAGGGGCGCAGTTTCTGCGCCCCTTTTGCCATGCCGCAGGCGGCTCGCTTGCGGGCCCGGATCGGGGAGTGGGGGGGGGATATGCTCCCTCGCATGGCTCCGGACTGGATGCCGGAGCGCATGGGCCGGAGACCTGGCGACAGGAGGGGATATTTCCCGGCCTCATGGAGCCGGATTTCGGCGCGAAGCCGATAAAAATCCCCCCGCATGCATGCACACGGGGGGGAGGTCACAGGGATTGGGAAAACGATTGCCGCTCTGGCACTTGGGGAACGCAGCATCCGGGGCCGGGTTCCGCCCTGCAGCGAAAAGAATCCGCGCGGCCAGAGGGATCGCAGTGGAACCCGGAAATCCTGCCGAACGTTACAGGATCATGAATGCAGCAACCCGCTCCGGGGCGCACGCCTCGGACGGAAATGGAGGATAGAATGCTTGGATGGGCCCTGACCTTCCTCATCGTCGCGCTGATCGCGGCCGCGCTCGGCTTTGGCGGTATTGCCGGTACTTCGGCCGGGATCGCGAAGATCCTGTTCCTGATCTTCATCGTGCTTTTCGTCATCGCGATGATCGCGCGCGCGGTGCGCGGTAAACCCCCGGTCTAAATCACGCTTGCCCGGCCACGGCCTCCGCCGCGGTCGCCAGTTCGACGATCTCGGTCGTCATCTGATCCTGACGGGCGCGCTGGAATTCCTGTTGCAGCGCGCCCGCCATCCTTTTGACCGCGGATTGCGCCCGGCTCATCGCCTCGGCCCGCGCGGCATTCTCGGCGGCATGGCCGAGCATCAGCACCTCACAGATCTCCGTGAACACATATTCCGCGATCAGCGCGGCCAGCAGCCGGGCAGGCGGCAGCGTCAGCACTGGCATGGGCCGGGGCTGCGCGCCGAAGCGGGCGGTATCGAACGGGAACAGGCTGCGCATGCGGGCGCCCTCGGCCAGGGCATCGGGGTCCGGATGGAGGATCCGCACCGGGGCCTCCGGCAGCTCCGCCAGCCGGGCATAGAGCGCATCGGCCACGCGAATGGCCAGCGCGCCGATATCGGCCGCCCGCGCGCTCAATTCCGCACTCCAATCGGGCGCGTGCCCGCTATCGGTGAGCGCGCCGATGGTGCGGCTGCCGATCACCATCAGCCGGTCGCCCCGCGCGCAGGCGGCGCGGGCGGCCTCTGCCATCCGGTCGCCGTAGCTGCCGGAAAAGCCCTGCGCCGCGCCGATGACGATGGTGATGCCGGGCCCCTCCGGCGGCGCGGGCGGCGGCGCCCCGAGCGCCAGCGCCATCCGAAGCGCCTCGGCCACCGTGGCCTCCTGCGCCCGGATCGCCTGCACATGCGCGCGCGCCTCAGCCTGGCGCGAGGCCGCGATGGCGCGCAGGGCCGAGATGATCCCGCCGATCTGATGCACATTCGCCAGCCGGTCGCGGATGTCTTCGGGCCGGTTCATGCGGGGCCCCGCGCGAGGGCCTGACGCAGGCAGCCGATCAGCGCCGCGCGCGCCGCATCGTCGAGCTTCGCCGGACGCGCGCGGAAGGCGGCCAGGGCCGGCTCCGCCGCAATCAGCGGGATGAGAGCCTGTTTCAGCGCGGCGATGGCGGGCAGGCTCACCCCGTCCAGCAAGCCCTGATCGAGCCCGGCAAGGAGCGCGATTTGCACCGGCGTGGGCAGCGGCTCGAACCGCGGCTGCGCCAGCAGCGCCCCGATCCGCTCGCCGCGCGCGAGCCGCGCCTTCATCGCCGCATCGCCGAAGCCACCGAAGCGGGCGAACATCTTCATTTCCAGATATTGCGCATAATCGAGCCGGACCCGGCCCGAGACCGCCTTCAGCGCGCCCCATTGCGCCTTCCCGCCGACCCGGCTGACCGAGAGCCCGATATCCACTGCCGGGCGTTGGTTCGCGGCGAACAGCTGTGCCGAGGTGACGATCTGGCCATCGGAGATGGAGATCAGGTTGGTGGGAATGTAGGCCGAAAGGTTCCCGGCCTCGATCTCCGCGATCGGCAATGCGGTGAGCGAGCCGCCGCCCCGCGCGGGCGAAAGCTTCGCCGAGCGTTCGAGCAGCCGCGCATGCAGGTAAAATATATCGCCCGGATAGGCCTCGCGCCCGGGCGGCTGGCGCGACAGCAGCGCCAGTTCGCGGTGCACTGCGGCATGTTTGGTCAGGTCATCATAGACGATCAGCGCATGGCCGCCGCGGTCGCGCACCCATTCGGCCATGGTGGTCGCGGCGAAGGGGGCGAGCCAGCGCAGCCCGGGCTCGGCGGAGGCGGGCGCCACGACGAAAATCGTGCGGACGAAGGGGCCGCGGTCGCGCACCGCCTCGATCACCCGGCGCACGGCGGTGGTGCGCTGGCCGATGGCGACATAGATGCACACCATATCCGATCCCGTCTGGTTCAGGATCGCATCGAGGGCGATGGATGTCTTGCCGGTCTGGCGCTCTCCGATGATCAGCTCGCGCTGGCCGCGGCCCACGGCAAAGAGTGCATCCACCACCAGAAGCCCTGTCTCCACCGGCTCGTCCACGAAATCGCGCTCGATGATGTCGGGTGCGGGGCGTTCGGTCTCCAGAAATTCGGTGGCCTGCACCGGCCCGAGCCCATCGAGCGGGCGGCCGAGCGGATCCACCACCCGGCCGAACAGGCCCTCCCCAACCGGGACCGAAAGCAGCTGGCCGCTGCGGCGCACGGTGCTGCCGGCCTCGATCCCGTCCATCGGGTCGAGGAGGGCGGCCTGCACCGCATCGGCATCGAGGTTCTGCACGAAGGCGCGGGCGCCGGTGCCGAAGATCAGGATCTCGCCCGCCTGCGCCTCGGGCAGACCCGCGATCTCCGTCAGCCCGTCGGCGATGCGGGTCACGGTGCCGGTTTCCTCTGCCTCGGGGCCGAGCTTTGCGCCCGCCACGCGCGCCTTCAGCGCATCCAGCCCGGTCATGCGGCAATACCTTTCCTGGTTGTCCCGGCCGCGCTCCTAGGCGGCCGATGGCCAGCGGCGCCGGTCCTGCGGCGGGCTCCGTGCCTTTTGGCCGGACGCCCAGCATATGTCGCGAGATCCTCGTGCTGTGGCATCAGGCTGCGGCCTCCGGTTTCAGGGCGGTGGCGATGCGGTCGAGATCATGGGCGAGGGAATTGTGCACGATGCCGCTATCCGAGCGCAGGTCGAGCCCGAGGATCAGCGCCGGATCCTCCTCCACCCCAGCCGCCGCGATCCCGAGCCGCCGCAGTG
>NZ_JAYRZN010000008.1:0-48743 GCF_041916475.1 Paenirhodobacter sp.
CGCTGGCGCCCACGCTCGCCTGGCTGTTCGTGGGCCGGATCATCGCCGGCGTCTGCGGCTCCTCCTATGTCATCGCCAATGCCTGCATCGCCGATGTGACCGCGCCCGAGCAGCGCGCCCGCGCCTTCGGCTGGATGGGGGCGGCCTTCGGGCTGGGCTTCGTGCTGGGCCCGGCCATCGGCGGGCTGCTTGGCATGTTCGGGCCGCGGGTACCGTTCTGGGTGGCGGCGGCGCTGGCGGGGGCGAATTTCGTCTTCGGCCTCGTCGTCCTGCCCGAGACCCTGCCGCCCGAAAAGCGCCGCCGCTTCCGCCTGATCGAGGCGAACCCCCTCGGCGCGCTGGCGGTGTTCCGCCGCTATCCCGGGGTGCTGGGCCTTGCCGCGGTGGTCTTCGTGTTCTTCTTCGGCTCGGCCGTCTATCCGGCGATCTGGGCGTTCTGGGGCATTGCCAAATTCGGCTGGTCGGAAACGCTGGTGGGGGTGAGCCTCGCGGCCTTCGGGCTGGTGATGGCGGCGGCGCAGGGCTTTCTCACCGGCCCCGCGGTCGAACGCTGGGGCGAATGGCGGGTGGCGCTGATCGGGCTGGTGTTCGCGGTCGTGGTCTGCGCGGGCTATGGCTTCGCGAATGGCCTCGTGATGGTGGCGCTGCTGCTTTTGCTGCATGCGCCCGAGGGCTTCGTGCATCCGATGCTCAGCGCGCTGATGTCGAAGGCGGTGCCCGAGGATGCGCAGGGCGCGCTGCAGGGCGGGATTTCCGCGCTGATGAACCTCGCGATGCTGGCGGGTACGCTGTTCTTCGCGCAGGTCTTCGGCTGGTTCCTGTCGGAGGCCGCGCCCTTCCGCAGCACGGATATGGCCTTCTTCATCGCCTCTGGGGTGCTGGCGGTGGCGCTCGCGCTGTTCTTCACCAACACCCGCGCCAGCGCCCGGCGCGCCTAGTTCGCCCGGAACAGCGGCACGGTCGAGATCGACATCTTGGCCGAGCCCTCCACCACCTGGTTGGCATGGGTCAGATAGATCAGCACCTGGTTCTTCTCATCGTAGATCCGGGTGACGCGCAGGCTCTTGAAGATCAGCGAGCGGCTTTGCGAAAACACGTTCTCGCCCTTCGGCCCCTTCGCCACATCGTCCAGCGTGATCGGCCCGGTCTGGCGGCAGGCGATGGCGCCGTTCGAGGGGTCCTCGAACCAGTTGCCCTGCTTCAGCCGGTCGATCACCGAGCGGTCGAAATAGGAGACATGGCAGGTCACGCCCTGCACCTTCGGGTCCTGGAAGGCCTCCACCACGATATCGTTGCCGGTCCAGTCCACGCCCACGCGCCCGACCTCCTGCGCGGCGGCGGGATGGATGAGGGTGGCCAGCACCGGGGCGGCCAGCGCCAGGGCGAACAGGGGTATGCGCATGTGGATCTCCTTCTTTTTTCGCCCTGAGAGTGGGGTGACGTGGCGTTCCGTACAAGGGCCTTGACGCGAATCGGAGCAACCTCCATTAAATGAACAAGCGTTCAATAATCCTGGAGGAGGAGAGATATGTTCGCGGGTTCCATGACCTTTGATCTCGGCGAAGATGTGAATGCGCTGCGCGACATGGCGCATGCCTGGGCGCAGGAGCGGGTGAAGCCCATCGCCGCAGAGGTGGACCGCAGCAATGTCTTCCCGAACGAGCTCTGGGCCGAGATGGGCGCGCTCGGGCTTCTGGGCATCACCGTAGCGGAAGAATACGGCGGGGCGGGCATGGGCTACCTCGCGCATGTGATCGCCACCGAGGAGATTGCGCGGGCCTCGGCCAGCGTGTCGCTCTCCTATGGGGCGCATTCGAACCTCTGCGTGAACCAGCTGAAGCTGAACGGCTCGGAGGAGCAGAAGCGCAAATACCTGCCGGATCTGGTCTCGGGGGCGAAGGTCGGCGCACTGGCGATGAGCGAGAGCGGCGCGGGCTCCGATGTGGTCGGCATGAAGCTGCGCGCGGAGAAGCGCAACGGCTATTATGTGCTCAATGGCCACAAGTACTGGATCACCAACGGCCCCGATGCCGATACGCTCGTGGTCTATGCCAAGACCGATCCGGAAGCCGGGTCGAAGGGCATCACCGCCTTCATCGTCGAGCGCGGCTTCAAGGGCTTCTCCACCTCGAACCATTTCGACAAGCTTGGCATGCGCGGCTCCAACACGGCGCAGCTGTTCTTCGAGGATTGCGAGGTGCCGTTCGAGAATGTGCTCGGTACCGAGGGGCGCGGCGTGCGGGTGCTGATGTCGGGGCTGGATTACGAGCGCGTGGTGCTTTCGGGGATTGGGACCGGGATCATGGCGGCCTGCCTCGACGAGGTGGTGCCCTATGCGAAGGAGCGCCAGCAGTTCGGCCAGCCCATCGGGAATTTCCAGCTCATGCAGGGCAAGATCGCCGACATGTATGTGGCGATGAACACCGCGCGGGCCTATGTCTACGAGGTCGCGCGCGCCTGTGACCGCGGGCAGGTGACCCGCCAGGACGCCGCCGCTACGGTGCTTTATGCCTCCGAGCAGGCGATGGTGCAGGCGCATCAGGCGGTGCAGGCGCTTGGCGGCGCGGGCTTCCTCAACGACAGCGTGGTGAGTCGGCTGTTCCGCGATGCGAAGCTGATGGAGATCGGCGCCGGCACCTCCGAGATCCGGCGCATGCTGATCGGCCGCGAGATCATGGAAAGGGCATGATCATGGGGCGCGCGCAACGCAAAAGGGCGCCCGGCCGGGGCGCCCTGCAGCAGCGGTCTGTCCGCTCAGAAGCGGTGGACCCAGGACACGCCATAGACCCAGGGGTCGATCTTGGCGGTGCCGATGGAGGCGCCGTTCAGCTTCGCGTCGAGGTCGATGTCGATGTAGCGCGCATCCACCCGGATCGCGTCGGTCTCGTTGAGCTTGTAGTCCACGCCCACATGCGCGGCCAGGCCCCAGCTGTTGTCGAGATCGAGGTTGGTGCCGGCGAGCGGACCGCTTTCCTTCACCTTCAGCACCGCGGTGTAGTTCACGCCCACGCCGACGAAGGGCACCAGCGCGCCGCCATTGTCGAAGTGGTACTGCACCGAGACCGTCGGCGGCAGCTGCGTCACCTCGCCCGCCTTCGCCCCGTTCAGGCGCAGGTTGTGCTTGAACGGCGTTGCCGCCAGCACCTCGATGCCGATGTTGCGCGCGACGAAATATTCGAAGGTGACGGTGGGCTGCACATTGGAGCCGACCGAGCTGCGGAAGGCCCCGGCGAGCGTGCCGTTGTTGTTCTTCGGGGCGACACTGCCGATCCCGACGCCGATCGTGAACTGACCGGCTTCCTGGGCGGCGGCGGCGCTGGCGGCAAGGGCCAGCCCGATACTGGCGGCGGCCAGGAGCTTCATCATCTTATCATCCCTCAAGGTGTCGTTCCGGGGTCCGGTCTCCTGCCGCGCCGCGCGGAAAACCTTGATGCAGATCAAGTCTCTGCCCCCCCGAGGCATTCCGCCGCAGGGGCCGGCGAGACCGCCATGGAGGCCACATGCGCCTGACATCCACCTGCCTTCCGAATTCGGAAACCTTCCGCACCAATCGCGCCGCGCATCTGGCGATGCTGGAGACCGTGCGCACCGCCGCCGAAGCCGCGGCTGCGGGCGGCGGCCCCGAGGCCGTGGCGCGCCATACCGGCCGCGGCAAGATGGCGCCGCGCGAGCGGGTGGCGGGGCTGCTCGATCCGGGCTCGGCCTTCCTCGAAATCGGCGCAACGGCGGCGCATGGCATGTATGACGGCGCGGCCCCCGGCGCAGGCGTGATCGCAGGCATCGGCCGGGTGCAGGGCCAGGAGGTGATGGTGGTGGCCAATGATGCCACCGTGAAGGGCGGCACCTATTATCCGATGACGGTGAAGAAGCACCTGCGCGCGCAGGAGATCGCCGAGGAATGCGCGCTGCCCTGCGTCTATCTGGTGGACAGCGGCGGCGCGAACCTGCCCAACCAGGACGAGGTCTTCCCCGACCGCGACCATTTCGGCCGGATTTTCTACAATCAGGCGCGGATGAGCGCGAAGGGGATCGCGCAGATCGCGGTGGTGATGGGCTCGTGTACGGCGGGCGGGGCCTATGTGCCGGCGATGTCGGATGTGACGATCATCGTGAAGGAGCAGGGCACGATTTTCCTCGCCGGCCCGCCGCTGGTGCGCGCGGCCACGGGCGAGGTGGTCTCGGCCGAGGATCTGGGCGGGGGCGATGTGCATACCCGGCTTTCGGGCGTGGCCGATTACCTGGCAGAGGACGATGCCCATGCGCTCGCGCTGGCGCGGCGCGCGGTGGCGGGGCTGAACCGGGCGAAGCCCGCCACGGTGCAATGGCAGGCCGCCGAGGAGCCCGCGCTCGACCCGGACGAGATCCTGGGCGTCGTGCCCGCCGATCTGCGCACGCCCTACGACATCCGCGAGGTCATCGCCCGGGTGGTGGATGGCTCGCGCTTCGATGAATTCAAGGCGCGCTATGGCGAGACCATCGTCACCGGATTTGCCCATGTGAAGGGCTGCCCGGTGGGGATCATCGCCAATAATGGCGTGCTGTTCTCGGAGGCCGCGCAAAAGGCCGCGCATTTCATCGAGCTGTGCTCGCAGCGCGCGATCCCGCTGGTGTTCCTGCAGAACATCACCGGCTTCATGGTCGGGCGCAAATACGAGAACGAGGGCATCGCCCGGCACGGGGCGAAGATGGTCACGGCCGTGGCCACCACCAATGTGCCCAAAATCACCATGCTGGTCGGGGGCTCCTTCGGTGCGGGCAATTATGGCATGGCCGGGCGCGCCTATGGGCCGCGGTTCCTCTGGACCTGGCCCAACAGCCGGATCTCGGTGATGGGCGGGGAGCAGGCGGCGGGCGTTCTGGCCACCGTGCGGCGCGAGGGGATCGAGCGCAAGGGCGGCAGCTGGACTGCGGAGGAGGAGGCCGCCTTCAAGCGCCCCACGATCGAGATGTTCGACCGCCAAAGCCACCCGCTCTATGCCTCCGCGCGGCTCTGGGACGATGGCATCATCGACCCGCGCCGCACCCGCGACGTGCTGGCGCTGAGCCTCTCGGCCAGCCTGTGCGCGCCGATCGAGCCCACGCGCTTCGGCGTGTTCCGGATGTGAGGCGGCCATGGCCCGCGTCCCCCAGAAAGAGGTTGCCATGTTCGACAAGATCCTGATTGCGAACCGCGGCGAAATCGCCTGCCGCGTCATCGATACCTGCCGCCGGCTGGGCGTGGCCACGGTCGCCGTCTATTCGGAGGCGGATGCGGGCGCGCGCCATGTGGCGATGGCGGATGAGGCGGTGCCGATCGGCGGGCCGGCCCCGCGCGACAGCTACCTGCGCGGTGCGGCCATCATCGCCGCCGCGCAGGCCGCCGGCGCCCAGGCGATCCATCCGGGCTATGGGTTCCTCTCCGAGAACCCGGAGTTCGTCGATGCGGTCGCGGCGGCGGGGCTGGTGTTCATCGGGCCTTCGGGCGATGCGATCCGTGCGATGGGGCTGAAGGATGCGGCCAAGGCGCTGATGGCGCAGGCGGGCGTGCCGGTGGTGCCGGGCTATCAGGGCGCGAACCAGGAGCCCGCGCATCTCGCGGCGCAGGCCGGGCAGGTGGGCTATCCGGTCCTGATCAAGGCCGTCGCGGGCGGCGGCGGCAAGGGCATGCGGCGGGTGGACCGCGCGGCGGATTTCGCCGATGCGCTGGCTTCGGCGCAGGGCGAGGCGCGCACCGCCTTCGGCAATGCGGCGGTGCTGATCGAGAAATATGTGGAGAAGCCGCGCCACATCGAGGTGCAGGTTTTCGGCGACGGCACCCGCGCGGTGCATCTCTTCGAGCGCGATTGCTCGCTGCAGCGCCGCCACCAGAAGGTGATCGAGGAGGCCCCCGCGCCGGGCATGACTGAGGAGATGCGCGCCGCGATGGGCGCCGCCGCCGTACGCGCGGCCGAGGCCATCGGCTACAGCGGCGCGGGCACGGTGGAGTTCATCGTCGATGCCTCCGAGGGGCTGCGCGCGGACCGGTTCTGGTTCATGGAGATGAACACCCGCCTGCAGGTGGAGCATCCGGTGACCGAGGCGATCACCGGCGTCGATCTGGTGGAATGGCAGCTGCGCGTGGCGGCGGGCGAAGCGCTGCCCGCGCGGCAGGAGGATCTGCGGATCACCGGCCATGCCTTCGAGGCGCGGCTTTATGCCGAGGACGTGCCCGCTGGCTTCCTGCCCGCGACCGGCACGCTCGATCATCTGCGCTTTGGCGCGGCGCGGATCGAGACCGGGGTGCGGGCGGGCGACACGATCTCGCCCTGGTACGACCCGATGATCGCCAAGGTGATCACCCATGGCCCGACCCGCGCCATCGCGCTCAATGCGCTCAGCCGCGCGCTGGAGGAGACGCAGGTTGCCGGGACGGTCACGAACCTGGGCTTTCTCGGCGCGCTCGCCCGGCATTCGGGCTTCCGGCGGGGCGATGTGGATACCGGCCTGATCGCGCGCGATCTCGATGCGCTCACCCATGTGCAGGCGCCAGCGGCGGCGCTGCCGCTCGCGGTGATTGCGGCGGCGGGGCTGCAGGAGGGCACCGGCTCGGGATTCACCCTCTGGGCGCCGCTCTCGCGCCCGGTGGCCTTCCCCGATCCGGCGCGGATCCGGGTGCTGGGGCCGGGGCATGTGGCGGTGGAGGTCGCGGAGCGCAGCTTCGATTGCGTTCTGCACCCCGATGGCTGGTGGGTGGACGGCGCCAAGACCGGCGCGGCCTTTCATATCGGGGCGGGCGATGTGACCGTATTCCTGCGCGGCGCCTGGCGCTTTGCGCTGCCCGATCCCCTGGCGCGGGCCGCCACCGGGCCCGCCTCCGGGCTCACGCTTGCGCCGATGCCGGGGCTGGTGAAGGCTGTTTTCGTGGCGCCCGGGCAGGAGGTGGCCGAAGGCGACCGGCTGGCGATTCTGGAGGCGATGAAGATGGAGCACACGATGCTGGCGGCGCGGGCCGGGCGGGTGGCCGAGGTACTGGTCGCCGAAGGCGCGCAGGTGGAGGCCGGGGCCGCGCTGATCCGCCTGGCGGAGGAGGAGGCGGCATGAGGCTGCACCATATCCCCGGCTCGCGCTCGTTCCGGGTGCTGTGGCTGCTGGAGGAACTGGGCGAGGAGGCCGAGCTGCGGCTCTGGTCGCTGACCGATGGCGGGCTGCGCAGCGCGGAGTTCCGGGCGCTGTCGCCTGCGGGGCGGATCCCGGCGCTGGAGGTCGATGGCCGGGCCATCTTCGAATCCGGCGCCATCGTGCAATATCTGACCGAGACCCGCGGCCGTCTGGCGCCGCCCCCGGGCGCTGTGGAGCGGGCCGATTTCCTGGAATGGATCAGCTTCGCCGAAACCCAGGCCGCGCAATTGCAGAACCTGAACATCCATCACATCTTCCTGCGCCCCGAAACCGCGCGCTCGGTGGCGATGATGCGGCTCGATACCCGGCGGCTGGAGCTGACCATGCGCGCGATGGAGGCGCATCTGACCGGGCGCGACTGGCTGCTGGGCAGCTTCTCGGCGGCCGAGTGCATGTTTGGCTTCAATATGGAGGCGGCGTTCCGCTTCGTGCGGCGGGAGGGCTTTCCGGCACTCGCGGCCTGGGCCGCGCGCTGTGCGGCGCGCCCGGCCTACCGTCGCGCGGTGCAGAAGGGCGGCGGCTCGCTCTATGCGCAGGATTTCTACGAGGTGCCCGATGCCTGAGCGCGTGGAGATTTTCGAGATGGCGCCCCGCGACGGGCTCCAGAATGAAAAGCGCATGATCCCGACGGCGGAAAAGATCGCTCTGGTCGATCTGCTGTCGCGCGCGGGGTTCCGGCGGATCGAGGTGGCCTCCTTCGTCAGCCCGAAATGGGTGCCGCAGATGGCCGATGGGGCCGCGGTGCTGGCGGGCATCGTGCGGGCGCCCGGCGTGCGCTATGCGGCGCTGACGCCGAACCTGAAGGGCTATGAGGGCGCGCGCGCGGCACGGGCCGATGAGGTGGCGATTTTCGCCTCCGCCTCCGAGGGCTTCAGCCGCGCGAACCTGAACTGCACCATCGCCGAGAGCCTGGAGCGCTTCGCCCCGGTTGCGGCGGCGGCGCGGGCCGATGGCATTCCGGTGCGCGGCTATGTCTCCGTGGTGACGGATTGCCCCTATGACGGGCCGACGCCGCCCGGCCAGGTGGCGCGGGTGGCGGCGGCGCTGCGCGATCTGGGCTGCTATGAGGTTTCGCTCGGCGATACGATCGGGCAGGGCCGGCCGGAGACGGTGGATGCGATGCTCGCCGCGGTGCTGGAGGAGCTGCCCGCCGCGCGGCTGGCAGGGCATTATCACGATACCGCCGGGCGGGCGCTGCAGAACATCGAGGCGAGCCTCGCGCGCGGGCTGCGGGTATTCGATGCGGCGGTGGGCGGGCTTGGCGGCTGCCCCTACGCGCCCGGTGCGAAGGGCAATGTGGCAACGGAACAGGTGGCCGCGCGGCTGGCGGATCTCGGCTTCGAGACGGGGCTCGATGCGGCCGTCCTGGCCGAGGCCGCGGCGCTGGCACGGGAGATGAAGCATGGCTGAGACGATCCGGACCGAGGTGGATGCGCGCGGCGTGGCGCATCTGTGGCTCGCGCGCGCGGAGAAGCACAATGCGCTGAGCGCGCAGATGATCGCCGAGATCACCGCAGAGATCGGCGCACTCGGGGCGGACCGGGCGGTGCGGGTGGTGGTTCTGGCCGCCGAAGGGGCGAGCTTCTGCGCGGGCGGCGATCTGCGCTGGATGCAGGCGCAGATCGCCGCCACGCCGGCTGAACGCGCCGAGGGCGCGCGCCAGCTCGCGGGGATGCTGCAGGCGCTGGACAGCTGCCCGAAGCCGGTGATCGGCCGGGTGCAGGGCAATGCCTTCGGCGGCGGGATCGGCATGATGTCGGTCTGCGATGTGGCGGTGGGCGCGGCGGGCGCCCGCTTCGGCCTGACGGAGACCCGGCTCGGGCTCACGCCCGCGACGATCTCGCCCTATGTGGTGGCGCGGATGGGCGCGGACCGGGCGCGGCGGGTGTTCATGTCGGCGCGGCTGTTCGGCGCGGAGGAGGCGCGCGAGCTCAACCTGCTCGCGCGGGTGGTGGCGCCCGATGAGCTCGACGCCGCGGTGGAGGCCGAAGTGCTCCCGTATCTCAGCTGTGCGCCGGGCGCGGTGGCCGATGCCAAGGCGCTGGTGCGCATGCTCGGGCCGCGCATCGACACCGAGGTCCAGGAGGCGACGATCCGCGCCCTCGTGGCCCGCTGGGAAAGCCCTGAGGCCGCCGAGGGCATCGCTGCCTTCTTCGACAAGCGCAAGCCATCCTGGCAGCGCTGATCCGCGTGGGCAGAGAGGAATCAGCCCACGCCGCGGATCCGCCTCCGGGCAGCGCCGTGCAAGCCGTTCCCTGAGGGAATTTCTCGGGTTTGTGAACAATCGCCGCGGCAGGAAAATTCTGCCACGGCCTTGTTTCATTGGGTTTTGATCTCTGGGCCACGCTGCGCGCAGAAGCAGCTGTTTCTGTACCCCGCGGTATACTTTCTGCACTTTTCCCAAGCCAGATCATCGCCACTCGGTTGACCGCGCCCAAGGCCAAGGCTAATGCTCACCTCAGCCGGAACCTGCGCGACGGGCGTCGCGACCTGAGGGAGCCATCGATGCACGACCTTTTGCGTGAATATCTTCCCATCCTCATCTTCATTGCACTTGCCATCGTTCTCGGGCTCGTCCTGGTGCTTGCGGCGGCGGTGCTTGCGGTGCGCAACCCCGACCCGGAAAAGGTGTCGGCCTACGAATGCGGTTTCAACGCTTTCGACGATGCGCGGATGAAGTTCGACGTGCGTTTCTACCTCGTCTCGATCCTGTTCATCATCTTCGATCTCGAAGTGGCCTTCCTGTTCCCCTGGGCGGTTGCCTTCGGCGACATCAGCATGGTGGGCTTCTGGTCGATGATGGTGTTCCTGGGCGTGCTGACCGTCGGCTTTGCCTATGAATGGAAGAAGGGGGCGCTGGAATGGGCGTGATGACCTCTGCCAATACCGCCGGGGCGGACCGCGAATTCGCGACCCAGGCGCTGAACAAGGAACTGCAGGACAAGGGCTTCCTGCTGACCTCGACCGAGGACCTCATCAACTGGGCGCGCAATGGCTCGCTGCACTGGATGACCTTCGGTCTGGCCTGCTGCGCCGTGGAAATGATGCAGCTGTCGATGCCGCGCTACGACCTCGAGCGCTTCGGCACCGCGCCGCGCGCTTCGCCGCGCCAGTCCGACGTGATGATCGTCGCTGGCACGCTCACGAACAAGATGGCGCCGGCGCTGCGCAAGGTCTACGACCAGATGCCCGAGCCGCGCTATGTCATCTCCATGGGCTCCTGCGCCAATGGCGGCGGCTATTATCACTACAGCTATTCGGTGGTGCGCGGCTGTGACCGCGTGGTGCCGGTGGATATCTATGTGCCCGGCTGTCCGCCCTCGGCGGAAGCGCTGCTCTATGGTATCTTGCAGCTGCAGCGCAAGATCCGCCGCACCGGCACGCTGGTGCGCTGAGGAGGGACCCATGACCGAAGCCCTGCACGAACTCGCCGCCCATATCGCCGGCAAGCGCCCGAACGACGTGATCTCGACCGAAGTCGCCTTCGGCGAGCTCTGCGTCACGATCACGCCCTCCTCGGTGGTGGATTTCACCGAATGGCTGCGCGACGACGCGAGCTGCAAGTTCTCGACCCTGATCGACATGACCGCGGTGGACTGGCCCGAGCGCGCACAGCGCTTCGACATCGTCTGGCTCTACCTGTCGATGTGGCGCAACCAGCGCATCCGCATCAAGGCCGCCGTGCGCGAGGAGGAGATGGTCCCCTCGATCGTCTCGGTCTTCCCGGTGGCGAACTGGTACGAGCGCGAGATCTTCGACATGTTCGGGATCATCTTCTCCGGCCACCCGGACCTGCGCCGGATCCTGACCGATTACGGCTTCCGCGGCTATCCGCTGCGCAAGGACTTCCCGACCACGGGCTATACCGAAGTGCGCTACGACGAAGTGCTCAAGCGCGTCGTCTACGAGCCGGTGAAGCTCGTGCAGGAATACCGCCAGTTCGACTTCCTCTCGCCCTGGGAAGGCGCGCATTATGCGCTGCCCGGCGACGAGAAGGCGGAGGCGAAATGATGGCCGCCGTCCAGGCCGTATCCTGCCTTTGCGGCGATTGCAGCTTCACCGCGCGTCCGAAGCATGACGCCGGCGTCTGCCATTGCGCGATGTGCCGGAAATGGTCGGGCGGCATGTTCATCAGCGTCGAGAGCGAAACTCCGTTGGAGTTCGTGACCGGCGCTCCGGTGAGCGTCTATCCCTCCAGCGCCTGGGGCGAGCGGCTGTTCTGCGGCCGCTGCGGCGGGCATCTGGCCTGGCGCGCGAAGGACGGGCACGCGACCTATGTGTCGATCCAGTGCTTCGCCGACCCGGCGCAATTCGAACTGACCCAGCAGATCTTCATCGACTGCAAACCCGGCAACTACGCGATCGCGAACAAGACGCAGACGATGACCGAGGCCGAATTCATGGCCATGGTCGCGCCCAGCACGGAAGGTAACGCATGATGGACGGCGACATCCGGCAGAACCACTATGACGACGGCTCGCAGGACATCCTGACGGGCGAGCAGCAGATCCGCAATTTCAACATCAACTTCGGCCCGCAGCACCCTGCGGCGCACGGGGTGCTGCGGCTGGTGCTGGAGCTCGACGGTGAGATCGTCGAGCGGGTCGATCCGCATATCGGGCTGCTGCACCGCGGCACCGAGAAGCTGATGGAAAGCCGCACCTATCTGCAGAACCTGCCGTATTTCGACCGGCTGGACTATGTGGCGCCGATGAACCAGGAGCATGCCTGGTGCCTGGCGATCGAACGGCTGACCGGCACGGTGGTGCCGAAACGGGCGCAGACGATCCGCGTCCTGTTCTCGGAAATCGGCCGGATCCTGAACCACCTGCTGAACGTGACCACGCAGGCGATGGACGTCGGCGCGCTGACGCCGCCGCTCTGGGGCTTCGAGGAACGCGAGAAGCTGATGATCTTCTACGAGCGGGCCTGTGGGGCGCGGTTGCACGCGAACTACTTCCGCCCGGGCGGGGTGCACCAGGATCTGCCGCAGGCGCTCATCGACGACATCGAGGAATGGGCGAAGGCCTTCCCGCAGATCCTCGACGATATCGAGACCCTGCTGACCGAGAACCGGATCTTCAAGCAGCGCAACGCCGATATCTGCATCATCGGTGAGGGCGAGATCACCCGCTGGGGCTATTCCGGCGTGATGGTGCGCGGTTCGGGCCTGGCCTGGGACCTGCGCCGCTCGCAGCCCTACGAGAACTACGACGAGTTCGATTTCAAGGTCTGCGTCGGCAAGAACGGCGACTGCTACGACCGCTATCTGGTGCGCGTGGCCGAAATGCGCGAGTCGACCCGGATCATCCTGCAGGCCTGCGAGATGCTTGGCCGGGTGAAGGGCGACGTGCTCGCGCGCGGCAAGATGACCCCGCCGAAGCGCGGCGAGATGAAGCGCGACATGGAAAGCCTGATCCACCACTTCAAGCTCTATACCGAGGGCTTCCACGTGCCCGCGGGCGAGGTCTATGCCGCTGTCGAGGCGCCCAAGGGCGAATTCGGCGTGTTCCTCGTCGCCGATGGCACCAACAAGCCCTACCGCGCCAAGATCCGCGCGCCGGGGTTCCCGCATCTGCAATCCATGGACGAGGTCGCGAAGGGCTATCTGCTCGCCGATGTCTCGGCCATCATCGGCACGCTCGACATCGTGTTCGGGGAGGTTGACCGCTAATGCTGCGCCGTCTGTATCACGAACAACCGGCATCCTTCGCCTTCACGCCCGCGAACATGGACTGGGCGCAGGCGCAGATCACGAAATACCCCGTCGGCCGTCAGGCTTCGGCGATCATCCCGCTGCTGTTCCGCGCGCAGGAGCAGGAGGGCTGGCTCTCGAAGCCCGCGATCGAATATGTCGCCGACATGCTGGACATGCCCTATATCCGGGCGCTCGAAGTCGCGACCTTCTATTTCATGTTCCAGCTGGCTCCGGTGGGCTCGGTCGCGCATATCCAGATCTGCGGGACGACCTCGTGCATGATCTGCGGCGCCGAGGATCTGATCCAGGTCTGCAAGGACAAGATCGCGCCGCATGCGCATGAGCTGTCGAAGGACGGCAAGTTCTCCTGGGAAGAGGTCGAGTGCCTTGGCGCCTGCGCCAATGCGCCGATGGCGGCGATCGGCAAGGACTACTATGAGGACCTGAGCGAGGCGAGCCTCGCGAAGCTGATCGACGAGATGGCCGCGGGCAAGACCCCGCGTCCGGGCTCGCAAACGGGGCGGTTCTCCTCCGAGGGTGCGGGCACGCAGGTCGCGCTGCTGGAGAGCAAGGGCGACAAGGAGGCCTATAACGGCACCGTCGGCCTCGCGGTCGCCATCGGCGACACGATCAAGCGCATCGACGGCCAGGAAGTGCCGCTGCGGGCACCGTGGCAGATGTCGGGGCAGCGCGCACCGATCGGGATCATGGGCACCGAGCGCCCGCAATCCGCCGTGCAGCAGGCAGCCGCCGCCAGGGCCGAGCCGAAACCCGCCGCGGGCAAGCCGGTCGATGCGACGGGCGTGGCCGTGCAGGAGGCTGTGGTCGCCGACAAGGGAAAGCCTGAGGCCACCGGCACCGCGCCGGGCGGCACCGCAACCGCCGCGCCCGGCCAGAAGCTGGCTGAAGTGCCGGCGGGCGAGGGGCGCAAGCCCGAGGGGCTGGCCGCGCCGCGCAACGGCACGAAGGACGACCTCAAGGTGATCGAGGGCGTGGGCCCGGTGCTGGAGGAACGCCTCAACGAATGGGGCATCTTCCATTATGACCAGATCGCCGCCTGGGGCCCTGCGGAAGTGCTGTTCGCAGACGAGAACGTGCCGCGGTTCAAGGGCCGCTGCTCGCGCGACAAATGGGTCGCGCAGGCGAAGATCATCGTCGAGGAGGGCATGGCGCGCTTTCTCGAACGTGCCAAGACCAATGATTATTGAGCGCGGTGAGTGAGGGACAGAAGATGCTGAAGGATCAGGACCGGATCTTTACCAACCTCTACGGGATGCACGACCGCTCGCTCAAGGGCGCGATGCTGCGCGGGCATTGGGACGGCACCGCGGGCATCCTGGCCAATGGCCGGGACTGGATCATCGAACAGGTGAAGGCCTCCGGGCTGCGCGGGCGCGGCGGCGCGGGCTTCCCGACCGGGCTGAAATGGTCCTTCATGCCGAAGTCGATCCCGGATGGCCGCCCGGCCTATCTGGTGATCAACGCCGACGAATCCGAGCCCGCGACCTGCAAGGACCGCGAGATCATGCGCCACGATCCGCATACGCTGATCGAGGGCGCGCTGATCGCCGGTTTCGCGATGGGCGCTGCGGCCGCCTATATCTACATCCGCGGTGAATACATCCGCGAGAAGGAAGCGCTGCAGGCCGCGATCGACGAATGCTACGAGGCCGGGCTGATCGGCAAGAATGCCTGCAAGTCGGGCTTCGATTACGATGTCTATCTGCATCACGGGGCGGGCGCCTATATCTGCGGCGAGGAAACCGCGCTGATCGAGAGCCTGGAAGGCAAGAAGGGGATGCCGCGGATGAAGCCGCCGTTCCCGGCCGGTTCGGGGCTCTATGGCTGCCCGACCACGGTGAACAACGTGGAATCCATCGCGGTGGTTCCCACCATCCTGCGCCGCGGCGCGGCCTGGTATGCCTCCTTCGGGCGCCCGAACAACACCGGCGTGAAGCTCTTCGCGATGTCGGGCCATATCAACACGCCCTGCGTCATCGAGGAATCGATGTCGATCTCGATGAAGGAACTCATCGAGAAATACGGCGGCGGCGTGCGCGGCGGCTGGAAGAACCTGAAGGCGGTGATCCCGGGCGGCGCCTCCTGCCCGGTACTGCCGGCGGCGCTGTGCGAAGATGCGATCATGGATTATGACGGCATGCGCGAGCTGAAATCCAGCTTCGGCACCGCCTGCATGATCGTGATGGATCAGTCCACCGATGTGATCAAAGCGATCTGGCGGCTGAGCAAGTTCTTCAAGCACGAGAGCTGCGGCCAGTGCACGCCCTGCCGCGAAGGCACCGGCTGGATGATGCGGGTGATGGACCGGCTGGTGACGGGCGAGGCCGAGCCCGAGGAAATCGACATGCTGTTCAACGTGACGAAGCAGGTCGAGGGGCACACGATCTGTGCGCTCGGCGATGCCGCCGCCTGGCCGATCCAGGGCCTGATCCGGCATTACCGCGAAGAGATCGAGGACCGCATCAAGGCCCGCAAGACCGGCCGCATGGGGGCGATGGCGGCGGAATGACGAACGCGCTTCCCCTCATTGGCACGCTGGCGCTCACGGGCTGTGTCGCGGTGGTTCCGGTCGTCGTGCCGGCGCCGGGCGATGCGGCCTATGTGATCACGCGCGAGGGGACTGCGCTGTCGGTGCGCCGCACAGCGGCCGCCTTCACCTATTCCGACGGGGCCGAGGCGCGCCGGGCCGCGGACCGCTACTGCGGGGGCAAGGTGAATTCCTCGCCCGCAGACAATTACCAGGACGGTGCCTGGATCTATCCGCGGGGTTGTGCATGACCCCGCAACCGAACTTCCGTGCGGGCGCCGCCCGTGGTGAACACCCGGCGGGTTCGTCCCGTCTTGGCAACTGAGCAGGTCAGATCATGTCGAACCTTCGCAAAATCATCATCGACGGCCACGAGGTCGAGGTTGATCCGAACCTGACCCTCATCCAGGCCTGTGAGCAGGCGGGCATCGAAGTGCCGCGCTTCTGCTACCACGAGCGGCTCTCCATCGCGGGCAACTGCCGGATGTGTCTGGTCGAGGTCGTCGGCGGGCCGCCGAAGCCCACCGCCTCCTGCGCGATGCAGATCAAGGACCTGCGCCCGGGCCCGAACGGCGAGCCTTCGGTGATCAAGACCAATTCGCCGATGGTGAAGAAGGCCCGCGAGGGGGTGATGGAGTTCCTGCTCATCAACCACCCGCTCGATTGCCCGATCTGCGACCAGGGCGGCGAATGCGACCTGCAGGACCAGGCGATGGCCTATGGCGTGGATTTCAGCCGCTACCGCGAAGTGAAGCGCGCGTCGGACAACCTGAACCTCGGGCCGCTCGTTTCCACCTGCATGACGCGCTGCATCTCCTGCACCCGCTGCGTGCGCTTCACCACCGAAGTCGCGGGCATCACCCAGATGGGCCAGACCGGGCGCGGCGAGGATGCGGAAATCACCTCGTATCTGAACATGACGCTCGACAGCAACATGCAGGGCAACATCATCGATCTGTGCCCGGTGGGCGCGCTGACGTCAAAACCCTATGCCTTCACCGCGCGTCCGTGGGAGCTGACCAAGACCGAGAGCATCGACGTGATGGATGCGCTCGGCAGCAACATCCGGATCGACACCAAGGGCCGCGAAGTGATGCGGATCCTGCCGCGCAACAACGACGCGGTGAACGAAGAATGGATTTCCGACAAGACCCGGTTCATCTGGGACGGCCTGCGCCGTCAGCGGCTCGACAGCCCCTATATCCGCGAGAATGGCCGCCTGCGGAAGGCGGGCTGGGGCGAGGCGCTGGCCGCCGCGGCCGCCGCGCTGAAGGGGAAGAAGGTGCTCGGGCTGGTGGGCGATCTGGCTCCGGCCGAGGCCGCGTTCAGCCTGAAGCAGCTGGTCGAGGGGCTTGGCGGTTCGGTCGAATGCCGCACCGATGGCGCGCGGCTGCCAGCGGGCAACCGTTCGGCCTATGTGGGCAATGCGGCGATTGCCGATGTGGACAATGCGAAGCAGATCATCCTGATCGGTACCAACCCGCGCAACGAGGCGCCGGTGCTGAATGCGCGGATCCGCAAGGCTTGGGCGAATGGCGCCAAGGTCACCGTGATCGGGCCGGATGCGGATCTGACCTATGATTATGTCTCGCTCGGCAACGACCGCGCGGCGCTCGTGAAGGCCGTGGCGGAGGCCGAGGTCACCGAGGGCGCGCTGGTCATCCTCGGGCAGGGCGCTGTTTCGGAGGCCGATGGCGAGGCGGTGATCGCGCATGCGATGGCGCTCGCGGGCAAGCTCGGCGGCAAATATCTCGTGCTGCATACGGCGGCGGGCCGGGTCGGGGCGCTCGATGTGGGCGCGGTGACCGAAGGCGGTCTACTGGCGGCGGTCGAGGGCGTGGAGGTGATCTACAACCTCGGCGCCGACGAGGTGGAGATTGCCCCGCGCTCCGAGGGCGGGCCGTTCGTGATCTATCAGGGCAGCCATGGCGACCGCGGCGCCAACCGCGCCGACATCATCCTGCCGGGCGCCGCCTATACCGAGGAAAACGGCCTCTTCGTGAACACCGAGGGCCGGCCGCAGCTCGCGTTCCGCGCCGGTTTCGCGCCGGGCGAGGCCAAGGAAAACTGGGCGATCCTGCGGGCGCTGTCGGCCGAGCTCGGCGCGGTGCAGCCCTGGGATACGCTGGCGGGCCTGCGCCGCGCGCTGGTGGCGGCGGTGCCGCATCTGGCCGAAGTCGATCACGTCATCGACAATGGCTGGACCCCGGTCGCCCCGCGCGACATGGGCCAGGCCAGCTTCCGCCATGCCGTGTCGGATTTCTACTTCACCAACCCGATCGCGCGCGCCTCGGTGGTGATGGCGGAATGCTCGGCGCTGGCGAAAGCGCGCGCCGATGGCACGGCTCTGGCGGCGGAGTGAGCGCATGACCCGCACCCTCGCCCAGGCGCAACGGATCGTCCCCGGCCTTCTGGCCGGGCTGGCGGCCTGTGCGCCGGCCGAAGGCGCGGGGATCCGCTATGAGGGGATCGAGACCCGGATGCTGGACGATGGCCTCGCCGAAATCCGCGTGGCGCTGTCGGGCGCGGCGGAGGGATCGGCGGTTACGGCCTATGCAGGATGCGCCGCAGCGCGCCTTGCGCTTGCGCGGGGGGCGGCCTATGCCCGGCCGATCCGGATGACGACACAGAAAAGCTTCGGCACCTGGCGGGCCGATGCGGTTTATTTGATCTCGCGCGAGCGGCCGGTGGCGGGCAATCCCGTTCCGGCCAGCGCCACGGCCCGCGCCTGCGCGGCCAAGGGAATACCGACGGTATGAAGATGCGGTTGAAGACAAAGCGGTCAGAGGGACAAAATGGCTGAGTTTCTGGCGACACCCCTGGGCACATTCCTGCTGATCCTGGGCCAGTGCCTTCTGGTCACGGTTTGCATGTTGGTCTGCCTGGCCTTCCTCATGTATGCTGACCGCAAGATCTGGGCTGCGGTCCAGATCCGCCGCGGCCCGAACGTGGTCGGCCCCTTCGGCCTGCTGCAAAGCTTCGCGGACTTCCTGAAATATATCGTCAAGGAAATCGTCGTCCCCGCGGGCGCCGACAAGCCGGTGTATTTCCTGGCGCCGATGCTCAGCTTCATCCTGCCGGTGATCGCCTGGGCGGTGATCCCGTTCAACCCGGGCTGGGTGGTGTCGGATCTCAATATAGCGATCCTCTATATCTTCGCGGTCTCCTCGCTGGAGGTCTACGGGATCATCATGGGGGGCTGGGCGTCGAACTCGAAATACCCGTTCCTCGGCTCGCTGCGCTCCGCCGCGCAGATGATCTCCTATGAAGTCTCGATCGGCCTGATCATCATCGGGGTGATCATCTCCACCGGCTCGATGAACTTCGGCGCCATCGTCGAGGCGCAGAAGACGCCCTATGGCATCTTCGGCTGGTACTGGCTGCCGCACCTGCCGATGGTGGTGCTGTTCTTCGTCTCGGCGCTGGCCGAAACCAACCGCCCGCCGTTCGACCTTCCGGAAGCGGAATCCGAGCTCGTCGCGGGCTATCAGGTCGAATATTCCTCGACGCCCTTCCTGCTGTTCATGATCGGCGAACTCATGGCCGTGTGGCTAATGTGCGCGCTGATCTCGCTGCTGTTCCTCGGCGGCTGGCTGAGCCCGATCCCGGGCATCCCGGATGGCGTGCTGTGGTTCTTCGTGAAGATGGTGCTGTGCTTCTTCGTCTTCGCGATGGTCAAGGCGATCGTGCCGCGCTACCGCTACGACCAGCTGATGCGGATCGGCTGGAAGGTGTTCCTGCCGCTGTCGCTGGCCTGGGTGGTGCTGGTGGCGTTCCTTGCAAAATTCGAAGTGTTCGGCGCCTTCTGGGCCCGCTTCACGATGGGGGGCTGATCCATGGCGTTCGATTACGGCCGCGCCGCGAAATACTTCGTCCTGTGGGACTTCATGAAGGGCTTCGGCGTCGGCATGAAGTATTTCTTCAAGCCGAAGCCCACGCTGAACTATCCGCATGAAAAGGGGCCGCTCAGCCCGCGCTTCCGCGGCGAGCATGCGCTGCGCCGCTATCCGAACGGCGAAGAGCGCTGCATCGCGTGCAAGCTGTGCGAAGCGATCTGCCCGGCCCAGGCGATCACCATTGATGCCGAACCGCGCGAGGACGGCTCGCGCCGCACCACGCGCTACGACATCGACATGACGAAATGCATCTATTGCGGCTTCTGCCAGGAAGCCTGCCCGGTGGATGCGATCGTCGAAGGCCCGAACTTCGAATTCGCCACCGAGACCCGCGAAGAGCTGTTCTACGACAAGGAAAAGCTGCTCGATAACGGCGCCCGCTGGGAATCCGAAATTGCCCGCAACCTCGAGCTGGATGCGCCCTACAGATGAGTGAGGATTTCTCGAAACTGTTCAGCGCGATGATGGAGCAGGGGGCCGAGATGGCCCGCCTGTTCAACCCGGCTTTGGAACGGTTCAGCCCCGTCAGCTTCGAGAAATTCATCCCCACCATGTCCAAGGACATGATGGAGATGTGGTTCGGCAAGACTTTCAACCGCGAGGGGCTCGATGCCCGCACGCGGCTTCTGATCACCATCGCGGCGCTCACCGTGCTGGGCGCGCAGGCGGATGCGCAGCTGCGGCTCACCATCCGCCATGCGCTCGAGGCCGGCGCCACGCAGCGCGAGATCGCCGAGGTGATCTTTCAGATGAGCATGTTCGGCGGGGTTCCCGCCATGACCCGCGCGCTGGAAATCGCGCAGTCGGTCTTTGACGAGAAATCGGGGGAAAACACATGATGGTGTTTGCATTCTACCTGTTTGCCGTGATCGCGGCGGTCGCGGGGTTCATGGTGGTGATGTCGAAGAACCCCGTGCATTCGGTGTTGTGGCTGATCCTGACCTTCCTGTCGGCTTCTGGGCTATTCGTTCTGCTGGGTGCCGAATTCGTCGCGATGCTGCTGATCATCGTTTATGTCGGCGCTGTCGCGGTTCTGTTCCTTTTCGTGGTGATGATGCTCGACGTCGATTTCGCCGCGCTGAAGGGGGAACTGGTGCGCTACATGCCGCTCGGCCTGCTGATGGCGGTGGTGCTGCTGCTGCAGCTCGGGATCGGCTTCGGCGGCTGGCATGCGGCCGAAGGCTCGGCCGCGCTGCACAAGGCGCCGGTGCCCGAAGGGATCCACAACACCAAGGCGCTCGGCCTCGTGATCTATGACCAGTACCTCTACCTGTTCGAGGCGGCGGGCCTGATCCTGCTCGTGGCCATGATCGGCGCGATCCTGCTGACCCTGCGCCACCGTACCGATGTGCGCCGCCAGAACGTCATCGCGCAGATGCACCGCGACCCCAAAAAGGCGCTGGAGCTGGTCGATGTCAAACCGGGGCAGGGGCTGTGATGGTTTTCGCAAGCTCGGCTACAGCGATCGCGGCGTGCAGCACCGTGATCGGGACGACAAGAAAGAACAAGGCGATGAAAACGCGAGGGGCCGGCAATGATCGGACTTGAACATTATCTGGGCGTGGCGGCGGTTCTGTTCGTCACCGGCATTTTCGGGATCTTCGTCAACCGGAAGAACGTGATCGTCATCCTGATGTCGATCGAGCTGATCCTGCTGGCGGTGAATATCAACCTGGTGGCCTTCTCGAGCTTCGCGGGCGATCTCGTGGGGCAGATCTTCACCATGTTCGTGCTCACCGTGGCGGCAGCCGAGGCGGCGATCGGCCTCGCGATCCTCGTGGTCTTCTTCCGCAACCGCGGCTCGATCGCGGTGGAAGACGTCAACGTGATGAAGGGATAAGGGCGCATGGAAACGATCATTCTTCTGGCCCCTCTTCTGGGGGCGATCGTCGGCGGCTTCGGCTGGCGCGTGATCGGCGAGAAGGGCGCCCAGGTGCTGTGCACGGCGCTGCTGTTCCTCGCCTGCGCGCTCAGCTGGATCACCTTCCTCGGCTTCGACGGCGTCACCCGCCACATCCACCTGCTGGACTTCATCCAGTCCGGCACGCTGGATCTGAGCTGGGGCATCCGCATCGACCGGCTCACCGCGATCATGCTGATCGTGGTCACCACGGTCTCGGCGCTCGTGCATCTCTACAGCTTCGGCTACATGGCGCATGACTCGGCCTGGGACCATCACGAGCATTACAAGGCGCGCTTCTTCGCCTATCTGTCGCTCTTCACCTTCATGATGCTGTCGCTGGTCACTGCGGACAACCTGTTCCAGATGTTCTTCGGCTGGGAAGGCGTGGGCCTCGCGTCCTATCTGCTGATCGGCTTCTACTACAAGAAGCAGTCGGCGGGCGCGGCGGCGATCAAGGCCTTCGTGGTGAACCGTGTTGGGGACTTCGGCTTCCTGCTCGGCATGTTCGCGCTCTACTATCTGGTGGGCTCGCTCGAGTTCGACGCGATCTTCGCCTGGGTGCCGGCCAATACCGAAACCTCGCTGCATTTCCTGTGGCGCGACTGGAACGCGGTGAACCTGATCGGCTTCCTGCTGTTCGTGGGCGCGATGGGCAAATCGGCGCAGCTCCTGCTGCACACCTGGCTGCCGGACGCGATGGAAGGCCCGACCCCGGTGTCGGCGCTGATCCACGCCGCGACCATGGTCACCGCCGGGGTCGTGCTGGTGAGCCGGATGTCGCCGCTCTATGAATATGCGACGGAAGCGAAGCTGATCATCATCTACATCGGTGCCACCACCGCCTTCTTCGCGGCGACGGTCGGCCTCGTGCAGAACGACATCAAGCGCGTGATCGCCTATTCGACCTGTTCGCAGCTGGGCTACATGTTCGTGGCCGCGGGCGCGGGCGTCTATTCGGTCGCGATGTTCCACCTGCTGACCCACGCCTTCTTCAAGGCGATGCTGTTCCTCGGCGCGGGCTCGGTGATCCATGCGATGCACCACGAGCAGGACATGCGCAACTACGGCGCCCTGCGCAAGAAGATCCCGCTGACCTTCTGGGCGATGATGCTGGGCACGCTGGCCATCACCGGTGTCGGCATCCCGCTCACCCATATCGGCTTCGCGGGCTTCCTGTCGAAGGATGCGGTGATCGAGAGCGCCTATGCCTCGGGTGTGCCCTATGCCTTCTGGATGCTGGTGATCGCCGCGGGCTTCACCTCCTTCTACTCCTGGCGGCTGATGTTCATGACCTTCTACGGCAAGGAGCGCGGCGATCATCACACGCATGAGCATGCGCATGAGAGCCCGATGGTCATGCTGATCCCGCTCGGCGCGCTGGCGCTCGGCGCGGTGTTCTCGGGGATGCTGTGGTACAACAGCTTCTTCGGCGACCATGCCAAGGTGCTGAGCTTCTTCGGCATGCCGGAGCATCACGCGGAATCCTCCGAAGCCGCTCCCGCGGCCGAGACGACCGCGCATGCCACCACCGAAGCGCCCGCCGAAACCCATGCCGCTGCCGAGACCCACGCCGTGGGCGACGCGCCGCAGGGGGCGATCTACATGGGCGCCGACAATCATGTGATGGAAGAGGCGCACCATGCCCCGGCCTGGGTCAAGGTCTCGCCCTTCGTCGCGATGCTGCTCGGCTTCATCGTGTCCTGGCTGTTCTACATCAAGGACACCTCGCTGCCGGTGCGTCTGGCGCGCGCCCAACCCGCTCTTTACCAGTTCCTGCTGAACAAGTGGTACTTCGACGAGATCTACAACGTTATCTTCGTGAAGCCCGCCCAATGTCTCGGCCGGCTGCTGTGGAAGAAGGGTGATGGCAATACCATCGACGGCGCCATCAACGGGGTCGCGCTCGGGATCGTCCCGAGCCTGACCCGGCTCGCGGGCCGGATGCAGTCCGGCTATCTGTTCCACTACGCTTTCGCCATGGTCATCGGCATCGTCGTCCTGATGTTCTGGGTCGTCCTGGCCGGGGGTACGCACTAATGGAAAACCTTCTTTCCATCATCACTTTCGTCCCCCTGGTTGCGGCCGCAATCCTCGCGCTCGTGCAGCGCGGCGGCTCGCCCGCTGCGGATCGCGGGGCGAAATGGTTCGCCCTGACGGCCACCACGGTCACCTTCCTGATCTCGCTGTTCCTGCTCGCGGGCTTCGATCCCGCGAACCCCGGGTTCCAGTTCGTCGAAGATCACGCCTGGATCATGGGCCTGCGCTACAAGATGGGCGTGGACGGGATCTCGATCCTGTTCGTGCTTCTGACCACCTTCCTGATGCCGCTGACGATCGCCTCGGCCTGGGACGTGGACAAGCGCGTCAAGGAATACATGATCGCCTTCCTGGTGCTCGAAGGGCTAATGATCGGGGTGTTCACCGCGCTCGATCTGGTGCTGTTCTACCTGTTCTTCGAAGCCGGGCTGATCCCGATGTTCCTGATCATCGGGATCTGGGGCGGCAAGGACCGGATCTACGCCTCGTTCAAGTTCTTCCTCTACACCTTCCTCGGCTCGGTGCTGATGCTGGTGGCGATGATCTGGATGTACCTGCACGCCGGCACGACCGACATTCCGACGCTGATGGTCACCAAATTCCCGACGGAGAGCTTCTCGCTCCTCGGCATCCACATCCTGGGCGGGATGCAGACGCTGCTGTTCCTCGCCTTCTTCGCCTCCTTCGCGGTGAAGATGCCGATGTGGCCGGTGCATACCTGGCTCCCCGATGCGCACGTTCAGGCGCCCACGGCGGCCTCGGTGCTGCTGGCGGCGGTGATGCTGAAGATGGGCGGCTATGGCTTCCTGCGCTTCTCGCTGCCGATGTTCCCGGTGGGCTCGGAGGTGATGTCGGGGCTGGTGTTCTGGATGTCTGCGATCGCGATCGTCTACACCTCGCTCGTGGCGCTGGTGCAGGAAGACATGAAGAAGCTGATCGCCTATTCGTCTGTCGCCCACATGGGCTATGTGACGATGGGGATCTTCGCCGCGAACCAGCAGGGCATCGACGGCGCGATCTTCCAGATGCTGAGCCACGGCTTCGTCTCTGGCGCGCTGTTCCTCTGCGTCGGCGTGATCTACGATCGGATGCACACCCGCGAAATCGCGGCCTATGGTGGCCTGGTGAACCGGATGCCGCGCTATGCGATGGTGTTCCTGTTCTTCACCATGGCGAACGTGGGCCTGCCGGGCACCTCCGGTTTCGTCGGCGAATTCCTGACGCTGATGGGCACCTTCCAGAAGAACACCTGGGTCGCGCTGGTCGCCACTTCGGGGGTCATCTTCTCGGCCGCCTATGCGCTCTGGCTCTACCGCCGGGTGGTCTTCGGCGAGCTGCTGAAGGAAAGCCTGAAGACCATCAACGACATGACCGCGCGCGAAAAGGCGATCTTCGCCCCGCTCGTGGCCGCCACGCTGGTCCTCGGCATCTGCCCCTGGATCGTCACCGACCTGATCGGGCCTTCGGTCGCCCATCTGATCGAGAACTACAATGCCAGCCTGCCGGCGGTTGCCGCCGTGGCCGGTCACTGAGGGAGAAACGACCATGACCTCTGCGGATTTCTCCACGGTCCTGCCGGAGTTCGTGCTGGCCATCTATGCGATGGCAGCACTGCTCTTCGGCGTCTGGACCGGCAAGGACAAGGTGGCCGTTCCGGTGCTCTGGGTGACGGTGGCGGTGCTGCTGCTGGTGGGGCTCTGGGTCGGGGCGGGCGGCGCCACGCGCACGGCCTTCGGCGGCCTTTTCATCGATGACGCCTTCGCCCGCTTCGCCAAGGTGGTGACGCTGATCTCGGCCGCCGCCGTGATGGCGACCAGCGCGGATTACATGAACCGCCGCGGCCTGCTGCGCTTCGAATTCCCGATCCTCGTCGTGCTGGCGGTGATCGGGATGATGATGATGGTCTCGGCGGGCGATCTGATGTCGCTCTATCTGGGCCTCGAGCTGATGTCGCTCGCGCTCTATGTCGTGGCGGCGCTGCGCCGCGATTCCGAGCGCTCCTCGGAGGCGGGCCTCAAATACTTCGTGCTGGGCTCGCTCAGCTCGGGCCTGCTGCTCTACGGCGCCTCGCTCACCTATGGCTTCGCCGGCACCACCGATTTCGCCGGTATCATCACCGTGGTGCAGGACGGGCATCTGCCGGTCGGCGTGCTGTTCGGCCTTGTCTTCATGATCGCAGGCCTCGCGTTCAAGGTCTCCGCCGTGCCGTTCCACATGTGGACGCCCGATGTGTATGAAGGCTCGCCCACGCCGATCACCGCCTTCTTCGCCACCGCGCCGAAAATGGCCGCGATGGCGCTGATCGCACGGCTGATGTTCGATGCTTTCGGCAATGTGCCGGGCGACTGGACCCAGGTGATCGCCCTCGTCGCGGTGCTGTCGATGTTCGTCGGCGCCGTCGCCGGGATCGGCCAGCGCAACATCAAGCGGCTGATGGCCTATTCGTCGATCTCGCACATGGGCTTCGCGCTCCTCGGCCTGCTCGCGGGCAATGCGCAGGGCGTCGAGGCGATGCTCGTGTACATGACCATCTATGTGGTGATGAACGTCGGCGTGTTCTCCTTCATCCTGGCGATGGAGCGTGATGGGCAGCCGGTGACCGACATTTCCGCGCTGAACATGCTCTCCAAGGCCGAGCCGGTGAAGGCGCTGGCGCTGCTCGTCATCTTCTTCTCGCTGGCGGGCGTGCCGCCGATGCTGGGCTTCTTCGCGAAATTCGCGGTGATCCGCTCGGCGCTGGTCGCGGGCTACAGCTGGGTCGCGGTGCTGGGCGTGATCGCGTCGGTGATCGCGGCGTTCTACTACCTGCGCATCGTGTTCTACATGTACTTTGGCGCCGAGAGCGAGCCGCTCGAAACCCGGATGCCGGTGGTGCAATGGGTGCTGCTCGTCGCCTCGGCGATCGTGATGGTGGCGGGCGCGGTGAACCTGTTCGGCATCGAGGGCGCCGCGCAGGCGGCGGCTGCGGCCCTTGTCCATTGACCTGACCGCCTGGCCCGAGGGGGTGGCACGCCACGTCCTCGGGTCGGTAGACAGCACCATGTCCGAAGCGGCCCGTCTGGCCCCGCATCTCGCGGGGCCTGCTTGGATTCTGGCGCGCGAACAGACGGCCGCCCGCGGCCGCCGCGGCCGGGCCTGGCAGATGCCGCCGGGCAATTTCTCGGCCACGCTGCTGTTCCGCCCGAAGGTGACGCTGCCGGAAGCGGCGCTCTATACCTTCGTCTCCTCGCTCGCGCTGGAGGAGGCGCTGGCGCTGGTCGGGGGCCCGCATGCGCGGCTCTCGATCAAATGGCCGAACGACGTTCTGCTCAATGGCGGCAAGATCGCCGGGATCCTCCTCGAAAGCGTGGGGCAGGGCCGCCAGACGGCGAGCCTCGCGATCGGGATCGGGGTGAACCTCGCCGCCGCGCCGCCCGCGGCCCGGGTCGAGCCGGGCGCCGTCCATCCGGTGAGCCTCCTTGGCGAGACCGGGATAAGAATCGCACCCGAGGATTTCCTGTCGCCGCTGGCGATGGCCTTCGATCGCTGGTCCCGCCAGTACGAAACCTATGGCTTCGGCCCGATCCGCGAGGCCTGGCTCGCGCGCGCCGCGCGCCTCGGCCAGCCGCTCACCGCGCGAACCGGGCAGGAAGTCACCGAGGGCATTTTCGAGACCATCGACGATACCGGCGCGATGATCCTGCGCACCGCTGCCGGGCCGCGCGCCATCGCTGCGGCGGATGTGTTCTTCTGAGGGGGGCGCCATGCTTCTGTGCATCGACTGCGGCAATACCAATACCGTGTTCTCGATCTGGGACGGGACGGATTTCACCGCCACCTGGCGCATCGCCACCGATCACCGCCGCACGGCGGATGAGTATTTCGTCTGGCTGACCGGGCTGATGCGGCTGGAGGGGCTGACCGCTAAGATCAACGAGGCGATCATTTCCTCGACCGTGCCGCGCGTGGTGTTCAACCTGCGCGTGCTGTGCAACCGCTATTACGATTGCCGCCCGCTGGTGGTGGGCAAGCCCGGCTGCGAATTGCCGGTGGCGCCGCGTGTGGATGCGGGCACCACGGTCGGGCCCGACCGTCTGGTGAATACCGTCGCAGGCTTCGCCCGCCATGGAGGCAATCTGATCGTAGTGGATTTCGGCACCGCCACGACCTTCGATGTGGTCGATGACGATGGCGCCTATATCGGCGGCGTCATCGCGCCCGGCGTGAACCTGAGCCTCGAAGCGCTGCACATGGCGGCGGCAGCCCTGCCACATGTGGACATTACGCTTCCTGATAAGGTTATTGGAACGAATACCGTGGCATGTATTCAAGCAGGCGTTTATTGGGGCTATATCGGGCTTGTCGAAGGTATCGTGCGCCAGATCCGCCTGGAACGGGACCGGCCGATGCGGGTTATCGCGACGGGCGGGCTCGCACCACTGTTCGACCAGGGCTTCGACCTGTTCGACCGGGTGGAGGACGACCTGACGATTCATGGGCTGCGGCTCATCCACGATTATAACAAGGGGCTGGGTGCGTGAGCGACCGTCTGATCTATCTTCCTCTCGGGGGCGCCGGTGAAATCGGCATGAACGCCTATGTCTATGGCTACGGGCCGGAGGGTAAGGAGCGGCTGATCGTGGTCGATCTGGGCGTGACCTTCCCAGACATGGACACGACCCCGGGCGTCGATCTGATCATGGCCGATCTCGCCTGGCTGGAGGAGAACGTCGACCGGATCGACGCGATCTTCATCACCCATGCGCATGAGGACCATATCGGCGCGCTGCCGCATTGGTGGCCGCGGCTGCGCAAGCCGGTCTATGCGCGCAAGTTCACCGCCCGGATCGGCACGATGAAGCTCGAGGAGGCGGGCCATCCGTCGGATACCGTCACCGTGGTGGAGCCGCGCCCGCAGGTGATCGAGGCCGGCCCGTTCAAGGTCCAGTTCGTGCCGCTGAGCCATTCGATCCCGGAAAGCTCCGCGCTGCTGATCGACAGCCCGGCCGGGCGCGTGGTGCATACGGGGGATTTCAAGCTCGACGGCAATCCGATCGTGGGCGAGCCCTTCGATCCGCTGCTCTGGCACGAGATCGCGCATGAGGCGGGCGGGGTGAAGGTGCTGGTGTGCGATTCCACCAACGTGTTCTCGCCCAATCCGGGGCGGTCGGAGGCGACGCTGGCCGAGCCGCTGCGCGATTTCATCGCGGCGCAGAAGGGGATGGTGGTCGCGACCACCTTCGCCTCCAATATCGCGCGGCTGAAGACGCTGGCCGAGGCCGGGCGTGCGGCGGGCCGTTCGGTGTGCCTGCTGGGCCGGGCGATGAAGAAGATGGTCGCCGCAGCCGAGGAAACCGGCGTGCTCACCGGGATGCCGGGCACCGTCAGCCCGGAAGAGGCGCTGGAAATCCCGCGCGAGAACCTGCTGCTCCTGGTGACCGGATCGCAGGGCGAGCGCCGCGCCGCGACCGCTCAGCTCAGCCGCGGTAAATATCTCGGGCTGGAGCTGAAATCGGGCGACAGTTTCCTGTTCTCCTCGCGGGTGATTCCGGGCAACGAGCGCCCGGTGATCCGCATCATCAACAATTTCTCGGAGATGGGCGTCGATGTCTTCGACGACACCAGCGGCCTCTACCACGTTTCGGGCCATGCCAACCGGCCGGATCTGGAGGCGGTGCACGACCTGCTGCGCCCGAAGATCCTGATCCCGATGCATGGCGAGCACCGCCACCTGCGCAAGCATGCAAAAATCGCGCGGGCGAAGGGGATCGCGGCCGAGGTCGCGACGAACGGCACCATGCTCGATCTCTCGGGCGAGGCGCCGCGCGTCGTGGAATATATCGAGGCCGGGCGGACCTATCTCGATGGATCCGTCCTGATCGGCTCGATGGATGGTGTCGTGCGCGACCGGATCCGGATGGCGCTGAACGGGCAGGTGCTGATCACGGTCATCATCGACGAGGACGACCAGCCGCTTGGTGAACCCTGGGTGGAGATGGTCGGCCTCCCAACCCGCGGCCGCACCGGCATGGATCTGACCAAGCAGATCGAAGAAGAGCTCGCCGATTTCCTGGAGCGTGCTTCGGAGAAGATCATCGCCTCCGATGAGAAGCTCGATGAGGCGATGCGGCGGATTTCGCGTCAGGTGACGATGGAGGAGATCGGCAAGAAGCCGGAGGTCGTCGTCGTCGTGTCGAGGCTGATGGCAGAATAGGACCAAATATCCGAATGGGGAGCATGTTCCTGAAATTCGGACCGTGAAGCAGTGATGATCTGAAGTCTCCTTGTCTCTAGGTACGAGGAGACTTCAGATAATGTCGATGCGCTGAAACCACGACGCGGGCGTCAAAGCCCGCATGGCGCCGAAAGCCGTGACGGGCGCGCACCGCGTCGGAACTGGTAACGGACTGCGGTGTGCGTCCGGGATGATACTTCACCGAAAGAAAGCCTTGCTCGAGGGCGCATCGGATATCTTCGATCGCGGCGGGAAGAGGCGGGTGAGGTCGACGAGGCGTCAGTGCCGTCGCTGCGAGCCAAGATTTTCATCGGGCGGTTCTGTGGGTCTCTGAGGTAGGGGCGCGTCGACTTGCAAGCCTCGGACGCTGGCTCGCAGGCCAAGATTTGAGTCGGCCGCCCGATCGCCTTCCAACGATCTATCGCCCCTACCCACACCGCCCGAGACGGACAGCCGCGCGCGGTCGTCCACTTCAGCACCATCGAAACCGCGCAGCAGGCGCAGGCAGTAACCCAAATTTCCCCAAGGATTGTCCGGGAACTGGCGCAGCTTAATAGCAAAGGCCCCGGTCGCGCGAGCGGGGCCTTTCCATCTGCGGGGGAGCGTCCGAAGCCGGATCAGGCTTCGGAGGGCTCGCTCACATCCTCGGCGACCTCTTCCACCGGCTTCGACGGGCGGAACGAGCGCAGCAGGAAATCGGGCACATGGTCGCCCATGCCGACGACCACCGGGCCATCGTCACGGTCGCGGCCGCGATGACGCTCGCGGCGCTCCTCGCGGCGGGGCGCTTCGGGCAGCGGGATCGGCGCTTCGGCCTCGACCACGGCTGCGGCTGCGGGCTCCGGGCGGCGGCGCTCCCGATCCCGATCCCGGTCGCGATCACGATCCTTGTCGCGCTCGCGTCCGCGGCCCCGGCCACCGCCGCGGCGCTCCTTGTCTTCATACTGCTTCGGCTCGCGATGCGCGGCCTCGGAGAGGGTGAAGCCCTCCGGCGTCTCGGTGCGCGGGATCTCGATCTTCACCAGATGCTCGATCTGGCTCAGATACTTGTCGTCCGCGGGAGTCGCGATCGAATAGGCCGTGCCCTTGCGCCCGGCGCGCCCGGTCCGGCCGATGCGGTGGACGTAATCCTCCGCATGGCTGGGCAGGTCGTAGTTGAACACATGGCTCACCGCTGGAATGTCCAGCCCGCGCGCGGCCACGTCGGAGGCCACCAGCAGCTGCAGTTTGCCCTCGCGGAAATCGTCGAGCGTGCGCATCCGCTGCGATTGCTCCAGATCGCCATGGATCGGCGCCGCATCGAACCCGTGCGTCTTGAGCGACTTCGCGACGATATCCACATCGACCTTGCGGTTGCAGAAGATGATCGCGTTGGTGCAGGCTTCGCCCTCGGCCTGGATCAGCGCGCGCAGCAGCTCGCGCTTCGCCTTGGCGGCCTGGTCCTTGCGCGGCGGCGTGATCTGCACGAGCTTTTGCGTGATCGTGTCGGAGGTGGTGGCCTGACGGGCCACCTCGACCCGTGCGGGCGCATGCAGGAAGGTGTTGGTGATGCGCTCGATTTCGGGCGCCATCGTGGCCGAGAAGAACAGCGTCTGCCGGGTGAAGGGCGTCAGCTGGAAGATCCGCTCGATATCCGGGATGAAGCCCATGTCGAGCATGCGGTCGGCTTCGTCCACCACCATGATCTGCACGCCGGTGAGCAGCAGCTTGCCGCGCTCGAAATGGTCGAGCAGCCGGCCCGGGGTCGCGATCAGCACATCGACGCCGCGGTCGATCAGCTTGTCCTGCTCGCCAAAGCTCACGCCCCCGATCAGGAGCGCCTTGGTCAGCTTCGTGTATTTGGCATAGACGTCGAAGTTCTCGGCGACCTGGGCTGCCAGTTCGCGCGTGGGCGCGAGCACCAGCGAGCGCGGCATCCGCGCGCGGGCGCGCCCGGTTGCGAGCCGGGTGATCATCGGCAGGGTGAAGGAGGCGGTCTTGCCGGTGCCGGTCTGGGCGATACCCAGCACATCGCGGCCTTCAAGGGCAGGGGGGATCGCCCCTTCCTGAATCGGCGTGGGCTGCTCATATCCCGCTTCGGCCACGGCCTTCAGCACATCGGGGTCAAGATTCAGCTCGGAAAATTTCGTCATTTGCGTCCTGATACGGCACGGATCGGTTCCATGCAGGTGGGGGGACGCAAATCTCCGGGCGTCCCGGGCGAAGTGCCGCCGGGGTGCGGCACAGCGTTCCCTACTGCAAAACCCTTGCCGCGTCAACAAACTGGCCCGTTTCTTCGGGCGGGGGGGTGCGATGGTTGACGCCGCGCCCGCCCTCTGGCAGGGGAGAGGCAACAGAGGAAGCCGAAAATGAACCTGTTTGCCGATATGCGCGTGGCGGTGATTGCCGCGCTGGATCAGATGGTGGCCGAGGGTGCGCTGCCCGCCGGGCTCGATATGTCCAACGTCGCGGTGGAGCCTCCGCGCGACGCGCTGCATGGCGATATGGCCACCAATGCCGCTATGGTGCTGGCAAAGCCCGCCGGCGTGAAGCCGCGCGATATTGCCGATGCGCTGGCCGCGAAGCTGGCGGCCGATGGGCGGATCGTGGCGGCCGAAGTGGCCGGCCCGGGCTTCCTGAACCTGCGCCTCGCGCCTTCGGTCTGGGCGGATGTGACCCGGGCTGCGCTGGCGGAAGGGGTGGAATATGGCCGCTCGGGCCTCGGCCGGGGCGTGAAGGTCAATGTGGAATATGTGTCGGCGAACCCGACCGGGCCGATGCATGTGGGCCATACCCGCGGCGCGGTCTTCGGCGATGCGCTGGCCTCGCTCCTGGCCTTCGCGGGCTATGAGGTGACGCGCGAATACTACATCAACGATGGCGGCGCGCAGGTGAACGTGCTCGCGCGCTCGGCCTATGAGCGCTACCGCGAGGCGAACGGGCTCGAGCCCGAGATCCGCGAGGGGCTCTATCCGGGCGATTACCTGATCCCCGTCGGCGAGGCGCTGAAGGCGAAATATGGCGCGAGCCTGCTGGAGCGGCCCGAAGCCGAATGGCTGGCGGAGGTGCGCGAATTCGCCACCGCCGCGATGATGGAGATGATCCGCGGCGATCTGGCGCTCCTCAATGTGAAGATGGACGTCTATTCCTCGGAAAAGGCGCTCTATGGTACCGGCAAGATCGAGGCGGCGCTGGCGCAGCTGAAGGCGCAGGGTCTGATCTACGAGGGCGTTCTGGAGCCGCCGAAGGGCAAGCTGCCCGAGGATTGGGAAGAGCGCGAGCAGACCCTGTTCCGCTCCACGGCGTTTGGCGATGACGTTGACCGCCCGGTGCAGAAATCGGACGGTAGCTGGACCTATTTCGCCCCCGACATCGCCTATCACTTCGACAAGGTCGAGCGCGGCTTCGATATGCTGATCGATGTGTTCGGCGCCGATCATGGCGGCTATGTGAAGCGGATGAAGGCGGCGGTGGCCGCTTTGTCGAACAACCGGGTGCCGCTCGATATCAAGCTGATCCAGCTGGTGAAGCTGTTCAAGAACGGCGAGCCCTTCAAGATGAGCAAACGCGCGGGCACCTTCGTGACCCTGCGCGACGTGGTGGAGCAGGCGGGCGCCGATGTGACGCGCTTCCACATGCTGACCCGCAAGAACGACGCGCCGCTGGATTTCGACTTCGACAAGGTTCTGGAGCAATCCAAGGACAATCCGGTGTTCTATGTGCAATATGCCCATGCGCGGGTGCGCTCGGTGCTGCGCAAGGCGGCGGAGCAGGGCGTGGACGTGACGCCCGCTGCCCTCGCGCGTGCGGATCTCTCCGGCAATACCCATGAGGCGGAGCTCGCGCTCGCGAAGAAGATCGCGGAATGGCCGCGGCAGGTGGAAATTGCCGCCCGCGCGAACGAGCCGCACCGGGTGGCCTTCTTCCTCTATGAAATCGCCTCCGATCTGCATGCGCTGTGGAATCGCGGCAATGACGAGGCGCAGCTGCGCTTCGTGCAGGAAAATTCCGACATCACGGCGGCGAAAATCGCCTTGGCTTCGGCCTGCGCGGTTGTCATTTCGGCGGGCCTTGGTATTCTTGGCGTGACCCCGGCGGAAGAGATGCGCTGAAGCGCGCCGCCCCGGGATCGAGGCAGAGACCGGTAAACGGCGGCGAGGCGAGCATGGTCAGCACACAAGGCCGCGATGACGGCTATGGTCCGGGTGGCTATGGCTCCGGGCGGGATCCGGAGGGGCGCAGCTTTGCGGAGCCCGTGTCCCGCTGGGTCAATATGGCCGGCGCGGCCACATCCGTCGCGCTGATCCTCGGGGTCGTGGTCTGGGGCTACAAGCTTGCGGTGCGCGATGTGGCTGGGGTTCCGGTGATCCGCGCGATCGAGGGGGCGGCGCGCATCGCGCCCGAGGACCCGGGCGGCGATCTGGCGCGGCATGTCGGGCTTTCGGTGAACGAGGTTGCGGGCAAGGGGCTGGCGGCGCCTGGGCCGGAGCGCGTGGTGCTTGCGCCTGCGCCCGAGGGCCTCGCGCAGGAAGATATGCCGATGTCGGGGGTGAAGGCGCTGGTGCGGGTGAACCGCAACGAGCCCGAGGCGCTGACCGAGGCCGAGCCCGCCACGGCGCCGGTGCCGGTCGTGGAGCAGGGGACCGCGCTGGCCGTAGATAGCGAGGCCCTGCCGATCGACAGCCCCGAAGCCATGGAAGGCGCCGCAGCGGCGCAAATCCGCGCGGCCGCGGCCGAAGCCGCGAAGGTGCGCCCGATGCCGCGCGTGGTGCCCGAGCTGCGCAAGGATGCGGTGGCCAAGATCACCACAGAGACTGCGTCCTCGCCCGAGGCCGTGCCCGCGAGCGAGCCGGGGCTGAAAACCTCGCCGCGCCCGGTGATGCGCCCGGCGCGCGCGCCGATTGCCAAGGTGAAGCCAGCGGAAACGCCTGCGCCCGCCAGCAAGGCCGCGGCGGTGATCGAGGTCGATCCCGCGACGCTGCCCGAGGGCACCCGCGTCGTGCAGATCGGCGCCTTCGAGACGCCGGAGCTCGCCCGCGCCGAATGGGAGCGGGTCGCCGCGAAATTCGGCACCGAGCTTGCCAGCAAGCGCCGCATCGTGCAGGAGGCCGTCTCTGGCGGGCGCACCTTCTATCGCCTGCGTGCCGAAGGCTTCCCCACCGTGGACGATTCCCGCCGCTTCTGCGCGGCGCTGGTCGAGGGTGGCATCAACTGCATTCCGACGGTCGCGCGCCGATCCTGGGCTGCGCGGGGGCGCAGCTTGGCGCCGATGAGCGCGCCTTCTTCCGCGAGGCCGCCCCGTGGGGCTTCATCCTGTTCGGCCGCAATGTCGAGACGCCGGACCAGCTCCGCCGGCTCACCGCGGAGCTGCGCGCGGCGGTGGGGCGCGACTGTGTGATCCTGATCGACCAGGAGGGCGGCCGGGTGCAGCGCCTGCGCGCGCCCTATTGGCGCGAATGGCTGCCGCCGCTGGAGCAGCCGGGCGGGGCGCGCGGGCACTGGCTGCGCGCGCGGCTGATGGCGGAGGAGCTGCGTGCCGTGGGCATCGACGGCAATTGCGCGCCGACCTGCGATGTGGCCGGGCCACAGACCCATCCGTTCCTGCGCAACCGCTGCCTCGGCACCGATCCGCAGACCGTCGCCGTGCTGGCGCGCGCACTGGCGGAGGGGCTGCTGGCGGGCGGCGTCCTGCCGGTGATGAAGCATATGCCGGGCCATGGCCGCTCCACCGCGGACAGCCATCTGCACCTGCCGGTGGTCACCGCCTCTGCCGCGGAGCTGGAGGCGGATTTCGCGCCCTTCCGCGCGCTCAACGACCTGCCGATGGGGATGACCGCCCATATCCGCTTCACCGCGCTGAACGATGCCCCCGCGACGCAATCCGCGCGGATGATCGGGCTGATCCGCCAGCATATCGGCTTCGACGGGCTGTTGATGACGGATGATATCGCCATGCAGGCCCTCTCGGGCGGGATGGGCGCGCGCGCGGAGGCCTCCATCGCGGCGGGCTGCGATCTGGTGCTGCATTGCAATGGCGACCCTGCAGAGATGGCGCAGGTCGTGGCCGGGGCGGGCGCGCTCGGGCCGGAGGCTGCCCGGCGCGCGGCGGCGGCGCTTGCGCGGCGGCAGGCCTCGGAGCCGGTTGACATCGCGGCGCTGGATGCCGAACTTGGGGCTTTGCTGGGCTGAGGCACCATGGCTGAGGAACCCCATCTGTTCGAGGCGACGAGCGTCAGCGAGCGCCTCGCCGCCGAGGCGCTGATCGTCGATGTCGATGGCTATGAGGGCCCGCTCGACCTGCTGCTCACGCTGTCGCGGACGCAGAAGGTCGATCTGCGGCGGATCTCGGTGCTGCAGCTGGCCGAGCAATATCTGATCTTCGTGGAGCAGGCGAAGGCGCTGCGCATCGAGCTCGCGGCGGATTATCTGGTGATGGCGGCCTGGCTCGCCTTCCTGAAATCGCGCCTGCTGCTGCCCCCCGATCCCACCGCCGAAGGCCCGAGCGCCGAGGACCTCGCCGCGCATCTGGCGTTCCAGCTGGAGCGGCTGCAGGCGATGCGCGAGGCGGCGGCGCAGCTGATGGCGCGCGACCAGCTCGGGCGCGATTTTTTCGCCCGCGGCGAGGAGCAGGGCATTGCCCGCCTGCGCCGCGTAAGCTTCACCGCGAGCCTGCTGGACCTGATGCAGGCCTATGCCCGCATCCGCACCCGCGACGAATTCCGCCCCTATGCCTTCGACCGCAAGGACCTGTTCACCATGGAGCAGGCGCTGGAGCGGATGCGCGGCATCGTGGGCTTCGCGGGGGACTGGACCGACCTGATCCAGTACCTCCCCGCGGACTGGACCGACGATCCGAAGCGGCGCCGCACCGCGACCGCCGCCACCTTCGCGGCTTCGCTCGAACTCGCCAAGCAGGGCCAGATCGAGATCCGCCAGCGCGAGACCTTCGCGCCGATCACGATCCGCGCCCGCAAGACCCCGAGGGGAGAATGACCAAGACCGAAACATCGCTGTTCGCGGCCCCGCCGATGGCAGAGCAGGAGCGGATGGTGGAGGCCATGCTGTTTGCCTCCGCCGCGCCGCTGAGCCTGCGCGACATGGAAGCGCGGATGCCGCATGGCTGCGACGCGGCCGAGGCGCTGGCCTATCTGCGCCGCCGCTACGAGGGGCGCGGGGTGAATGTGGTGCGCGTGGGGGACGCCTGGGCATTCCGCACCGCGCCGGACCTCGGCTTCCTGATGAGCCACGAGACGGTGGAGCAGAAGAAGCTCAGCCGGGCCGCCATCGAGACGCTGGCAATCGTGGCCTATCACCAGCCGGTGACGCGGGCCGAGATCGAGGAGATCCGCGGCGTGGCGGTGTCGCGCGGGACGGTGGACCAGCTCCTGGAGCTTGGCTGGATCCGCTTCGGGCGGCGGCGCATGACGCCCGGGCGCCCGGTGACCTTCGTGGTGACAGAGACCTTCCTCGATCACTTCGGGCTGGAAACCGCGCGCGACCTGCCGGGACTGAAGGAGCTAAGGCAGGCAGGGCTGCTCGATAACCGCCCGATGCCCGGCATGGACGCCGAAGACGACGATGACGGCGACGAGACCGGACAGACCGAGATGTTCGAGGAATAGGGCCGCTTTCACGCGGCCTTGGGAGCAGGGAGAGTGCCTCAGCCCGCGCGGAAGTTCTTCGCGAGCTTCAGGCCCTGGCCCTGATAGTTCGAGGCAATTCCGGCGCCATAGAGCCGCTCCGGGCGCGCCTGCATCCGCTCATAGACCAGACGGCCGACGACCTGCCCATGCTCCAGCACGAAGGGCGCCTCGTGGCAGCGCACCTCCAGCACGCCGCGTGAGCCCTGCCCCTGGCCATGGCCGAAGCCCGGATCGAAGAACCCTGCGTAATGGACGCGGAATTCGCCGACCATGGCAAGGTAGGGCGCCATTTCGGCGGCGAAATCGGGCGGAATCGTCACCGCCTCGCGGCTGACGAGGATGTAGAAGGCGCCCGGGTCCAGGATCAGGCGGCCATCGCGGCTGTGCAGCTCCTCCCAGAAATCGGAGGCCGGATAATGCGCGATGCGCTCGAGATCGATGACCCCGGTATGGGGCTTTGCGCGGTAGCCTACCAGCGCGCCCGCCTCCGGGCGCAGATCCACGGAGAAGCCGAGGCCACCGTCGATCACCGCTTCGCCCGAGACCAGCGGCTCGGCGCTGTGCAGCGCCTTCAGCTCCGGGTCGGTGAGCGCGGCGGGGCCATGGCGGAAGCGGATCTGGTTCAGCCGCATGCCGGGGCGCACCAGCACCGAAAAGCTGCGCGGGCAGATCTCCGCGTAGAGCGGGCCGGTGTAGCCCTCGGGGATCCGGTCGAATTCGGTGCCGCCATCGGTGATCACCCGGGTCAGCAGATCGAGCCGGCCGGTGGAGCTTTTGGCATTGGCGACGGCGGTGACGCCCGCGGGCAGCGCCAGCCCCTCGACCAGCGGCACGATATAGACGCAGCCCTTCTCCAGCACCGCACCATTGCCGAGATCCATGCGGTGCATTTCGAATTCGGCGATGCGCGCATCGACGCGGGTGCCGCGGCCGGCGAGGAACGAGGCCCGGATCCGGTAGGCCGTCTGCCCGAGCCGGAGATCGAGGCTCGCGGGCTGGATCTGTGCTTCGGTGACGGGAAGGGCGGCGGTGATGCCGCCGCGGGAGATCATCGCGCGGATCGCGCTGTCGGGCAGGACACCGGGCATCTGACCTCCTCCTATGCGAACGCCCACCCCGGAGGGTGGGCGTTTCGGTTTTGGTCGGGCCGGAGAGATTCGAACTCTCGACCTTCCGCCCCCCAGACGGACGCGCTAACCAGGCTGCGCCACGGCCCGACGAGGGGCATATAGAGGCATCCGGGCTGCGGGCGCAAGCGGCAAAACGCATCTTTTCGCACGGAGCTTCGGTGGGGGCGCGGATCGGCCCCGGGGCGCTGCCATGGGGCCACGCCCGCAACGCAGCCGCTTAGCACCGCCCGTTGCTGTGGGGCGTGACGGGGCCCTTTCAGATTGGCGCCGGCACGCCGCCGCGGGGCCACGCCCGCAACGCAGCCACTGCAGGGCGTGCCGCGGCCTTTCAGATCAGCCCCGCGGGGCCGCCATGCGGTCGCGTAAATTACGCAAGCGGTCCTGAAGCGAGAGCAGCCGCAGCCGCTCCAGCGGATCGAGGCGCCCCGGGGGAATGCTGCGCAGACGGCTCAGCAGCATGCGAATGTCGCGCGGGGCGGCCGCGGGCTCCGGCGCGCGCGCGGGAGGCGGCGCAACAGGCGTGCGGCCATCATAGAGCAGATGCACGACACGCTGCAGCGGCTCCGCCTCGGGCACATCGAGCGCCATCGGCGCCTCGTCCTCGATCAGCGTCTCGTCGGGCGTTTCGAACAGCGAGCCTTGCCGCCAGGGCGGCGGGGGCGCGGGGGCTGCGGGCTCAGGCACGGGCTGGATTTGGATCGTCGCCAGAGCCATCACATGCTCGGTGCCGCGCTCCTTCAGGAGCTTCTGCACGCCGCGGATGGTGAGGCCGTCCTCATGCAGCAGGCGCTTGATCCCGCCCAGCAGCACCACATCGGCGGGGCGGTAATAGCGCCGCCCGCCCGCGCGCTTCACCGGCTTCACCTGCGGGAATTTGCCCTCCCAGAAGCGCAGCACATGCGTGGGCGTTCCGAGCAGGTCGGAGACTTCGGAGATGGTGCGGAAGGCCTCGGCCGATTTGGTCATCGCGGCGGTCCTGTCGTCGCTGCGGCCGGGGCCGCTCAGCCTGCGTTGCCTGCGGCGACGCGGTCCTTCATCAGATGCGAGGGCCGGAACGACAGCACGCGGCGCGGGCTGATCGGCACTTCCTCGCCGGTTTTCGGGTTGCGCCCCATGCGCGAGGACTTGGCCCGCACCGAAAAGGTGCCGAAGGACGAGATCTTCACCGTCTCGCCCCGGACCAGCGCGTCCGACATATGTTGCAGGACGCTCTCCACCAGCTGTGCGGATTCGTTGCGCGAGAGCCCGACCTCCCGGAACACGGCTTCGCTCAGGTCCATACGCGTCAGCGTCTTCTCGGACATCATTTCCTCCGGAACTTTCCCCGCACGATGGGGGCAATGAATTCCCGAGTCAATATCAATGGCTTGCGCGCCGGGGCCGCAGAGCCGATTCGCCTACCAGCGCAGCACCACGGAGCCCCAGGCGAGGCCGCCGCCGATGGCTTCGGTCACCACCACATCGCCCTGCTTGATCTGGCCACGCGCCGTGCCGACGGAAAGCGCCAGCGGGATCGAGGCCGCGGAGGTATTGCCATGATCCTGCACGGTGACGACGACCCGCTCCATCGGCACGTTCATCCGCTCCGCCGTGGCGGTGATGATGCGCAGATTCGCCTGATGCGGTACGATCCAGTCCACCGCGCCGCCATCCAGCCCGGCCTTGTCGAGCGCGGTATGGGCGGTCTCGGCAAGCTTCTGCACCGCATGCTTAAACACGGCATTGCCCTGCATCCGCAGATGGCCCGCCTGGCCGTTGCTGGACACGCCGCCATCGACATAGAGGATCTCGCGGTAGCGCCCGTCGGAATGCAGATCCACCGAGAGGATGCCGCGGTCCCCGGCGGTGCCGCTGCCTTCGGCGGCCTCCAGCACCAGCGCGCCCGCGCCATCGCCGAACAGCACGCAGGTGCCGCGGTCGGTCCAGTCCATGATCCGCGAGAAGGTCTCGGCGCCGATCACGAGGACCCGGGTCGCCTGGCCCGAGAGGATCAGCCCGTTGGCATTGGCGAGCGCGAAGACGAAGCCCGCGCAGACGGCCTGTACGTCATAGGCAAAGCCCGTGGTGCTGCCGAGCCCGGCCTGGACCATGGTCGCGACGGAGGGGAAGGTGAAATCTGGCGTCGAGGTCGCGACGACAATCGCGTCGATATCGGTGGCCGCGAGGCCCGCATCGGCGAGCGCGGCTTGGGCCGCCTTCACCGCCAGCTGCGAGGTGGTCTCGCCCTCGGCCGCGAAATGCCGCCGCTCGATTCCGGTGCGGGTGCGGATCCATTCATCGGTCGTGTCGAGGGACGCCTCGAATTCGGCGTTCTCGACGACACGCTCCGGAAGGTAGTGGCCGACACCCCGGACCACGGCTCGTTTTATCATTTGGCGGACTCGTTGCTGGCCTCTCCCGAGGGGGCATCCTGCCCTGCCGGCACGGCAGAGGCAACCCGCGCCGCCAGCCTTTCGGCAAAGCCCGAGCGGGCGAGGCGCGCGGCGAGGTTCAGCGCGGCAGCCACCCCCGTCGCATCGGCGGAGCCATGCGACTTCACCACCGTGCCATTCAGCCCGAGGAACACCCCGCCATTGGCCCGGCGCGGATCAATCCGCGCGCTCAGCCGTTTCAGTGCCGCCATGGCCAGGAGCGCGCCGAGCTTCGCGAGCCAGGAGGAGGTCAGCGCCTCCTTCAGCAGCCGCGAGGCCATCTTGGCGGTGCCCTCGCCGGTCTTCAGCGCGACATTGCCGGTGAACCCGTCGGTGACGATCACATCGACCCGTTCGGAGGGCAGATCGTTGCCCTCGACGAAGCCGATGAATTCATAGCCGCCGCGCTCCTGCGCTGCGCTCAGCAGCTCATGAGCCGCGCGCAGCTCCGCATTGCCCTTGTGCTCCTCGGTGCCCACGTTCATCAGCCCGACCCGCGGCCGCTCCAGCCCGAGCGCGTTGCGCGCATAGGAGGCGCCCATCAGGCCATAGGTGAGCAGGTCCGGCGCATCCGCCTTCACATCGGCGCCCATGTCGAGCATGACGTTCCAGCCGCTCGCGTTGAAAGAGGGCCAGAACGAGGCGATCGCAGGGCGGTTCACGCCGGGCAGCTTGCGCAGCCGCAGCATGGACACCGCCATCAGCGCCCCGGTATTGCCGCAGGAGACCGCCACCGCGGCCTCATGCGTGCGCACCGATTCCACGGTCGACCACATCGATGTATCGGAGCCGCGCCGCATCACCTGCGCGGGCTTGTCATGCATCGTCACCACGCCCTCGGCATGGCGCAGCGTGCAGATGCCCGCCAGCCCGTGCTGCGCGATCAGCGGGGTGAGCTCGCTTTCGCGGCCATGCACGACGAAGCGCAGGGCAGGGTCCGCGCGCCAAGCGCGTGCGATGCCGTCAACGACGGCGGAGGGGCCCAGATCACCACCCATCGCATCGACAGAGATGACAACGGCGCCGGAATGCTCCGGCGCCCCGGCCGCGGTATCGCGGCCTTGCGTCATCGCTTTGTCGAGCTGGCCCTGGACCGGCTTCTGCTCCTGTTCAGGCAGCATCTCGGCGGTACACGGGCGACGGGCTTACGCCGCGTCGTCGTCCAGATCGACCTCGGCAGCTTTCGCCACCACTTCGCGGTCATCGTAGTGACCGCAAGCGCCACAAACGTGGTGCGGGCGCTTCAGTTCGCCACAGTTCGGGCATTCCGCCGGATTGCCGGCGACAAGAGCATCATGCGCGCGGCGCATGTTGCGGCGGGAGCGCGTGACTCGGTTCTGCGGGACAGCCATGTCTCAACCTCGGTGCTATGCGGGCCAAGGCCCTGATTATCCTGGAGTAACGTCACCGGCGCCAAGTGATTTGCCGGGTGCGAACCCTAACTCGAATGAGGCCGGGAACATACTGCGATTTCTTTCGGTTGCAAGCCCTTTCTTGCACCCTTCGTGCAGGGCCGCCCTGCGGCGCCTGGCGCGCCGCAAAACAGGTCATTCGCCGCTTTTCTTGCCATCGAGCAGGCTGCGCAGATTGGCGAAGGGGCGGGTGTCCTCGTCTTTCAGCGGGGCCACGCCCGGCTCCGTGGCCTGGGTTTCGCCGAATTCGGCGCCGGTGGCGCGCGGGTACAGCGGCAGCGCGAGCTCCAGCGCCTCCAGCGCCACCGTGGCCAGATCGACGACCGCCGGCAGCGGCTCGGCGCTGTCGTCTTCGGGCATCTCCATCTCGTCGCCCTCGGGCTCGGGCATATCGGCAAGATACCGCCGCTCCACGTTCTCGGCGAGGCCGCTCACCACCGGCGCCAGCGTCACCACGCAGGGCTGCTCCACCTCGGCGGTGAACACGGCCGTGAGCGCCCAGTCGCTGCGCCCCTTCGGCGTCAGCTCGCCCTTCAGGCGCAGCGCGTTCAGCGCCGTGATCCCGGCCCATTCGGCAATGGCGGCGCGGGTCTTCGGGTCTGGTTTCAGGTCGAAGCGCGTGGGCTTGCGCGCGGCCAGATCCGCGATGCGGACCGGGTGGCTCCAGGGCATGGGGGCGTCGGAATCGGTCATCGCTTGTCCTTGTCTGGGGCCGCCCCAAGGGTGCTTGAGGGTCGGGCCGGGTTGTTGTAATCGGGATAAAAGGCCGCAGGCCACGAGGCAAGAGGGGTATGCAGGTGAGCAGCTTTACCGTGACGCTGGGGCGGCGCGCTGCACTGGCGCTGGCGTTTGGCGCGGCCCTGGCGGCGGCCGGTTGTACGACGATGTATCGCAACCACGGCTATGTCCCGATCGAGGAAGACCTGGCGAAGATCGTCGTCGGCAAGAGCACCCGCGACCAGGTGGCGGAGGCGGTGGGCAAGCCGAGCTCCACCGGCGTCCTTGAGGGCGGCAACTGGTATTACGTCGGCTCGCGCTGGAAATATTACGGCCCGTTCCGCCCCGAAGAGATCGTCCGTCAGGTCGTCGCCATCACTTTCGATCCGCGCGGCATCGTCGAGAACGTGGAGCGCTTCGGGCTCGAACGGGGCGAGGTCGTGGTGGTGTCGCGGCGCGTGACCGAGACGAATATCAAGGGCATCGGCATCGTGCGCCAGTTGATGGGCAGCGTGGGCCGCGTGAATGCGGGCGAGCTGCTCGACAACCGCTGAGGCTTTCGCTTTCGCGACATGTTCGTGCGGCATAATATCGGGTGGGAAGCCGTGCCGGAGGTGTCGATGCTTGCCTTGTCCCGTGGGCGCTATGGCGCCCGTTTCGCCGAGAGCGCCGAGGATCTGCAGGCGGCGCAGGCGCTGCGCTGGCAGGCCTTCCTGGCCCGGCAGGGCGCGGGCAGCGGCAGCGATTCCGACCCGTTCGACACCCGCTGCCGCCACCTTCTGGTGGAGGAGCGGGCCACGGGGCGGCTGGTGTGCTGCCTCAGGATCCTGCCGCTGGCGGACGGATCGGCCATCGGCGAGACCTATTCGGCGCAGTTCTATGACCTCTCTGCGCTGCAGGGCTACCCCGGGCGGATGGCCGAAATGGGGCGGTTCTGCATTGCCGCCGAGTGCCGCGATCCGGAGATCCTGCGCACGGCCTGGGGCGCGCTTGCGCGCTATGTGGAGGCGGAGGGCATCGAGATGCTGTTCGGCTGCTCCTCCTTCGTCGGCACCGACTGGGAGCAGTACACCGATGCCTTCGTGCTGCTGGCGCAGAACCATCTGGCGCCGCGGCGCTGGTATCCGCGGATCAAGGCGCCGCAGGTGGTGCGTTATGCCCGCGCGCTGATCGGGCGCACGGGCGATCCGCGCCTCGCGATGCAGCGGATGCCGCCCTTGCTGCGCAGCTATCTCGCGATGGGGGGCTGGGTCAGCGATCATGCGGTGGTGGACCGCGATCTCGACACGCTGCATGTGTTCACCGGGCTCGAGGTCCGCGCGATCCCGGAGGCGCGGGTGCGGGCGCTGCGTCTTGCGGCCGGTTGACGTTTCGGCGCGGCGCTTGTAGCGCAGGGCCATGGCACGCGCACCCATTCTCCAGCTTTCCGGCATCTCGCTCACCTTCGGGGGCAATCCCGTCTTCGACGATCTCGATCTGGTCGTCCAGGGCGGCGACCGTGTGGCCCTGGTGGGCCGCAACGGCTCGGGCAAATCCACACTGATGAAGGTGATGGCCGGGCTGATCGAGCCCGACCGCGGCGCCCGCGTGGTGCCTGCGGGCACGCAGGTGGGCTATATGGAGCAGGAGCCGGATCTCTCGGCCTTTGCCACTCTGGGCGATTTCGCGGCCTCAGGCCTGCCCGAGGCGGAGCGCTACCGGGTGGATGTGGTGGCGGAGGGGCTGAAGTTCCGCCCCGATGCGCCGGTGGGCACGGCGTCGGGCGGGGAGCGGCGGCGCGCGGCGCTGGCGAAGCTTCTGGCCGAAGCGCCGGACCTGATGCTGCTCGACGAGCCGACGAACCACCTCGACATCGAGGCCATCGCCTGGCTGGAGCGCGAGCTGGCGGAGACCCGCACTGCCTATGTGCTGATCTCGCACGACCGCGCCTTCCTGCGCAACCTGACCCGCGCCACGCTCTGGATCGACCGCGGCCAGGTGCGGCGCCAGGAGCGCGGCTTCGAGGCCTTTGAGGACTGGCGCGAGCAGGTCTGGGCCGAGGAGGACGAAGCCCGCCACAAGCTCGACCGCAAGATCAAGGCCGAGGCGAAATGGGCCGTGGAGGGGATTTCCGCCCGGCGCAAGCGCAACATGGGCCGGGTGCGGGCGCTGCAGGACCTGCGCGCCGAACGCGCCGGGCAGATCCGCCGCCAGGGCGTGGCGGCGATGGAGCTCGATTCCGCGCCGCAATCGGGCAAGCGGGTGATCGAGGCGCGCGGCCTGACCAAGCATTTCGGCGACAAGACCATCGTGAAGGATTTCGACCTGCGGGTGATGCGCGGGGACCGCGTGGCCTTCGTCGGGCCGAATGGCGTCGGCAAGACCACACTGCTGAAGATGCTGACCGGCGAGATCGCGCCCGATGCGGGCACGGTGACGCTCGGCACCAATCTGGAGATCGCGGTCTTCGATCAGGCCCGCGCGACGCTCGATTTCAGCATGAGCCTGTGGGACGGGCTGGTGAACGATCCCGACATGCGGGTTTCGGGGCGCGCAGACCAGGTGATGGTGCGCGGCCAGCCGAAGCATGTGGTCGGCTATCTGAAGGAGTTTCTGTTCGACGAGGCGCAGGCGCGCGCGCCGATCGGCTCCCTTTCGGGCGGCGAGCGGGCGCGGCTGCTGCTGGCGCGGATCATGGCGAAGGCGTCGAACGTTCTGGTGCTGGACGAGCCGACCAACGATCTCGACGTGGAAACGCTGGACCTTTTGCAGGATATTCTGGGCGATTATGACGGCACCGTCCTGCTGGTGAGCCACGACCGCGATTTCATCGACCGGGTGGCGAGCACGACCATCGCCATGGAGGGCAATGGCCGGGCGACCGTCTATGCCGGCGGCTGGAGCGATTATCAGGCGCAGCGCGCGCTGACCGAGGCGCCCCCGCCGAAGGCCGCAGCCGCAGCGCCCGCGCCGAAGAAGGCCGAGCCTGCGCCCGCACCGAAGAAGGCCGCCGGGCTCAGCTTCACCGAGAAGCACCGGCTGGAGGCGCTGCCCGGCATCATCGAGAAGCTGGAATTCGAGATTGGCAAGCTCTCCGAGCTGCTCTCCGATCCCGATCTGTTCGGCCGCGAGCCGGTGAAATTCCGCAAGGCCACGGAAATGCTGGGCGAACGCCAAGCGGCGCTTTCGGCGGCGGAGGAGGAATGGCTGGCCCTGGAGGAGAAGGCCTCCTCCTGACGTGGCGTCATTTGCGCGCCTCCGCGCGGCGGTGCTAGCCTGCGCCCAAACTGGGAGGAGAGCATGACCAGATCCACCGGCCCGCTCGCGGGTCTGCGCCTTGTCGAGATATCGGGCCTCGGGCCCACGCCCTTCACCGCGCAGCTGTTTGCCGATATGGGCGCCGATGTGATCCGCATCGCGCGGCCGAATTCCGCAGGAGCCGCGAACCATGTGCTGGGGATGGAGAACGACCCGCTCGACCGTGGGCGCGACGTGCTGGAGCTGGATCTCAAAAGCGCGGAGGGGCTTGCGGTCGCGCGCAGGCTGATCGCGCGGGCCGATGCGCTGATCGAGGGGATGCGGCCCGGGGTGATGGAGCGGCTGGGCCTGGGCCCCGCGGATTTCCCCGAGAACCCGAAGCTGGTCTACGGCCGGATGACCGGCTGGGGGCAGAGCGGGCCGATGGCCGAGCGCGCCGGGCACGACATCAATTATGTTGCGCTTTCCGGGGCGCTGCATGCGATCGGCACGCCGGAGACGCCGGTCATACCGCTCAATCTGGTGGGGGATTTCGGCGGCGGGGCGATGTATCTGGCCTTCGGCATGATGGCGGCGCTGTGGCATGCGCGCGCGACCGGGCAGGGCCAGGTGGTGGATGCGGCGATCACCGACGGGGTCGGGCATCTTCTGGGGATGATCCATGGCATGGCGGCCAACGGGGTCTGGACCGATCACCGCGGCGGTAACCTGCTGGATGGCGGTGTGCCGTGGTATGGCGTCTATCCCTGCGCCGATGGGCGGCATATGGCGATCGGGCCGCTGGAGCCGAAATTCTGGCAGGAATTCCAGCAGAAGATGGGGTTTGCGCCCGGCGAGCTGCCGGACCGCGCCGACCACGCGGCCTGGCCTGCGCTGCGCGCTGCGATCGGGGCGCGGTTCCTGAGCCAGGGGCGGAGCTATTGGGAGGCGGTGTTCGAGGGCTCGGATGCCTGTGCGACGCCGGTGCTGTCGCTGGCGGAGGCGGTGATGCATCCGCATAACGTGGCGCGCCACGCCTATGTGCTGCATGAGGGGATGATGCAGCCCGCGCCCGCGCCGAAGCTCTCGGCCACGCCGGGCAGGATCGGGCCCGGATCGACGCGGCACCGGATCGCGGCGCAAGCGGTGCTGGCCCGCTGGGGCGGCTGACATAGGGCATCGGCGGATGCGAAGGGCCGGGGGGTGCGATTGGGCTTGACAGGCGGGCAGGCATCGCTCATACGCCCGTGACCCGGTGGAGGACTGCCTCTGGCCCGGGGGATTCTGTTTGAAACAACGCCCCGATGCGGGCGCGCTGTCCGAGGTGGGGGAAACCCCTGAACACCGCAAGGGACCACAGGGCGCGGCTGATACGAAGGAAAGACCCATGTTCGCGGTCCTGAAGACTGGCGGCAAGCAATATACGGTCCGCGCGGGCGATGTGCTCCGCGTCGAACTGATTGCGGCCGAAGCCGGTGAGAAAATCCAGTTCAACGAAATCCTGATGGTTGGCGGCGAGAGCCTGACCGTCGGCGCCCCGCTGGTCGAGGGTGCTGCGGTGGTGGCCGAAGTCATCGACACCATCAAGGCCGACAAGGTCATCACCTATCACAAGCGCCGCCGGAAGCATTCGTCGCAGCGCACCCGTGGCCACCGTCAGAAGCTGACGCTGGTGCGCGTGACCGAGGTTCTGGCCTCGGGCGCCGCGAAATCGGGCGTGAAGGAAGCCGTCGGCACCGCTGCTGCGCGCGTCGCCGCGCACGAAGCGAAGTAAGAGGAGGGCTAATCCATGGCTCACAAGAAAGCAGGCGGTTCGTCCCGTAACGGTCGCGACTCGGCCGGTCGTCGTCTGGGCGTGAAGCTCTACGGCGGTCAGGACGCGGTCTCGGGCAACATCATCGTGCGTCAGCGCGGCACCACTTGGTGGCCGGGCCTGGGCGTGATGATGGGCAAAGACCACACCATCTTCGCCGTCACCGAGGGCAAGGTCACCTTCAAGAAGGGCCTCAAAGGCCGCACCTTCATCTCGGTCCTCCCGGTTGCGGAGGCGGCCGAGTAAGCCCGCCCGGTACCCGGAAACAGATTTGGGGGATCGGCTGCGAGGCCGGTCCCCCTTTACATTTGCGCGGGTGCGACGGTTTCTTCAGGATTGGGGGGAACTAATTGATGGTAAATGGATTTTTTATCCGATTGTGCTTCACATTGTCATGAAGCTGACCGAAACTGCGACTAGGCCGGGGGAGGGCCTGCGTTCGAGGAGGAGCGCCAGATGTATCAAGAAGCGATCATGCAGCAACCGGTGATCGAGGCGGGGCGGTTCATCCTGCGCCCGCTGCGTAAATCGGACGCAGGGCTGATCAACATGTATACCGCCGACCGGCGCGTGGCGGAAGGGACGCGGGCCATCCCGCACCCCCTGCCGCCCGGAGCGACCGAGGCGTTCATCACCCGCGCCATGGCGGAAAAGCGCGCGGAGGATGTCTGGGCGATGGATGGCTCGGCCAACGGGCTGGCCGAAGTGCTGGGCATCGTCTCGCTGACGCGGATCGAGCCGGATCAATCCGAAGTGGGATTCTGGGTCGGCCCGGGGTTCTGGAACACGGGCTTTGCTTCGGAGGCAGTGCAGGCGCTGGTGGAGGCCAATCCGCATCAGTCGCGGACGCTGTTTGCCGAGGTGTTCCAGGACAATCCGGGCTCGGCGCGGGTGCTGAGCAACGCCGGGTTCGAATACCTGGGCGATGCCGAATGCTGGTCGGTGGCGCGCAATGCGCGGGTGCCGACCTGGACCTATCTGCGCAAGAT
>NZ_JAYRZN010000008.1:48753-106158 GCF_041916475.1 Paenirhodobacter sp.
GGTGATCTGCGGGGCCGGGAGGGTGGTCGGGGAGGGCCAGCCCTCCCCGAGCCCCACCCGCCGGGAGGGCGCTGCCCTCCCGGACCACCCCGCGCCGAAACCCGATGCTTGAATTGCCGCGCGGTGCAGCGTATGTCGGCGCCTTGCAAAGCAAGGGTTCGGACGATGAAGTTTCTCGATCTAGCGAAGGTCTATATCCGCTCGGGCGCCGGGGGCGGCGGCTGCGTGTCGTTCCGGCGCGAGAAATTCATCGAATTCGGCGGGCCAGATGGCGGCGATGGCGGCAAGGGCGGTTCGGTCTGGGCCGAGGCGGTCGAGGGGCTGAATACGCTGATCGACTTCCGCTATCAGCAGCATTTCTTCGCCCAGACCGGGCAGCATGGCATGGGCAGCCAGTGTACCGGGCGCGATGGCGACGATGTGGTGCTGAAGGTGCCGGTGGGCACCGAGATCATCGACGAGGATGAGGAGACGGTGATTGCCGATCTGACCGAGGTCGGGCAGCGGGTGCTGCTGGCCAGGGGCGGCAATGGCGGCTGGGGCAACATGCGCTTTAAGTCCGCGACAAACCGGGCGCCCGCGCGCGCGAACCCGGGGCAGGAGGGGGTAGAGCGTACCCTCTGGCTGCGGCTGAAGCTGATTGCAGATGCGGGGCTTCTGGGGCTGCCGAATGCGGGGAAATCGACCTTCCTCGCGGCGGTCTCGAATGCGCGGCCGAAGATTGCGGATTATCCGTTCACCACGCTGGTGCCGAACCTGGGCGTGGTGGGCGTGGATGGCAAGGAATTCGTGATGGCCGATATTCCTGGGCTGATCGAGGGCGCCTCCGAAGGGCGCGGCCTTGGCGATCAGTTCCTGGGCCATGTGGAGCGCTGCTCGGTGCTGCTGCATCTGGTGGATGGCACGTCGAGCACGATCACCAAGGATTACCGGACCATCATCGGCGAGCTGGAGGCCTATTCGGAGGAACTCTCGGGCAAGCCGAGGATCACCGCGCTGAACAAGATCGACGCGCTGGATCCGAAGACGCTCGCCAGCCGCAAGCGCTCGCTGGAGAAGGCGGTCGGCGGGCCGGTGTATCTGATGTCGGGGGTGTCGCGGAAGGGCGTGCCCGAGGTGCTGCGGGCGATCTGGGCGCAGATCGAGGATGACCGGCGCGATGTGGAAGAGGAACAGCCGTGGCAGCCGTAACGCTGGACAGTCTGGTGAAGCCCGATGTGCGCGCGGCGCGCCGGGTGGTGGTGAAGATCGGCTCGGCGCTCCTGGTGGGCGCGGGCGGGCTGAAGACAGACTGGGTGCGGGCGCTGGCCGAGGATGTGGCGGCGGCGCGGGCGCGGGGCACGGATGTGGTGCTGGTGTCGTCGGGCTCGATCGCGCTCGGGCGGCGGGTGCTGGAGCTGCCGGCGGGGGCGCTGGCGCTCGAGCAATCGCAGGCGGCGGCCGCGGTCGGGCAGATCCGGCTCGCGCGCGCCTATGAGGAGGTGCTGGCCCCGCATGGGGTGAAGACGGCGCAGGTCCTCGTGACGCTGGAGGATACCGACGACCGCCGGCGCTATCTGAACAGCCGCGCCACGATGGAGACGCTGCTGGGCCTCGGCGTGGTGCCGATCGTGAACGAGAACGACACGGTCGCGACGGACGAGATCCGCTTCGGCGACAATGACCGCCTCGCGGCGCAGATCGCGGTAACGGTCGGTGCGGATCAGCTGATCCTGCTGTCGGATGTGGACGGGTTTTATTCCGCCAATCCGAAGGAGGACCCGACGGCGGTGCGCTTCGAGGTGGTGGACCATATCACCCCCGAGATCGAGGCGATGGCGGGCGATCCGATTTCAGGGCTCTCGAAGGGCGGGATGAAGACCAAGCTGCTCGCGGCCAAAACGGCGGTGGCCGGGGGCTGCGCCATGGCGATCATGGAGGGCTCCACCCCGCGCCCGCTCACGGCGCTGGCCGAGGGGGCGAGCTGCACCTGGTTCCTGCCGGAGGGCGATCCGCAGGCCGCGCGCAAACGCTGGATCGCGGCGATGAAGCCGCGCGGCGAGGTGGTGGTGGATGCGGGCGCGGTGGCGGCGCTGGCGCTCGGCAAGTCCCTGTTGCCCGCGGGTGTGATGCGGGTGGTGGGCCGGTTCGGCCGCGGCGAGCCCGTCATGATCGTGGGGCCGGATGGTGCGGCGCTCGGCAAGGGCCTGATCCGCTATACCGCGGACGAGGCCCTGCGTATCGCCGGGCACCGCTCGCGCGAGATCGAAGAAATCCTCGGTTATCCGGGCCGGGCGGCGCTGATCCACCGCGACGATATGGTGATCGGCTGACCCGGGCAGGCCGGGACGGCAGGCTCCGGGAGCCGCGGAGCCACCGTTCGCCTGCGGCGACACTCCGAACGAAATCGGACGGAGCGCGCGCCGGGGAGGGGGCCGACGGCCCCCTATTTTGCGATCCGCTCCAGGATCCGCGCCCAGCTGCGAATGCCCTTGTGGAAGCTCTTCACATCGTATTTCTCGTTCGGGCTGTGGATGGCGTCGTCATCGTTGGCATAGCCGATCAGCATCGCATCCATGCCCAGCAGCGATTTGAAATAATAGGCGATCGGGATCGAGCCGCCCATGCCCACGATCACCGCCTCGCGATTCCATTCATCCGACAGCGCCTGCCGCGCCGCCTCGAATTCGGGGCGCGAGGTCTCCATCACTGCGGCGGGTGCGCCGTCCAGATCGCTGTCCCAGCTCACCGTCGCATCCACCGGCAGCCGCGCCTCCACATGGGCGCGCAGCTTGCGCCGCACATCGGCCGGGTCCATGTCGCCCACCAGGCGGCAGGTGATCTTCACATGCGCCTCGGCCGGGATCACCGTTTTCGATCCTGCGCCCTGATAGCCACCCCAAAGGCCGTTGATCTCCAGCGTCGGGCGGGCCCATTGCTGCTCCAGCGTGCTGTAGCCTTTTTCCCCGTGGGCAACGGTCATGCCGGCATGGGCGAGGTAGTCCTTTTCGTCGAAGCCGCAGCTTTCCCACTGCCGCTTCAGCGCCTCGGGCACCTCATGCACGCCCGCGTAGAAGCCCTCCACCGCCACCCGGCCATCGGCATCGTGGAAAGAGGCGATGATATGGGAAATCTCGCGCAGCGGGTTCAGCGCCGGGCCGCCGTAATGGCCCGAATGCAGGTCGATGCGGGGCCCGTGGAGGGTGAATTCCTCCTTCAGCATCCCGCGCAGCTGCCCGGCGATGGAGGGCACACCGGGGGAGACCATCGAGGTGTCGCAGATGAGGGCGAGGTCGCAGCTGAGCTCGGCGCGGTTCGCCTCCATGAACGGGATCAGCGAGGGCGAACCGGATTCCTCCTCCCCCTCCAGGAAGATCGTCAGGTTGCCCGGCAGCGTGCCATGCACCGCCTTCCAGGCGCGGCAGGCCTCGATGAAGGTCATCAGCTGGCCCTTGTCGTCGGAGGAGCCGCGGCCGCGGATCACCGGGCCGTTCGCGGTTTCCTCGATCGCCGGGTCGAAGGGGTCGCGGTGCCACAGGTTCAGCGGATCGACCGGCTGCACGTCGTAATGGCCATAGAACAGCAGGTTCGGCCCCGGCCCCTCATGGCGCGCGACCACCATCGGATGCCCGGGCGTGGGGCGCAGCTCGGCCACGAAGCCCAGCCCGTTCAGCTCCGCCACCAGCCATTCCGCCGCGGCGGTGCACTCCGCCTTGTAGGCCGGATCGGTGGAGATCGACCGGATCCGCAAGAGCGCCATCAGGCGGTCGAGCGCCGCGGGCATACTGTCGTCGATGCGGGTGAGAACGGCGTCAAGGGTCATGGGAGCCTCCTTTTGGCGCGAGACTAGCACCCGGTGCGGCACTGTCCAGACCGGCCCGCCCGGAGCCGCCGTACGACGAATTGATGCATCCTTGCGACAATTTATCCCTCCCCTCCGGGGGATTTGATCTTTATCAAGGGGAAAGGCGCTCCCGGCCGCTATGGCTCTTCCGGAAACGCACCCCCGCGAACAGGCAAGGGAAGACGGAAATGGACTACCAACGCACACTCGATCAGGCGCTGACCCGGCTGCATGACGAGGGGCGGTACCGCACCTTCATCGACATCGTCCGCGAGAAGGGCGCCTATCCGAAGGCGCTCTGGACCCGGCCGGACGGCTCGCAGAAGGAGATCACCGTCTGGTGCGGCAACGATTATCTGGGCATGGGCCAGAACCCGGTGGTTCTGGCCGCGATGCATGAGGCGCTGGATGCGGTGGGCGCGGGATCGGGCGGCACCCGCAATATTTCCGGCACCACGGGCTACCACAAGGCGCTGGAGGCGGAGCTTGCCGATCTGCACGGCAAGGAGGCGGCGCTGGTCTTCGGCTCGGCCTATATCGCCAATGACGCGACGCTGAGCACGCTGCGCCGGCTGTTCCCGGGGCTGATCATCTATTCCGATGCGCTGAACCACGCCTCGATGATCGAGGGGATCAAACGCGGCCCGGGCGAAAAGCGGATCTTCCGGCACAATGACCTCGCGCATCTGCGCGCGCTGCTTGCGGCCGATGACCCGGCGGCGCCGAAGCTGATCGCTTTCGAATCGGTCTATTCGATGGATGGCGATTTCGGCCCGATCCGCGAGATCTGCGACCTCGCGGCGGAATTCAATGCGCTGACCTATCTGGATGAGGTCCATGCGGTGGGCATGTATGGCCCGCGCGGGGCGGGCATCGCCGAAATGCTGGGCGAGACCCGGATCGACATTTTCAACGGCACGCTCGGCAAGGCCTTCGGGGTCTATGGCGGCTATGTGGCGGGCTCCGCGAAGATGATGGATGCGCTGCGCTCCTATGCGCCGGGCTTCATTTTCACCACCTCCCTGCCGCCTGCGGTGGCGGCGGGGGCGGCGGCCTCGATCCGGTACCTGAAGGGGCCGGAAGGGCAGAAGCTGCGCGAGGCACAGCAGCTGCATGCCCGGATCCTGAAGATGCGGCTGAAGGGCCTCGGCATGCCAATCATCGACCACGGCAGCCATATCGTGCCGGTGATCATCGGCGACCCGGTGCATACCAAGATGCTGTCCGACATGCTGCTGGAAGAATTCGGGATTTACGTCCAGCCGATCAATTTCCCCACCGTCCCGCGCGGGACGGAACGGCTGCGCTTCACCCCCTCACCGGTGCACGATTCGAAACAGATCGACCATCTGGTGCGGTCCATGGATGCATTGTGGTCGCGCTGCGCGCTAAATCGCGCCGAGGCCAGCGCCTGAGCCCGTTCTGCGGATGCACGGCTCTCTGGCTTGTGATAGGACTCCGTCAAGGATTGCGGGCATAGGCTCGCGAATCAATAATCTTTGTTCGGGAAGGCAGGATCAGGCAGATGATCGGGCGGAGGAGCACTCCTTCGACGCAGGAAGAGGTCAAGCCGAAAGGCTTTGACGACTTCGAGCTGAAGCTGGGCGATATCATGCGCGGCGAGCGGGCAACGCTTGCCAAATCCCTTCTGGATGTGCAGCGCGAGCTGCGCATCAAGGCGGCTTATATTGCCGCGATCGAAGGCACCGATCTTTCGGCCTTCGATGCGCCCTCGTTCGTGGCGGGCTATGTGCGGTCTTATGCGCGCTATCTGGGCATGGATCCGGAATGGGCCTTCGCCCGGTTCTGCGAGGAATCCGGGTTTCAGCCCACCCATGGCATGGCGCCTGCCGCCTCCGGGCAGAAGGCGACCGCCCGTGTGCTCGACATGACCGATGCGCTCACCAATCCGGCGACGCCCTTCATCCCGAAGCCCGAGTCGTTCTGGGCCAAGATCGAGCTGCGCGCGGTGGGTTCCGTGCTGCTGCTCGGGCTGATGGCGGGCGGGCTCGGCTATGGTGGCTGGACGGTACTGAAGGAAGTGCAGCGGGTGCAGCTCGCGCCGGTGGATCAGGCCCCGGGCGTGGCGGCGGAGATCGATCCGCTCGACAGTGCCAAGGCCTCGATGCAGACCGCGGCCAACGAAAGCGCGCCCGATGCGCCCTCGGCCGATGCGCTGGACCGGCTCTATCGCCCGCAGGCGCTGGAGGCCCCGGTGCTCATCGCGCGCGATGGCCCCATCGCGGCGATCGACCCGAACCAGACCGGCGCGCTGGCCGGAACCGGTATCGCCCCTTCGGAGCCTGTGCTGGCGCAGGGCCCGATGCCCGCGTCCGCGGCGCCGCAGCCGCCGATGCAGCTCGCTGAGGCGCAATCCGGCCCGATGGTGGTGCGCACCACCGGCGCCGAGGCGCCCGCGGTCGAGGTTCTGGCGGTGCGGCCTTCCTGGGTGCGGATCAAGGCCGCGGATGGATCGGTTCTGCTGGAAAAGGTGATGGACGCGGGTGAGCGCTTCGCGCTGCCCAAGCTTGAGGAGCCGCCGGTGATGCGGATCGGCGAGTCGGGGGCCGTCTATTTCGCTGTGAACGGCGTGGCCCATGGCCCGGCCGGAAAGCGCGGCGAGGTGGTGAAGAATGTGATCCTGTCGCCCGAGGCGCTGGAGCAGAAATTCGCCGTCGCCAATGCCTCCTCCGATGGCGATCTGGCGAAGATGGTGACCGTCGCCGATGCCGGGCCGATGCTCGCGCAGCCTGCCGTCGGCGAGTGACATTTTTCTGAATGGTGGATGCAGCCGTTGCCCTTGGGCGGCGGCTGTCCTATTTGTGGCGGGCAAACCGGAGGCCTGACATGTCGCTCAATTCCGTCCGCCCGTGGCGCAGCATCGATCGCCGCAAATCGCGCCAGATCATGGTGGGGAACGTGCCGGTGGGCGGCGATGCGCCGATTTCGGTGCAGACGATGACCAATACGCTGACCACCGATGTGAAGGCGACGCTGGATCAGGTGATCCGCGCGGCTGAGGTGGGGGCGGATATCGTCCGCGTCTCCACCCCCGATCAGGACTCGACGCGGGCCCTGCGCGAGATCGTTCGGGAAAGCCCGGTGCCGATCGTGGCCGATATCCATTTCCACTACAAACGCGCGATCGAGGCTGCGGAGGCGGGCGCGGCCTGCCTGCGGATCAACCCCGGCAATATCGGCGACGAGAGCCGGGTGAAGGAAGTCATTCGCGCGGCGCGCGACCACGGCTGCTCGATCCGGATCGGGGTGAATGCGGGCTCGCTGGAAAAGCACCTGCTGGAGAAATACGGCGAGCCCTGCCCGGAGGCGATGGTCGAGAGCGGGCTCGACCATATCAAGATCCTGGAAGACAACGATTTCCACGAGTTCAAGATCAGCTGCAAGGCCTCCGACGTGTTCCTCGCCGCCGCGGCCTATCAGGCGCTGGCTGAGGCGACCGACGCGCCGATCCACCTCGGGATTACCGAGGCGGGCGGGCTGATGTCGGGGACGGTCAAATCCGCGATCGGGCTCGGCAACCTGCTGTGGATGGGGATCGGCGATACGATCCGCGTGAGCCTCTCGGCCGATCCGGTCGAGGAGGTGAAGATGGGCTTCGAGATCCTGAAATCGCTCGGCCTGCGCACCCGCGGCGTGCAGATCATCTCCTGCCCCTCCTGTGCGCGCCAGGGCTTCGACGTGATCAAGACGGTCGAGCTCCTGGAAAAGCGGCTGGAGCATATCAAGACGCCGATGAGCCTGAGCATCATCGGCTGCGTGGTGAACGGGCCGGGCGAGGCGCTGATGACGGATATCGGCTTCACTGGCGGCGGTGCCGGCTCGGGCATGGTCTATCTGGCGGGCAAGCAGAGCCACAAGATGTCCAACGCGGACATGGTGGACGAGATCGTGCGCCTGGTGGAAGCCCGCGCAGAGGCGATCGAGCGCGCGCAGGACGCGGCGGAATAGCCGCGCTAGCCCTTGATGCGAAAGTCCATCGGGTGTTCGAGAAACTCGTTGGCTGTCCGGTGCAGGACCGTAACCATGAACGGGAGCGGCGGGGCCTTTTTGCTTCCGTCGGCCGAGGGATAGCGGAGCGGATAGCCGCTTTCACCAAGCAGTGCGATAAGATCTGAGACGTGCATGTCAAAAACAGAACGGTGCCCGTCTTCCGTCAAGTCCGGATTCAGGTATCCGTGCTGCTGCATTTCGACACCGACAGCGGCTGCATGGACGCGAGCACAGTACCGCAGTTTTTCGCAAAGTTCCGAAGCCCAGTCTGCGGCAATGTCGTGCCCATTTTTCTTCTTCTGAGGGGCTTCCTTTTCATCCTCCTTTTTAACTTTCTTTTTATTCAGTATCAGGCAGGCCTTGATCATCAATTCAAGCCCATGTGCCGCTAGGAAATGCGTCGGCCGGAACACTTCGCCCCGGCGGTCTTCCGGAACTGTCAGCAAATACTCCGCCGCTCCCAGGAACGAATGGACGGTACCTAGAAACCGCCCTTCCTTTGATCTGAGGAAAGCTCCCCCCACCGCCCTCGTCAGCCCCGCTGATCCGCCACGATCTTCTGCATCTGCGGCAGCGGCGCATAGCCGCGCAGCATGTCGCCGCCGATGACGAAGGCAGGCGTGCCGGAGATGTTCATCCGTTCGGCGAGCTTGTAGTTCGCGCGCAGCACATTGCTCACTTCCTCTTCGTTCATCCGCTTGAACAGGGCGTCGCTGTCGAGCTTGCGGCTCTCAGCCAGCCGCTTCAGGCTTTCGAGGGTGAAATCGCCGCGGAAGGTCATCAGGTCGTCGTGGATCTGCGCATAGGCCGCATCGCCCGCCACCTGCTGCACCGCCACCGCGAACCGCGCCGCGAGCTCCGACTGCGGACCGAGGATCGGGAATTCCTTCACCACGAAGCGGATCTTGCCATCCTTCTTCAGCAGCTGGTCCACCTCGGAATAGGCCTTCTTGCAGTAGCTGCAGCGGTAATCCATGAATTCGACGATGGTCACATCGCCCTCCGGGTTGCCGCCAACCCAGGAATGGCCGTCCTCGAAAATCTCCTTCGCATTGGTCGCGACGAGCTGCTTGTCGTTCTGCGCCTCGGCCGCGGCCTGGCGCTCCTCCAGCTTGTTGATCGCCTCGACGAGGACCTGCGGGTTCTCCATCAGGTAGTCCTTCACTGCCTGGCCGAAGGCGGCCTTCTCCGCCTCCGTCATCGCCGAAAGATCGAGCGCATGGGCGGGCAGGGCGGTCATGGCGAGCAGGGCGGCGAACAGGGTGCGTTTCATCTGGATCCTCAGGCAATGGCGGGCGCGGGCACAGTGGTCCAACCGCCGGGCGGGTGCAAGCGGCATTGACCACAGCCCCCGCGCGGCCTATCGGCAGGGTGCCCGCCGGTGGCGGTGGCGCGCATACTGGAGGTGCTGCATGCGTTTCTCAACCCGTGGTCAGGTCGATCCCTTCATCGTGATGGATGTGATGGAAGCCGCCCGCGCGGCCGAGGATGCCGGGCGCCACATCATTCATATGGAGGTGGGCCAGCCCTCCACACCCGCGCCCCGGGCCGCGCGTGCGGCGCTGGCCGATGCGCTGGAGCGTGATGCGCTCGGCTATACCGTGGCGCTCGGGCTGCCGGCCCTGCGCGAAGGGATCGCGGGGCTTTACCGGCGCTGGTATGGGGTGGAGCTGGATCCGGGGCGGGTCGTGGTCACTGCCGGCTCCTCCGGGGCCTTCCTGCTGGCTTTCGCGGCGCTGTTCGATGCGGGCGACCGGGTGGCGCTCGGGGAGCCCGGCTATCCGAGCTACCGCCAGATCCTGCGGGCGATGTCGGTGGAGCCGGTGGGCTTCGCGACCAGGCCCGAGAACCGCTACCAGCCGGTGCCATCCGAAATTCCCGCGGGCGTCCAGGGGCTGATCGTGGCCTCGCCCGGCAACCCTTCGGGCACGATGCTGGGCCGCGAGCCGCTGGCGGCGCTGATGGCCGAAGCCGCGCGCCGCGGGATCAGCTTCGTCTCCGACGAAATCTACCATGGCCTGCACTACGAGGGCCGCGCGGTCAGCGCGCTGGAAATCTCGGACGAGGCCTATGTGATCAACTCCTTCTCCAAATATTTCAGCATGACCGGCTGGCGTATCGGCTGGATGGTGGTGCCGGAGGATCATGTGCGCACGGTGGAGCGGCTGGCGCAGAACATGTTCATCTGCCCGACCCATGCGAGCCAGGTCGCAGCGCTCGCGGCGCTGGAGGCGGTGGACGAGCTGGAGGCGAACCGCGCCGTTTATGCCGAGAACCGCCGGCTTATGCTGGAAGGGCTGCCGAAGGCCGGGTTTACCAGGATCGCGCCGCCCGACGGGGCCTTTTACATCTATGCCGATGTGTCGGAGCTGACCGAAGACAGCCAGCTCCTCGCGCGCGAGATCCTCGATCAGGCCGGTGTCGCAGTGACGCCGGGGCTCGATTTCGATCCGCACCGCGGTGCGCGCACCCTGCGCTTCTCCTATGCCCGCGCGACCGAGGATATCGCCGAAGGGCTGCGGCGGCTCACCGCCTTCATGGCCGCGCGCTAGCTGTTCGGCGGGCTCCGGCCGCGCTATAAGGCCGAAAACGGAGCAGGCATGAGATACGGAACGGGCATTGTCGCGCTGCTGTGCGCGCTGTGGCTGGCGCTGCCGGTGGCGGCGCAGCAGCTGTCGGGGCTGGCGCGGCTTGAGGCCGGGCGCAGCACCTTCGAGAACGGGGCGGCGGAGGCGGAGATCACCCTTGGCCTCAGCCAGCCGGTGCCGTTCCGTGCCTTCCTGCTGGACAATCCGCCGCGGCTGGTCGCGGATTTCCGCGAGGTGGATTTCGGTACGGCGGAGCCGCAGCCGGCGGGCGACAAGGGCCTGATCCGGGATCTGCGGTGGGGCCGGTTCCGGCTGGGCTGGTCGCGGCTGGTGGCGGAGCTCTCGGGCCCCGCGCGGATCGAGACCGCGGTCGAGGAGACCGGCGACGCGGCCCGCATCGTGCTCCGGCTGGCGCGCACGCAGGCCGCGGATTTCGCCGCGCGCACCGGGGCGCCGGAATCGGCGCTGTGGGATCTGCCGCAGCCTGCTTCCTCGGACATGGCGCCGCACCAGCGCCAGGATGGATCGCGCCCGCTGCGGGTGGTTCTGGATCCGGGCCATGGCGGCATCGATCCGGGCGCCGAGGCCGACAGCCTGCACGAGGCGATCCTCACGCTGACCTTCGCGCGCGAGCTGAAGGAGACGATGACGCGCGCGGGGATGGAAGTCGCGCTCACCCGCGACGAGAACGTGTTCGTGCCATTGGAAATGCGCATCACCCTGGCGCGGGTGACGGGGGCGGATCTGTTCATTTCGCTCCATGCCGATGCGCTGGCCGAGGGCGAGGCGAATGGCGCCACCGTCTATCTGCTCGATGAGGGCGATCAGGACGCGGCCTCGCAGAAGCTCGCCGAGCGGCACGACCGCGCCGATTTGCTTGCCGGGGTGGACCTGACCGGGCATGACGACAATGTGGCCGGGGTGCTGATGGATATGGCGCGCGTCGAGACACAGCCGCGCTCGGTGCGGCTCGCGCAGGTGATGGCGGGCGCGATCAAGGGCGCGGGCATGCAGATGCACAAGCACCCGGTGCAGCGGGCGGATTTCTCCGTGCTGAAATCGCCCGATATTCCCTCCGTGCTGCTGGAGCTGGGCTTCCTGTCCTCGGCCGCGGACCGGGCGCGGCTGCTGGATCCGAACTGGCGCGCCTCGATGGCGCAGGCGGTCACCCGCGGGGTGCAGAGCTGGGCGCAGGCGGACGCGGCCGAGGGCAAGCTCCTGCGGCAGTAGCGGCCTCCCGCGACTGTGACCCGATCTTGTTTTGACCCGGCCGGGCATGCGCGCTATAGGGTCCCGTCCGGGGCCTGCCGTCCCGATGGGGGTGCCGCTTGATCCGTTTCGTGCTGTCCACATTCGGGGGGATCTTCTCCTGGGTCGTCACCGCGCTGTTCTTTGCGGCGTTGACGGTCGGGGGCGTGTTCTGGATGTATTCGCGCAACCTGCCGAGCTATGAGCAGCTGGCGCAGTACACGCCCAAAACGATCTCGCGGATCTATTCGGGCGAAGGCAAGCTGATCGACGAATTCGCCGAGGAGCGCCGCCTGTTCGTGCCGATCGATCAGGTGCCGGATCTGGTGAAGGATGCCTTCATCTCGGCCGAGGACAAGAATTTCTACAGCCATGCGGGCTTCGATCCGCGCGGCATGGTCGCAGCCGGGCTTGATGCGATCAAATCGGGCGGGCGCGACGTGCGCGGCGCCTCGACCATTCCGCAGCAGGTGACGAAGAACCTTCTCCTCGATGGATCGCGCTCGATCGAGCGCAAGATCAAGGAGTTGATCCTGTCCACGCGCCTGGTGCGGGCGCTTCCGAAGGACAAGATCCTCGAGATCTATCTGAACGAGATCTACCTCGGGCAGAATTCCTATGGCGTGGCCGCGGCCGCGCAGACCTATTTCAGCAAGACACTGAGCCAGCTGAGCCCGGCCGAGGCCGCCTATCTGGCCGCCCTGCCGAAGGCGCCGGCGGCGCTGCATCCGGTGCGCGCCTATGACGAGGCGGTGCAGCGGCGCGACTATGTGCTGCGGCGGCTGTTCGAGGACGGCAAGATCACCGTGGACCAGATGGCCGCGGCCGTGGCCGAGCCGCTGAAGACGGTGCAGCGCGGCGATTATGCGCCCTTCCGGCAGAACCTGCCCCCGCGCGACTATTTCACCGACGAGATCCGGCGCCAGCTGTCGCGCAGCTTCGGCCAGGACGAGTTCTTCGGCGGCGGGCTTACCATCCGCGCGACGATCGACCCGGAGATGCAGCTGGAGGCGGCGAAGGCGCTGCAGGATGCGCTGGAGAAATACGACCGCGGCATCGGCGTGTGGCGCGGGACCGGCGCCGTGATCGCGCCCGACAAGCTGAAGGACGAGAAGGACTGGCGCGCGGCGCTTTCGGCGATCTCCACCGACAAGGCGCCCCGCGACATCGCGGGCTGGTATCCGGCGGTGGTGCTGGCGATGGATGCCAAGGGCGCGCGGATCGGGATCGAGGGCCATCACGAGGCCGCGACCATCCCCGCGAGCGACATGACCTGGGCGCGCAAGCTCGGCAGCGACGGCCGGCTCGGGCCGCGCGCGAAGGTGCCTGCGGATCTCGTCTCGGTGGGCGACGTGGTGCTGGTGCGCGAGATCGGGCAGGGCGATGCGCGGCGCTGGTCGCTGCGGCAGGTGCCGCTCGTCGAGGGCTCGTTCATGGCGATGGACGTGAACACCGGCCGGGTGATCGCGATGCAGGGCGGCTTCAGCTACCAGTCCTCGGTGTTCAACCGCGCGACGCAGGCGATGCGGCAGCCGGGATCGAACTTCAAGCCCTTCGTCTATGCTGCGGCGCTGGATTCGGGCTTCAGCCCCGAGACGATCGTCGTCGATGCGCCGATTGAGGTGAACACGCCGCAGGGCCTGTGGCGGCCGAAGAACTCCTCGAACAAATACTACGGCCCGACGCCGATGCGCACCGGGCTCGAACAGTCGCGAAACCTGATGACGGTGCGGATTGCGCAGGAAGTGGGCATGGACACGATCGCAGGCTATGCCGAGCGCTTCGGGGTCTATACGCCGATGAGCCACTATCTCGCGAACGCGCTCGGCTCGCAGGAGACGACGATGTTCAAGCTCGTCTCCGCCTATGCGATGTTTGCCAATGGCGGCAAGCGGGTGGAGCCGACCCTCGTCGATCGGGTGCAGGACCGCTGGGGCCGCACGATCTACCGCCACGATCAGCGCATCTGCGAGGATTGCGACCGGCTGAACCTCGCGCAGGGGCTCGGCCCCCGGATCGACAACCCGCAGGAGCAGCTGATCAACCCGATCACCGCCTATCAGATGATCACCATGATGCAGGGCGTGATGCAGCGCGGCACCGGCCGTGGCATCAACCTGCCGGTGCCGGTGGCGGGCAAGACCGGGACCACGAACGACGCCAAGGACGTGTGGTTCACCGGCTTCACCTCGAATATCGTGGCCTCCTGCCACATCGGCTACGATCAGCCCCGCACGCTCGGCGACAGTGCCTTCGGCGCCACGCTCTGCGGCCCGGTGTTCCAGCAATTCATGACCGAGGCGGTGAAGGTCTATGGCGGCAGCCAGTTCAAGGTGCCGCCGGGGGGCTATTGGGCGAAGTTCAACCGCTTCACCGGGGAGCGGCTGGCCGATGATGCGACCGGCGATTTCGTGCAGGCCGAATATCTGCGCGAGGGCCAGGACCTGATCGGCCTCGGCATCGTGGTGGATGGCGGCTTCGCCATGGGGCAGAACCTGCCGCTGTTCCACGCGGGCGAGACCGACGAGGGCGGCCAGTCCGTGACCACCTCCACCGGCGAGACCAAGGTGATCCCGAAAAAGGCCGATTTCGGCACGGTGAGTTCGGGCGGGCTCTACTGAGCCCCGTGCCGCTTGCCCGGGCGCGCCCGAGGCTGTATCACCGCGCCTGACAGACAAGAGGAAGACTATGCGCGCCGAAACGCAGAACATCGTGGACGCGATCCGCAAATCGCTGAAACTGCTGGGCCAGCGGATGGATTGGGAAACCGCCCCGCACCGGCTGGAAGAGTTCAACGCGATGATCGAGGATGGCGACCTGTGGTCTGATCCGGAGCGCGCGCAGAAGCTCATGCGCGAGCGGCAGATGCTGATGGACAAGGTGGAGACCTACCGCCGCATCGACCGCGAGCTGACCGACAATGTCGATCTGATCGAGCTTGGCGAGATGGAGGACGATCCGGAGATCGTCTCCGAGGCGGAGAAGAGCCTGAAGGAGCTGAAGGTTCTGGCCGATCAGAAGGAGCTGGAGGCACTGCTGGATGGCGAGGCCGACGGCAACGACACCTTCCTCGAAATCAACGCGGGCGCGGGCGGCACCGAGAGCTGCGACTGGGCCTCGATGCTGGCGCGGATGTATACCCGCTGGGCGGAGAAGAAGGGCTATACGGTCGAGCTGCAATCCGAAACTGCGGGCGATGAGGCGGGGATCCGCTCGGTCGCCTACAAGATCAGCGGCCCGAATGCCTATGGCTGGCTGAAATCGGAATCGGGCGTGCACCGGCTGGTGCGGATTTCGCCCTACGATTCCGCGGCGCGCCGGCATACGTCGTTCAGCTCGGTCTGGGTCTATCCGGTGGTGGACGACAATATCGACATCGTGGTGAACCCCTCCGATATCCGGATCGATACCTATCGTTCCTCGGGCGCGGGCGGCCAGCACGTGAACACGACCGACTCCGCCGTGCGGATCACCCACCTGCCCACCGGCATCGTCACCACCTCCTCAATGAAATCACAGCACCAGAACCGGGAAGCGGCGATGATCGCGCTGAAGGCGCGGCTCTATCAGATGGAGCTGGACAAGCGCCACGCCGAGATCAACGCCCAGCACGAGGCGAAGGGCGAGGCGGGCTGGGGCAACCAGATCCGCTCCTATGTGCTGCAGCCCTACCAGATGGTGAAGGACCTGCGCACCGGATACGAGACATCGGATACGCAGGGCGTTCTGGACGGCGACCTCAACGGCTTCATGGCGGCGACGCTGGCGCTCGGGGTCGAGGGGAAATCCCGGGCCGACGCTCAGGCCGAGGATTGATCGGGTGGCGGCGCGGGTCTACATCACCGGCGCCGCAGGATCGGGGACCTCGTCGCTCGGGCGGGGTCTGGCCGAGCGTCTCGGCGTGGTGCATCTGGATACGGATGACTTCTACTGGGCGCCGAGCGACCCTCCCTATACCGTGAAGCGCCCGGTTGCGGAGCGCGTGGCGCTGATCCTGGCCGAGCAGGTGGCGCAGGGCGTGGCGGGCGGCTGGGTTCTGTCGGGCTCGGCCGATGGCTGGGGCGAGCCCGCCATTCAGGGCGCGCAGCTGATCATCCTGATGCAGACGCCGACGCCGGTGCGCCTCGCCCGAATCCGGCGCCGCGAGACCGAAAAATTCGGTGACAGGATCAAGCCCGGCGGCGACATGGAGCACAATCACCGCGAATTCCTGAAATGGGCCGCCTCCTATGACGACCCCTATTTCGGCGGCCGCAGCCTGCAGCGGCATCGCGAATGGCTGGCGGGGCGGGCGGAGCCGGTGCTGGAGCTGGTGGGGACGCGCCCTCTCGCGGAAATGGTCGATGCGGCGCTGGCGCGGTTACGCTGAGCCGAGATGCTCGTAGAGGATCGCGAGCCCGACGATCACCAGAACCACGCCGCCCAGCACTTCCGTTCCGCGCCCGAAGCGCTGCCCGAGAAGGCGCCCGAGCACCAGGCCGAGCGTGCTCATCGCCATGGTGGCAAGGCCGATGGCGGCAGCGATGACGAGGATGTTCACATCGAGGAAGGCGAGCGAGGCGCCGACGGCCATCGCATCGAGCGAGGTGCCGATGGCAGTTGCCACCAGCGCCCAGCGGCCGCCGCGGCGGGGGGTGGCGGCTTCCTCCGCGGTCAGGGCGTGCCAGGCCATGTGCAGCCCGACCGAGGCCAGCAGCCCGAAGGCGACCCAGTGATCGAACGCCTCCACATAACGGCTCGCGACCATGCCCAGCCCCCAGCCGATCAGGGGCGTGATCGCCTCGATGATGCCGAAGGTCAGCCCGGTGGCGAGGATCGCGGCGAGCCCGTGCCGCGCCGTGCTCGCGCCGCGCCCGATCGAGGCTGCGAAGGCATCGACGGACATGCTCATGGCCAGAAGGCCGATGGTGAAGGGGGCCATGGAAGAACTCCATTCGCTGGGAGGGGCTTCGATGCTGCGGCGGCGAAGTCCGGGCCTTGTGCCTGTGCGAGAATTAAATGTAAATAAAAACATATAGATAAAGCCATGCGCATGTTTCGTGCACGGGGCTGTATTCTACAGTCCCGGCAGGAGTACTGACGCGCTTTCCGCAGCTGCCGTGCCGCGCCGCCGCGAGGGATTTTCTTGCCGGACGGGAATTTGCTCCGCATCCTTGCCCGAGGCCCTTGGGAGGGGGCCGGTTTCAGGGAGGAAAAGGATGGTGCAGATTGCTGATGCCCCGTCGGAATTGCCTGTGATCCGCGACGTGCCGATCTCCACCGTGCCCGAGGCCCTGCGCCGCGGCATGCAGGATTTCCGCCGGGCGCCGGCTTTCGGGTTGTTCTTCTCGGGGGTTTATGTGCTGGGGGGCATCGTGCTCTGGCTGGTGCTCTGGGCGAATGGCCACGAATGGTGGCTGATCCCCTTCATCGCGGGCTTTCCGCTGATCGCGCCCTTCGCGGCCATTGGCCTGTTCGAGGTCAGCCGCAGGCTGGAGGCGGGCGAGCCGCTCCTGTGGCGCGAGGTGCTCGGCGTGGTCTTCGCCCAGAAGGACCGGCAGTTGCCCTCCATGGGCATGGTCGTGCTGATGATGTTCATGTTCTGGGTCTTCGTGGCGCATACGATCTTTGCGGTGTTCATGGGCACCCGCGCGCTGACCAATATCAGCACCTCGCCCGAAGTCCTGCTCACGCCGCATGGGGTGATGATGCTGGCGGTGGGCACGCTGGTGGGCGCGGGGATGGCCGCGGTGCTGTTCTCGATCACGGTGATCGGCCTGCCGCTGCTGATGGAGCGTGAAGTCGATGTGGTCACGGCGATGATTGCCTCGGTGGAGGCGGTACGGACCAATCCGGGGATGATGCTTGGCTGGGCCACGACCATCGCTGTGCTTCTGTTTGCGGCGATGGTGCCGATGTTCCTCGGGCTCTTCGTGGTGCTGCCGGTGCTGGGCCATGCCAGCTGGCACATCTACCGCGAGGTGACGGACTGAGAGGTGACGGACTGAGCGCATGAAAAAGGGCAGCCCCACGGGCTGCCCTGAAAGGCCGGGAGCGGCGGGATCAGCCCGCGTAGCTGTTTTCGGTCGGCGGTGCCAGCTTCGGCGCGGAGGCGCCCTGGAGCGGGTCCTCCTGGCGCTGGACCGAGCCCTCGAAATGCGCGCCGGATTCGATCGCGATGGTCTTGTGGATGATGTCGCCCTCGACCTTCGCAGTCGAGGTCAGCCGGACCTTCAGCCCACGCACGCGGCCGACGACGCGGCCGTTGATGACGATGTCATCGGCGACGATCTCGCCCTTGATCGTGGCGGTTTCGCCCACGGTCAGCAGATGGGCGCGGATATCGCCTTCCACCGTACCTTCGACCTGGATGTCGCCGGTGGTCTTGATGTTGCCGCTGATCACCAGATCCGAGGACAGGACCGAGACCGGCGGCTTCGCGCGCGGGGCCGAGAATCCACCCGCGGGGCCGGGCACGGCGGGGGCCTCTGCCTTTTCGGTTTCCGGAGCGGCCTTCGGGCCGGGTTCGTGGATTTTGCTCTTAGAAAACATTCTGTGCAGCCTTGATGAAGGTCATCGGATTGATCGGCGCGCCGCCAACCCGGATTTCATAATGCAGATGCGGTCCCGTGGAACGCCCGGTATTCCCACTATCAGCAATCAGCTCCCCGCGCGACACCTTTTGACCGACCTTCACGCGGATTTTCGACAGATGGCCGTAAACCGTGCTGACGCCGAATTCGTGCTGCACCTTCACCATCAGGCCGTAGCCATTCTCCCAGCCGGCCTCTACGACGGTGCCATCGGCCGGAACCTTGACCTTCATCCCCACAGGGCCTGCGAGGTCGATGCCCGCATGCAGCCGCCCCCAGCGATAACCCATCGGCGAGGTGAAGCGGTAGCCCCCCTCCAGCGGCACCGCGAAGGGCAGCCGGTCGACCGCGATGCGGTACATGTTCATTTCGTCGAGCGTATTCAGGATGCCCTGCGCGCGGGCGGTATCGCCTGCGAATTCGTCCATGTTCTTCGAGGACATGCTGATCGGCATCAGCGGGCCGCCGGTGCCGGAATAGCCCTTGCGGATCTGCGACAGGATCGACTCCGGGTTCATGCCCGCGTTGCGGAACATGCGGTCGAGCGGCTTCAGCGAGATGTTCACCGCGCCTTCCAGCGTGGTGAAGATCCGCGCGTTGCGCTCTTCCATCAGGCGCTTGTCCTGCGCGATGCGGTCGGCTTCCACGCGGGCGTCCTGCGCGTCGCGCACGGCGGTGTCGCGTTCGGCGGCGGTCGCGCCCAGGGCCGCGGTCAGCATGTCCACCGTGCTCGACATGTCGTCGGCGCGGGCGGCGAGCGATCCGGCGCGGTCCTCGCCGGTGGTCTCGGCCAGCGCCTTGCGGGCGGTGTCACGCTCGCCCATCGTGCGCTTCAGCGTCGCCTGCACGACATCGAGGCCGGTCTCCACCTCGCGGCGGCGCTCCTCGCTGGCCAGAAGCTGCGACTGCATCTGCGAGACCTGGCCAAGCGCCACCTGGAACCGCTTCTGCGCGGCGGCGGCATCGCTTGCGCGTGCGTCGCGCTCCTGCGCGAGGGCGACCAGACGCTGCTCGAAGGCGGCCTGCGCCAGCGCGGCCTGATCGCGCGCGCTGCCCGAGGAGATGTGGTTGATGAACAGGATCGAGCTCGCCCCCACCGCCCAGGCAAAGAGCGCGCCGCCCATTGCCAGTGCGCCCAGCTGCGTCAGCGGGCGCAGCCGCACGAACCGGGTCGCGGTCTCGGACTTGATGAAGAGACGTTGCTCCGGGAGCCAGCGTTCAAGGCTCGTGTTGATGCGGTCGAGAAAACGTCTGGGCACGCCGGTGTTCCTGTGATGGTACGATCAAGGCGGAGCGCAGCGGCCCCTGACCCCCGACACTCCTGAACCCCGACAGGCGCCAATGCGCCCCCCGTAGGGCATCCCGGATTTAGCAACCGCGCCCGACCTCACGCAACCGGTTTTCCCGGTCACGTCCGCGTGTGCGCGGGAACCGGCGCAATCTGCGCAGATTCCCGCCGATCGTTCTCACAATGCGTCCAGTGCCGCAAGGGCCTCCGCCGCATGGCCATCGACCGAGACCTTCGGCCAGACCTTCGCCACCCGGCCGCTGCCGTCGATCAGGAAAGTCGCGCGCTGGATCCCCATCGAGGTGCGGCCATACATCTTTTTTTCGACCCAGGTGCCATAGGCCTCGCACACAGTGCCGTCCTCGTCGGACACCAGCGGAATGCCGAGGCTGTGCTTGGCGCAGAACTTCTCGTGCTTGGCCAGGCTGTCGCGCGAGATCCCGATCACGACCGCGCCCTTTGCGGCGAATTCTGGGGCGAGGCGGGTGAAGTCGATCGCCTCCAGCGTACAGCCCGGCGTGTCGTCCTTCGGGTAGAAATACAGCACCACCGGCTTCGGCCGCAGCGCCGAGAGCGTGAGCGGCGTGTCGGAGCCGGTCAGTGGCAGGGTGAAGTCTGGTGCGATGTCGCCGGTGCCGATCATGTGGCTTCTCCTTGTTGCGGTCTCGCGGATAAGGTCTATGACGGATCGCAAGGAAATCAACTCTCGACGGGGTGGAATGGGCACAGCCAGTGAGCGCAGCGGGGAGGCGACCGCACGGCCGCGCCGCCGCCGGGCGCGGCTGGGGCTGTGGTCCGTCATCATCGTGCCGATCGCTGCGCTGACCGCGGCGGGCGGGTTCTTTGCGCTGAGCCACATGCCGGTGCCGGTCCCGGGCTGGGTGATCGCGGAGCTCGAAACCCGGCTGAACGGCGCGCTCGCCGGGACGATGAAGGTCTCCGTGCCGGGGGGGGTGGATCTCATCATCGATGAGGGCTTCGTGCCGCGGGTCCGGCTGCGGCAGGTGCAGCTCGCGCGCGTTTCGGGCCAGCCGATCGCGGAGCTGCCGGATGTGCGGGTGAGCTTCTGGCCCGAGCCGCTGCTGCATGGCCGGATGGTGCCCTCGGCGCTGCGCATCAGCGGCGCCGAGATCGCGCTGCGCAGGCTGCCCGACGGGCGCATCGACCTCGATCTCGGGGGGGCGGGCGCGATGCAGGGGTTCGATCTGCGCAACATGGGGCAGATCAGCGAAGCGGTGAAGGCCGCCTTCGATACGGCGCCGCTGCGCGCACTCGAACAGATCTCCGCCGATGCGCTGCGGATCCGGATCGATGATTCGCGCCTGGACCGGATCTGGGAGATCAGCGGTGGCAACCTGCGCCTGACCCAGACCGGGGCGGAGATCGGGCTGGAGCTCGGCTTCGACGTGGCTGCGGACGCGGCGCAGCCCGCGCGGATCGGGCTCCGCGCCGCGGCCTCGAAGCTCGGGCCGGAGGCGCGTTTCGGCATGACCTTCAACAACGTGCGCAGCCAGGATCTCGCGGTGCAGTCTCCGGCCGTGGCGATGCTCGGGCTGCTGGATGCGCCGATCTCGGGCAGCTTCCGCACCGGGATCGACAGCGCGGGCGCCATGCTGCGCACCGATGCCACGCTCACGATGGGCGCGGGCGCGATCAGCCCCGCAGAGGGCGCGACGCCGATCCCCTTCGAGGGCGCGTCGGTCGAGATGAGCTACGACCCGCAGGCGCAGAAGGTGACGGTCAGCGACGCAAGCTTCACCAGCCGGGCGCTGCGGATGCGCAGCAGCGGCCAGAGCTACCTGCGCGATTTCGTGGATGGCTTGCCGCGCACGGCGCTGGTGCAGGTGCAGCTGCACGACATCGAGGCCGATCCCGAGGGCGTGTTCGAGGCGCCGGCGCGGTTTTCCGTGGGCGCGCTCGATGCCCGGGTGCGGCTCGATCCGTTCTCGGTGGAGCTTGGCCAGCTGCAGCTGGTGGAGGGGGACCGACGGATCTCGGGGCAGGGGCGGATCTCGGCGGGGCCGAAGGGGTGGTCCGTCGCGCTGGATGCGGGGATCGGGCGGATCAACACCCATGATCTTCTGGCGCTCTGGCCGCCGCGGCTGGTCCCGCAGACGCGCAACTGGCTGTCCGAAAATGTGGCCACCGGCGAATTGCGCAATGCCCATGCCGCGATGCGGATCGCGCCCGGGCAGGCGCCGCGCTTCGAGCTGGGCTACGAGTTCAGTGGCGCCGAGGTCACCGTGCTGAACACGCTGCCGCCGGTGAAGCAGGGCCGGGGCTTTGCCACCATCCACGACAACAGCCACACGCTGATGGTGGAGGAGGGCTCCGTCGATGCGCCCTCGGGCGGGCAGATCGAGGTGGCGGATTCGGTGATGGCCGTGCCCGATATCCGCGAGAAGCCCTCCCGCGCGGAGGTGGCACTGGTGACGCGCGCGCCGATCCCGGCGGCGCTGTCGCTGCTGGACGAGCCGCCGTTCCAATTCCTGACCAAGGCGGGCAAGGGCACGGATCTGGCCGATGGCTGGGCCGAGGCGCGCACGAACCTGCGCTTCAGCCTGGTGAAGAAGGTCAATCCGAAGGATGTGGATTTCGACGTGGTGGCGCAGCTGCGCGACGTGCGCTCCGACAAGGTGGTGCCGGGCAAGCATATCAGCGCGCCGCAGCTGATCTTGCGCGCGGACCGTCAGGGCATGACGATTTCCGGCAAGGGCCAGTTCGAGAGTGTGCCTTTCGATGCGCGCTGGTCGCAGCGCTTCGGCGACGAGAACAAGGGCCGCTCGACCCTGGAGGGCTATGTCAACGTCACCCCGGAGGCGCTGGACGGGATCGGGATCGACCTGCCGAAGGGGCTTTTGTCGGGCAATGGCTGGGGCAAGCTTTCGCTCGGGCTGGTGGAGGGGCAGCCTGCGAAATACGAGTTCGTGACCGACCTGAAGGGGATCGGCATGGCGGTGCCGGAGATCCACTGGAGCAAGCCCGCAGCGCCCGAGGGGCGGCTCGCGCTGAGCGGTGTGCTGTCGAAGCCGCCGACGGTGGAGCGGCTGGAGCTGAAGGCGGAGGGGCTGGAAGCCAGCGGGCGGGTCGCGCTGCGCGCCACCGGCATGGAGCGGGCAAGCTTCGACAAGCTCTCGGTCGGGCGCTGGTTCGATGGCGCGGTCGATCTCGTGGGCAAGGGGGCGGGGCGGGCGCCCGATGTGGTGATCCGCTCGGGCGTGCTGGACCTGCGGCGGATGAACTTCGGCAAATCGGGGGGCGGCAGTGGCGGCTCCGGCAGCCGGATCGACGTCACCCTGAACCGGCTGATCGTCACCGACGGGCTGGCGCTCACCGCATTGCGCGGCAATTTCACCACGCGCAACGGCCTCGCGGGCGATTTCGCAGCCCGGGTCAATGGCGGTGCGCAGATCGAAGGCGCGCTCGGCCCCGCGGCCGGCGGGCGCACGGCGGTACAGGTGCGCAGCCCGGATGCGGGCGCGGTGCTGGCCTCCGCCCGGATCACCGATCGCGCGGCGGGGGGGAACATGGTGCTGAACCTCTCGCCCATCGCGCAACAAAGCTATGAGGGCGCGCTCCATGTCGACGGGCTGCGCGTCACCGATGCGCCGGTGCTGGCCTCGATGCTCTCGGCGGCTTCGATCGTCGGGCTGCTGGAGCAGCTGAACGGCGAGGGCATCCTGTTTTCCAACGTGGACAGCAGCTTCCGCTTGACGCCGGATGGCATCAGCATCACAAGCGGCGAGGCCACGGGCGCCTCCATGGGCGTCACGATGACCGGCAACTATTTTCCAAAGTCGGGGCAGATCGACATGGAGGGCGTCGTCTCGCCGCTCTACATCCTGAACTCGATCGGGCAGATCATCTCGCGCAAGGGGGAGGGGCTGTTCGGGTTCACCTACACCGTCCGCGGCCTGGCCAGGCAGCCCAGCGTGACGGTGAACCCGCTCTCGATCCTGACACCGGGGGCGCTGCGCGATCTGTTCCGGCGCGCCCCGCCACTGGTACGGATGAAATGAAGCTCGAAGAATTCGATTTCGACCTGCCCGAAGGGCTGATCGCCACGCGCCCCGCGCGGCCGCGCACGGCGGCGAAGCTGCTGCTCGCGGAGGGGGACCGGATCACCGATCTGCATGTGGCGGATCTGGTGGATCTGTTCCGCCCCGGAGACCGGCTGGTGCTGAACAACACCAAGGTGATCCCAGCGCGGCTGACGGGCAGCCGCACGCGCGATACGGGGCAGGGCCCGGTGCGCGCGAAGGTGGAGGTCACGCTGCTGGAGCCTGCACCCGGCGGCGAATGGACGGCGCTGGCCAAGCCGCTGCGCAAGCTGCGCGCAGGCGAGGTGATCCGCTTCTCGGAGGCGCTCAGCGCCGAAGTGCGCGCCATTGAGGAGGCGCAGATGCGGATCGCGTTCAACCTCACCGGCCCGGATTTCGATGCCGCGCTGGCCGAGGCGGGGGCGATGCCGCTGCCGCCCTATATCGCCGCCCTGCGCGCGCCCGACGAGGCCGACAAGACCGATTACCAGACCGTGTTTGCGCGCCATTCGGGCGCGGTGGCTGCGCCGACCGCGAGCCTGCATTTCACCCGCGCGCTGCTGGAGGCGATCCATGCCAAGGGCGTGGAATTCACCGAAGTCACGCTGCATGTGGGCGCGGGCACCTTCCTGCCGGTGAAGGTCGAGGATGTGGAGACGCACCGGATGCACGCCGAATGGGGCGAGGTCACCGAGCAGGCCGCGGCCGAGATCAACGCGACCCGCGCCGCCGGCGGGCGGATCATTCCGGTGGGCACCACCGCGCTGCGCCTGATCGAGAGCGCGGCCGCGGATGGCACCCTGCGCCCCTTCCGCGGCACCACCGACATCTTCATCTATCCGGGCTACCGCTTCCGGGTGACCGATGCGCTGATGACCAATTTCCACCTGCCGAAATCCACGCTGATGATGCTGGTCTCGGCGCTGATGGGGCGCGACAGGATCCGGCGGATCTACGATCACGCGGTGCAGGGCGGCTACCGCTTCTTTTCTTATGGCGATGCGTCGCTTCTGATCCCGGAATGCCGCGAAACGGCGTAGATTCGCCGCTTTTGGCCGCTAACCTGCCGCAAACAAACCGGAGCCCTCCATGCTGACCGTCCTGCGCACCACCTGGCCCCTGCTTCTGGGGGTGATGCTGTTCATGGTGGGCAACGGCATGCAGGGCACGCTGCTGGGCATCCGCGGCGGGCTCGAAGGCTTCAGCACCTATCAGATGTCCATGGTGATGTCGGGGTATTTCCTCGGCTTCCTGTTCGGCTCGCAGATGACTCCGATCATGATCCGCCGGGTGGGCCATGTGCGGGTCTTCGCGGCGCTCGGCTCGATGATCTCGGCGGTGCTGATCCTCTATGCGGCGATGCCGCACTGGCTGGTCTGGGCGGCGCTGCGAGTGGTGATCGGCTTCAGCTTCTCCGGCGTCTACATCACCGCCGAAAGCTGGCTCAACGCCTCCTCCACCAATGAAACCCGCGGTCAGGCGCTCTCGGCCTACATGATCGTGCAGATGATCGGCATCATCGCGGCGCAGCTGCTGATGAACACGGCCGATCCGGAGGGCTACCTGCTGTTCGTGATCCCCTCGGTGCTGGTCTCCGTGGCCTTCACGCCGATCCTGCTCTCGGTCGCGCCGGCGCCCCCCTTCGCCCAGGTGAAGCGGCTGAGCCTGCGCAAGCTGTTCGAGGTCTCGCCGCTGGGCGTGGTGGGCATGTTCCTGATGGGGGGCACTTTCTCGGCGCTGTTCGGCATGGCCTCCGTCTGGGGGATGCGGGCGGGGCTGAGCGTGCCGGAGATTTCGGTCTTCGTCGGCGCGATCTATGTGGGCGGGCTGGTGGCGCAATATCCGATCGGCTGGGCCTCGGACCGGATGGACCGGCGCAAGATCATCTGCGTGATTTCGGCGGTGGGCACCGTGGCCATGCTGCTCGCGGTGATCTTCTCGCCGGGCTTCGCGGTGCTTTCGGTGCTGGCGGCGGTGGCGGGGGGCGTGGCGAACCCGCTCTATTCGCTGCTGATCGCCTATACCAACGATTACCTCGATCAGAACGACATGGCGGCCGCCTCAGGCGGGCTTTTGTTCATCAACGGGGTCGGCGCGATGATGGGGCCGCCGATCACCGGCTGGCTCATGGTCCGGATCGGCAGCGGCGGCTATTTCCTGTTCCTCGTCATCATGTTCGGCGGTATCGCGGGCTATGCGCTCTACCGGATGCTGCGCCATCCGAACCGCATCGGACAATATCCGGGTGCCTATGCGGTGATCTCGCCCGCGGCCTCGGCGCTGGCCGTGGATAAGGCGCTGAAGGCGGCCGAAGGCGCGAACGAGGACGACGCGCGCGCGTGATCGTGGCTTGCTCCGGCCGGGCTGCGCTGGCAGCCTGAAGCCGGGGGAGGACATATCATGGACAATCGCATCGACTCGGTCCTGCGATACTGGGAGGAGCTTGGCCCGCAGGGCTGGTACAAGGGCAGCGCCGAGATCGACGCCGCGCTCCGGAGCCGGTTCGAGCCGCTCTGGCACGAGGCGCGCCGCACCGGCCTGCAGCCCTGGGACGCGACGGCCGAAGGCGCATTGGCCCGCCTGCTGGTGCTGGATCAGTTCCCGCGCAACATCTTCCGCAACCGGCCCGAGAGCTTCGCCACCGATGCGCTGGCGCTGCAAGCGGCGATCCGGGCGATCGGGCATGGCCAGGATCTTCTGATCGCGCCGCCGCTGCGGCAGTTCTTCTATATGCCGCTGATGCATGCCGAGGACCTGATGGCGCAGACGCATAGCGTCGTCCTGTTCGAGGAGCGCATGCCCGGCGACAGTATCCGCCACGCCCACGCGCATCGCGACGTGATCGCGCAGTTCGGCCGCTTTCCCTGGCGCAATGCGGTGCTGAGCCGGCCGAGTACCGCCGAGGAAATCGCCTTTCTGGAGGCGGGCGGCTATGCCCATGCGCTTGGCGCGATCCCGCCATTGCGGGCTGTGCCGAATTAGTTTAATACCAAACTACTTTCAGCCGGAGGGAGTGACATGGCAGCAAAGAGCTTCGACATGATCGTCATCGGTGCGGGGCCGGGTGGCTATGTCGCCGCGATCCGGGGGGCGCAGCTGGGGCTCAACGTCGCCGTGGTGGAGCGTGAGCACCTGGGCGGCATCTGCCTGAACTGGGGCTGCATTCCGACCAAGGCGCTGCTGCGCTCGGCCGAAGTGTTCCACCTGATGCACCGGGCGAAGGAATTCGGCCTGAAGGCGGGCGAGATCGGCTATGATCTCGATGCGGTCGTGGCGCGTTCGCGCGCGGTGTCGAAGCAGCTCGCGGGCGGGGTCGGGCACCTGCTGAAGAAGAACAAGGTCACCGTGGTGATGGGCGAGGCCAGCCTGCCGAAGAAGGGCCTGGTTTCGGTGAAGACCGACAAGGGCACCGAGGAGCTCACCGCGAAGGCGATCGTGCTGGCCACCGGCGCGCGCGCGCGGACGCTGCCGGGGCTGGAGGCCGATGGCGATCTGGTCTGGAGCTACAAGCACGCGCTGGTGCCGAAGCGGATGCCGAAGAAGCTGCTGGTGATCGGCTCGGGCGCAATCGGGATCGAATTCGCCTCCTTCTTCAATACGCTTGGCGCCGAGACCACGGTCGTCGAGGTGATGGACCGGGTGCTGCCGGTGGAGGATGCGGAAATCTCCGCCTTCGCGAAGAAGCAGTTCGTGAAGCAGGGGATGACGATCCTCGAAAAGGCCACGGTGAAGAAGCTGGACCGCAGCCCGGGCAAGGTGGTCGCGCATCTCGAAGACGCGAAGGGCACCACCACGGCGGAATTCGACACGGTGATCTCGGCCGTGGGCATCGTCGGCAATGTGGAGGGTCTCGGGCTCGAGGCGCTCGGCGTGAAGATCGACCGCACCCATGTGGTGGTCGATGAATTCTGCCGCACCGGGGTCGAGGGGCTCTATGCCATCGGCGATATCGCTGGTGCGCCCTGGCTCGCGCACAAGGCCTCGCATGAAGGGGTGATGGTGGCGGAGCTGATCGCGGGCAAGCATGCCCATCCGATCAAGCCGGGCTCGATCGCGGGCTGCACCTATTGCCATCCGCAGGTGGCGTCCGTCGGCCTGACCGAGGAAAAGGCCAAGGCCGCGGGCTATGATGTCAAGGTCGGCCGCTTCCCCTTCATCGGCAATGGCAAGGCGATCGCGCTTGGCGAGCCCGAAGGGCTGGTCAAGACCGTGTTCGATGCGAAGACGGGCGAGCTGCTTGGGGCGCATATGGTCGGGGCCGAGGTGACGGAGCTGATCCAGGGCTATGTCATCGGCCGCACGCTGGAGACGACCGAAGCCGAGCTGATGGAGACCGTGTTCCCGCATCCGACCCTGTCGGAGATGATGCATGAATCGGTGCTGAACGCCTACGGCCGGGCGATCCATTTCTGACCAAAGGGTCGAAAATCCTTGCTCCGCGCGGCGGGGCGCGACAGAAGGGGCCGGGAGGCCCCTTTTGCATGAGGACCGGATGCATACGCGATGGGGCGCGATTTTCGCGCTGTGGTTTGCCGGGCTCTGCGCCGCCGGACAATTCTCCAAGATCGGCGTCATCTATCAGGAGCTTGCCGGGATCTGGCCGGGCGCCGGGGTGCGGCTCGGGCTGGTGGTGTCGGTCGTGGGCGCGGTGGGGATCGTGTTTGGCACCACGGCGGGGCTGCTGGTGGCGCGCATTGGCGCGCGGCGGCTCATCATCGGTGCGCTGGTGGCGGCGGCGGGGATGTCGGCGCTGCAATGCCTGGGGCTGCCGCTCGGGCTGATGATCGCCTCGCGGGTCGCTGAGGGGTTCCTGCATCTGGCGATTGTGGTTGCCGGGCCGGTGCTGATCGCCGGGCTGGCCGCGCCGCGCGATCAGGCCGCGGCGATGACGCTGTGGTCCACCTTCTTCGGCCTCGCCTTCGCGGTCACGGCGCTGTTCGGGCTGCCGCTGGTGCATGCGCGGGGGGCTGCGGCGCTCTGGACGGTGCATGCGGGGCTTACGCTGGCGGCGGCGGGGCTGCTGCATGCGGTGCTGCCGAGGGCGCCGCGCGGGCCGGTGCCGCCCTTCCGGCTCGGCGGGCTTCTGGGCGATCATTTGCGGATCTATGCCGATCCGCGGCTCGCGGCGCCGGCGCTCGGTTTCGTCTTTTATACGCTGATCTTTGTGGCGGTGATGACGCTGCTGCCCGGCCTCGTCGCGCCCGAATACCGCACCGCGACCGCGACCCTGATGCCGCTCGCCTCCATCGTCGCGTCTCTGGGCATTGGTGTGCAGCTCAGCCGCCGGCTGGGCGCGGTGCGCACGGTAGAGATCGGCTTTGCGGTGGGGGCTGCCGCGGCGCTCCTCTGGGCGGCCACTTCGGGGATGGCTGCGGTTGCGGCCGCCTTCCTGCTCGCGGCGGGGCTCGGGCTGGTGCAGGGGGCGAGCTTCGCCGCCATCCCCGAGCTGAACGCTTCCGCCGGGCAGCGCGCCGAAGCCGCTGGCGCGATCGCGCAGCTCGGCAATGTCGGCACGACACTCGGCACACCGCTGCTCGCGCTCCTGGTGGCGGCGATGGGGCCGGGGGCGATCACGGTTTTCGCCGTCCCGCTGTGCCTCGGCGGGATCGCCATGCACCTGTGGCTGGCGCGCCGCCGCCGCCTCAGCGCGTGACCTTGCCGCCGCCCGCCTGCCAGTCACCGATGCCGCCGAGGTTATACACTTCGGTATAGCCCATCGCGATCAGCGCCTCGCCCGCGCGGCCCGCGCGCCCGCCCGCAGCGCAATAGATCACCACCGGCCGGCCCTTCGAAAGGCCCGGCACCTGCCCATGCGCCGGGTCGCAGCGCTGCGCCACCTCCGCCAGCGGCACATGCACCGCGCCCTCGGCGATCCCGGTCTGCGCGAGCTCCGCCGCCTCGCGCACATCCAGCACGACGACCTCGCCCGCCGCCGCGCGCGCGACCGCATCCTTCGGCGCAATCCTCTCGACCCGCGGGCCCCCCGTACGCGTGAAACCGAACATCCCTGGCTCCTTCTTGCAACCCCATGGTAATCGTGCGGCCGCGCCCGGAGATCAAGCCCGGATCGCGCGCGTGGCATTCACATTTTGGAATGCGATGCCGCCGCCGCTCAAACTTCATGCGTTGGCCGGATTTGTTCATCATCCGTTCACATATATGGGTTGGAGACTCGCGCCCTTTCGCCTATCTAGGGGGTGTCGAAACGGGGGCATCCATGGTCGAGCAGAAGTTCATCGAGATCCGCGGCGCGCGCGAACACAACCTCAAGAACATCGACCTCGACATTCCGCGGGACAAGTTCACCGTGATCACGGGGCTCTCGGGCTCCGGGAAATCCAGCCTCGCCTTCGACACGATCTATGCCGAGGGCCAGCGGCGCTATGTGGAGAGCCTCTCCGCCTATGCGCGCCAGTTCCTCGATATGGCCGGAAAGCCCGATGTGGACCATATCTCCGGCCTGAGCCCGGCGATTTCCATCGAGCAGAAAACCACCTCGAAGAACCCGCGCTCGACCGTGGGCACGGTGACCGAAATCTACGATTACCTGCGGCTTCTGTTTGCCCGGGTGGGGGTGCCCTACAGCCCGGCCACCGGCCTGCCGATCGAGGCGCAGCAGGTGCAGGACATGGTGGACCGGGTGATGGCCATGCCCGAGGGCGCCCGCGGCTATCTGCTGGCCCCGGTGGTGCGCGACCGCAAGGGCGAGTACCGCAAGGAATTCCTCGAATGGCGCAAGGCGGGCTTCCAGCGGGTGAAGGTCAACGGCACCTTCCACGACCTGGAAGAGCCCCCGGTGCTGGACAAGAAATTCCGCCACAACATCGACGTGGTGGTGGACCGGATCGTGGTGCGCGAAGGGCTGGAGACGCGCCTTGCCGACAGCTTCCGGACCGCGCTGGATCTGGCCGATGGCATCGCCTTCTTCGAGACCGCCGTGCCCGAGGGCGAAGAGCCCGAGCGCATCACCTTCTCCGAGAAATTCGCCTGTCCGGTCAGTGGCTTCACCATCCCGGAGATCGAGCCGCGGCTGTTCTCGTTCAACGCGCCTTTCGGTGCCTGTCCGGTCTGCGACGGGCTGGGGGTGGAGCTGTTCTTCGACGCGCGGCTGATCGTGCCCGATCAGTCGCTGACGCTGCTTTCGGGCGCGATCGTGCCCTGGGGCAAATCCAAAAGCCCCTATTTCACCCAGACCGTGGAGGCGATGGCGAAGCACTATGGCTTCGACAAGCGCAAGCCCTGGAAGGACCTGCCCGAGGCGGTGCGCAAGATCTTCCTCTATGGCTCGGGCGAGGAGGAAATCCCGTTCCGCTTCGACGAGGGCGGCCGGGTCTATCAGGTCAGCCGCACGTTTGAGGGCGTGATCCCCAACATGGAGCGGCGCTACCGCGAGACCGACAGCAACTGGTCGCGCGAGGAGATGGAGCGCTATCAGAACAACCGCCCCTGCGGCACCTGCCACGGCTACCGGCTGCGGCCGGAGGCTCTGGCGGTGAAGATCGCGGGGATCCACATCGGCCAGGTGGTGGAGAAATCCATCCGCGAGGCGCATGAATGGATCGAGACGGTGCCCGCGACGCTGGGCGTGCAGAAGAACGAGATCGCGCGCTCGATCGTGAAGGAGATCCGCGAGCGGCTGGGGTTCCTGGTGAACGTCGGGCTCGATTACCTGACGCTTTCGCGCGCGGCGGGTACGCTTTCGGGTGGCGAGAGCCAGCGGATCCGGCTGGCAAGCCAGATCGGCTCGGGGCTGACGGGAGTGCTCTATGTGCTCGATGAGCCCTCGATCGGGCTGCATCAGCGCGACAACGACCGCCTGCTGGCGACGCTGAAGAACCTGCGCGATCAGGGCAACACCGTGCTGGTGGTGGAGCATGACGAGGATGCGATCCGGCATGCGGATTTCGTGGTGGATATCGGGCCGGGCGCCGGGGTTCATGGCGGGCGGGTAATCACCAAGGGCACGCCTGAGGAGGTCGCGGCGGATCCGGCGAGCGTCACCGGGCAATATCTGGCGGGGACCCGGCGGATCGAGGTGCCGTCCGAGCGGCGCAAGGGCAACGGCAAGAAGCTCACCGTGGTGAAGGCGAGCGGCAACAATCTGAAGGACCTGACCGTCGAGTTTCCGCTGGGCAAGTTCGTCTGCGTGAGCGGGGTGTCGGGCGGCGGAAAATCCACGCTGACGATCGAGACGCTGTATAAGAACGCTGCGATGCGGCTGAACGGCGCGCATGAGACGCCTGCGCCCTGCGAGACGATCAAGGGCTTCGAGCATCTGGACAAGGTGATCGACATCGACCAGCGCCCGATCGGGCGCACGCCGCGCTCCAACCCCGCGACCTATACCGGCGCCTTCGGCCCGATCCGGGACTGGTTCGCCGGGCTGCCGGAATCCCAGGCGCGCGGCTACAAGCCGGGGCGCTTCAGCTTCAACGTGAAGGGCGGGCGCTGCGAGGCCTGCCAGGGCGATGGCGTGATCAAGATCGAGATGCACTTCCTGCCGGATGTCTATGTCGAATGCGAGACCTGCCACGGCAAGCGCTACAACCGCGAAACGCTGGAAATAAAGTTCAAGGACAAGAACATATCAGACGTTCTTGAGATGACGGTTGAGGACGCGCAGGCCTTCTTCAAGGCGGTGCCGGCGATCCGGGAGAAGATGGATGCGCTGGTGGAGGTGGGCCTGGGCTATATCAAGGTCGGGCAGCAGGCGACGACGCTTTCGGGCGGCGAGGCGCAGCGGGTGAAGCTCTCAAAAGAGCTCAGCCGGCGGGCCACCGGGCGGACGCTCTATATTCTCGATGAGCCCACCACGGGCCTGCATTTCGAGGATGTACGCAAGCTGCTGGAGGTGCTGCACAGCCTGGTCGATCAGGGCAATACCGTCGTGGTGATCGAGCACAATCTGGACGTGATCAAGACCGCGGACTGGATCGTCGATATCGGCCCCGAGGGCGGCGAAGGCGGCGGCGAGATTGTCGGGACCGGGACGCCGGAGGAGCTCGCCGTCAATCCGCGCAGCCATACCGGGCATTACCTGGCACCGCTGCTGCGGATGCGGGCGGCGGCCGAGTAACCGGCCGCCTCCGGGCTCAGTGCCGGGTGATCAGCCGATCCACCGGACCGAGGACAGCCACGACCTTCTTGCTGTGGTCGTCCACGCGCACGACGCGGTCATCCATGATCCGGTAATGCTGCCCCTTCGGCGGCTTCGGCAGCCGGCTGGCCTTGGCCTGCTGCAGCATCGGTGCGCGGCGGGCGCTGTCGCCTGCGCGCGGTTCACGGTGGTGCTTGGTTTCCTTGCGCGTGTCCTGGCGGTCGTGCGGGCGGCTGCGCTCACCGGTGAGCGGGTTGGTGCAGGGCGCGCCGCCGCGGTTTTCGCAGACGGTGTTGCCCTGCTGGGCCATGGCCGGCGCGCTGACGCCCAGCATCAGCGCGATGGCCAGAAGGGATCCGGTTCGGGTGAATCGCATGACTGCTCTCCTTTGCGATCTGTCACGGTTGAACGCACAGATAGCCCGGATCCGTCGCGGCTCAATTCCGGTGGCGCTTCTCGAACCGAGGCAGCATGGCCGAAAAGTCGCGTCCCTTGCCACCCTCGGCCTCGACGAAGCTGGTATAAAGCGCGGTCGCGAGCTGCCCCATCGGGGTGTCCGCATCGGCCGATTCCGCCGCCTGCTGGCTCAGGCGCAGGTCCTTCAGCATCAGTTCGGAGGCGAAGCCGGGGCGGTATTCGTTGTCGGCGGGGCTTTTGGGGCCGACGCCCGGCGCCGGGCAATAGGCGTTCAGGCTCCAGCTGTAGCCCGAGGATGTGGAGACCACGTCATACATCTTCTGCCGGTCGAGCCCGAGCTTGTCGGCGAGCGCGAAGGCCTCGCAGGTGGCGATCATGGTCACGCCGAGGATCATGTTGTTGCAGATCTTCGCGGCCTGGCCCGCGCCGGCCGTGCCGCAATGCACCGCCTTCTGGCCCATGATATCGAACAGCGGCAGCACGCGGGCAAAGGCCTCGTCGGTGCCCCCGACCATGAAGGTCAGCGTGCCTGCGGAGGCCCCGCCGATCCCGCCCGAAACCGGCGCATCGAGCGCGCCGAGCCCGGCCGCATCGGCCAGTTCGGCCACGGCGCGCGCGCTGTCGACATCGACGGTCGAGCAATCGCACAGGATCGCACCCTTGCGCATCGCCGGGATCACTTCGGCCGCCACGGCGCGCAGGATGGCGCCATTGGGCAGCATGGTCAGCACCACATCTGCGTCCGTCGCGGCTTCGGCCGCGGTCGCGGCCTTGGTGACGCCCTCGGGCATCGGTGCCGTGAGGTCGAACCCCGCGACCTGATGGCCGCCCTTGACCAGGTTGGCGGCCATCGGCCCGCCCATGTTCCCAAGCCCAATAAATCCGATTTTCATCTTTCCTCCCAAATGTTTGCGAGATACTCTTCAGGTATCACGCGAAATCTATGCGCCAGCTTTCCGGCACCGGCTCCAGCAGGGCCGCCACGGTTTCTTCAGGTAGCGTGTCCAGCGTCCATTTCCATTGCGGATTGCGGTCCTTGTCGATGATCTGCGCCCGCACCCCTTCGAGGAAATCGCTGTGCTCCACCGCCCGCAGGGTGAAGCGGAACTCGTTCGAGAGCGCGTTGCGAATGGTTGGGTCGGCCCGCGTCATCCGCACCAGCCGCAGGGTCGCCTCCTCCGACAGGGCGGAATTGCGGCGGATGATCTTTGCCGTTTCCTGCGCGAAATCGGTCCCGGAGGCCTCCAGCGCGGCCAGGATCGCCCGGACATCCGGCGCGGAAAACGCCGCGTCGATCTGCGGCTGCAGCGCGGCGAGGCGCCCCGGATCGGCGGTGTGGCTCCCGGGCAGAACACCCACATCGCCGCTCTTGGCCAGGCGTTGCTTGATGGTGGGCCAGTGGTCCTCGGGCACATAGATATCGGCGAAGCCCGCATGGATTGCGTCCCGCGCGCCGATCCTGCTGCCGGTCACGCCGAGGTATTCGCCGATGCGCCCGGGCGCCTGCGCGAGGATCAGCGTGCCGCCCACGTCCGGGATCAGGCCGATGCCGGTTTCGGGCATGGCGATCTGCGTCGTGTCGCCAACGATCCGGTGGCTGGCATGGCCGCCGACACCGACGCCGCCGCCCATCACGAAGCCCTGCATGAAGGCCACGACCGGCTTCGGGTATTCCTTGATCCTGGCGTTCATCCGGTATTCGTCGCGCCAGAACCGCGGGCCGATCTCGTAATTGCCAGCGCGGCCTTCGTGATAGATCGCGGCGATGTCGCCTCCGGCGCAGAAGGCGCGCTCGCCGGCCGCGTCGATGATCACCAGCCGCACCGCATCGTCGTCGCGCCAGGCATCCAGCGCCTGTTCCATCGCCGCGGCCATCTCATGGTCGAGCGCATTCAGCGCCTTCGGCCGGTTGAAGGTCAGCCAGCCCGCGAAGCCTTCCTTGCGGGCGATGAGGGTCGGCTCGGTCATCGGTCGCGCTCCGCCAGCAGGCTGCGGGCGATGATCACCCGCATGATTTCATTGGTGCCTTCCAGGATCTGATGCACGCGCAGGTCGCGCACGATCTTCTCGATTCCGTAATCGGCCAGATAGCCGTAGCCGCCATGCAGCTGCAGGCACTGGTTGGCCACGTCGAAGGCCGCATCCGTCACCATCAGCTTTGCCATGGCGCAGAATTTGGTAGCATCGGGGGTGGCATTGTCGAGCTTCCAGGCTGCCTGACGCAGGAAAATGCGCGCGGCCTGCAGCCGGGTCTCCATCTCCGCCAGCCGGAATTGCAGCGCCTGGAACTGGTCGAGGCTCTGACCGAAGGCGCGCCGCTCGCCCATATAGGCCAGCGTCGCCTCCAGCGCCGCCTGCGCGCCCCCGAGCGCGCTGGCCGAAATGTTCAGCCGCCCCCCATCCAGCCCCGCCATCGCATAGGCAAAGCCGCGGCCTTCCTCGCCGACGAGGTCCTCCGCCAGGCAATCGTCGAACTGCACCTGCGCGGTCGGTTGCGCTTTCCAGCCCATCTTGCGCTCCAGCCCGCCAAAGCTCAGCCCCGGCGTGCCATTCGCCACGATCACCGTGGAGATCCCCTTCGGCCCGTCGCCGCCGGTGCGCACCATGGTCAGATAGGCGTCCGAATAGCTGCCGCCGGAGATGAAGGCCTTGGTGCCATTAAGCAGATAGCCGCCCGCGACCTTTTCCGCCCGGGTGCGCAGCGCTGCCGCATCGGAGCCGGAGCCGGGCTCCGTCAGGCAGTAGGAGAAGATCGTCTCCATGCTGCACAGCCCCGGCAGCCATTTTTCCCTGACCGCATCGGAGCCGAACTTGTCGATCATGCCGCCGCACATATTGTGGATCGACAGGAACGAGCCGACGGAGGGGCAGGCCATGGCCAGCGCCTCGAACACCAGCGTCGCATCCAGACGCGAGAGCCCCGAGCCGCCATATTCCTCCGAGACATAGACCCCGCCGAGGCCCAGCTCGGCTACCTTGCGCCACAGGTCCCGCGGGATCGTGCCCGCCTCTTCCCAATCCAGCGCATAGGGAGCAATCTGCTCGGCCCCGAAATCGCGGGCCATCTCGAAAATGGCGCGGCTTTCTTCGCTCAGCGTGAAATCCATGTGTCTCCCCCCGAAGTGCATGGAAATGAACGTATGTTGAATTCTTGTCCCGCGCGGCCGGAAATGCAAGGGCCGCCGGGAGGAAAAGGCCGCCCCGAAGGGCGGCCTTCCGGATCAGTCCAGCGCCTTGAAGTTCAGGCTGGCGCCATCCTTGATGCCCGAGAACCAGCGCGCGGTCACGGTCTTGGTCTTGGTATAGAAGCGGAAGGCGTCCGGGCCATACTGGTTCAGGTCGCCGAAGGCCGATTTCTTCCAGCCGCCGAAGGTGTAGTAGCTCAGCGGCACCGGGATCGGGAAGTTGATGCCCACCATGCCCACGTTCACACGGCTGGCGAAATCGCGCGCGGTATCGCCATCGGCGGTATAGATCGCGGTGCCGTTGCCGTATTCGTTGTCGATCACCAGGTTCAGCGCGTCCTCATAGGTCTTGGCGCGGACGGTCGAGAGCACCGGCCCGAAGATTTCCTGCTGGTAGATGTCCATGTCGCGGGTCACGCCGTCGAACAGCGTCGGGCCGACGTAGAAGCCGTTCTCGTAGCCCTGGATCTTGATCCCGCGGCCGTCGATCACCAGTTTCGCGCCCTGTTCCACGCCCGAATTGATCAGCCCGTTGATCCGGTCGCGCGCCTGGGCGGTGATGACCGGCCCGAAGTCGATGTCATTGCCGCCGGTATAGGGGCCGACCTTCAGCTTTTCGATCTTCGGGATCAGCGCGTTGATCAGCGCATCGGCGGTCTCATCGCCCACCGGCACCGCGACCGACACCGCCATGCAGCGTTCGCCCGCCGCGCCGAAGCCCGCGCCCACCAGCGCATCCGCCGCCTTTTCGATATCGGCGTCGGGCATGATGATCATGTGGTTCTTGGCGCCGCCGAAGCATTGCGCGCGCTTGCCGTTGTTGGCGGCGCGGCCATAGATGTATTGCGCGATCGGGGTGGAGCCCACAAAGCCCACCGCCTGGATGGTCGGGTTGTCGAGGATGCCGTCCACCACCAGCTTGTCGCCGTTGACCACCTGCAGCACGCCATCGGGCAGGCCGGCTTCCTTGGCCAGCTCGGCGAGCTTCAGCGAGGTCGAGGGCACACGCTCGGAGGGCTTCAGGATCATCGCATTGCCGGCCGAAAGCGCCGGGCCCATCTTCCACAGCGGGATCATCGCCGGGAAGTTGAACGGGGTGATGCCCGCAACCACACCCAGCGGCTGGCGCATGGAATAGAGGTCGATGCCCGGGCCGGCGCTGTCGGTATATTCGCCCTTCAGCAGCGTCGGCGCGCCCATGCAGACTTCGATCACCTCGAGGCCGCGCTGCACGTCGCCCTTCGCATCGGGCAGCGTCTTGCCGTGCTCCACCGCGACCAGCTCGGCCAGCTCGTCCATGTGCTGGTTGATCAGATCGCCGAACTTCATCATCACCCGGGCGCGGCGCTGCGGGTTGGTAGCGGCCCAGACCAGCTGCGCCTTGGCGGCAGCGTCGATCGCGGCGTTCAGCTCGTCGAGCGTCGCCAGCGCCACGCGCGCCTGCACTTCGCCCGTCGCCGGGTTGTAGATGTCGCTGAAGCGGCCCGAGGTGCCCGGCACATGCTTGCCGTTGATCCAGTGTCCGATCTCTTTCATCGCGTCCTCCGCAATTGGGTTTGGCTGCACATTAGTGTTGCGAAAATGCGGAATAAAGCGGATTTCAGGCAAATAGGTTTTGCATTTATGCAAAGGTACGAGATGGACTGGGACGACCTGAGAGTATTTCTCGCGGTGGCGCGCTCCGAAAGCCTGTCGGGCGCAGGGCGGGTGCTGAAATGCGATGCGGCTACGGTCGGGCGGCGGATCGCCCGGCTGGAGGAGGGCTTCGGTGCGCAGCTCTTCGTCAAATCGCCGCAGGGCTATCAGCTGACCGAGGCGGGCAGGCGGCTCGCGCCCCATGCGGAGGCGGCCGAGCTCGCGATGACCGGCGCCGAAGAGGAGCTTTCCGGCACGGCCGGCAGCCTGACCGGGCAGCTGCGAATCGGGGCGCCCGATGGCTGCGCGAATTATCTCTTGCCGCAGGTCTGTGCCGCGATCTGCGATGCCAACCCGGGGCTGGAGATCCAGCTCCTGGCGCTGCCGCGGGTGGTGAACCTGTCGAAGCGCGAGGCGGATTTCGCCATCACCGTGTCGCGGCCCACGGGCGGGCGGCTCACGGTGCAGAAGCTGGCCGATTACCAGCTGCACCTGGCCGCGGACCGGGCCTATCTGGCGCAGTTCCCGCCGATCCTCGGGCGCGGCGATCTGCGCGGGCACCGCATGGTCGGCTATATCCCCGATATGATTTTTGACAAGGAATTGGACTATTTACAGGAAACCGGGGCGCAGACGGTGGGGCTCGCGTCGAATTCGGTGGCGGTGCAGATGCAGATGGTACGGGCGGGGGCGGGGCTCGGCATCGTGCATGATTTCGCCATTCCGTTTTGCCCCGAGGTGAGCCGGGTTCTGCCGGAGCTGATCGCTCTGAAGCGCACCTTCTGGCTGGTGCGCCATGCCGACGATCGCCGCTCGGAGCGGCTGAGCCGCCTGGCCGAGGCGCTGGCGCAGGGCATTCGGGCCGAGGTTTCCCGCCTGGAGGCACTTGCTGCGAAACAATGATGTTCGACCAACCGCCGACTTGACAGAAAGTTTCGTGACTGTGACGCTAAGGTCATCAGCGATGCAAGGGGAGGTTGCAATGCAGGTTCTTCAGATCCTCAAGGAGAAGGCAGATGACGGTGTCGTGACGGTGATGCCCGGCTCGACGGTGGAGCAGGCGATGAAGCTGCTGGCCAGCCGCCGGATCGGTGCGGTGGTGGTCTCGCCCGATGGCAAGGCTGTCGCCGGGATCGTGTCGGAGCGCGACATCGTGCGCGAGCTGGCGCGGCGCGGGATGGAGTGCCTCGCGCTTTCGGTCGATGAAATCATGACCCGCCGGATCATCGGCTGCACCCGCACCGATACGATCAAGGACGTGCTGGAGCGCATGACCGAAGGCCGCTTCCGGCACATGCCGGTGATGGAGGGCACCGAAATGGTCGGTCTGATTTCGATCGGCGATGCGGTGAAGGCACGGCTCGCCGCGCTGAAGATGGAGAAGGACGCGCTCACCGGGATGATCATGGGCAACTGATCCCGGCCGCGGGTTCGGCGGATCAGGTCGGCGCTTGCAAATCGCCGCGCAATATTGTTGCGTTCCTTCATCATGTCGCCCGGCATCTGAGGAGGATCACCCATGCGCGTCGGCCTGTATCCGGGAACTTTCGACCCGGTGACCCTGGGGCATCTGGACATCATCGAGCGCGCCGCGGCGCTGGTAGACCGGCTGGTGATTGGCGTCGCGATCAACCGCGACAAGGGGCCGCTGTTCACGCTGGAAGAACGGGTCGAGATGCTCGAGGCCGAATGCGCCACCCTGACCGACAAGCACGGCTGCGAGATCGTCGTTCATCCGTTCGAGAACCTGCTGATCCATTGCGCGCGCGATGTGGGGGCGAGTGTGATCGTGCGTGGCCTGCGGGCGGTGGCGGATTTTGAATATGAATTCCAGATGGTTGGCATGAACCGCGCGCTGGATGCCAGCGTCGAGACGGTGTTCCTGATGGCCGATGCGCGGCGCCAGGCGATCGCATCGAAGCTGGTGAAGGAGATCGCCCGGCTCGATGGCGATGTCTCGCGCTTCGTGACGCCCGCGGTGGAAGCGCGCCTCCTGCAGAAGCTGCGCCGGTAACGAAGGGGGCCGCCAGGCCCCCTCCGTCAGGCGGTTCAGATCAGCTTGCCCATCGCAACCGCCGTATCGGACATGCGGTTGGAGAAGCCCCATTCATTGTCGTACCAGGTGAGGATGCGCACCATGGTGCCGTCCATGACCTTGGTCTGGTCCATATGGAACACCGAGGAATGGCTGTCGTGGTTGAAGTCCATCGAGACGTTCTTGTAGAGCGTATAGCCGAGGATCCCTTTCATCGGGCCATCGGCGGCCGCCTTGATCGCGGCATTGACTTCTTCGACGGTGGTCGTGCGCTTGGCTTCGAATACCAGATCGACGACCGAGACATTCGGCGTCGGCACGCGGATCGCCACCCCGTCGAGCTTGCCCTTCAGCTCCGGCAGCACCAGGCCGACCGCTTTCGCCGCGCCGGTGGAGGTCGGGATCATGCTCAGCGCCGCGGCACGGGCGCGGTAGAGGTCCTTGTGCAGCGTGTCCAGCGTCGGCTGATCGCCGGTGTAGCTGTGGATCGTGGTCATGAAGCCCTTCTCGATCCCGATCGCGTCGTTCAGGGCCTTGGCCACCGGGCTCAGGCAGTTGGTGGTGCACGAAGCGTTCGAGACGACGATATCGTCCTTGGTCAGGGTCTTGTCATTCACGCCGAACACGATGGTCTTGTCGGCGCCGTCGCCCGGCGCCGAAATCAGCACCCGCTTCGAGCCGTTTTCCAGATGCGGCAGGCATTTCTCCTTCGAGGTAAAAATGCCGGTGCATTCCATCACCACATCGACGCCGGACCAGGGCAGCTCGGCCGGGTTGCGCAGGGCGGTCACCTTGATCGGGCCGCGGCTGGCGTCGATCCAGTCTTCTCCGGTCGTCACTTCGGCCGGGAAACGGCCGTGGACCGAATCAAAGCGCAGCAGATGCGCGTTGGTCTCGACTGGGCCGAGATCGTTGATCGCCACCACTTCAATATCGGTTCGCCCCGATTCGATGATCGCGCGCAGCACATTGCGCCCGATCCGACCGAAACCATTGATTGCCACCTTGACCGTCATGAGAAACTCCTTTGGTCCTGTCCTGACGTTTAGCGCTAACATCCAGAGCGCGCGCGAAAGGTCAACCAAAGAGTGCCGCAATCAGCGCCAGAAGGCTACCGCGGCGATCAGATCAAGCAGCCGGATCGACAGAAAAATTGTCGCAGCCCAGTCGTTGACCAGACCGTCGACACAAAGCAGGAGCAGGAGCAGAAGGGCGAGCCCGAAGGCGATGCGGTTGCTCATGCCACCGCTCGCCTCCGGGCGCAGGCCTCAGTGCAGCAGGCGGCCAATCGCGCCCGCGACATCCGCCATCCGGCAGGAGAAGCCCCATTCATTGTCATACCAGGCCAGGACGCGGACCAGGCGGCCGCCGGTGACCTTGGTCTGCTCCGGGGCGAAGATCGACGACTGGGTGGTGTGGTTGAAGTCGATCGAGACCTTCGGCTCCGGATCGTAGCCCAGAACGGCGCCCATGTGGCCCGCGGCCGCTTCGCGCATGATCTCGTTGATCTCGTCCTTCGTCACCGATTTCGCGGCATAGAAGGTCAGGTCGACGGCGGAGACATTGGGCGTGGGCACGCGCAGCGAGGTTCCGTCGAGGCGGCCAGCCAGCTCGGGGAGCACTTCGCCGATGGCCTTGGCCGCGCCGGTCGAGGTCGGGATCATCGCCATGGCGGCGGCGCGGGCGCGGTACAGATCCTTGTGGCGGCGGTCCAGCGTCGGCTGGTCGCCGGTGTAGCTGTGGATCGTGGTCATGATGCCGGATTCGATGCCCACCGCATCGTTCAGCACCTTGGCCAGCGGCGCGAGGCAGTTCGTCGTGCAGGAGCCGTTCGACACGACCAGATGCTCGGCGCGCAGTTCGCGGTGGTTCACGCCGTAGACGATGGTCTTATCGGCATTGGTGGCGGGCGCCGAGACCAGAACCCGCTTCGCGCCGCGGCCGAGGTGTACGGCGGCCTTGTCGCGTGCGTTGAACTTGCCGGTGCATTCCATCACCACGTCGACGCCTTCCCAGTCCAGTTCGTCCGGGTTGTAGGTCGACATGACTTCGATCGGGCCGCGGCCGAGGTCGAGCGTCTTGCCCTCGACTTTCACCGGGCCGCCGAAACGGCCGTGCACCGAGTCGTATTTCAGAAGATGGGCGTTGGTTTCGATCGGGCCGGTCGCGTTGATCTTGACGACCTGAACGTCGTTCCGCGCGGCTTCGGCGATATGGGCCAGCGTGCAGCGGCCGATGCGTCCAAAGCCGTTGATGCCGATGGTGACGGTCATGAGCGCTCTCCTGTCAGGCGGTGGGGCACCGCAGCATATGCGTCGCGTGGGTCTATGGCGCGAATAGCATGGCTGGCCTTTCAGGAAAATGCATAATATCAATATGATAGCGGAAACATGGCCTGATTGCGGTAACAGCGCTGGCGATTGTGCACCGTTGTCTACCGAAATGGCAGGGCGGTGCCGGACTGGTCACTCCTCATCGGTGGCGATGAAGGTGAGTTCGCCGGCGCTTTCCAAGGTGCGAATCGCATTCACAATTTCCGACTTGGCCGCCTCGGCGTCCTTGTCCTTGACTTTGCCGCGTTGTTCGATCTCTTCGCGCAGGCTCGCGGCCAGGCGCTGCGAGATGTTGGCGAGAATGAACTCGCCCACCTGCAGGTCGGGGGCGTCGGGCTGAAGGGCAGAGCCGAGCGCGGTGATGAGCACCGTCTGATCCACGCCGCGCAGGACTTTCGGGATGTCGCGCGCTTCGATTCGCGCCGGGATCAGGGCGAAGGTGAAGATCGCCTTCTTCACCTGATCGGCGAAGACCTGATCTTCCTCCTCCAGCCCCTCCAGGACGGAATCGCGCACGGAGGAATTGGACTGGTTCAGGATGGCGCCGACGCGCTCCACCGGCCCGGTATCGAAGGCCTTGTCGGGCAGGGCGTCGAGCTGCTGCGCCAGCACCATGCCGATGCGCTGCACGGTCTCGGGGGCGACATTGCCGGTGAGAGAGACCGCATAGGCGATGCGCCGGGCCTTGTCTCCGGGCAGCTGCCCCAGCACGTCGGCGGCCTTTGCGACGGAGAGCTTCGAGAGCACCACGGCGCCCACCTCCGGGCTCTCCTCCAGCAGCACCGGGGTCAGGATCTCCGCGGAAAGGCCGGAGATCCGGCTCCAGGGGTCGGAGCTGCCGCTCGCGACGATCATCCGGCGCAGGCGGCTCGTTGCGCTCGAGGACAGCTGGCCATCGAGCATGTCCAGCGCTTCGGGCAGGCCCTTCGGAAAGGTCAGCCCGACCGATTCCAGCTCGCGGCAGAATTCATTCACGATCTCCATCAGCGTGTCCCGGTCCACCGGACGCATCTGCGCGATCTGTCCGGTCAGCAGGGTCTGCTGATCGTCGCTCAGATCGGTCAGCGGAATGTTCATACCCTCGGTACTCAGAAGGCGGACGATTACCGCCGCCTTCTGCCGGGCCGACAACAAGGGACGGACGGAGCCACGCTCCGTCACCATTTCGCCGTTCATCTGCGCGATGACTTGCACCGGGGCCTCCAGCTGACTCGTATTCCGCTGCAGGCTGTCATCGTGGCGTTAAGGGCGGGTTAGCGCCGGGCCATCAACTGCTGGTGGCCACACATTTTTGCGCATGCCCATCCCAGCTTTGCCCCATCGGGCAGGACATGGCGGTCTTTTCCTTGAAAGGGCATTCGGCCGAAGCCAGCGCCGGCAGGAGCGTGAGTGCCAGCGCCGCGAGGATCGTGGTCTTCATCGTCATCTCCTTTGCTGAAAGCAAAATCAGACCACGAATCGCCCCGATCCACGCATCACGGTTCCGTTACGCGCCGAAGACGCGGCGGAAGATCGTGTCGACATGCTTGGTATGGTAGCCAAGATCGAACTTTTCCTCGATCTCGGCCGGGCTCAGCGCGGCAGTGACTTCCGGATCGGCCAGCAGCTCGGTCTTGAAATCGGCGCCCTTCTCCCAGACCTTCATCGCGTTGCGCTGCACCAGCCGGTAGGAATCCTCGCGCGACACACCTGCCTGCGTCAGCGCCAGAAGCACCCGCTGGCTCATCACCAGGCCTTTGAACTTGTTCATGTTCTTCAGCATGTTCTCAGGGTAGATCACCAGCTTCTCGATCACGCCGGCCAGCCGGTTGAGCGCGAAATCGAGCGTGATCGTGGTATCCGGCCCGATGCCACGCTCCACCGAGGAATGCGAGATATCGCGCTCGTGCCACAGCGCCACATTCTCCATCGCCGGCACCACCGCCATCCGCACCAGCCGCGCGAGGCCCGTGAGGTTTTCGGTCAGGACCGGGTTCCTCTTATGCGGCATCGCCGAGGAGCCCTTCTGGCCGGGGCTGAAGAATTCCTCCGCCTCCAGCACCTCGGTGCGCTGCATGTGGCGGATCTCGATCGCGATGTTTTCCATCGACGAGGCGATCACGCCCAGCGTGGCAAAGAACATCGCATGGCGGTCGCGCGGGATCACCTGGGTGCTGATCGGCTCGGGGATCAGGCCCATCTTGGCGCAGACATGCTCCTCCACCGCCGGGTCGATATTGGCGAAGGTGCCCACCGCGCCCGAAATCGCCCCCGTCGCCACTTCGGCGCGCGCGGCCTGCAGGCGGTGCTTGTTGCGGTCCATCTCGGCATAGAAGCGCGCGAAGGTCAGGCCCATGGTGGTGGGTTCGGCGTGGATGCCGTGGCTGCGCCCGATCCGCACCGTGTCCTTGTGCTCATAGGCGCGCTTCTTCAGCGCGGCCAGCACCTTGTCCAGATCCGCGAGCAGGATGTCGGCCGCGCGCGCCAGCTGCACGTTCAGCGTGGTGTCGAGCACGTCCGAGGACGTCATGCCCTGGTGCACGAAGCGCGCCTCGTCCGAGCCGATATGCTCGGCCAGATGGGTCAGGAAGGCGATCACGTCATGCTTCGTCACCGCCTCGATCTCGTCGATCCGCGCGACATCGAATTCCACATCCTTCGCCTTCCACACGGCTTCGGCATTCGCCTTCGGGATCACGCCGAGCGCTGCCTGCGCATCGCAGGCATGGGCTTCGATCTCGTACCAGATCTTGAACTTCGTGGCGGGCTCCCAGATGTCGACCATCTCTTTGCGGGAATAGCGCGGGATCATGGCGGGTCTCTCGGTTGTGAAGGATTTGCGCGGCTTCTAGACTGCCCATGCCCATGGGGCAAGGCGAGTCAGGCCCTGGGGCGGCCAATGGGGGCGGGAATGCGGCTGGAACTGGCGGATTTCGCGGGGCGCTGGCGGATCCGGCGCCGGATCGACGATCATCTGGCGGGGCAGGTGGCCCGGTTCGAGGGCCTGGCCGAAATGCAGCCCGCCGCCACCATGCCCTGGCTCTGGGTCGAGACCGGCGAATTGCGCCTTGGCGACGCGGCCCCGATGAGTGCCGAGCGGCGCTATCTGTGGGCGCAGGAGGGCGGGCGCATCCGCGTGCGCTTCCCCGATGGCCGCGCCTTTCACGATTTCTCCGCCACCAGCCTCGAGGCCGCGCATTGGTGCGAGCCGGACGATTACCGCGTGCGCTATGACTTCGGTGCATGGCCCGCATGGCAGGCGCAGTGGCGGGTCCGCGGCCCGCGCAAGGACTATACCTTGCTTTCGGAATACGAGAGGGTGGCGCCCTGAGTCCTCCCTGAAAATAGTCGAGCCATGAGCCAGATCCGCCAGAAACGCCTCCCCTTCGCCCCCTGGGTCGATCCCCGTACCCGCCGCCTGCCCGGGGTGATCCCGGTCGGGCTCGAGGACTGGCTGGAGGTGGACGATGCTTATGCCGGGCAGATGGCGCTGCGCGACGCGCTGATAGAAACGCATCCGGAGCGGGTGATCGGGCTGGAGGAGGCCGCGCGCCCGGCCGCCGAAGAGCTCTATGATCTGATCCTCGCGCGGCTGCCGGCGCTCGGCTTTACCCTTGGTGCGACGATCCGCCGCCCCGACGGGGTCGAGCTCGCGCCCGACCGCACGCGCCCGCTCCAGACGCTCGGCCGGCTGCTGCAGGAGGATCTGTGCCTGATGCGCGAAGGCGCGGAGGGGCATGTGCTGGTGGGCGCCGCGCTGTGCTTCCCGGCAGGCTGGACATTGAGCGAGAAATTCGGCCGGGCGATGATGGGCATTCACCGGCCGGTGGCCAAATATACCGAAGATGTCGGCGCCCGCGTGCAGCGCCTGATGGACGGGGTGCAGCCGGGCAGGCCGCTGATGCGGGGCACCGCGCACCATTCCAATGCCCCGCTGCACAACCCGCGCACCGAGGCGATGGGCCGCGCGCCCGAGGGCGATCTTCCCTTCATCCGGGTGGAGCGTCAGGTGCTGCTGCGCCTGCCGGAGACCCGGCTCGTGTGTTTCTCGATCCATACCTATGTCGTCGATCCGGCCGATCTCAGCCCGGAGCAGGCCGCCACACTGGCCGAGTTCCCGATCCGGCACGCCGCCTGAGGCTTGCCTCGGGCGAGGAATTTTGCCACTGAGGGCAGCATGAGGACGAAGCACGGGAGGCGCACCGCATGAGCGGGTCGGGCAGGGGCAGCAAGCTGCGCCACATCGCCCCGGTTCTGGTGGGGCTGGGGCTGTTCGGACTCGGGCTCTATGCGCTGCATCACCTGCTGCAGCCGGTCCATCCGGGCGATATCATGCGCCAGATGCGGGCCACGCCCTGGCATGTGCTGATCGTGGCCTTCGGGGCCACCGCGCTCGGCTATACCGCGCTGATCGGCTACGATTTCTGGGCACTGAAATTCCTGGAGAAGAAGCTGCCGCTCCGGGTCGTCGCGCTTGGCGGCTTTCTCGGCTATGCCTTCGGCAACACGATCGGGGTATCGGTGCTCTCGGGCGGCGCGGTGCGCTACCGGATCTATTCGGCCTTCGGGCTCAATGCCTTCGAAGTGGCGGCTCTTGCCTCCTATATTGCAATCGCCATGGGCACCGGGCTCAGCCTGGTCGGGGTGCTGGCGCTCGGGCTGCATCCGGGCGCGCTCACCGGGGTGCTGCCGCTTTCCGAAGGAGTGATCCGGCTTCTGGCGGTGCTGGGCGGCGGGGGCACGCTGCTCCTTCTCTATGGGCTGGCCTTTTCCGGGCGCACGTTGAAGATCCGCCGGTTCGAGCTGTGCATGCCCAGCCCGAAGATCCTGAGCGGGCAGATGGTGGTGGCGCTGTTCGATTCCACCATGGCCGCGCTGACGCTCTATGTGCTGATGCCCGCGGGCACGCCCGATTTCATCACCTTCCTCGCCATCTATGCCGCGGCGACGATGGTCGGCGTGATGAGCCACGTCCCGGGCGGCGTCGGCGTGTTCGAGACGGTGGTGATGGCCGCGATGCCGCCGGGCACTTCGGCCGGCGAAGTGGCGGCGGCGCTGCTGATGTTCCGCATGATCTATTACCTGCTGCCCTTCGCCATCGCCTTCCTGGTGGTGTCGCTCAACGAGGCGCGGCTGGCGGGCGGCTGGGCGGTGCGGGTCTTCGGCGAGATTTCGGAGCCGATGCGCCCGGCCTACAGCGCCATGGCCGGGATCGTGCCCTGGCTCGCCGGGGCCTGGGCCTTCGGGCTCGGCGCCTATCTGCTGGCGGTGTCGCTGATGCCCTCGGTGCGGGCAAGCGCGGTCGATGACAACGACCTCATCGGCGCGCTGGTGCTCGAGGGCGGCACGCTCACCTCGGCGCTGGCGGGGATCGGGCTGCTGATCCTGTCGCAGGGGCTGATCCGGCGGGTGTCGGGCGCGTTCTGGCTCTCGCTGGTGGCCATCGCGGGCGGCGCGCTCGCGGCAATCCTGAACAACCTCGATCTCTCCAGCGCGGTGCTGCTCGCGGTGGGCGGGCTCGGGCTCGTCCCGTTCCGGCGCGAATTCTATCGCCAGACGGCAATCACCCAAGGCGTGTTCGGCCCGGCCTGGATCGGCATGGTGCTCGCGGTCACCGCGGCTGCGGCCTCGTTCTATTTCTTCGTCCATGCGGTGCCGGGCCATGGCCTGAACTGGACGGATTTCGCGCTCTCGGCCAATGCGCCGCGGGCCCTGCGCGCCGGGCTCGCCGCTTCTGCGGTACTCCTGCTGTTCACGGTGTTCCTGGCGTTGCAGCCGGTGCGGCATCGCGCCGCGCTTGCGGGCGCGGAGGATCCGCTGGTGCGCGCCGAGCCGATCATCGCCCGGCAGGAGGATCCGCAGGCCTGCCTCGCCCTGACCGGAGACAAGGAGCTGCGCTTCTCCGAGGATGGGCGCGCCTTCATCATGTTCCGCCGCCGCCGCACGCATTGGGTGGCACTCGGCGATCCGGTCGGTGCGCCCGAGGCGGTCGAAGGGCTGGGCTGGTCCTTCGTCGAGGCCGCGCAGAAAGCGCATTGCCGGCCGGTTTTCTACGATATCTCGGAGCGTTACCTGCCGCTTCTGGAGCAGATGGGCCTTGCGCGGCATCTGCTGGGCGAGGAGGCGGTGGTGCGCCTGCAAGGCGCCACGCCCGCGGCCTCCGGCGAGGCGGTGGCGCTGCATCTGCCGCCGCATGATCCGGCGCTCATCGCCGATCTGCGCCGCGTCTCGGAGGCCTGGCTCGCAAGCCCGCTCGGGCGCGACAAGGCCTTCTCCGCAGGCCGGTTCGATCCGGAATACCTGGACCGCTGGCCGATCGCGGTTCTGCGCCGCGAGGGCCGGGCGGTCGCTTTCGCGACGCTGCTCCGGCCGGGAACGGGGCGCCATGTGGCGATGGATCTCATGCGCTATCTGCCCGAATCGGGCGGGACGGAGCTGATCGAGAGCTTCCTGCGCGCCCTGATCGCGCGGCTGCAGGCCGATGGCGCCGAGGAACTGAGCCTCGGCATCACCCCGCTTGCGGGCCTCGGTGCGCGGCGCACCGCGCGCCTCTGGAGCCGCTTTGGCAGCATCATGTTCCGCCATGGTGGCGCCTTCGCCACCTTCGAAGACCTGCGCGCTTTCCGCGCCCGGTTCGGCCCGGAATGGCGGCCGCGCTATCTGGCGATTCCGGTGGGTGTGTCCCCGCTGATGGCACTGGCCGATGTGGCCTGGCTGATATCCGACGGGCGCGCGCGCTAGGCGTCGAACCCCTGCCGCAGGCGTCCGCGCAGGTCGCGCACATCGCGCCCGATCATGCCCGGGATCAGCAGCGCGTCGATCACCCACCAGAGCGCCACCAGCGCAAGCGGCAGATAGCCCACCAGGATGAACGCCAGCGCCGAGCCGATGCCGAACAGCGCCAGCATGACCAGCCCCGAGAACCAGCGCCCGAGATAGAACCTGTGCGCGCCGAAGAAGCCCAGGAAGAACCACAGCAGATAGGCGACCAGCGCCGAGCGCCGCTCGTTGGAAATGCGTTGTTCGATATACAGGTCGCGGGTGGCGCGGTCGTTCATGTTAACCTCCGAAACATTGCGCTGATATGGGGTCGGCGGAGGCGATGTCAATCCGCCGGGGGCAGAGCGCGCGGCGGATATGCAAACGCCGGCCCCGAAGGACCGGCGCGATGCCTTCTCGGGCGGGATCAGCCTGCGACGGAGGCCGCGTGGATCGAGGTGATCGCCGCGCCGAGCGCCGCGTCGAACTCCGCATCCGATTGCTGGGCGCTCAGGCCCTCGGTCAGCGCGCGCGAGAATGAGGCGATCATGCCGGTGTTCTTCGCCAGGATCGCGTTCGCATCGTCGCGCGAATAGCCGCCCGACAGCGCCACGACCTTGATCACCTTCGGATGGTCGACCAGCGGCTTGTAGAAATTCGGAACCGTCGGCAGCGAGAGCTTCAGCATCACCGGCGCCGAGACCTTGTCCAGCGCGGCGAGGATCTCGTCCCGCAAGATCGCCTCGGCCTCGGCCTTGTCGGCGATCGAGATCGTGACTTCCGGTTCGATGATCGGCACCAGCCCATGCGACAGCACCGCTTCGCCCAGCTCGAACTGCTGCGCGACCACGGCCTTGATCCCGGCCGGATTCGCCGCCGAGATCACCGAGCGCTCCTTGGTGCCGAAGATGCCGGCCTTGACCGCGCGCGAGAGCAGGTCATCGAGCCCCGGGATCGGCTTCATCAGCTGGCAGCCGTCGGCCTCGGCCTCGAGCCCCTTGTCGATCTTCAGGAACGGCACCACGCCGCGCTTGTCCCACAGGTAGGTGGCGGTCGGGATCCCGTCGATCTCGCGGTCCATCGTCTGCTCGAACAGGATCGCGCCGATCACCTTCTCGCCGGTAAAGGCGGGCGACTTGATGATGCGGGCGCGCATCTTGTGGATCAGGTCGTACATTTCGGTTTCGCCCGAATATTCGGTCTCGGCCACGCCATAGAGCTTCAGCGCCTTGGGCGTGGAGCCGCCGGACTGGTCGAGCGCGGCGATGAAGCCGTTCCCCTTCTTCATCTGTTCGGATTGTGCGGCGTTGGTCATGCTCTATTCCCCCGGGAATGTTGGCCAATTGCGGGCGCAGGCGCCCCTGTCTTCGGATAACCCCCTGACCGTGCTGGCGCAATTCTGAGAACGCTAACGGCAGGAGAAAGGCGGCCCGCAGGCCGCCCGCTCATTTGTTCAGTGCCGCGACACCGGGCAGTTCCTTGCCTTCCATCCATTCGAGGAAGGCGCCGCCCGCGGTGGAGATATAGCTGAACGCCTCGGCGACGCCCGCCTTGTTCAGCGCCGCCACAGTATCGCCGCCGCCTGCGACCGAGATCAGCCCACCGGCTTCGGTCAGCTCCGCGGCCTTCTTTGCGGCGGCATTGGTCGCGGCATCGAAGGGCGCAATCTCGAAGGCGCCGAGCGGGCCGTTCCAGATCAGGGTTTTCGAATTCTCGAAAACAGCGGAGATTTCGGCCACGGTCTCGGGGCCTGCGTCGAGGATCATCGCATCGGCCGGGCAGGCATCCGCCGCCACCGTCTCGTTCTCGGCACCCGCCTTGAACTCGCGCGCGACGACCACATCGACCGGCAGGATGATCCGGCAGTTCGCCGCCGCGGCCTTGTTCAGGATCTCCTTTGCGGTCTCGGCCATGTCTCGCTCGGCCAGAGATTTGCCGACCTCGATGCCCTTGGCGACGAGGAAGGTATTGGCCATGCCGCCACCGATCACCAGGTTGTCGACCTTCGACACCAGGTTCCCGAGCAGGTCGAGCTTGGTCGAGACCTTGGCCCCGCCCACGACCGCCGTGACCGGCCGCTGCGGCGTGCCGAGGGCGGCCTCGAGCGCTTTCAGCTCCGCCTCCATCAGCCGCCCGGCGCAGGAGGGCAGGATATGGGCGATGCCCTCGGTCGAGCTGTGCGCCCGGTGCGCGGCCGAAAACGCGTCGTTCACATAGATCTCGCCGAGTGCCGCCATGCCGGCGGCGAGCTCGGGGTCGTTCTTTTCCTCACCGGCGTGGAAGCGGGTGTTTTCCAGCAGGACCACATCGCCCGGCTGCATCGCGGCCACCGCCTTTTTCGCGGGCCCGCCGATGCAATCCTCGGCAAAGGTCACCTTGCGCCCGAGCGCCGCTTCCAGCGCGGGCACCAACGGCTTGAGGCTCATTTCCGGCACGACCTTGCCTTTTGGGCGCCCGAAATGCGCCAGCAGCACCGGCTTGCCGCCTTTTTCCAGGATGTCGCTGATGGTCGGAACGATCTTCTCGATGCGGGTCGCGTCGGTCACCACGCCGTTTTCCACCGGCACGTTGATATCCACGCGCACGAGCACCACCTTGCCCGAAAGATCCATGTCGTCGAGCGTTTTCCAGGCCATGCGGTTCTCCCGATTCTGAATTTGGTCCGAAGGCCGGACCCTTGGGTTCACGCAAACTTGCCCCGCTGTGTGATGAACGTCAACGGCAGGCGCCGCTTTCACCTTCCAAATCGGAGGCAGCTTGCCTAAAGTCCCGGCCGATCAGTGAGGAGACCAGAAATGGCCGACATCAAAGACCCGGAAAACACCATCATCATCGAACTGAAGGACGGCCCCGTCGTCATCGAGCTTCTGCCCGATGTCGCGCCCAAGCATGCCGAGCGGATGAAGCAGCTCGCGCGCGACGGCGCCTATGACAACGTGGCCTTCCACCGCGTGATCGAAGGTTTCATGGCGCAGACCGGCGACGTGGAACATGCGAACATGGAAAAAGACTATAACCCGCGCCGCGCGGGCACGGGCGGTTCGCAATATGACGACCTTCCGGCCGAATTCTCCAAGCTGCCGCACGATCGCGGCACGCTGGGCGCGGCCCGCTCGATGAACCCGAACTCGGCCAACAGCCAGTTCTTCATCAACTTCAGCAACAACCACTTCCTGAACGGCCAATACACCGTCTATGGCCGGGTGATCTCGGGGATGGAATTCGTCGACAAGATCGCCCGCGGCGAGCCGCCGGCGAGCCCCGACCGGATGATCTCGGTCAAGGTGGCGGCCGATGCGTAAGTTCCTGCTCGCGACGGCCCTGTGCGCCTTCGCGGCGGGCGGCGCCCAGGCGGAGGAGGCCGACGGGCCGGGCCCGAATCTGGTGCTCGAAATCGGCGGTGCCGGTTTCGAGGGCAAGCCGGGCAAGGTGGTGATCGACCTCTACGAGGACGCGGCACCGCAGCATGTGAAGCGCATCGTGCAGCTGGCGAACGAGCACGCCTATGACGATGTGATCTTCCACCGGGTGATTGCGGGCTTCATGGCGCAGACGGGCGACGTGCAGTTCGGCAAGCGAGACGGCGCGGACGCCTCGATGGCGGGCATGGGCGGCTCCAAATACCAGGATCTGCCTGCGGAATTTTCCGACAAGCCCTTCGTGCGCGGCACGGTGGGCATGGCCCGCTCCTCGGATCCGAACTCGGCCAACAGCCAGTTCTTCATCATGTTCGCCTCGGCGCCGCATCTGGATGGCCAGTACACGGTCGTCGGCAAGGTGATCGAGGGCATGGATGTGGTGGACAAGATCCGCAAGGGCAACCCGGGCGCGAATGGCCTGGTCTCCGACCCGGATTTCATCCAGTCGGCCACGATCGACTGACAGGCGGCGCCTTCGGGCGCCGTTTTCCTTCTGCCCCTTCCGATGTCACGGCCCTGTCACCTCCGGTGATTAACGGACCGTAAACACTCAAGGGGGTCCTCCATGTTTCGCCGCATTCTCCTCGCCTCGGTCGCGCTCGCGCCGCTGAGCGCGCCCGCCTTTGCCGCCTGTTCGGATGCGAAGCCTGCGGACGGCACTGTCGTCATCTGCACCGGCACCGACACCAAGGGTGTCAAGAACAAGGATGCGAATGGCGTCAGCGTCACCATTGCGGCGGGGGCTTCGGTCAGCAACGCCGCCAAGACCGATAACCATGTGATCCACCTGAACGACGATGCCATCATTTCCGTCCAGGGCACGCTCACGAGCACCAGCGTCAAGGATGCGATCAATCTGGTGGACAATGCCCGCGTGACCATCGACGGCACCGTCAGCGCCCCCGACCCCGACAGCGACGGCGTGCAGGCCGAGAACGGCCTCTCGCTGACCATCCTGGAAGGAGGCACGATCTCCGCGGGCAAGAAGGGCGTGAACGGCGGCGATGGCAATGGCAGCACCGTCACCAACCACGGCACGATCATCGCGGGCACCGAGGGGATCGAGCTTGGTGACGACGGCAGCATTCTCAACACCGGCACCATTACCGCGAAGGATGACGCAATCAATGCGGGCGAGAATGCCACCATCGTCAACACCGGCACCATCCACTCGGTGCAGGACGATCTGGGCATTGATTTCGTGCAGGATGGCATCGACATCGACAGCGGCCGGGTGGTCAATTCCGGGCTGATCCAGTCGGATGACGATGCGGCGATCGACTTCGACGCCACCCGCGCGCCCGAGCTGGCCTCCGTCATCACCAACTCGGGTCGGATCCTGGGGGCGGCGGGCATCATCGTCGAAACCGGCCACAACGATGACGGCAGCCTCAATGGCGAGGCGGCCAATACTGCGGCCCAGCGGGTGTATAACCTCGCGGGCGGGCGGATCGAGGCCACATCCGGCCCGGCGCTGAAGCTCGGCGCGGGCGATGACGGGTATTTCGGCGCCGCCGGATCGGTGCTGGTCGGGGCGGCGGATCTCGGCCAGGGCGACGATCTGTTTGCGCTGGAGGCCGGGGCCATGGTCAGCGGCGATGTGCGGATGGGCGAGGGCGCGGATGTGCTGTCCTTCTCCGGCCTGTTCGGGGGCGCGGGGCTCGGGCTCTTCGATGGCGGCCTCGGCACCGATGTGGTGAGCTTCGCGGGGTACCTGCGCAGCGATATCAGCAGCCTGTCCTGGAGCGACGATATCCTCGGCCTCACCTTCGCCGACGGCTTCGCGCTCAGCCTGACCAGCTTCGAGACGGTCACGCTCGGCACCCGCAGCTACACGCTTTCTGAGCTGATGCCGGCGGTGCCGCTGCCCGCGCCGCTCCTGATGCTGGGCTCGGCGCTCGGCGGGCTGGCGCTGCTGCGCCGCCGCCGCTGAACGCGAAAGGCGCGCCGCGGGGCGCGCCTTTTCTTATCCGATGCTCACCAGCGCGTGGCGCTTCTTGCCCGCGCTGAGCTTCACCGGATCAGCGAGGTCGCCCGCGCCGAACATCCGCCCGGCATCGAGACAGATCTCGTCATTGACCTTCAGCCCGCCCTCGGCGATCAGCCGCTTGCCGTCCTTGCCGGTCTTGGCGAGGCCCGAGCGCACCACCAGCTGCGCGAGGCTGATGCCCTCCGACACTTCCTCCGCCGCCAGCTGCAGCCGCGGCAGATCCTCGCCCACGCCGCCACGCTCGAACACTTCGCGCGCGGTCGCCTCGGCGGCAATCGCCGCCTCCGCACCATGGAGGAGCGTCGTCACCTCATTGGCGAGCACGATCTTCGCCTGGTTGATCTCGGATCCGCCAAGCGCCGCCAGCCGGTCGCATTCCGCCACCGGCAGATCGGTATAGAGCTTCAGGAACCGGCCCACATCCGCATCCGTGGTATTGCGCCAGAACTGCCAGAATTCGTAGGGGCTGAGCATCTGGTCGTTGAGCCAGACCGCGCCGCCCGCCGATTTGCCCATCTTGCGCCCGTCCGAGGTGGTCAGCAGCGGCGTCGTCAGCCCGTAGATCTCCTGGTCCAGCACCCGGCGGGTCAGATCGACGCCGTTGATGATATTGCCCCATTGATCGGAGCCGCCCATCTGCAGCGCGCAGCCGTAACGCCGGTTCAGCTCCAGGAAATCATAGGCCTGCAGGATCATGTAGTTGAACTCCAGGAAGCTCAGCGATTGCTCCCGGTCCAGCCGCGATTTCACGGATTCGAACGACAGCATCCGGTTCACGGAGAAATGCCGCCCGATGTCGCGCAGGAATTCGAGGTAGTTCAGATTGTCCAGCCATTCGGCATTGTTGAGCATCCGCGCGCCATTGCCGGCCTCGCTGTAATCGAGGTAGCGCGCGAAGACCTTGCCCATGCCGACGATGTTCTCGTCGATCTTCTCGGGCGTGAGCAGCGGCCGCTCTTCGGAGCGGAACGAGGGATCGCCCACCTTGGTGGTGCCCCCGCCCATCAGCGTGATCGGCTTGTTGCCCGTTTTCTGGAACCAGCGCAGCAGCATGATATTGAGCAGATGCCCCACATGCAGCGAAGCCGCCGTGGCATCATAGCCGATATACGCGGTGACCATCCCCTGTTTCAGTGCCGCGTCCAGCTCCTGCAGATCGGTGCAATCCGCCAGGAAGCCGCGCTCGATGATGATCGACAGGAAGTCGGATTTGGGATGGAAGGTCATCGTGCTTGTTCCTTGTTTGGTGTCCCGCATATACCGGGCGGGCAGCGAAAGGGGAAGTCATGACCGAACTGATCCGGGCGGTGGGCGCCATGTCGGGCACCTCGCTCGATGGGGTGGATGCGGCCGAAGTGCTCACCGACGGGGTGCGGATCGCCGGATTCGGCGCCTCCGCCTATCGCGCCTATGAGGCCGGGGAGCGTGCCGTGCTGCGCTCTGCGCTCGGGCGCTGGCCGGGCGCGGCCGAAGTGGAACCCGCGGCCGAAGTGGTGGAGACGGCCCATGCCGCGCTGCTGTCGGGCTTCCCGCAGGCGGAGCTGATCGGCTTTCACGGCCAGACCCTCGCCCATGATCCGCGCGGGCGCGGCACCCATCAGGCGGGTTCGGGCGATGTGCTGGCCGAGGTGCTGGGGGTGCCGGTGGTGTGGGATTTCCGCTCGGCCGATGTGGATATGGGCGGCGAGGGGGCGCCGCTGGCGCCCTTCTTCCATTTCGCCTGCGCGCAATGGGCGGGGTTGCGGGCGCCGGTCGCGTTCCTCAACCTCGGCGGGGTCGGCAACCTCACCTGGGTCGATCCGCGCCGCCCGGGGCCCGAGGCCGAGGGCGCGGTGCTTGCCTTCGATACCGGGCCCGCCAATGCGCCGATGAACGACCTGATCCGCGCGCGGATGGGCCGGGAGGTGGATGAGGGCGGCGCGCTCGCGCTGGCGGGGCAGGTGGACGAAGCGGCCGTCGCGCAGTTCCTCGCGCATCCGTTCTTCCGCCGGATGCCGCCGAAATCACTGGACCGCAATGATTTTCACGAAATTCTGAAATTTACGGAATGTCTTGAGACTTCCGATGCGCTGGCCACGCTCGCAGCCTGTGCGACGGCCGCTGTCGCGCAGGGCTTCGCCTTCTTCTCCGAGCCGCCCACGGCGCTCTATGTGACCGGGGGCGGGCGGCTCAACGCGGCGCTGATGGCGGGGCTGGCGCGGCGGACGAATATTCCGGTGGCGCCGGTGGAGGATCTGGGCCTCGATGGCGACATGCTGGAGGCGCAGGCCTTCGCCTATCTCGCGGTGCGGGTGGCGCGCGGCCTGCCCACCTCCGGCCCAAGCACCACCGGCGTGCGCGCCCTGATCGGCGGCGGGCGGATCAGCGTCCCGCGATCGTGAACCCGGGCGGGGCGAGGTCGAACCCCTCGAAGCGAAACCCCGGCGAGACCGTGCAGCCGACGAGGCTTCAGGCGCCGGTCGATTGTGCCGCCTGCCAGTGATGCGCGGGCACGATCCCCTGCGGCGCATGGCCCTGCAACATATCGGGCCCGAGAAGGATCTCCTGCACCGGGCCTGCCTCCGCCGCCGCTACCTGCAGCAAAAGCGGTGCGCCCGCATGGAAATGCCAGATTTCCACCGCGTCGATCCGGTGCCAGTGGCTGCGTTCGCCTTCCTGCAGCAGGAACAGGATCGCGGTGCCAGAGGCGCGCCCGGGGCCATCGGCGCTCCATGTCTGCCGGTACCAGCCGCCTTCGGGATGGGGCTTCAGGCCCAGCGAGTCGATGAGGTGGCGGGCGTCGGTCATGGGGGGCTCCGCAAAAGGAAAACCCGCCGGGGCCATCGGCTCCGGCGGGCTGAACCGGCCGGGGCCGGATTACTTCAGGATCGAGCGGCCCGCATATTCCGCGGTCTCGCCCAGCATTTCTTCGATGCGGATCAGCTGGTTGTACTTCGCGAGCCGGTCCGAGCGCGCGAGCGAGCCGGTCTTGATCTGGCCGCAGTTG
>NZ_JAYRZN010000009.1:0-102418 GCF_041916475.1 Paenirhodobacter sp.
GGCCAGAGCGGGCAGCCCGCCCCGAAACGCGGCGGCGCGAAGCCGGCGACGCCACGGCGCAAGGTCAGCGTGCCCGATCCGTCACAGACGACGAGGCCCGCAGAAATGCGCCCTCCGGGCAGCTCCGCCGCGGCCCCGGGCGGCAGCGTCGCCAGCCGCCGGAACACCGCCCCCATGGGCGCGCCGAAGCGCGCGGCGAGCAAGGCGGGCTCCGGCCCGAGCTGCGTCAGCGCCGCGAGAAACGGCCCGAGCGGCAGCAGCCGGGCATCTTCTGCGGCCCGCGCGGCGTAATCGCGCGCGAGCGTGCGGGCCGCCGGCCCGAGATCCGCCCCCGCCAGCGGATCGGCCTCCGCGCCCGGCTCCGGCAGGACCCAGTCGCGCGCGGCGAGCCAGGCCTCGAGTTGATCGAGCGCCGCCACAGGCCCGGTTTCCGCCGTGCCCATCGCCTCCAGATGCCGCACCAGCCCTTCGGCCGTGCCGGTCAGGCGCTCGCTCTCGGCGCCGATCGCGTTCAGGAACCGGTTGCGCCATTCTGCCTCGAGATCCTCGGTCTCGGTCAGGATCGCGGCGCTGGAGCGCAGCGAGGTCACGACCGAGAGCACCTCATGCAGCGCATCGAGCAGGAACGGATCCTGCGCCAGACGGTCTGCATAGGTCTCGACCAGCCGCTCCAGCGTGCCCACGCGCGCCTGCCGCTCCGCCAGAAGGCCCGCCCAGCCCGGAAACCGGCCGACGAATTCCTCAATCCGGTCGAGTTCGGGGCTGGCGCTCTCCTGCCCGGTCCCGGCCGCAGCCTCGCGCAGCCCGTCGAACAGGGCGCTTTCCGCCCCCTCCGACAGGGCGATGACATCGGTCCCGAGCGCGCGGGCGATTTCCTCAAGCAGGGCCTCGCCCACCCGGCGGCGATTGTGTTCGATCAGGTTCAGATAGGCCGCCGAGACGCCGACGCTGCGCGCGAGATCCGCCTGGCGGATCCGAAGCGTCGTCCGCCGCTCGCGGATACGGGTCCCGGTGAGTGCGGATCTGACCATCGCATGCGTCTCCCTTGCCGCGAGTTTACAAGGGAAGAGCCTGACACCACAAGGTTTTTACGGCCCAGGTTTCCAGCGAGGGGCCGATCGGCAGGGCGGAGGGCCACAACGCCCCCCACCGATTGCCGCGCGCCATAGCGCCGGGAGAGCAGAGCGGCCGCCGGTACCGCCTTCAGTCGAAAGCGCGGAAACGCGCGCCGTACATCACCGCGCGGTTGGAACAAAGCTCCATCGCATTGCGCAGCCAGATCTCGCTGTCGCCACCAGAGGCCGACAGATCGCGGCCGAGCCTTTCGCGGGCCTTGGCAATGGCAGGCCCCATATCGGCGCCCAGCTGCCGCAGCCGCTTGATCCAGAATTGCGCCGCCTCATCGACATAGCTGCCGATCGGGGCGCCCGAGGGAATGACATCCTGCGCCACGATCAGGCAATAGCCCGCCTCGACCGGCTGCGTCGGCGTGCCGAACAGATATCCGGGCGGCGCCGCGAACTGGCTGCGGTAGACGCCATAGAACATCGCGGCCACGGCCAGAAGCCCCAGCACGCCCAATCCATAAGCCGCCGCGGGCGACATTCCGGTGCGCGGCGGGCGATGCGCATTCACATGAGCCATGATACCCCCCTGTTCAGCTCGTATCGCCAAGCCTAGCGCGGGAGAGTTAACAACTGGCTATGGAGAATGGGCGCCCCGGAGGGCGCCCGCGCCGGGCCTATTTCAGCGCCGCATTGGTGATATCGAGCGTATAGGCCCCCTCCGGCGCCTTCGAGATCACCGGGTCCGAGCCGCCGCCGAGCAGGATTTTCACCGTGCGCTCATAATCCGCCGGATCCAGCGCGCCGTTCGAGCCGGCCGTCAGCTTCGCGATTTCGCCCATCATCCGCTTCTGATGGGTTTCCGTCTGCGCACCGGATTCGTCGTTCTCGAGCACGATCCCGGCCGCTTCGTCCGGATGCGCCTCGGCATATTTCCAGCCCTTCATCGAGGCGCGCACGAACTTGACCATCTTCTCCTTGAAGGCCGGGTCCTTGAGCTTGTCCTGCATCACATAGAGCCCGTCCTCCAGCGTGGCGACGCCCTCATCCTCGTATTTGAAGGTCACCAGCTCGTCGGGCTTGAGGCCTGCGTCGATCACCTGCCAGTATTCGTTATAGGTCATGGTGGAAATGCAGGCCGCCTGCTTCTGCAGCAGCGGATCGACGTTGAAGCCCTGCTTCAGCACGGTGATGCCGCCCGCAGAGCCATCGGTCGGGATCTTCAGCGTCGCCATCCAGCTCAGGAACGGATATTCGTTGCCGCCGAACCACACGCCCAGCGTCTTGCCCTTGAAATCCTCCGGCCCCTTGATCCCGGTTTCCTTCAGGCAGGTCAGCATCATGCCCGAGGATTTGAACGGCTGCGCGATATTCACCAGCCCGAGCCCCTTCTCGCGCGCGGCCAGCGCCGAGGGCATCCAGTCCACCGTCACATCGGCGCCGCCGCCCGCCATCACCTGGGTGGGCGAAATGTCCGGCCCGCCCGGCATGATATCGACATCGAGCCCCTCTTCTTTATAGAAGCCCTTGTCCTTGGCCACATAATAGCCCGCGAACTGGGCCTGGGTGACCCATTTCAGCTGCAGCTTCACCTCCTCGGCCGAGGCCGCGCCCGCCGCCAGAGCCGCAAGGGCCACGCCCATCAGGTATTTCTTCATCGTCGTCTCCACTGTTGGTTCCGGTTGCTCCGGATTGGTCAATTGCGTTGCGAAGGATGCCAGAAGGTCACCGCTTTCTCGATCAGCACCATGAGGCCGAAGAAGCCGCTGCCCGCGAGCGCCGCGACGGTAATCTCCGCCCAGACGAGCGGCAGATCAAGCTGCCCGACGGCGGTGGAAATGCGAAAGCCCATGCCGCGGGTGGGAGAGCCGAAGAACTCCGCCACGATCGCCCCGATCAGCGCCAGCGTGGTGGCGATCTTCAGCCCGTTGAACAGGAAGGGCATCGCCGCGGGCAGGCGCAGCTTCAGCAGCGTCTGGCGATAGCTGGCCGAATAGGTGTGCATCAGGTCCCGCTGCAGGTGATCGGTCGCGGCGAGGCCGGCCACCATGTTCACCAGCACCGGGAAGAACACCATGACCACCACCACCGCCGCCTTCGATTGCCAGTCGAAGCCGAACCACATCACGAGGATCGGCGCGATGCCCACGATCGGCAGGGCCGCGACGAAATTGCCCACCGGCAGCAGCCCACGCTGCAGGAAGGGCGAACGGTCCACCGCGATCGCGGTGAGCACGGCCGCAGCACAGCCGATGACATAGCCCGCCAGCGCGCCCTTCAGGATGGTCTGGCTGAAATCCCCCCACAGGAGCGGCAGGCTTTCGGCGAAGCGCGCCGCAATCGACGAGGGCGCGGGCAGGATCACCGGGCTGACGCCCAGCCCCGTCACCAGCCCCTGCCAGAGCACCAGCAGCGTGACCCCGAACAGCACCGCCACGAAGGGCCGCGCCCAGCGGGCGCCGCTGTTGGCGACGCGCGCGTTGACCAGCGTCGCCACGATCCAGAAGGCGATGGCCGCCCAGCCCTGCCAGCTCATCGCGCCATCCCCATGCGTTTGAGAACCACGCGCTCGGCCACGCCCACCAGCGCCACCAGGACCGCCGCCAGCAGCGCCGCCGCAAACAGCGCGGCCCAGATCTGGATCGTCTGGCCGTAATAGCTGCCCGACAGCAGCCGCGCGCCGAGGCCTGCGGTGGCGCCCGCGGGCAGCTCCGCCACGATGGTGCCCACCAGCGCCGCCGCGATCCCCACCTTCAGCGAGGCGAACAGATAGGGCATCGCGGACGGCAGCCGCAGCCGGAAGAAGGTCTGCGCGCGCGAGGCATTATAGGTGCGCAGCAGATCGAGCTGCATGCCGTCGGGCGCGCGCAGCCCCTTCACCATGCCAACGAGCACCGGAAAGAAGCTCAGATAGGCCGCAATCAGCGCCTTCGGCAGCAGCCCCTTGATGCCGAGCGAGGCCAGCACCACGATCACCATCGGCGCAATCGCGAGGATCGGGATCGTCTGCGAGGCGATGGCCCAGGGCATCACGCTCATGTCCATCGCGCGGCTGTGTACGATGCCCACCGCGAGCAGCAGCCCCGCCGCCGTGCCGAGGGCAAAGCCCGCCAGAGTGGCCGAAAGCGTGATCCAGCCATGATAGACGAGGCTGCGCTTCGAGGTGAGCGCCTGGCCCGCCACGCCGTCCCAGAGCCCGGCCAGCACCTGATGCGGCGCGGGCAGCACCGGGCGCTCCTGTACCATCGTGTCATGCAGGAGCTGCTGCAGGCTGACGCTCGCGCCCGCCCTGGCCGCCTGATCCTGCACCCAGGCGCTGTTCAGCCAGACCGCCGCGCCGTACCAGAGCGCGACGATCACGGCGACGACGGTGAGAACCGGAAGGATATTGCGCATGATCCGGCCTCAGTCGAAGGCGTGGCCTGCGTGCAGGCCCTCGCGCACCCGGTGGGCGATATCGAGGAATTCGCGGCTCTCGCGGATTTCCAGCGGGCGGTGGCCGCGCGGCAGCGGGCTTTCGATCACATCGGTGATCCGCCCCGGGCGCGGGCTCATCACCACGATCTTGGTGGAGAGATAGACCGCCTCCGGGATCGAATGGGTGACGAAGCCAATGGTCTTGCCGGTGCGCTCCCAGAGGCGCAGAAGCTCCTCGTTGAGCCGGTCGCGGACGATTTCATCGAGCGCGCCGAAAGGCTCGTCCATCAGCAGGATCTCGGCGTCGAACGCCAGCGCCCGCGCGATGGAGGCGCGCTGCTGCATCCCGCCCGAGAGCTGCCAGGGGAATTTCTTGCCGAACTGGCCGAGCTCGACCAGATCGAGCACTTTCTGGACCCGCGTCTCCTGTTCGGCCCGGGTATAGCCCATGATCTCCAGCGGCAGGCGGATGTTGCCTGCGATGGTGCGCCACGGATAAAGCCCCGCCGCCTGGAACACATAGCCATAGCTGCGCGCGCGCCGGGCCTCGTCGGCCGAGACGCCGCGCACCGTGAGCACGCCGTCGGTGGGCGTTTCCAGCGCCGCGATGCAGCGCAGGAAGGTGGTCTTGCCGCAGCCCGAAGGCCCGATGAAGCTGACGAAATCGCCCTTGTCGATCGTCAGGTTCACGTCTTTCAGCGCCTGCACCGGGCCGTCGCCGGTCTGGAACGTGAGGTTGAGGTGCCTGGCCTCGATGACCGGTGCCGCCGTCACGTCACACCCCGCTTGCGGGGATGCCGCTGCGCGGGACCGGGCGCGGCTCGGTCAGCGCCTTCCAGGTGCTGAGCGCGCGGCTGACGGCGCCATTCGGCTCGCGCGCGACGAAGCGGCCATGGCCCTCGCGCGCGTCGAGCTTGCCCTCGGTCACCGCCACATGGCCCCGCGTCAGGGTGAAGCGCGGCAGGCCGGTCACGGTGCGGCCCTCGAACACGTTGTAATCGATGGCCGATTGCTGCGCCGAGGCGGTGATGGTCTTGCTGGCCTCCGGATCCCACACGACCAGATCGGCATCGGAGCCGACCAGAACCGCGCCCTTCTGCGGATACATGTTCATGATCTTGGCGATATTGGTGGAGGTGACGGCCACGAATTCGTTCATGGTGATCCGCCCGGTGCGCACCCCTTCCGTCCAGAGCATCGGCAGGCGCTCCTCGAGCCCGCCGGTGCCATTCGGGATCTTGGTGAAATCGCCCACGCCATAGCGCTTCTGCGCCGTGGTGAAGGCGCAATGGTCCGTGGCCACGCAGGAGAGCGAGCCCGAGGCGAGACCCGCCCAGAGGCTGTCCTGATGCTTCTTGTTGCGGAACGGCGGGCTCATCACGCGCCGGGCGGCATGGTCCCAGTCCTTGTCGAAATATTCGCTCTCGTCGAGCGTCAGGTGCTGGATCAGCGGCTCGCCATAGACGCGCTTGCCCTGCATCCGCGCGCGCCGGATCGCCTCGTGGCTCTCCTCGCAGGAGGTATGCACCACATAGAGCGGCACGCCCGCCATGTCGGCGATCATGATCGCGCGGTTGGTGGCCTCGCCCTCCACCTGCGAGGGGCGGCTGTAGGCATGGCCCTCGGGCCCGGTATTTCCCTCCGCCAGCAGCTTCGCCGACATGCTGGCCACGATGTCGCCGTTCTCGGCATGGACCATCGGAATCGCGCCCAGCTCCGCGCAGCGCTTGAACGAGGCAAACAGCTCCTCGTCATTCACCATCAGGCTGCCCTTGTAGGCCATGAAATGCTTGAACGAATTGATGCCGCGCCCGGTCACGGCCTTCATCTCGTCGAAGACCTGCTCGCTCCACCAGGTGATGGCCATGTGGAAGCTGTAGTCGCAGCTCGCGCGCCCGGCCTTGTTGTCCCATTTCTTCAGCGCATCGAGCAGCCCCTCGCCCGGCGCGGGCAGCGCGAAGTCGATCACCATGGTGGTGCCGCCCGCCAGCGCGCCGCGGGTGCCGGATTCGAAATCATCCGCCGAATAGGTGCCCATGAAGGGCATCTCCAGATGGGTATGCGGGTCGATCCCGCCGGGCATGATGTAGCAGCCGGTGGCATCGAGCACCTTGTCGCCATCGAGGCCCTGCCCGATCGCGGCGATCTTGCCGTCCTCGATCAGCACATCGGCCTTGTAGGTCAGATCGGCGGTAACGATGGTTCCGTTCTTGATGACGGTGGTGGACATCAGCGGTCTCCCTGTTTCTCTTTAAGTGAGAAATGCTTAGGATTTCTTGCGGTTGGAGCCTGAAAATAGACAGGGACTCCAAAGGATACGCGGTTTGTGTGTTCTGATGAAGCACCGGCCTTAAGATCGCCAACTGTCCAAATAGTGATGGCGCCGCCAGCGTCTTTATTCACCGTCACGCTCACCTCAAAGTTAACAAGAGACGGTTCAAGGACGGTCTCATTTTCGACGGGGCCCGGAGCTATGTACACCAGCGATTCTAGTTGGGCTGCGCTGACGCCGTTGGTGATTTCTAAAAGCGTCCGTTTAACGAATTCTTCGAGAGTCATCTACTTATGCCGTTCTTATCCCTAGGGTCAGAGCAATTTCCTACTCACTCCTCAGCGCACGACTTCGGCGGTTTCGAGAACCGCATGCAGCAGGACATCCGCCCCGGCCCCGGCCCATTCCGGGCTGATCTCCTCGGCCTCGTTGTGGCTCAGCCCGCCAACGCAGGGGCAGAAGATCATCGTCGTCGGCGCGACCTTGGCCGTCCAGCAGGCATCGTGGCCCGCGCCCGAGACGATATCCATATGGCTGTAGCCCAGATTCTCCGCCGCCGCGCGCACCCGCCCGACCAGCACCGGATCGAAGGTCACCGGGTCGAAATGACCCACCGCCTCCACCGCGCAGCCGACACCGATCTCGGCGCAGATCGCGGCGGCGCGGCTTTCGATCTCGGCGCGCATCCGGTCCAGCTTCGCCTGATCCACGGTGCGGATATCCACCGTGAACACCACCGTGCCCGGCAGCACGTTGCGCGAATTGGGGCTGAAGGTCACCTGCCCCACGCCGCCCACCGCATCGGGCTGCGCGGCCATCGTGACCTCCTGCACCATCTCGAAGATCCGCGCCATCGCGAGGCCCGCGTTCACCCGCATCGCCATCGGCGTCGAGCCGGTATGGGCTTCCTTGCCGGTCAGGGTGAATTCGAGCCACCACAGGCCCTGCACATGGGTCACCACGCCGATCGCCTTTTCCTGCGCTTCCAGGATCGGGCCCTGTTCGATGTGGTATTCGAAGTAGGCATGCATCTTGCGCGCGCCGACGGGCTCCGAGCCCTTCCAGCCGATCCGCTCCAGCTCGGCGCCGTAGGTCTTGCCCTCAAGGTCCTTGCGCGCATAGGCATAGTCGAGCCCGATCTCGCCCGCGAACACGCCCGAGGCCAGCATCGCCGGGGCGAAGCGTGCGCCCTCCTCGTTCGCCCAGTTGGTCACCACGACCGGGTGCTTAGTCCTGATCCCGAGATCGTTCATCGAGCGGATCACCTCGAGCCCGGCCAGCACGCCCAGCACGCCATCATATTTCCCGCCCGTGGGCTGCGTATCGAGATGCGAGCCGATATAGACCGGCAGCGCCTCCGGGTCCTCGCCCGGCCGCGTCGCGAACATGGTGCCCATGGCATCCACGCCCATCGTCATCCCGGCCGCCTCGCACCAGCTCTGGAACAGGGCGCGGCCTTCGGCGTCCGCGTCGGTCAGGGTCTGACGATTGTTGCCCCCCGCGACGCCCGGGCCGACCTTGGCCATATCCATCAGGCTGTCCCACAGGCGTGCGGAATTGGTGCGGAGGTTCTCTCCGGGTGCAGACATCTTTCAAACTCCCTGTCGGCTTCGGGGCATCATCACCCTCTTGCGACGAATCTTTTTCTGACCGTATGGTCAGGTTAAGGGAGCCACGTTCTGACCATCCGGTCAACGAAAATTCTGTCGCAGGGGCCTGAATGAACGACATCCCCACCGAAAGCCGCCCAAAAACCGGGCGCCGCAGGGCCAACCGCCAGGCGAACGAAGACACCATCCTGAAAGCGGCCGAGACCGTCTTTGCCGAGGCGGGCTTCGGCGGCGCGACGATGCAGCTCATCGCCGATATGGCGGGCCTGCCGAAGGCGAACCTGCATTATTATTTCGCCACCAAAGAGGAGCTCTATCGCAAGGTGGTGGAGCGGATCTTCCTGATCTGGCTCGATGCCGCGACGGCGATGGATGGCGCGCCCGGCCCCGCCGAGGGGATCGGCGCCTATATAGATGCGAAGATGGAGATTTCGCGGCAGCACCCGAATGGCTCCAAAGTCTGGGCTTCGGAGGTCATGCATGGCGCGCCGGTGATCCAGGATTATCTGGAAACCACCCTGCGCGGCTGGACGGCCGGCCGTGCCGAGGTGATCCGGCGCTGGATTGCCGAGGGCAAGATGGCGCCGGTGGATCCGGAGCGGCTGCTCTACATGCTCTGGGCCACGACCCAGCATTATGCGGATTTCGGCCATCAGATCGAGGTGCTGAACGGGGGCCCCCTGACGGATGCCGATTGGGAGGCGGCGAAGGCCTCCGTGAAGCAGATCATCCTGCGCGGCATCGGCGCGGCGGGAGCGGTTGAAACAGGCTGACCTCTGCGTTAAGGCCAATTCAGGAGGACCGCCTTGGACGAAGAGCCCCAGCCCAGACCGATGACCCGGATCCAGCGCCGCAATACCGAGGCGATCCTGGAAGCGGCGCTCGATGTGTTCTCGTCGCAGGGGTTCCGCGGCTCGACCCTCGATCAGATCGCACAGGCGGCGGGCCTCTCAAAGCCCAACCTGCTGTATTATTTCCCCTCCAAGGAAGCGATCCACAAGGAGCTCCTGTCCGGCCTGCTGGATACATGGCTTGCGCCGCTGCGCAGCCTCGACCCCGCCGGAGAGCCCGAGCGCGAGATCATGACCTACATGCATCGCAAGCTCGAGATGAGCCGCGAAATGCCGCGGGAGAGCCGGCTCTTTGCCAATGAGGTGCTTCAGGGCGCCCCGCGGATGGCCGAAACCCTGTCCTCGGAGCTGAAAGACCTGGTGGACGAGAAGGCCCGTGTGATCGCGGACTGGAGCGCCGCCGGGCGCCTCGCGGCCGTGGATCCCTACCATCTGATCTTTTCGATCTGGGCGCTGACCCAGCATTATGCCGATTTCGAAGTGCAGGTGCGCTCGGTGCTCGGGCCCGGACGCGACCCCTTCGCAGAGGCGCAGGACTTTCTGGAGCTGCTGTTCCGGCGCCTGCTCGCCCGCTGATCGAATCAATCGCGGAATGGATGCGAGGGCGAAATCCTCGCAACTCATTGTTTTTATTGAAAGTAATTATCCATAAAATGCCACCAAAATTCCCACAGGGATTTACGGTTGCGTAACCTCGTCCTCCTACAGTCGGGCTGTGGTTGGGTAAGGAGTGAGTGGGATGGACCGGATTTCTGGGATTTTACCTCAGATCGGCTGGTCTCCGGCAATGGCACCGGTGACGGCAGAGAAGGCGCCAGCAACGACCGTCGAAGCGCTCTCGGCAAGCTCGAGCGCGCAAAGCGGTATGCAGGCCAATGTCGACACGCAAACCGGCGAGAACCGCGCAGCACAGATCGCGGCGATGCTGCGCAACACCGGCACCAGCGCGGAATCCACCATCCTTGCCAAAAGCGAGAAGATTGACCCCGATGCCCCCGCGGGTCCTCCGCCCACATTTGATGTATCTCCGCTCGAAGCGAAGGTTGCCGAATTGAGCAACCCGGAGCACATGAAGGCCAAGACCGAGGAAAATGCGAGCACGAGACCGGACGCGACAGCGGCCGGAGAGGAAGGCGATGCGAAGCAGGATGCTTCGCAGGCGGAGGCTGGTGACGACCGGGCAGCCGCCAAGACTACAGCAGAATGGCAAACGCTGGACACCATCGCGCAGGGGCAAAGCCTCGATCTACTGCGATGACACAGGTTCACGCGGCTTGACAGAACGTCAAGCGGTCGGAAGAAACCATTCCTAGCGAGGGCCCCGTGTAAAGCACGGGGCCCTTCGCATTTTCATTGATTGAATTTGAACGGCCTCCGGCTCTCTGTCGGCTCACTCCGAAGCAGATTTGGGCGTTCTGGACCCCAGAAAGAGCATATTCCCTTGAAAAGCAGGGCCCTGCGATGCGGTTGCCTCTCGACGAAATGTGCAAAAATCGCGGCGGCGGGCGTGGCGCATAGCTTTGTGAAGGCCCATTGCGCCCCCGGTTCAGGAACGCACAACAGCACCGTCGGCAGCTGTCGCCATGGCGCGCGGAGGCGCGGGACAAGCTCTTCAAGGCAGGGTCAACTTCGGACGCAGGAATCGGCGCCAGATCGAAATCGTTGCAATCTGCCTCGAATGGGCCTGCCAGTTCATCAATCGTCGACAGACAGAGCCAACCGGGATCCCTCGGCAACCTGCCGAGACATATTTTGAAATAGCTCCGGAAACTGGCCCCAAACCCGCAAAATCAGAGGACGAGAGCAAACTCCTGTTCAGAATGTCACGTCAGACTTCCAGCAAGCCACGGTACAACTGGCGTACCCAGGCAATCCCATCGCCCTGTCTCTCGACGCCCTCAGCGATCTGAGGAAGACGATACGAGCTGACAGAGCAGCGAGAACGAGACGCATCCCGCCGCCCGGCATTGAGCACAGCCGAACCGGCGCGCAGGACCCCGGCGACTCAGGCAGTCTGACGTAGCAGCGCTGAAGCGATGTGGCCGGCTGAAGGTGCGCGCGGTCGCCCAAAATTGTTCCAACCTCAGGCGGGGCAGGTCTCGCTCTCGGCGTTATGCCACACAATGCCGAACGCCCCGAATTCACGGCAGAAACCGACGGATTGGACCACTCGTGACCCGAAGTCGTCGGCCAGGCAGCCGAAGCAACCCCCATGCCGTGGCCTGCACTCTCTGGCATGCGCGCAGAAGGCACGTCCCGTCACCAGAGGCTTAACGCCCGGGCGCGAGCCGCCGCCAAACCGCATCGACCGCGAGAACTAGCCGCGCCCCGCCGGCACGAAGGATCAGCGGAACAGAACCATCGCCCCGGGCGCCCAGGCCACGCGGGTGCGCGTCCCCACATCCAGCACCGGCCGGCCGAACACATTGCGCATGGAGATCCGGACCGGCTTGTCGAACCCGTCGAGCTTGACGTCGTAATAGGTCATGTCGCCGTAGTAGACGACTTCGTCGATCGTCCCCGGCGCCTCGCGGTCCGCTCCCTTCTGCCCCTCATAGAGGATGGTCAGCGTTTCCGGCCGGAAGCCGACCGAAGCCTCCCCCCCCGCATTCTGCGCGGCGATCTGATCCGGGCTGACCTCCAGCGCACCGAGCCCCGCGACCTCCAGCCCGACCTTGCCACCCGCTTCGCCCGTCGGCTTCGCGGGAAGGAAGTTCATCACGCCGATGAATTCGGCCACGCGGCGCGAATTCGGCCGCCGGTAGAGCGTTTCCGGATCGGCCAGCTGCGCAATTTCGCCCTCGAACATCACCGCGATCCGGTCCGACATCACCAGCGCCTCCTCCTGGTCGTGGGTGACCAGAACGAAGGTGATGCCCAGCTCGCGCTGCAGCTTGATCAGCTCCACCTGCATCTGCTCGCGGATCTTCTTGTCCAGCGCCGACATCGGCTCGTCCAGCAGCAGCACCTTCGGCTTCAGGATCAGCGCCCGCGCCAGCGCCACCCGCTGCCGCTGCCCGCCCGACATCGCATGCGCCGCGCGCGGGCCGTAGCCCTTCAGCCCGACCAGCTCCAAGGCCTCTTCCACCGCCCTGGCCTTCTCGGCGCCCGACCGCGGATCGCGGCGCAGGCCGAAGCCCACGTTCTGCGCCACGGTCAGATGCGGGAAGATCGCGTAGCTCTGGAACACCATGTTGGTGGGGCGCTTGTTGGCCGGCACATCCGACATGTCCTTGCCATCGATCAGGACAGCACCCGAAGAAATATCCTCAAAGCCCGCGATGGTGCGCAGAAGCGTGGTCTTGCCGCAGCCCGACGGCCCGAGCAGAGAGAAGAACTCCCCCGTCCGGATCTGCGCCGTGATGCCGCGCAGGGCGTGGTAATCGCCATAATATTTCTGCACGTCACGGAATTCGATCATCGCCGGACGATCGTTGGCGGTCTTGATGGTCACAGGAAACCTCCGGTGTCTTTCCCGCCCGTCTTCGCGATGCCGCGACGGCGGAAGTATTCGGCAATGGTGAGAAGCACGATCGAGGCGACCACGAGGCAGGTGCCGAGCGCCATGATCATCGGGATCTGCTTGGGGAAACGCAGCTGCGAGAAGATATAGGTGGGCAAGGTGGTCTGCTCGCCCGCGAGGAAGAAGGCGATGATGAATTCGTCGAGCGAGATGGTGAAGGCCATCAGGAAAGACGAAATGATCCCGGGCATCACCAGCGGCAGGGTGATCAGCCGGAAGGTGTTGAGCTTGGTTTCGCCGAGGTCATAGGCGGCCTCCTCGAAGGATTTGTCAAGCGAGGAAAAGGCCGCGTTCAGCACCGCAATCGCATAGGGCGTCGCGGCCAGCACATGGCCCAGGATCACCGTGAACAGCGACAGCGGCATCCCGATGCCGAGCAGCACGATCAGCAGCGAAACCGCGACGATGATTTCGGGCAGCACCAGAGGCAGCATGATCAGCCCCATGATCCCGGGCTTTCCCGGGAAATTATAGCGCGTGGAGGCGCGGGCCGCAAAAACGCCGAGCGTGGTCGCGAGGATCGCGGTGGAGACCGCGATGATGAGCGAATTCTTCAGCGCCTGCCCGAGCGCTGCATTGGCGAAGAGCTCGTCGAACCATTTCGTGGTGAAGCCCTTCAGCGGGAATGCGATGATGGTGCCGTCGTTGAAGGCGAAGATCGGCAGGAGCGCAATCGGCGCATAGAGGAACACCAGATAGGCGAAGGCGAAGATGCGCAGGCCGGGGGACTTCATTTCTGCACCTTCAGGAAGCGCCGGTTGAGGAACAGGAACACGAGCGCAATCGCCGCCACCACCAGCATGGCGCTAACCGCGATGGCGGAGCCGAGCGGCTTGTTGTCGATCTTGAGCATGTTCTGCTGGATCATGTTGGCCACCATCGGCAGCTTGCCGCCGCCGATCAGCTCGGGGGTGACGTAATCGCCGATAGTCGGAATGAAGACGATCATCACCGCGCCGATCACACCCGGCATGGCCAGCGGCAGGGTGACGCGCCAGAAGGTCATGAACCGGCTCTCCCCCAGATCCTGCCCCGCCTCCAGGAAGGAGCGGTCGATCTTCTCCAGGCTCACGAAGATCGGCAGGATCGCGAAGGGCGCATAGGCATGGGCCAGCGTGATCGCGATGGCCCCCACGGAATTCAGCATCTGCAGCGGCTGATCGACGATGCCGAGCCCGGTGAGGATCGAATTGATCACCCCGTTGAAGTTCAGGATCACCTTCCACTGGAACACCCGGATCAGATACGAGGTCCAGAACGGGATGGTGATCAGGAAAAGCCACAGCGATTTCTTCGACGGCGGCAGCACGAAGGAGATGAAATAGGCGATCGGGAAGGCCAGGACCACGGTCGTCAGCGTCACCAGCGCCGAGACGATAACCGAGCGGAGCAGGATCGTCCGGAAGATCGGGTCGGACCAGGCCTGGACGTAGTTTTCCACGGTGAATTCGTGGATCACCTCCAGATAGCCGTCCTTGAAGAACGAATAGGCGACGATCATCGCCAGCGGCGCCGCCAGCATCAGCACCGCATAGACCAGCGTCGGGCTGATCATGACATAGCCATTAAAGGCTTCGGAATTCCGAAGCCGTTTCAAGGGCGAATCCGACATATCACCATCCCCTGCACCGCGCCTTTTGCAGCACGCCCGGCGCCAAGGTTGCACATGGTTTCCGCCGTGGGAAGGGGGCGGAGAGTTTGATGTCTGGTATTTCTGCGCAAGATTCCGGCGCCTGACCGCTAATGCGGCAGTCTCTGTCTGGCCGGTTCAGACGGGGAGGTCTCCCGGAGGCCGCTCCAGCAGCCGGCCCAGCCGCGCGATGGCGCGCTGGAACCGCTCCTCCGGCACGCCGCCCGCCAGCGCGATGCGCACCGCATTCGGGGCATGGCCGTCTTGCAGGACATATTCATCCGCCGAGCGCAGCAGAACCCCCTCGGCCTCGGCCACGCGGGTGAAGGTGGAGGCACGCCAGCCCACCGGCATCTTCAGCCAGACGAAGCTCAGCCCCGGCTGCCAGGCGATGTCCTGGTCGCCGAAGCTCTGCACCACCATCTGCAGCCGGCGGCTCATCACCTCCTGCGCCGCCTGGCGCAGCCGCATCGCATCACCCGAACGGAACAGCCGGGTGATGATGTCCGTCACCGGGCGCGGCAGGCCGAAATAGCTGTGCTGCGCCGTCAGCCGCCCGGCCTCGCCCATGCCTTCGGGTGCGACGACGATACCGAACCGCATTCCCGCCGAAATCGTCTTCGACAGCGAGGTCACATGCCAGGCCCGCTCCGGCGCCAGCGCGCGCAGGCTGTCGAGCCCGGAAACGGGGGCTGTATAGCAATCGTCCTCGATGATCTGCAGGTCATGGCGCCGCGCCACCTCGATCAGCGCCATCCGCCGCTCATGGCCCATCCGCACCGTGGTCGGGTTCTGTGCATCGGGCGTCACGCAGACCATCTGCCCGCCATGGCGGCGGCAGGCGGCATCCAGCGCCTCGGGCACCATCCCCTGCTCGTCGAGCGCGACCGGGACCACCTCGGCCCGGTTCAGCCGCGCCGCATGGCGAAACCCCGGATAGGCCAGCTCCTCGCACAGCACCACCGGCCGATCGCCGCGCAGGCAGCATTGCATGACGATATTGATGCCGTTCTGCCCGCCGAGCGTAAGGACCAGATCATCCGCATCGATCATCGGGCGCACCGAGCAATGCATGAACCAGTCGAGCACCGCCTCGCGGCAATCCCGGTCCCGGCGCAGACCGGGGTATTCGAGGTACTTGCTGCCGACCTCCTGCGCCGCCTCCGCCATTACCCGCGCCAGCGCCGCCGTCTGCCCGACATCGGGCAGCTGCGGCGAGCGCAGGTCCACCACCCCGTCATCGTCGTTCGGGTCGGTCAGCGGTTGGCGGTACAGCGGCTCGGTCGGGCCCAGCCGCCGCAGTTGTGTCGCCACAAAGGTTCCGCGCCCGACGGCAGCCTCCAGCAGGCCCTCCTGCGTGGCCACCTGATAGGCCCGCGCCACCGTGCCCGGGGTCACCCCCAGCCGCCAGGCCAGATCGCGCACCGTGGGCAGGCGCGCACCCGGAGCCAGATCGCCGCGCCGCACCCCTTCGCGCAGCGCCCGCACCAGCGACAGATACTTCGGACCGTTCAGTTGCGAGAGGTCGGGCTTCCAACTTGTATCTGGCACAATGTTTCTCTGGCGCTGTTTGTACGCATGGATTTATAGATACATTACCGAAACAATTGGATTGTATCAATACAGAAAAGGTGTCCCCATGTCGTCGCTGTCGCTGCGCCGCTCGTCTCTCCTGAACCGCAAGGGCTTTGGCCTGCTGCGTGTCGTCATGACCTGGATCGAGACCCGCCGCACCCGCATCGCGCTGTCGCACCTGGACGACCGGCTGCTGGAGGATGTGGGCATCACTCCGGCGCTGGCGCGCTCTGAGGCGGAAAAACGCCTCTGGCATTGAGATAGGTGCCGCAGTCCCCTGTCGGCCCTCTTCCTGGCCGGGTGCACAGCACCCGGCTTTTTTCTTGCGCCCCGGCTTCAATAGCGCGAACGCCGCCGCTCAGCTCGCGACCATCTCGATTGCGATGGCCCGCTTGCGCAGCTCCGCAAACAGTGCCGGAAGCACCCGCACCTCACGCGCCGCCCGCGTCAGCGCCTCGCTGATATGCCCCTCATTGGCCGGCGCGCACACCCGCCACACCATGCGACGCGCAACGCCATCGTCATAGACGATCTCCACGGCGCCCTGCCGCCTGCGCATCACGAGAAAATCGAAGCCTCCGCCGGAGGTCTGAAAACCTGCTTTCATGAAACACTGCCCGATGTTCTTTTTGTTGTCGGTAGGATTTTGATGCCCCGGCGGAGCAAAACCGGTCAATACACGGCCGCGTGACATCGGCCGAAATCCCGCAAAGCCGGGCCTTGCGCCGCGGCCCGGTTCGCCCTAGCCCATGAAATATGCGCATTCTGGACAACATCATCTCCGACCGGGGCTCGAAATATGCGGTTTCAGGCGGCCCTTGCGGATCCGAAGCCGAGGCGCGCGCCCTGCTCGCAGAGCTGTGCCGCCAGAAGAAATTCGCCAAGGCCACCCACAACAGCTGGGCCTTCCTCGGCCCCGATGGCCCGGTGAAGAGCGATGACGGCGAATCGGGTGCGGGGATGGTCATCGTGCGGATGCTGGAGCGCGCGGGAGTGCGCGGGCACCTCATCGTGGTCACGCGCTGGTTTGGCGGAAAGCACCTGGGCGGAGACAGGTTCCGCCATATTCAGGATGCGGTACGCCTGTATCTGGCGGGGCTCGATGGATGATCTGGAGCGCCTCGCGCGCTCGACATTCCGCGCGCGGTTCCGGCTTGGGCCACGCGAACGCGCCTATGCCTGCGCGAAGGGGCGCGCCACGCTGGCCGCCCATGCCGCCGATTTCGTGGCCCGGCGCCTCGCCCCGGCATCTCCGGCAAATGATGGCAAGCAGACCCCGATGCGCGGCCACCCCGTTTTCGTCGCGCAGCATGCCACCGCCACCTGCTGCCGCGGCTGCCTGCAGCGCTGGCACCGCCTGCCGAAGGGGCGCGCCTTGACGGCGCAGGAGCAGGCGCAGATCGTGGGCCTGATCCTGCGCTGGATCGACGCACAGATGAGACCTGACCGATGAGCACCAAGACCCCCGCCACCAACGCCCTGACGAAGGCCGGCATCGCCTTCGAGACGCGCGAATACGACTATGTCTCCGGGCAGAGCCAGATCGGGCTGCATGCCGCGGAGGCGATCGGCGCCGATCCGCAGAAGGTGCTGAAGACGCTGATGGTGGAGGTCGACGGCAAACCGGCCTGCTGCGTGATCCCGTCGGATCAGACGCTGTCGATGAAGAAGGTGGCCGCGGCTTTCGGGGCGAAATCCGCGCAGATGATGCCGCCGCCGAAGGCGGAGCGCCTGACCGGCTATCACACCGGCGGCATCAGCCCCTTCGGCCAGCGTGCGCGCACGCCCACGGCCTTCGAGGAAACCGCGATGGGCCATGACCGCGTGGTCATCAATGGCGGCAAGCGCGGGATGATGGTGGTGCTCGCCCCCGGCGATGCGCTGACGCTCACCGGGGGCCTCGCGCGGCCGCTGATCGCCTAGACGGCGAGGGCCGCCCCGGCCCGGTCCAGCTCCGCGATATCCTCCGCGCTCAGGCGCAGCGCCGCCGCCCGGGCGAAGCTCTCCACCTGCGCGGGCGAGGTCGCCGAGGCGATCGGCGCGGTGACGGCAGGCTTTGCCATCAGCCAGGCCAGCGCGACCTCGGCCGGAAGCACATTATGCCCCCCCGCCACATGATCGAGCGCATCCAGCACCGCCATGCCGCGCGGGTTCATGTATTTGCCCAGGCGCTCGCTGCGGGCCTTGCCCATCAGGTCCTCGGTGGAGCGGTACTTGCCCGAGAGGAACCCGGAGGCCAGGCTGAAATAGGTGACCACGCCGATGTTCTCGCGCCGGCACAGCTCCGCCAGCGGGCCCTCGAACGCGTCACGGTCATAGAGGTTGTATTCGGGCTGCAGCACGCTGTAGCGCGGCAGCCCCTGCGCGCCCGAGGCCGCGAGCGCCTCCGCCAGCAGCGCCGCATCGTAATTGGACGCGCCGATCGCGCGGATCTTGCCCGCCTTCAGCAACCGCGCATAGGCGCCGAGCGTTTCTTCATGCGTCACCTCCGGATCGGGCCAGTGCGAGAAATAGAGGTCGATCTCCGCCACGCCCAGCCGGCGCAGAGAGGCCTCCACCGCGGTCTCGATCCAGGCTGCCGAGAGCCCCTTGCCCGCGCCCATGTCGGAGCCGACCTTGGTGAAAATCTTCACCCGCTCGCGCATGCCCGGCCGCGCGGCGAGCCAGCGTCCGATCAGCGTTTCCGATTCGCCGCCCGCATTGCCCGGCTTCCAGCGCGAATAGACATCGGCCGTATCAATCGTATCGAACCCATGGTCGACGAACGCATCCAGCACCGCGAAGCTGGCCTTTTCGTCGATGGTCCAGCCAAAGACATTGCCGCCGAACACCAGCGGCGCGATCGTCAGGCCGCTGTTGCCAAGAATACGCTTTTGCATCGGAACCTCCTGTTGCACCGGGGCCAATGTAGCCCCTGCGCGCACAAAGGAAAGTCAGATACCTGCCATCAGCACATATCCGGGATGGAACGCCAGCCGCACCGTGGTGATCGCGCCAAGGTCGTTCCAGGTGGTCCGGTTCAGGATCAGGAGCGCCTGCCCCTGCCGGATTTCCAGCAGCCGCGCATCGCGCCCATCCGCATTGCAGGCCGAAAAATCCAGCTCGGCGCGGAAGTAGGGCGCGTTGCGCACCAGCCATTCATTGGCGTTCAGATGGTGGAAATCCACCTCCTCGATCCCGGGCACGGCGACAGGGTTGATCCAGCGGTCCTCCAGCTGGAACGGCTTGCGGTCGCCGTAGTGCACCTCGCGCAGATGGATCAGCGGCGTGCCCTCCGGCAGCCGCAGCCGCGCGGCGATGGCTTCGGGCACGGGGCTGCGGCGCTGCGCGACGACGCGGTGGCTGTAGGTCATGCCCGCCCCCTCGACCTGCTCGCGCACGATCGGGATCGAGAGCGTGGCCTTGCGCACCGGGTTTATCGCCACACGCGTGCCCGCGCGGCGGCGGCGGTCCAGCAGGCCCTCCTCCGCCAGCAGTTGCAGCGCCTTGTTCACCGTCGCCCGCGCCACGCCGAACTCCACCGCCAGCTCCGCCTCATCGGGGATGCGGTCGCCCTGGCGCCACTCTTTCTCCACGATGCGGCGGCGCACCTCGGTTGCGATCGACACCGCCTTCGCGGCAGCCGGAAGTGCGGGACGTTCGGTCACAGCCTCTCCTGCAATCTGCGGATACAGGCGCGATAATCGCCGATGATGCGGGCGCGGTCCATATGCTGCCCGTCGCGCACCACATGCCGCCCCGCCGCCCAGACATCGCGCACGAGGCCATCGTGCCCGGCGAAGATCAGGCTGTCGAGCAGCGTGTCGCCCGCCCGCCCCTCCATCACCGGATTGGCCAGATCGACGGCACAGAGATCGGCCCAGAGCCCCGGCGCAATCGCCCCGGTCTCGCGCCCCGCCGCAGCGGCCCCGCCCGCGAGGCCTGCCTCGTAGATCACCCGGCCGGTGGAGGAAGCGCGCGTGGCATAGATGGCGCGCGCGCGGTCGCGCAGGCGCTGGCTGTATTCCAGCGTGCGCAGCTCCTCTGTCAGGCTGATGCGGATGTTGCTGTCGGAGCCGAAGCCCAGCCGCCCGCCCGCTTCGGCCCATTGCGTGCCGTTGAAAATGCCGTCGCCAAGGCTCGATTCCGTGATCGGGCACAGCCCCGCCACCGCGCCCGTCTGCGCCAGCCGCCGGGTTTCGTCCTCGGTCATGTGGGTCAAGTGGATGAACGTCCAGCGCGCATCGGGGCGCAGGGTCTCCAGCACCCATTCCACCGGGCGCAGGCCATAGGCGGCGCGCACTTCCTCGATCTCGGGCACCTGTTCGGCCAGGTGCATATGCATCGGCCGGCCCGGGCGCAGCCCCGCGCAGAAGGCCAGCGCCTCGGGCGAGACCGCACGCAGCGAATGCGGCGCAATCCCGATCCCGGCATCGGGCAGCCCCGCAATGGCCGCTTCGGCCGCCTCCACCAGCCGCGCGAAAGCCTCGGGCGTGGTGCCCAAGCGCGCCTGCCCGGGCCCGAGCGCGCGCCCGTCGCAGCCGCCGAACTGATAATGCACGGGCAGGAGCGTCAGGCCGATGCCGGTGCGCGCCGCCGCCGCCGCGATCCGGGCGCTCATCTCGCCGATATTGTCATAGACCGCGCCGCCCGGGCGGTGATGCAGGTAGTGGAACTCCACATTGGTGGCATAGCCCGCCTCCAGCATCTCCATCTGCACCAGCGCCGCAATCACCTCCACATCCTCGGGCGTGAGGTGATCGAGGAAGCGGTACATGATCTGCCGCCAGGTCCAGAACGTGTCGCGCGGTTCGGGGCCCTTTGCCTCGCTCAGGCCCGCCATCGCGCGCTGGAACGCATGCGAATGCAGGTTCGCCATCGCCGGCAGCAGCAGCCCGACTCGCTCCCCCTCCGGCGCGGCACCTGCAATGACGTCCGCGATTCGCCCCGCCGCGGACAGGCGCACCCGTACATTTTCCGCCCAGCCACCAGGCAAAAGCGCCCGTTCCGCCCACAGCACAGTCATCGCTCAGCTCTCCTTGTCGGTGCGTCCGGATTTTGCTTGCCAGACGCAATTACCTTTAGACATACGGCACAACTAAGTCTAAACATATTAGCGCACGAAAATCAATGCGGGGCTGATGGAGATGCACATTCTCGGCAATGCGACCATCGCGCGGATGGATGCGGAATCAGGCGGTTATGGCCTCATGGAGCAGGCCGCCATCACGCTCGACGGCGACAGAATCGCAGCCATCGGGCCGATGTCGGCGCTGCCGCCCGGGTCGGATTTCACCGATCTGGGCGGGCGGCTGGTGACGCCGGGGCTGATCGATTGCCACACCCATGTGATCTTCGGCGGAGACCGCGCGCGCGAGTTCGAGATGCGCCTCGAAGGCGCCTCCTATGAGGATATCGCCCGCGCAGGCGGCGGCATCCTGTCCACCGTGCGTGCCACCCGCGCAGCCGATCTCGGGCAGATGGTGGCCTCCGCCCTGCCCCGGGTCGATGCGCTGCTGGCCGAGGGCGTGACCACGCTGGAGATCAAATCGGGCTATGGCCTCGATCTCGAGACCGAGCTGCGCATGCTGCGCGCGGCGCGCGAGATCGGCCGGGTGCGGAAGGTGAGCGTTGTCACCACCTGGCTCGCGGCCCATGCGCTGCCGCCCGAATATGCCGCTGACCGCGCGGGCTATATCCGCGACGTGGTGATCGCGGGCATGGACCGCGCCCATGCCGAGGGGCTGATCGACGCGGTCGACGGCTTCTGCGAGGGGATCGCCTTTTCGGTGGCCGAGATGGAGGCGATCTTCGCCCATGCCCGGGCGCTCGGGCTGCCGGTGAAGCTCCATGCCGAGCAGCTCTCCGATCTGGGCGGCGCGGCGATGGCGGCGCGGCATGGCGCGCTCTCCTGCGACCATATCGAATATCTGGGGCCCGATGGCGTGGCCGCCATGGCCGCCGCAGGGACGGTGGGCGTGCTGCTGCCCGGCGCCTTCTACACGCTGCGCGAGACGCAATTCCCCCCGATCGCCGAAATGCGCGCGGCCGGCGTGCCGATTGCGCTCGCCACCGATTGCAACCCGGGCACCTCGCCGCTGACCTCGCTGCTGCTCACGCTGAACATGGGCGCCACGCTGTTCCGGCTGACGCCCACCGAATGCCTGACCGGCGTTACCCGCACGGCCGCCCGCGCGCTCGGGCTGGCCGATCGCGGCGTGCTCGCCCCGGGCCTGCGCGCCGATCTGGCGATCTGGAACGTCACCCATCCGGCCGAGCTGTCTTACCGCATCGGCTTCAACCCGCTTCATGCCCGCGTCCTTGGAGGCGAATTTGTCTGAGCTGATCCTCACCCCCGGAGAAACCACCCTCGCGCAGCTGGAGCGCGTCTGGCGCGAAGGGCTGGCGGTGCGGCTGCACGAGAGCGCCCACCCCGGCATCGCCGCCTCCGCCGCGCGCATCGCCGCGGCCGCCGCCGGATCGGAGCCTGTCTATGGCGTGAACACCGGCTTCGGCAAGCTCGCCTCGATCAAGATCGCCCCCGAAGATACCGCAACGCTGCAGCGCAACCTGATCCTGTCGCATTGCTGCGGCGTGGGCGAGCCGGTGGAGCCGGAGACGGTGCGGTTGATCCTGGTGCTGAAGCTGCTGTCGCTCGGGCGCGGCGCCTCGGGCGTGCGGCCCGAAGTGGTCGCGCTGCTGGAGGCGATGCTGGCAAAGGGCGTGCTGCCGGTGATCCCGTCGCAGGGTTCGGTCGGGGCTTCGGGCGATCTCGCGCCGCTCGCGCATATGGCGGCAGCGATGCTCGGCGAGGGCCGCGCCAGCTACCGCGGGCAGGAAATGCCAAGCGCCGAAGCGCTGGCGGCCGCGGGCCTCGCGCCGGTGACGCTGGCCGCCAAAGAAGGCCTCGCGCTCATCAACGGCACCCAGGTCTCCACCGCTTTCGCACTGGCGGGCCTGTTCGAGGCGCTGCGCGCGGCCTCGAACGCGCTTGTCACCTCCGCGCTCTCGACCGATGCGATCATGGGCTCCACCGCGCCCTTCCTCGACGAGATCCACACCCTGCGCGGCCACCACGGCCAGATCCTCGCCGCGCGCACGATCCGCGCGCTGATGGCCGGATCCGAGATCCGCGAGAGCCACCGCGAGGGCGATACCCGCGTGCAGGACCCCTATTGCATCCGCTGCCAGCCGCAGGTGACCGGCGCCTGCATCGACCTGCTGCGCCAGGCCGCCGGCACGCTGGAGATCGAGGCCAATGCCGCGACCGACAACCCGCTGGTGCTGACCTCCGAGGACCGCATCGTCTCGGGCGGCAACTTCCATGCCGAGCCCGTGGCCTTCGCCGCGGACCAGATCGCGCTGGCCATTGCCGAAATCGGCGCGATCGCGCAGCGGCGCGTGGCGCTGATGGTGGACCCGGCGCTGAACCATTGCCTGCCCGCCTTCCTCACCCCGGCGCCGGGGCTGAACTCCGGCCTGATGATCGCCGAGGTCACCTCCGCCGCGCTGATGAGCGAGAACAAGCACCTCGCCACGCCCTGCTCCACCGATTCCACCCCCACCTCCGCGAACCAGGAGGACCATGTCTCGATGGCCGCCCATGGCGCGCGCAGGCTGCGGCGGATGAACGCGAACCTCGCCCATATCCTCGGGATCGAGGCGCTCTGCGCCTGCGCAGGGGTGGAGTTCCGCGCGCCGTTGCAAACTTCGGCGCCGCTCCAGGCCGTAATCGCGCGGCTGCGCGCCGATATCCCCGCCCTCGGCCAGGACCGCTACATGGCCCCGGACCTCGCCGCCGCGGCCGGCCTGATCCATTCGGGCGCGCTGCTCGCAGCCCTGCCCGCCCAGCTTCTGCCGGAGGTCGCATGACACCCGTCCTCGTCGAACAGGGCGACAGCCCCGTCATCCTCGGCCTGCCGCATACCGGCACCTGGCTGCCGCCCGAAATCTTCGCGCGGCTGAACGCGCGCGGCCAGATGCTCGCCGATACCGACTGGCACGTGGAGCGGCTCTATGCCGGGCTGCTGCCCGGGGTGACGACCGTCCGCGCGACTTTCCACCGCTATGTGATCGACGCGAACCGTGGCCCCGAGGACGAGAGCCTCTATCCCGGCCAGAACACCACCGGGCTGGTGCCGCTCACCGATTTTGACGGCGAGCCGATCTGGACCGAAGCCCCCGATGCGGCGGAGGTGCAGCGGCGGCTGGCGGCCTGTCATGCGCCCTATCATGCGGCCGTCGCGGCTGAAATCGCCCGGGTGAAGGCGCGCCATGGTGTGGCGATCCTCTATGACTGCCATTCGATCCGCAGCCATATCCCGTTCCTGTTCCCGGGCACGCTGCCCGATTTCAACATCGGCACCAATCTCGGCACCACCTGCGATCCGCGCATCGAGGCCACCGTGCGCGACATCTGCGCGGCCACGGCCTATTCCTCGGTGCTGAACGGGCGCTTCAAGGGCGGCTGGACCACGCGGCATTATGGCCAGCCCGGCACCGGCGTGCATGCGATCCAGATGGAGCTCGCACAGGCGACCCATCTGGCATCCGAGGCGCCCCCCTTCGCCTATGACGAGGACAAGGCCGCAAAGCTGCGCAAGCCGCTGGCCGAGATCCTGCGCGCGCTCGAAGCCCTGGCGCCGGTGCTGGCATGAAGCCGCTGGCCGGGATCCGGGTGCTGGACCTGTCGCGCGTGCTGGCGGGCCCCTATTGCACGGCGCTGCTGGCGGACCTCGGCGCCGAGGTGATCAAGCTGGAGCCGCCCGCGGGCGATGATTACCGCCATGTCGGCCCGTTCCGCGCAGGCGAGAGCGCGCTCTTCACGCTCAACAACCGCGGCAAGCGCTCCGTCGCGCTGGATCTGAAAGAGCCCGCGCATCTGGCGATGGCGCAGGCGATCGCGGCGCAGGTGGATGTGGTGGTCGAGAATTTCCGCCCCGGCGTGGCGGAGCGGCTGGGCCTCGGCGCCGCCACTCTGCGCGCAGCGAACCCGGGCCTGATCTATTGCTCCATCTCCGGCTTCGGCCAGGATGGCCCCTGCCGCGACCTGCCCGCCTATGACATCGTGGTGCAGGCGATGTCGGGGCTGATGGCCGCGACCGGCGAGGAAGGCGGCGCGCCGCTGAAAACCGGCGAGAGCGTCGCAGACCTGATCGCGGGCCTGTTCGGCAGCTGGTCGATCATGGCGGCGCTGGTGAACCGCGCCCGTACCGGCGTGGGCGCGACGCTGGACGTGGCGATGCATGACGCGCTGTTCTCCATGCTCACCACCAGCCATGCGCTGCAGATGTATGCGGGCGTGCTGCCGCAGCGGGTGGGCAACCGCCACCCGCTCTCCACCCCCTTCGGCTGCTATGCCACGCAGGATGGCCAGGTGGTAATCTGCGTGCTCAACGACCGCCAGTTCGCCCGGCTGTGCGCGCTGATCGGGGCGCCGGAGGCGGCCGAGGACCCGCGCTATGCCACCGATGAGAGCCGCACCGCGCATGAGCCCGCGGTGAAGGCGATGATCGAGGCCTGGTCGCGCGGGCAATCCACGGCGGTGGCGGTGGCGGCGCTGAGCGGCGCGGGCCTGCCTGCGTCCCCGATCCTGAGCATCGCCGAAGCGGCGGCGAGCCCGCAGGCGCAGGCGCGCGGCCTCGTGAGCGATCTGGCCGGCACCCCGGTGGTGGGCCAGCCGGTGCGTTTCGATGGCGAAAAACCCGTGGCCACGGCCCCCGCCCCCGCCCTCGGCGCGGATCTGGCGGCGGTGGCGGCAGAATTCGGACTGGAGATCCCGGCATGACCCCCTGGCATATGCTGAGCGAGGAAGAGGCGCTGTTCTGCGAGGTGCTGGAGCGCATCGCGGCCGAGAAGATCGCGCCCGAAGCCGCGCGCACGGATGAGACCGCAGCCTTCGTGCACAGCCAGCTCGGCGTTCTGACCGAGGCGGGGATGCTGGGCGCGAACCTGCCCGAAAGCTACGGCGGCTCCGGCATTTCGGCGCAGGCGCTGCTCCGGGCGGTGGCGATCGTGGCGGGGGCCTGCGGCTCCACCGCCTCGGCACTCACCGCGCATTACCTCGCGACGGATTCCATCCTGCTGGGCGGCACCGAGGCGCAAAAGGCCGAATGGCTGCCCAAGGCCGCCGAGGGGCTTCTCGGTGCCTTCGCCCTCACCGAGCCCACGGCAGGCTCGGACCCGGCCGACATGAAAACCCGCGCCCGCCGCACCGAAACCGGCTGGCACATCCGCGGCACGAAGTGCTTCATCTCCAACGGGGGAGTGGCGGATTTCATCGTGCTCTATGCGGTGACGGACCCGGACAAGGGCCACCGCGGCATCTCGGCCTTCATCGTGCCGAAGGGCACGCCGGGGCTCGAGCCGGGCCAGCCCGAGCGCACCATGGGCCTGAAGGGCGGCCATGTGTTCACGCTGAACATCGACATCACGCTGCCCGAAGGCGCCCTGCTGGGCGCGGAAGGCACCGGGTTCCGCACCGCGATGAAGGTGCTGGACAACGGCCGGATCGAGGTCGCGGCGCAGTGCCTCGGCCTTGCCGAAGCCGCGATGAAGGCCGCGATCAATTATGCGAAGGAGCGCGTCATAGGCGGCGCGGCGCTCGCCGACAGGCAGGGCATCCGCTGGATGATCGCCGATATGGGCCTGGCCTGGCAGCAGGCGCTGCTCCTCGCCCAAGACGCGGCCCGGCAGCGCGACCTGGCCCATCACACCGGCGCGCGGTTCAGCCTGGCTTCGGCGATGGCGAAGCTCGCGGCCTCCGAAGCCGCCGGGAAAATCGCCGATACCGCGCTGCAGATCCACGGCGGCTATGGCTATACCCGAGACTTTCCCGTGGAGAGGATCGTCCGGGACCTGCGCATCATGCGCATCTACGAAGGATCCTCCGAGATCCAGCGCATCATCATTTCCGGCCAGATGCTGGCCTGACCGAAGGGAGACATCATGGACAACCCGCGCCACAACAGCCGCGACATCTACCCGCCGACCGGCACCGAGCTGAATGCGAAAAGCTGGCTCACCGAAGCGCCGCTGCGCATGCTGATGAACAACCTGCACCCCGACGTGGCCGAGCGCCCGCATGAGCTGGTGGTCTATGGCGGCATCGGCCGCGCCGCGCGGACGTGGAAGGACTTCGACCTGATCGTCGAGACGCTGAAGAAGCTGGAGGCGGACGAGACGCTGCTGGTGCAATCGGGCAAGCCGGTGGGCGTGTTCCGCACCCACAAGGACGCGCCGCGCGTGTTGATTGCGAACTCGAACCTGGTACCAAACTGGGCCAACTGGGACCATTTCAACGAGCTGGATAAGAAGGGTCTGGCCATGTACGGCCAGATGACGGCCGGCTCGTGGATCTATATCGGTGCGCAGGGCATCGTGCAGGGCACCTACGAGACCTTCGTGGAGGCGGGGCGCCAGCATTACGAGGGCAACCTGAAGGGCAAGTGGATCCTCACCGGCGGCCTCGGCGGCATGGGCGGCGCGCAGCCGCTGGCGGCGGTGATGGCGGGGGCGAGCTGCCTCGCCGTGGAATGCGACGAGACCCGCGCCGATTTCCGCCTGCGCACCCGCTATGTGGACGAGAAGACCCACAGCCTCGACGAGGCGCTGGACATGATCGACGGCTGGACCAAGGCGGGCGTGGCGAAATCCGTCGCGCTGATCGCGAATGCGGCCGATGTGTTCAACGATCTGCTGAAGCGCGGCATCCGCCCCGATATCGTGACCGACCAGACCTCCGCGCACGATCCGGTGCATGGCTATCTGCCGCAGGGCTGGACCGTGGCCGAATGGCGCGCGAAGCAGGAGAGCGATCCGAAAGGCGTGGCAAAGGCCGCCCGGGCCTCGATGCGCAACCAGGTGGAGGCGATGGTCGCCTTCCACGACATGGGCGTGCCCACGATCGACTATGGCAACAACATCCGCCAGATGGCTCTGGAAGAGGGCTTCGAGCGCGCCTTCGCCTTCCCGGGCTTCGTGCCGGCCTGCATCCGGCCGCTGTTCTGCCGCGGGATCGGGCCGTTCCGCTGGGCCGCGCTCTCGGGCGACCCGGAAGACATCTACAAGACCGACGCCAAGGTGAAGGAGCTGATCGCCGATCCGCATCTGCACAACTGGCTCGACATGGCGCGCGAGCGCATCTCGTTCCAGGGCTTGCCCGCGCGGATCTGCTGGGTGGGCCTCGGGCTGCGCCACAAGCTGGGCCTTGCGTTCAACGAAATGGTGCGCAACGGTGAGTTGAAGGCGCCGATCGTGATCGGGCGCGACCACCTCGACAGCGGCTCCGTCGCGAGCCCGAACCGCGAAACCGAAGCCATGCGCGACGGCTCCGATGCCGTATCGGACTGGCCCTTGCTGAATGCGCTGCTGAACACGGCCTCCGGCGCGACCTGGGTGAGCCTGCATCACGGCGGCGGCGTGGGCATGGGCTTCAGCCAGCATTCGGGCATGGTGATCTGCTGCGACGGCACCGAAGAGGCCGATGCCCGCATCGCCCGCGTGCTGTGGAACGACCCGGCCACCGGCGTGATGCGCCATGCCGATGCGGGCTACCAGATTGCGATCGATTGCGCGCGGGAGCACGGGCTGAACCTGCCCGGCATCCTCGGCTGACAAGAGCGAACGACCGGCCGGGCATGACCCCGGCCGCCATCCAACAGGAGAGAACTATGCATTATGCCCCTGGCCGTGAGGCCTGCCCGCTGCCCTATTCGCCGTTCAAGGCCTGCACCGTGCCCCGGCCGATCGGCTGGATTTCCACCCTCTCGCCCTCGGGCGTGCCCAATCTGGCGCCCTACAGCCAGTGGCAGAACCTGACCTTCGATCCGCCGATGGTGATGTTTGCCGCGAATCCCTATTCCGACGGGCGCCGCAAGCACAGCGTGGTGAACGCCGAAGAAACCGGCTGGTTCGTGTGGAACATGGCCACCTGGGACCTGCGCGAGGCGGTGAACATTTCGGCCGCAGAATGGCCCGAGGGCGACGACGAATTCCTGCGCGCGGGCGTCAGGGCGGAGCCCTGCATCGAGGCCCCGGGGCCGCGCGTGGCCGAAAGCCCCGCGCATTTCGAATGCCGCTACCTCAGCACTCACCGCCTGCCCGGCCGGTCGCACCACGGCTGGGTCGATATCGTCTATGGCGAGGTGGTGCATATCCATGTCCGCGACAGCGTGCTGACCCCGGAGGGCAAGCTCGATTACGCCCGCATCCGCCCCCTCGCGCGGATGGGCTATTACGATTACACCGCCATTTCGGAGACCTTCGAGATGCGCATTCCCGGAGCCTCTGCCGCCGCCGCGGCAGGGCTTGAGGGCAAGGCCTGATACGACAACCCGACCAACAGGAGAAAGACATGAACATCCGCACCACGCTCAAGGCCGCGCTCTTCGGCCTCGCGCTCGCCTCCCCGGCGATGGCCGACCAGCTGGCCGACATGAAAGCCGCGGGCAAGATCGTCACCGCGACGGACATGCATTACGCGCCCTTCGACATGGTCGTCGACGGCACCTACCAGGGCATCACCAAGGACCTGTTCGACGAAGTTTCCAAAGAGCTCGGCCTGACCCCGGTCTATCAGGACATCCCCTGGACGGCCGAACTGCCCGGGCTGGAAGTGAAGAAATTCGACATCATCATCGCCCCGGTGACCATCACCTCCGAGCGGCTCGAGCGCTATTCCTTCGGCCTGCCGATCGCCGATGCGACGGTGGCGCTGGTGCGCTCCACCCGCTCGGACGCGATCCAGAAGCCCGAGGACATCAAGGGCAAGCGCGTCGGCGTGCAGCAGGGCACTGCGCAGTTCCGCGCGCTGAGCGCCTTTGCCGATGGCCTCGGTGGCGCCACCGTCAAGGAATACGGCACCACCGACGAGGCCTATGCGGACCTCGCGGCCGGGCGGCTCGATGCGGTGGCGGGCTCGCTGCCGAACCTGTCCTACCTGGTCAAGCAACGCGGCGAGACCTTCGCGCTGCTCCAGCCCGCGACCTTCGGCGAGCACAAGTATTTCGCCTGGGTGATGCGCAAGGATGCCGAAAGCGCCTCCTTCGTCGCGGCCGTCAATGACGCGCTGAAGAAGATGACCGCCGATGGCCGCGTGAAGGCGATCCAGGAGAAATGGCTGGGCAGCTACACCGAACTGCCGCTCGACGTTCCGGCGAAATGACCGGCCGCGGGCGGGGCAACCCGCCCGCCTCCGAAGGACCCTCGCGATGTTTTCCTGGACGACCTTCCTGAACAGCTTCGGCCCGCTGCTGGGGGCTGCGCATTTCACGCTGGCGGTTTCGGTGCTGGGCATCGCGCTTGGCCTCGTGATCGGCACGCTGATCTGCGCCGCGCGCCTCTCGCCCGCCCCCGCGCTGCGCCGCTTCGCCGCTCTGTGGGTCAGCTTCCTGCGCGGCGTGCCGCTGCTGGTGCAACTTCTGCTGGTGTATTACCTGCTGCCGGTGGTGGGCGTGGATGTGCCCGCCATGGTCGCGGCCGTGGTCACGGTGGGGATCTGCGCCAGCGCCTATATCTCCGAAATCTGGCGCGGCGCCATCGCCGCCCTGCCGAAGGGCCAGACGGAAGCCGCCGCCGCCATCGGCATGGCGCCCGTCACCCAATGGATGCGGATCATCCTGCCGCAGGCGGTGGTGATGTCGCTGCCCGCGCTGGTGAACGAGCTGATCTTGCTGGTGAAGGCGTCGTCGCTCGTCTCCGTGGTGGGGATCATGGAGATCACCCGCGCGAGCCAGGCCGAAGCCGCCACCACTTTCCGCCCGCTGGAAGTCTATCTCGCCGCCGCCTGCCTCTATCTGGCGATCAACCTGTGCCTGGCAGCACTGGGGCGCTTCCTCGAACGCAGGATGACCGTGTGATGATCGAGACCTTCCGCCAATACGGCCCCGCGCTGCTGCAGGGCTTTGCCATGACGGTATTCTGCTGGGCGATGGGGGCAGTGCTGTCGATGGCGCTCGGGCTGGTGATCGCGCTGATCCAGCGCCACGCGCCGCGCCCGGTGCTGTGGCTCTTGCGCGCCTATATCGAGGTGATCCGGGGCACGCCGTTCCTGGTGCAGCTGTTCGTGCTGTATTACGGCGGCCCGATGATCGGGCTGCTGCTCGATCCGATCCCGGCGGGGATCCTCGGGCTGACGCTCTATGGCTCGCCCTATTATGCCGAAATCTTCCGCTCGGCCTTCAACGCCGTGCCCAAAGGCCAGATCGAGGCCGCCCGCGCCATCGGCATGACCGAGCCCACCATCGTGCGGCGCATCCTGCTGCCGGTGGGGCTGGTCTCGGCGCTGCCCGCGCTGGTGAATTTCTCGATCATCCTGACCAAGGAAACCGTGATCTTGTCGATCATCACCGTCCCCGAGCTGATGTATCAGGTCGGCCGGATGGGGGCGGAGACCTTCCGCTACGTCGAAACCAATCTCGCGCTGGCGCTGTTCTTCTGGCTGCTGGTCGAGGCCATCTCGCGCACCGGCCGCCGGCTGGAGGCGCATATTACCCAACACCTGACCCCGAGGACCTGACATGGCTGACGCCGCCTCCACCGCCTCCGCTGTCGAGATCCGAAAAGTAAACAAGTATTACGGCCCGTTTCACGCGCTGAAAGACATCGACATGTCGATCGCGCCCGGGAAGGTCACCTGCCTGATCGGGCCCTCCGGTTCGGGCAAGTCCACCTTGCTGCGCTGCATCAATTTCCTGGAGGAATACGATTCCGGCGAGGTTCGGATCGACGGCCAGCTGATCGGCTACGATACCCCCGGCAAGAAGATGTCGGCCCGCCGCTTGCGCGAGATGCGCCGCGGCATCGGCATGGTGTTCCAGCAATTCAACCTGTGGCCGCACATGACCGCGCTTGGCAATGTGGCCGAGGGGCTGATCCGGGTGCGCGGCATGGCGCGGGCCGAGGCCGAGGCCCGCGCCGCCCAGGCGCTCACCAAGGTGGGCCTCGCGGACCGGATGCAGAACCACCCCTCGCGGCTTTCGGGCGGGCAGCAGCAACGGGTAGCGATCGCGCGCGCGATCGCGATGGAGCCGAAGCTGATGCTGTTCGATGAGCCGACCTCGGCACTGGACCCGGAACTGGTGGGCGAGGTGCTGAACGTGATGAAGGCGCTGGCGGCCGAGGGCATGACCATGGTGGTCGTGACCCATGAAATGGGCTTTGCCGCCCATGTGGCCGATTCCGTCGCCTTCATGGAAAAGGGCGAGCTGGTGGGGATAGATGCACCCGCAGCGATTCTCCAGCACCCGGAGGACCCCCGGATCCAGTCTTTCCTGCGCACCTATCACGAGCGGAACAGCTTCTGACGGCGATTGTCGGCGGGTTTCTGCCGACGGTTGCAATGCACTGGCCGAAACCCGCGCAGGCAGACCGTGGCCCGTTTGCAACGTTCACGAAATCTGAAACACATTCCCGGGATAACGGCGTCCAGAATGGATCCAAGAGGGACAGGAATGGGTTTCAAAGCGCAGCTCGTCGCATCGTTCATCGGCCTTGCAACCATCGCGCATGTCAGCCCCGTTTTCGCGCAGTCGACCTTCGTCGCGCCGAAAAAGGCCGCCGCGCGGGAGGATGAACTCCGCCTCGCTTCGCTCGATCCTTCGGATCTGAAAGCCGCCGTCGCGCGCAGCTCCGCCGTGAACCAGCGCAGCGGCCGCATCTGGTGCGTGCCCTTCGCCCGTGAAGTCAGCGGCATCAACCTGAGCGGCAATGCCAAGACCTGGTGGGACAAGGCAGAGGGCGTCTATGCCAAGGGCAAGCGGCCCGTGGTCGGCTCGGTGCTGAATTTCCGCGGCACCCGCAAGATGCCGATGGGCCATGTCGCCGTTGTGTCGCGCGTGGTCAGCCCGCGCAAGATCCTGATCGACCATGCGAACTGGCACCGCAACAAGGTCTCGCAGAACATGGCCGTGGTCGATGTCTCGGCCAAGAACGACTGGTCGGCCGTGCGCGTGGAAACGCTGCCGAATACGCTCGGCGACGTCTACCCGACCTATGGCTTCATCTACCGGACCGCGTCGAACTGATCCTCAGATCGCCGGCAGCAGGACGATGAAGCGCGACCCCTTGCCCTTCTCGCTCTCGATCTTCAGCCGGCCGCGATGGCGCGCGACGATGTGTTTCACAATGGCAAGCCCCAGCCCCGTGCCCCCCTGCTCGCGCGAGCGGTGGGTATCCACCCGGTAGAAGCGCTCGGTCAGGCGCGGCAGGTGGATCTCCTCGATCCCCTCGCCCCGGTCGATCACCTCGACCTTCAGCGCCGCCCCCCGCAACACCGGCTCATGCGCGATCCGCGAGACATTGATGCGCACCTCGCCCCCGGCGCCGCCGTATTTGATCGCGTTTTCCACGAGGTTGGCAAAGACCTGGGTCAGCTGATCGGGGTCGCCCTGTACCGGCAGGCGGCCCTCGGCGCCCTCGCGGATCAGCGCCACCTTCTGCGCCTCCGCAGCCGGTTGCAGGGTCTGGACCGCCCCTTTCAGCACCGCCGTCAGATCGACCTCCGCCGTCGGCCGGCGCCGCTCCTCGGCCTCCACCCGGCTCAGCGACAGCAGATCGCCCACCAGGCGGTTCATCCGCGCGGCCTCGCGCTCCATGATCGACAAGAACCGGTCCCGCGCGGCGGGGTCGTCGCGCGCCGCGCCGCGCAGCGTCTCGATGAAACCCATCAATGCGGTCAGCGGCGTGCGCAGCTCGTGGCTGACATTCGCGACGAAATCGCGCCGCATCGCCTCCGCATCCTCGACGGCCGTGACATCCTCGATCACCACCATCGCGCCGCCCTCGGGCATCCGCAGATCCGCATCCTGCGGCAAGGGGGCTACCGTGGCCAGCGCCGCGATCTCGCGCCCGCCCGCCGTCAACCGCGCGCGCACCTGCCCCGGCGCGCCCTGAGCGAGCGCCGCTTCGAGCGCTTCGCCGATCGAGGGCTGTCGCAGCACCGTCACGAAGGGGCGCCCCGGCAGGTCCGGGCCGAACATCGAACGGGCCACAGGATTGGCCCAGGCGACCTTCTCCATCCGGTTGACCAGCAAAATGGCGAAAGGAAGGGCGTCGAGCAGGGCAGTTGTCAAGGTTTCGGGCATAGCGTTGATCCAGACGGTCCGATCACATGGTCTGAGGACCACGTCCATGTAAAGTTCTGATGACGTGTCAGGAAAGCGTTGCCCTGAGCATTGTCCACAGTTAATGTGTCAATCGTTCTTACTATAATAAATTGTACACCACGATTTAGCTCACACCTCCGTCGCTGTATCAGGATGATGGCATGGACAGCACCCCCTCGACAGGCCGCGGTTGCGCGGGCAAGGAGGACGCATGCGCAGGGCTTGCGGGACGGCGGATCCTGCTCGTCGATCCCGCCCCGGCGCCCCCGGAGGCGCTGCGCGCACTGCCCGATACCGCCTCCCTCTTCCATGCCGCCCTGCCTGCGCTCACCGCGGAGCTGCTTTTGCGCACCCGGCCGGACGTCGTGGTGACCCCGCTGGTCGCGGAGCGCCACGACATTCTGGATGTGGCGCAGCGGCTGATCCGGCTCGGCTATGCCGGACCGCTGATCGCGCTCTCGGCACCGCTCCCGCGGCTGGAGATGGTCCTGCGCGAGGTGCATGCCGTCTGGGCGCCGCGCCCCTTCGAAATCCTTCAGGACGAGGCCCGCCAATGCCCCGGCGCCTCCTAGACCGCGCGCAGGCCCCGCGCGAAGCGGGCGGCATTCGCCCGGTAATGCGCGGCCGATTTCAGCAGCCGCTCGCGCGCCTCGGCATCGAGCACGCGCACGACCTTGCCCGGCGCGCCCATCACCAGCGAACCATCAGGGATCTCCTTGCCCTCGGTGATCAGCGCCCCCGCGCCGATCAGGCAGCCCGCCCCGATCCGGGCGCCGTTCAGCACCGTCGCCCCCATGCCGATCAGCGTGCCCGCACCGATGATGCAGCCATGCAGCATCGCCTTGTGCCCGATGGTGCAGTCCGGGCCGATCACCAGCGGATAGCCCATGTCGGTGTGGCAGATCACATTCTCCTGGATGTTGGAGCCGCGGCCGACCCGGATCTCCTCGTTGTCGCCGCGCAGCGTCGCCCCGAACCAGACCGATGCCGCATCCTCCAACACCACCTTGCCGATCAGGTTCGCATCGGGCGCGACCCATGCGCCCTGCCCCAGCACTGGCGCAATGCCGTCCAGTTCGTAAATCATCTGGCCTCAAACTCCTCGTTCAGCCCGCGCACGATGTCGTTCAGGCCCGGCTGCCGGTCCGCCCGGGCGCGCTCCGCCGTCAGGATCGTGCGCAACTCCGCCTCCGCCCGGTCCAGATCATGATTGACCACGACATAATCATATTCGGCCCAATGGCTGATCTCGTCACGCGATTTCGCCATGCGCTTCGCGATCACCTCCTCGCTGTCCTGGCCCCGGCCGCGCAGGCGGCTCTCCAGCGCGGCGATGGAGGGCGGCAGGATGAAGATCGAGACCACATCCTTGCCCAGGGCGGAGCGGCGGATCTGCTGGCCGCCCTGCCAGTCCACGTCAAAGAGCGTATCGCGGCCCTCCGCCATTGCGGCCTCCACCGGGGCCCGCGGCGTGCCGTAGAAATTGCCGAAGACCTCGGCATGCTCCAGCATCTGCCCCGCGCCGACGAGGCCGCGGAATTCCTCGGGGGTGGAGAAGTAATAGTCGCGCCCATGCTCCTCGCCGGGGCGCGGCGCGCGCGTCGTCGCGGAGACGGAGAAGCGCAGCGTCGGATCCCAGTTCATCAGCCGCTTCGAGAGCGTCGACTTGCCCGCTCCCGAGGGCGAGGACAGGATGATCAGCAAGCCGCGGCGGCGAATGGACATGGGTTACTCCAAGTTCTGGACCTGTTCGCGCATCTGGTCGATGACATGCTTGAGGTCAAGCCCGATCGCGGTCAACCGGGCCGAGCCGGATTTCGAGCACAGCGTATTGGCCTCGCGCACGAATTCCTGGGTCAGGAAATCGAGCTTGCGGCCCACCGGCCCCTCCGCCGCCAGCAGCGCCCGCGCCGCGACGGCATGGGCGCGCAGCCGGTCGATCTCCTCGGTCACGTCGGCCTTCACCGCGAGCAGGGCCAGCTCCTGCGCGACGCGCTGCGGATCGGCTCCGGCCGCGCCCCCCATCACCCTCCCGAGCGCGGCCATCAGCGCGGCCTGCGCCGCCACCACCGCGCCGATCTGCGCCCCTTCGGCCTGCCGCATCGCCGCGAACTCGCGCAGAAGGAGATCGAGATCGCGCAGCAGCAGGGCGCGCAAATCGGCCATATCGGCCGACTCGGTCAGCACCTGTTCCGTAACGGAGCGCAGCGCCAGAATGTCGGAGGCGCGGGTCGGGGCCAGCGTGAGCCCGGCCGCCTGGGCCGCCGCCTCCACCTCGCGCAAGGCGACCAGCGCCGCCCCCAGCCCCGGCGACGACAGGCGCAGCCCTTCGCCCCGCTCGGCGCCGGTCAGCCTCAGGGAAAGCGTGATGTTTCCGCGGCTTACGGCCTTCGCCACGGCCGCGCGCACCGGCGCTTCCAGCCCCTCTATCTCCGGCAGACGCAAGCGCAGGTCCAGTCCGCGGCCATTGACCGCGCGCATGTCCCAGGTCCAGCTGTGCCCGGCGCCCGCCCCCTGGCGTGCCGCGAAGCCGGTCATGGAGATCGTTCGGAGGGAGGTCAGGGGCTTAACCATTTGATCACTTAATTCTCTGTAAGGGACAAAACTGCAGTATTAAGGGGTCACTAAGAATTATTTGGCTGCCGGGTCAATCGCCCAGGAACCCAATCTCTCCGGCACCCGTTTTGGTAGTGAGTTTAAAGGCGGGTAAATCCGCCACGGATGGACAGTATGGAACGCGAAGACGGTAAGATGGACAAGGTCGTCAGCATGGAAAAACGCGCGGGTCTCGGCCTGCGTGTGGCCTCCGAGCTGCGGGCCTACTGGGATGGCGTCCGGCGTAACCGCCTGGTGCCCGCCCGCTCCGAGATCGATCCGCGCGGGATCGAACGCGCCCTCGAATTTTCCTTCGTGCTGGAGCGGGTCGCCCCCGGCATGGGGCGCTTCCGGTTGGCGGGCATGCACCTGAACGACCTGATGGGCATGGAAGTCCGCGGAATGCCGCTGACGGCCTTCTTCACCTCCGCCGCCCGCAAGACCATCGCCGATGGCTGCGAGGAGATGTTCCGCGAGCCGGCCATCGTGGAGGCGGAGCTCGTCTCCGAGCCCGGCCCCGGCCGGCCGGAGCTGACGGCGCGCCTGCTGCTCCTGCCGCTGCGTTCGGACCTTGGAGATATCACCCGCGCGCTCGGCTGCCTGGTGGCCGAAGGCGCGGTCTGCCGGGTGCCGCGGCGCTTCGATGTCCGCGCGCTCACCGTCTGCCCGATCGGACGCGATGCCATTCGCATTGCCGAGCCCGGCGATGAATTCGCATTGGCCCAGGGCTTCGCCGAAAAGGCCGCCGCCTTCGAAGCCGCCCCGAGCCCCGAGGCCCGGCGGGCTCTGTTCCGGATCGTCTCCGGAAGCTGACCCTTCGCACAAGCCGCCCGGTCCACCCCGGTGCGGCCTGTGCGCGCGGCGATCGCTGCACGCCAAGAAGCGATACTGTCTTTCCCTCGCCTGCAAAGGGCTCCGGCACCCCGGGGCCCTTTGGGCATCTCCGGGGCCTTTTCTGGCATTCTTCGCCTCAGGCGCCCCACGCCATTCCACACACCGCGTACGCACAGGCCGGCATGGCACCTCTCGCCCAGTTGTGATGGGCGGAGCGTCGCCCAAAGCGCGCGAGGGATGGAACAATGCCCCCGCCTTCGCGTAGAAGAGGGGCGAACCACCCGGGCACCGGGGCACTGACGAGAGCAATTGGTCATGAAAAAGAACATTCCCCTGCTGCTGGCGATGACGGGCGTGATCGGGCTGACGGCTTGCGCCGACCCGAACGGCTCCTTCGGAACGGAGCCCAACGCGCGGCGCAATGCGGGTGCCGCCACCGGCGCCATCCTCGGCGGCGTGCTCGGCGCAACCAGCGGCGGAGACGAGCGCCTCACCAAGGCCGCGGCCGGGGCCGTCATCGGCGGCCTGCTCGGCGGCGCCATCGGCACCCAGCTGGACCGCCAGGCTCAGGAGCTGCAGCGCGACCTGACCACGAACGGGGTCTCGGTCGTGAACAACGGAACCAACCTCGTCGTGACCATGCCGCAGGACGTGCTCTTCGCCACCGACAGCGCCGTCGTGCGCGCCGATCTGCAGCGCGACCTGCAGACCCTCGCGGGCAGCCTGAACCGCTACCCCAACACCACGGTGCAGGTCGTGGGCCACACCGACAATACCGGCACCGCCAGCTACAACCAGAACCTCTCGCGCCAGCGCGCGAATTCGGTCACGCAGGTGCTGATCGGCGCAGGCGTGCCGGAATACCGGCTGGTGCCGGTCGGGCGCGGCGAGGACCAGCCGATCGCCTCGAACCTGACCCCGGAAGGCCGCGCGAAAAACCGCCGTGTGGAATTCGTGATCACGCCGAACCAGTGAGGCTAATCAGGCGCCACCCCGCGCCAGAACCTCACCCATCAGGCGAGGATCATCGCATAAGTCACTGAAAATACACCATCAGGCCCGCGGTTGCGGGCCTGATGTCTTATGCTCAGAGCAGATCGAAGCGATCCGCGTTCATCACCTTGGTCCAGGCGGCAACGAAATCGCGCACGAATTTCTCCTGCGCATCGTCCTGGGCATAGACTTCGGCATAGGCCCGCAGGATGGAGTTCGAGCCGAACACCAGATCCACCCGCGTCGCGGCATATTTCACCGCGCCGGTCTTGCGCTCCACGATATCATAGAGCCCGCCGGCCTTCGGCACCCAGCGATAGGCCATATCGGTCAGCGTGGTGAAGAAATCCGTGCTCAGCACGCCGACCCGGTCGGTGAACACCCCATGCGCGGCGCCGCCATGGTTCGTCCCGAGCACCCGCATCCCCCCGACCAGAACCGTCATCTCCGGCGCGGTCAGGCCCATCAGCTGCGTGCGGTCGAGCATCAGCTCCTCCGGGCTGACGGCATAGTCCTTCTTCAGCCAGTTCCGGTAGCCATCGTGGATCGGCTCCAGCACGGAAAGGCCATGCACATCGGTCATCTCCGGCAGCGCATCGCCACACCCCGGAGCGAAGGGTACCTCGATCGCCACACCCGCGGCCTGCGCCGCCTGCTCTACCCCGAGGCTGCCCGCCAGCACGATGGTATCGGCAATGCTCGCCCCCGCAGCCGCCGCCAGCGGCTCCAGCACCGACAGCACCCGCGCCAGACGCTCGGGCTCGTTGCCAGCCCAGTCCTTCTGCGGCGTCAGCCGGATCCGGGCGCCATTCGCACCGCCGCGCTTGTCGGAGCCGCGGAAGGTGCGCGCGCTGTCCCAGGCGGTGGCCACCCTGTCGGCGATGCTCAGCCCCGAGGCCGCGATCGCCGCCTTCAGCGCCGCCACATCGTAGCCCGTGCTGCCCGCCGGGATCGGATCTTGCCAGATCAGGTCTTCTTGCGGGATATCCGGGCCGAGATAGACGGATTTCGGCCCCATATCGCGGTGCGTCAGCTTGAACCAGGCGCGGGCAAACGCATCGGAGAAGGCCTCGAAATCATCGCGGAAGCGCAGCGCAATCTCGCGGTAGCCCGGGTCCACCTTCAGCGCCATATCGGCATCGGTCATCATCGGCATGGTGCGGATCGACGGATCCTCCACATCCACCGGCTTGTCGGCCTCGGCAATCGAAACCGGCGCCCACTGGTTCGCACCCGCGGGCGATTTCACCAGATGCCACTCATGGCCGAACAGCATCTCGAAGAAGCCATTGTCCCATTTCGTCGGGTTCGTGGTCCAGGCGCCTTCGGGGCCGCCCACCAGCGTGTTGCGCCCGATGCCGCGATGCTGGGTGTTGAACCAGCCCAGGCCCTGATACTCCGGCCCCGCGGCCTCCGGATCGGGGCTCAGGTCGGCCGGATTGCCGTTGCCGTGGCACTTGCCGATGGTGTGACCGCCCGCAGTCAGGGCCACGGTCTCCTCGTCGTTCATGCCCATGCGGGCGAAGGTCTCGCGCATCTGCTGGGCGGTCTTCAGCGGGTCGGGCTGGCCGTTCACCCCTTCGGGGTTCACATAGATCAGCCCCATCTGCACCGCCGCCAGCGGGTTTTCCAGCGTCGCCGGATCGTTCACATCGCCATAGCGCGCATCAGAAGGCGCGAGCCATTCCTTCTCGTCGCCCCAATAGGTGTCTTTCTCCGGCGCCCAGATATCCTCGCGCCCGAAGGCGAAGCCGAAGGTCTTCAGCCCGGCCTGCTCATAGCCGATGGTGCCCGCGAGCTGCAGCAGATCGGCCCAGCTGATCTTGTTGCCGTATTTCTTCTTGATCGGCCACAGCAGGCGGCGGCCCTTGTCGGTGTTGACGTTGTCGGGCCAGCTGTTCAGTGGCGCGAAGCGCTGGTTGCCGGTGCTGCCGCCGCCGCGGCCATCGGTGTTGCGATAGGACCCGGCCGCATGCCAGGACACGCGCGCCATCATCCCCATATAGGTGCCCCAGTCCGCGGGCCACCAGTCCTGGCTATCGGCCAGCAGCGCGCGCAGATCGGCCTTCAGCGCCTCCACGTCCAGCTTGCGGAACTCCTCGCGGTAGCTGAACGCTGGCCCGAGCGGATTGGTCTTGGTGTCGTGCTGGTGCAGGATGTCGAGGTTCAGGGCATTCGGCCACCAGTCCATCACCCCCTTGCCCATCGCGGTATTGGCGCCGTGCATGACCGGGCATTTGCCCGCGCCCCTCACATCATTTCCGTCCATGTCGCTCTCCTCACTCGGCTGCATGTGACGCGGCGGCCGCGGCCGTCACGTCGGGTCCGGATCAGGGTAGCCGAAGCACTTCATAAGATAAATTTTCATTTTCCAATTGCGGTGATATGACGGGCTTATGACGAACATCTCGATGAAACATCTGCGCTATTTCGAGGCTTTGGCCCGGCACCGGCACTTCGGACGCGCGGCCGAGGCTTCGGCGATTTCGCAGCCGGCGCTCTCGCTGCAGATGAAGGAGCTGGAGGAGATCCTCGGCGCACCGCTGATCGAGCGCGGCCCGCGGCAGATCCGGCTCACCGCACTCGGAGAGGAGCTCGCGCAGCGTGCGCGCGCGATCCTGCGCTCGGTCGATGAGCTCGCCGATCTGGCCCGCATCGCCGGCGGCAGCTTCAGCGGCCCGCTGCGGATCGGGGTGATCCCGACGGTCGCGCCCTATCTCTTGCCGCGGCTGATCCGAGTGCTGGGCGAGAGCGACCCGGGGCTGGACCTGCGCCCGCGCGAGGCGGTGACGGGCAAGCTGATCGAGGGGCTGATGGAAGGCGCGCTGGATGCGGCTCTGGTGGCGCTGCCGGTATCGGAGCCGGGGCTGGCGGAGCAGCCGCTGTTCGAGGAGGAATTCCTGCTGGTGCGGCCCGCGCGCGATGCCGACAAGCCGGTTCCGGGGGCCGAAGGGCTGCGCGCGATGCGGCTCCTGCTGCTCGAGGAGGGCCATTGCTTCCGCGATCAGGCGCTGTCCTTCTGCCACATGTCCCCTGCCGTCGCGCGCGACATGATGGAGGGCAGCTCGCTCACCACCCTGGTGCAGATGGTGGGCGCGGGCATCGGCGTCACCCTGATCCCGGAGATGGCGATCGGGATCGAGACCCGCTCGGCCGAGGTCTCCGTCGCCCGCCTGCCCGCGCCCCAGCCGCGCCGCACCATCGGCATGGTCTGGCGCAAATCCAACCCGCTGTCCGAGCAGCTCGGCCGGATCGCGGCGCAGGTGCTCAGCGCTCTGTGAGCTTCAGCTCGATGCGGCGGTTCGCGGCGCGGGCCTCGGCGCTGCTGCCTGCGGCCACGGGGCTGAATTCGCCGAAGCCCGCGGCTTTCAGCCGGGTGGGCGGGAAGCCCAGATCGGAAATCATGAACCGCACCACCGAAAGCGCGCGCGCCTGGCTCAGCTCCCAGTTGTCGCGGTAGAGCCCGGTGCCGGACAGCGGCGTGTCGTCGGTGAAGCCATCGACCTCCAGCACCCAGTCGATCTCGCGCGGGATCTCGGACGACAGGTCGCGGAAGGTCTGCGCCACGCGCGCGATCTGCGCCCGGCCTTCGGCGGACAGATCCGCATTGCCGGGCTGGAACAGCACTTCGGAGGAGAATACGAAGCGGTCCCCGACCACCCGCACCCCTGCCCTCCCGCTCAGGAGCTCCGACATCCGGCCGAAGAATTCGGAGCGGTATTTCTCCAGGTCCTGCTTCTCGGCCTCGGCCTTCCGGCGCGCCGCCTCCTCCAGCTGCGCGCGGCGCTTCTGCTCCGCCGCGACCTGCGCCAGCGCGGCGTTCAGCTGCGCGCCCATCGCCTCCACCTGCACCTTGGCATCGGCATCGCGCGATTGCGCGGCATCGAGGATCGCCTGCAGCTCGTTGAGCTGCGCGCGCAGCGCCAGCACCTGCTGGTTCAGCAGCGCGACCTTCTCGGCATTGCGGTCGGAGATCTGCTTCTGGTTCTCCAGCGCCTTCTGCGCCGTGCTTTTCAGCAGCGCCGCGCGTTCGGCCTCGCTCATCTGCTCAGCCAGCTGCTGCTGCATGCCCTGCTTCGCAGCCTCGGCCGCCGCCAGCAGCAGCAGCGTTTCATCGGCCCGCTTGCGCGCCGCCTCCAGCTGCAGCGTCATCGCGGCAAGCTCATCGCCCGAACTGGAAAGCTTCGCGCGCAGCTCCTCGATCGTCTGCTTGTCGAGGCGGATCTCGTCCGTGCGCAGGCTCGCTTCGCCCACGAGCGAGGCCACCTGCGCCTCGAAGGCGGTGATCTTCTGGTTCGCGCTGTCGAGCGCCGCCTGCCGTTCGCTCAGCTGCGCGCCCAGCGAGGCGATCAGCGCCTGCTGCGCATCCGCCTGCGCCTTGGCGCTATCGAGCGCGCCGGTGAGGCTGTCGGTCTTGGCGCGTTCGAGCGAGAGCGCCTGCGCGAGGCTCGAAAGCTGCCCATGCAGGTCGGTCAGCTCCTGATCCTTGCTCGAGAGCGTATCGCGCATCACCGACTGCACGATCATGAAGATCGACAGCACGAAGATCAGCACCATCAGCAGCGCGCCCATGGCATCGACGAACCCCGGCCAGACATTGACCGCGAAGCGGTTGGATCCGCGGCGCGCGAGGCCCATCTCAGCCCTCCCCGCGCTGCTGCTTCCCGGCGAGCACCGCCCGGGTCAGCGCCGCAAGGCCGGTGCGCATCTCGGCCATGCTCTCCTGTCGCCCGGCGGAGATTTCCTCCAGCAGGCGCGGCAGCTGCACGTCGATCGAGCGCAGGCGCATGCGCACCTCGGCCTCGGTCTCGCTGGCCTCGCGCATGGCAATCCGGTCATTGAGCGCATCGAGCACGCTCACCAGCCGGTCCTGCCCGGCGGCCAGATGCGCGAAGGTGCTGATCTGCCGGGCGCGATCCTCGTCGGCGGCGGCGGCGCGGTTCGCGAAGCCCTCGAAGGCCTGCGCGAGCTGCGACAGCCGCGCCTCGGTCTGGCTGCGCGCGGCTTCGGATTGCGCGAACAGCATCTTCAGCTCGTCCATCTGCTCGGCCATATGGTCAAGGATCCCGACCATGGCCGAAGATTCCCCGCCCTCGCCATCCCCGGCCGCGAAGCTGAGCCGGGAGATCGAGGAGATCCATTCCTCCAGCTCGCGGTAGAACCGGTTCTGGCCATGGCTGGCAAACAGCTCCAGCAGGCCCACCACCAGCGATCCGGCGAGGCCGATCAGCGAGGAGGAGAAGGCCGTGCCCATGCCGCCCAGCTGGGATTCAAGCCCGGTCATCAGGTTGGAGAACACCTCCGCCGCGCTTTCTCCGTTCTTCGGCGCCAGCGCGCGGATGGTATCGACCACCCCCGGCACCGTGGTGGCCAGGCCATAAAACGTGCCCAGCAGCCCGAGGAAGATAAGGAGGCTCGAGAGGTAGCGGGTAATGTCGCGCCCCTCGTCGATCCGGGTCGCGACGGATTCGAGGATCGATCGCCCCGCCGAGGTCGCGATCGTGCGCCGCCCGCCCCGCGCCCCCAGCAGCGCCGCCAGCGGCGCGAGCAGCACCGGCGCGCGGTACTGCGGCCGCCCCGGCCGGTCGGCCGCGAAATTCTCGATCCAGACCACTGCGCGGATCAGCTGCACCACCTGCCAGAAGCAGGCCAGCACGCCGAGCACGAACACCGTGAAGATCGCGCCATTCAACCATGGGTTGATATGGAAGATGGAATAGATCGGCGCATAGGCGAGCACGCCGCCTGCCACCACGAAGCCCAGAACGATCAGCATCATCACGATCTGACGGACCGGCTGGGAGAAATGCGGTTCGGGCTGCCGGACCGGCGCGCGCATGGGCTGCCTCATCGTTTGTTGTTATGCGCCACGATAGGCGGCGCCAGCGCCTGTGTGAAGCCCCCGGCGGTCAATTCGCGCACGCGGACGGCGAGTGCATCGAGTTCCGGATCGGCGAGGCCGAGATCGGCCAGATGCTGCGCGGTGTTCCACAGGTAGTCCCGGTTCGGCCCGCGCGCGCCGCTGGCCGCGGCGATGATGCGCGCCTGCTCCTCGGCCCCAAGCGCGCAATACTGCGGCCCCTCGCGGTTGATGACATAGGCCAGCGCCTCGATCCGCTCGCCGCGCTCGCAGCGCAGCGTCACCGTCTGCTCCAGATAGGCATAGGAAATCAGCTCACGCGCGCGCACCTCGGCCAGCACGCGCTCGGCCTCAGCCTCCGGCACCCGCAGCGCCAGTCCGGCACACTCCGCCCCGGCCTCTGCGTCCAGCGCCAGCACCAGCCCGGGCGCGGCCTCGGTCCCGCGGAAATGGATCGAGCGCATGCAGAAGCTGCGCCGCCATCCCGCCAGCGTGGCCCGGCGACGCTCGGCCGGAACGAAACCGGGGTCCCAGATCAGCGAACCATAGCCAAAGATCCAAAGTGGTCGGCGCATGCTCTGGCCCTCCTGTCCCGGAGGGATTACATCGGGCGGGTGTTTCGGGGAAGGGGTTGCCATGCGGTTTGTGGGCTGGGTTGTAGTTGCGGCACTGGCGGTCCCGGCGGCCGGCTGGGGGCTCGGACAGGTCATGGCGCAAAGGGCCCGGCTGGCTCTTTCGGGCGCAGGATTTGCCCGGGCCGAAACCGTGGAGGCGGCGGGCTTCCCGGCCCGGTTCGGGCTCGATATCGGCCATCTGATGGTGCCGATCGGCGCTGAGGGCCATTGGTTCGCCCCGGAGCTGCGCGCCTCGGCTCCGCTCCGGGCGCCGCTGCACTGGACGCTGGCGCCTAGCCTGCCGCAGCAGCTGACGCTCGGAGGCATGCATTTCACCCTCACCGCCGCAAAGGCCGCGGGCGCGGTCTCGCTGGCGTCGCGCCCGGTCCTGCCGCTGCAGGCTGCGGCGGCTCAGCTGGAAGCCCCGGCGCTGAGCTATGATGCGACCGGCGCCACCGTGCTGAACGCGCGCGCCGTTTCCGCGAGCCTCGATGCAGGGAAGGCGCAGACGTACCGTATGACACTCCGGATCACGGGCCTGACCTTGCCGCAGGGGGTTGCCGCGGCGCTGGCACCGCGCTCCGGCCTGCCGGATACGATCGAGGACATCCTGCTCAGCGCGGATCTGGCCTTCGATCCGGCGCCGAGCCTGGCGGGCGCCCCGGCGGATTTGCGGGAAATCACGCTGACGCCGAGCCGCATCATCTGGGGTGACAGCGGGCTGACCGCCTCCGGCACCGTCACGCTGGATGCCAACGGCCAGCCGCAGGGGCGCATCCTCCTGAGCACCAAGGACTGGCGCAACTGGCTGGATTTCCTGATCGGCTCCGGCATCGTCGCCCCCGATCTCGAGCAGGTGATGACCAGCTTCGCGACCTATCTGGCGGCGCAGTCGTCCGACGGGTCGCTGCAGCTGCCGCTGAGCTTCAACGAGGGGATGATGAGCCTCGGGCCAGTGCCGCTCGGGCCGGCGCCGCGGCTGCGCTAGCGCCTAGCGGCAATAGGCGCCGCCCCGGTTGCGCGCGGTATCGACGTGGATATGGTCCTGATGGAACCGATCCGACCGCGGGCCCAGAACCGTGCCGAAGGGGCCGCAGGCGGCGCGGTGGATCCGCTCCAGGATCGGCCCGCCGGCGCGTGAGCCCCACCCCTGGGCGACGGTGATCACCTCTCCCGAGCGCAGGCGGATCCCCGAGAGGTCCACCGCCCGGCCGCGGCCGTGTTCGGAGACCTGCGATCCCTTCTGATTGTTGCGCGGGCGGCAGGCATAGGAGCCCGCGATCTGCAGCTGCGCCACACCGCCGCCGCGATTGCCGACGGCGGGCAGGATGCCTCCATCGACCCAGCTTTTCAGCGCCGCCGCCGTGCCGCAATCCACCTGCGCCGGGAGCGAGAGCGGGATCCCCGAGACATGGGTGATCTCCACCCCGTCCGCCAGCCCGCAGCCCGCCACACGCGACGAAATGGCCGGGATCGGATGGCCCGTGAGCCCGGGAATACCGCAGACCGAGCCCTTGGCCAGCTTGCCCGGAGCGGCAAGGCGCGGCGCCGGCGCCGCGGCCACGCGCAGCACCGCCTCGGGCTGGGCCGGGCGCGGCACCGGCCGGACACCGGCCAGACGCGCATCGCCGCGCGGCATCACACCCGCGCCAACCGGCACCGCAGGCACCATCTGCGCCAGAACATCGGCACGGGGCTGCGCGGTGGCGCGGCCCGGGGGAAGCAGTGGCGCCAGGCTGCCCGCGAGCGCATCGGGGCGGGCCTGTGGGCGCGGCGATTCCTCCATCGGCGCCGCCTGCGCGGTGGCGGCGAGCGCGATCAGGATGGCAGCCAGCCCCGCCCGCATCAGCCGCGCTCCGGCCCGCCGCGCCCGAAATCGGGCGCCGCCGTGTCCTGGCCGGCTTCGATGATGCCGCGCCGGATCGCACGGGTGCGGGTGAAATAATCGAACAGCTGATCGCCATCGCCCATCCGGATCGCCCGCTGCAGGATGAACAGCTCCTCGGTGAAGCGGCCGAGAATATCGAGCGTCGCTTCCTTGTTGGTCAGGAAGACGTCGCGCCACATGGTCGGGTCGGAGGCCGCGATCCGGGTGAAATCGCGAAACCCGGATGCGGAATATTTGATGACTTCCTCGTGCGTTACGCGGCGAAGATGATCCGCCACCCCCACCATCGTATAGGCGATCAGGTGCGGCGTATGCGACACCACCGCCAGCACCAGATCGTGGCGGTGCGCATCCATCAGATCGACATTCGCGCCCAGTGTTTCAAGGAAGCCGCGCAGCCGCGCCACCGGCTCCGGCGGCGTGGCCTCCAGCGGCGTGAGCAGCCACCAGCGGTTCACGAACAGCGTGGCAAAGCCCGAGCGCGGGCCGGAATGCTCGGTCCCCGCCAGCGGGTGGCCGGGGATGAAATGCACATGGCCCGGCAGATGCGGCGCGACCGCCGCGATCACCGCCTGCTTGACCGAGCCCACATCGGTCACCGTGGCGCCCGGCTCCAGATGCGGGGCGATTTCGGCCGCAATCGCGCCCATCGCCCCCACCGGCACACAGAGCACCACCAGATCGGCGCCCTGCACCGCCTCGGCCGCAGTTTCACAAACCCGGTCGACGAGACGGATCTCCAGCGCGGTCTCCCGGGTCCCGGCCGATTTCGCATGGCCGACGATCTCGTCCGCGAGCCGATGCTGGCGGATGGCATGGGCCATCGACGACGCGATCAGGCCGAGCCCGATCAGCGCCACACGCTTGTAGCCGGTCATTGGCCGCCACCCGATTTGAACAGCCCGATCAGATGCGCCACGCGACGGCAGGAGGGCTCATCGCCCACCGTGATCCGCAGGCAGTTCGGCAAGCCATAGCCCGCCACCCGGCGCACGATCAGCCCGTCCTTCTTCAGGAACTCGTCACAGGCCACGGCCTCTTCTTCGGAGCCGAACCGCGCAAGGATGAAGTTCGCCGTGGAAACATCTGACGGAACACCCTTTTCCGCCAGAGAATCCGCGAGCCATCCGCGCAGGCGGGCATTGTCCGTGCGGCACCGCGCGATCCAGTCCTGGTCGCGCACGGCGGCTTCGGCGGTCTCCAGTTGCGCGGTCGAGAGGTTGAACGGCCCCCGCACCCGGTTCAGCACGTCGATGATCGCGCGCGGCCCATAGCCCCAGCCGATGCGCAGCCCGCCCAGACCGTAGATCTTGGAGAAGGTCCGGGTCATGAACACGTTGGGCAACCGGGTCGCGAGCTCCGCGCCCCCGTCATAGCCCTCCACATATTCGGCATAGGCCCCGTCGATCACCAGCAGCGCCTGCTTCGGCAGGCCCGCCGCCAGCCGCTCCAGTTCCGACAGGCCGATCATCGTGCCGGTCGGGTTGTTCGGATTGGCCAGGAACACGAGCTTCGTCTTCTTGGTGCAGGCCTTCAGGATCGCATCCACATCGGTGGTGCGCTCGCGCTCGGGCACCTGCACCGGAACCGCCCCCGCCGCATGGGTATAGATGCGGTACATCAGGAAGCCATGCTCGGTGAACACGACCTCGTCCTTCGGCCCGGCATAGGCCTGGCAGAGGAAATTGATGATCTCATCCGAGCCCACGCCACAGATGATCCGGTCCGGATCGAGGCCATGCACCTCGCCGATCGCCTGGCGCAGCGCGGCATGGTCGGTGGACGGATAGCGGTGCAGCTTGTGCACGGCGCGGGAGAAGGCTTCCTTCGCCTTGTCCGAGGGGCCGAAAGGATTTTCGTTGGAGCTGAGCTTGATCGCGTCGCTCAGACCCGCCACATGCGACTGCCCGCCCTCATAGAGCGCAATCTCCAGAATGCCGGGCTGCGGACGGATGAAGTCGTTCATGGGCCATGTCCTCACAGTTCGCGGGCTTTCTAGCGGGCGGGCAGGAACTTGGCCAGCATGATCTTGCCGGTATGACAAAAGGGCCGGGAAACCCCGGCCCTTTGCATGATTTCAGTCTGAAATCAGTTCTTCGCGTAGAATTCGACGACCAGGTTCGGCTCCATCACCACCGGATAGGGCACGTCGCCCAGAGCCGGGGTGCGCACGAAGGTCGCGGTCATCTTGCCATGGTCGACTTCCAGGTAATCCGGAACGTCACGCTCGCCCGATTGCGCGGCTTCGAGCACCAGCGCCAGCTGACGCGACTTGTCGCGGATCGCGACGACGTCGCCTTCCTTGACGCGGTAGGACGCGATGTTCACGCGCTGGCCGTTCACGGTCACGTGGCCGTGGTTCACGAACTGACGGGCGGCAAAGATGGTCGGCACGAATTTCGCGCGATACACGATCGCGTCCAGCCGGCGCTCCAGCAGGCCGATCAGGTTCTCGCCGGTGTCGCCCTTCACCCGTTCGGCTTCGGCGTAGATGCGGCGGAACTGCTTTTCGGTCAGGTCGCCATAGTAGCCCTTGAGCTTCTGCTTGGCGCGCAGCTGGGTACCGAAGTCCGACAGCTTGTTCTTGCGGCGCTGGCCGTGCTGGCCCGGGCCGTATTCACGCTTGTTGAGCGGCGACTTGGCGCGGCCCCAGATGTTCTCGCCCATGCGGCGGTCGATCTTGTACTTGGCAGACGTGCGTTTGGTCACGGCTGATCTCCTTCGTTGGCCTTGCGGCCGTTCTTGTCTGGGCGGATGCCCGGCGAAGGGCGTTGTCCTTTCCCCGAGGGGCGACAGGCTTCCCCTTGCGGGGGCCACCAACACCAAACCGGGGCGCGAACCCCGGGATGGCGGGCTTATACAGAGCCGCGCGCCGGTGTCAACGCCGCATCCACACAGGCCGCCGGAGCCGGCCCCGCAAAGCGAAACGGGCCCCGAAGGGCCCGTATCCTGTGCTTGCCTGTATGAACCTGTCTTTGCAGGTAGGAGCCTTGTGGCCCTTGATTGCCCCTTCCCTAACATGGGTGATTCGGGGTGTGAATCCCCTTTCTGCGCTGCGGCTGAATTTTCCTGCGCGCCCGGCCCTTCATGCGGCTTTTTGCATGGGTGGGCAGGCTCCGGGCTTGACAGAAGGGCGCCCGGCCCCGCACAGAGAACGCGCCCCGGTTCCGGACCTCCGGACAATAGGGAATGCGGTGCGCCTTCGGGCAATGCCGCGGCTGCCCCCGCAACTGTAGGCGGCGAGCGATGGCGGATCGGTGCCACTGGGAAACCGGGAAGGCCTGCCAGAGCGACGACCCGCGAGCCAGGAGACCTGCCGTGGCGCTCACCCTTGTCCGGTGCGGGGCGCGCCAGGGCAGCGGCCTTCCGCAGTGGTGATTTCGCAGACCGGGCGCATACCCCGGCCCACCGCCACATCCGGAGCCCATCCGGCAGTTCAGGATACCCATCATGCGCCCGTTCCGCGCACTCATCCTTCTTTCCACCGCGCTCGCCGCCCTGCCCGCCCATGCGCAGGAAGAAATCGAGCTCGAGACCATGACCGTCTCGGCCAGCAGCACCCCCGTCGCGCTCAGCCGCACCGGGGCGAGCGTCAGCGTCCTCACCGCACAGGATCTGCAATCCGCAGGCGGGCTCTCGCTTGCCGAGCAGCTGGCCCGCGCGCCCGGCGTCTCATTTACCCGCAACGGCGGACTCGGGCAGACGGCCGCCCTGCGGCTGCGCGGCCTTGGCGGCGCCTATATCGGCGTGCGCATGGACGGGATCGACATCACCGACCCCTCCAGCACCCAGACCCAGCTCGATTTCGGCCCCCTGAGCACCTCCGGCCTGTCGCGGGTGGAGGTGCTGCGCGGGGCGCAATCGGCGCTCTACGGCGCGAATGCCGTGGGCGGCGTGATCGACATCGCCACCTGGCGCCCCACGCGCGAAGGCAGCAGTGGCACCGCCGCGGTGGAGGCCGGCACCTATGGCACGCTCAGCGGCCAGGCCTCGGCCGGGGTGAAGGGCGCGCGCGGCGAATTCGCCCTGACCGCGAGCCGCACCGTGACAAGCGGCTTCTCCGCCTATGCCGACGGGCGCGAGGCCGACGGCCTGCGCAGCAATGCGCTGAACTTCTACGGCGCCTACGACCTGACCGAGACTTTCCGCATCGGCGCCAACGGCTTCTGGCGCCAGAGCCACGCCGAATTCGACGACAGCACCGCCGATGCCGCGAACGACAGCGACAGCACCCTGCGCGGCGCCCGCCTGTTCGCGCAATTCGAGACCGGCGCCGTCAGCCACGAGATCAGCCTCGGCCGCAGCAAGACCGAGCGCGCCTATACCTACCCCGCCAGCAACGCCTTCAGCCCCTTCGACGGCACCCGCACCCATTACCGCTATGCGGGCAGCTGGGCCACTTCGGAGCAGCTGCAGCTGGACTGGGGCGCCGAGCGCACGCGCGAGGATTTCGCCACCAGCTACGACAGTGTCGATCCGGTCTGGGGCGCGTATCACAGCGACGCCTCGGGCGCGGCCAGCACCAACTCCGTCTTCGGCGAGCTGCGCTATGCGCCGGCCGGGGCGGTGGACCTGTCCTTCGCGCTGCGCCATGACGTGCACAGCGATTTCGGCGCGCGCACCACGGGGCGGCTCGCCGCCGCCTGGCGCCCGGCCGAGGACTGGGTGCTGCGCGCCGTGGCCGCGACCGGCTTCCGCGCGCCCTCGCTCTATGAGCTGCACAGCAGCTACGGCGACCCGGACCTGCGCCCCGAGACCTCGCGCAGCTACGAGCTGGGCGTGGAGCGGCTGTTCGCGGGCGGCTCGGTGCAGGCGACCCTGTTCGACACCCGGATCGAGAACCTGATCCAGGCGACCGGGTTTTCCTGCATCGAGGGCTATTACTGCTACGAGCAGATCGACGGCACCGCGAAAACCCGCGGGCTGGAGCTGAGCGGCACCGCCGAGCTCCGCCCCGGCTGGAGCCTGTTCGGCAATTACACCTACACCGATGCGAAGGGCCCCGACGGGCGCCTGATCCGGGTGCCGCGGCAGAGCCTGAACGCTGGGGTGGAGGGGGTGCTTGCGCCGCAATGGACGGGCCGGCTCGCCGCCACATATGCGGCGGACCGGGTGGATACCACCTATCCGGACGGCCCGACGCCGATGCCCGATTATACGGTGGTGGATGTGTCGCTCACCTATGCCGTGAGCGATGCGACCCAGGCCTATCTGCGGGTGGAGAACCTGTTCGACGAGGATTACCAGACGGTGCGCAACTACCGCCAGCCCGGGCGCTCGCTCTATGTCGGCCTGCGCACGGCTTTCTAGCCTGCTGCTTGCGGGGCTGATGCTCTGCGCCCCCGCCTGGGCTGGCCCCGGGCGGGTGGTGTCGATCAACCTGTGCACCGATCAGCTGGCGATGCTGCTGGCAGCGCCGGGGCAGCTCCTGTCGGTCTCGCATGTGGCGCGCGACCCGCTCTCTTCGGCCATGGCCGGAGAGGCGCGGGCCTGGCCCGAGAACCACGGCCAGGCCGAGGAGGTCTTTGCGCTCCGCCCCGATCTGGTTCTGGCCGGCACCTACACCAGCCCGGCCACGGTGGCGCTCCTGCGCCGGCTGGGCGTGCCGGTGGAGACCTTCGCCCCCGCGCAGAGCATGGCCGATGTGGCCGCCGAAATGCGCGCCGTGGGCCGGGCGCTCGGGCGCGCGGCCGAAGCGGAGGCGATGGCGCGGGCTTTTGAGGCCGATCTCGCCCGGCTGCGCCGCGATCCGGCCGCCGGGCCGCGCGCAGCACTCTATTATGCCAACAGCTACAGCCTCGGCGACGCGACCCTTTCCGGCCAGATCCTCGCCGCCGCGGGCTATCGCAACGTGGCCGCGGAAGCCGGGCTGCGCAGCGGCGGCACCTTGCCGCTCGAAGTGCTGGTGATGGCGCGCCCGGACCTGATCGTGGAGGGCCAGCCCTATCCCGGCGCCGCGCGCTCGGAGGAGGTTCTGAGCCATCCCGCGCTTGGGCTGGCCGCGCCGCGCCGCGCCGCGATGGCGGATCGGGACTGGATTTGCGGCACGCCCTATGTTCTCAGGGCGCTGCAAGAGCTGAGAGCGCTGACGCCGTGAGACACCTGCCCAATCCCCTCCTGCTTGCCCTGCTCGGGGCGCTGGTGGCGCTGCTCATCTGCGCCTCGCTGCTGATCGGCCCGGCGGCGATCGGGCTTGGCGAGAGCCTCCACGCGCTGCTCGAAGGCCGCGGCGAGGCCGTTACGCTGGTGATGCGCGAAATCCGCCTGCCGCGCGCGCTCCTGGGTGCGGCGGTGGGCGGCGCGCTCGGGCTCGCGGGCGCGATGATGCAGGGCCTCCTGCGCAACCCGCTGGCGGAGCCGGGCCTGATCGGCACCTCGGCCTCGGCCGCGCTCGGCGCGGTGCTGGCGCTGCAAAGCGGGCTGGCCGCGGCCTTCGCGCTGGCGCTGCCGCTGGCGGGGCTTTCGGGCGCGGCGGTTTCGGTCGTGCTGATCCTCGTGCTGGCAGGCCCGCGCGGCACCACCCTCACGCTGATCCTCGCCGGGGTGGCGATCTCGGCGCTGGCCTCGGCCGTTACTGCGCTGGTGCTGAACCTCTCGCCCAACCCCTTCGCCGCGAGCGAGATCGTGTTCTGGCTGATGGGCTCGCTCGCGGATCGCTCGATGCCGCAGGTCTGGCTGGCGGCGCCCTTCCTCGCCGCGGGCGCGCTGCTCGCCTGGCCCGTCGGGCGCAGCCTCGATGCCCTGACGCTCGGCGAAGATGCCGCGGCCTCCATGGGGGTGGATGTGCGGCGGGTGCGGATCCTGGCGGTGCTCTCCTGCGCGGCGCTGGTCGGCACGTCTACGGCAATGGCGGGCGCGATCGGCTTCGTGGGCCTGGTGGTGCCGCATCTGCTGCGCCGGGCGGTGGCGGCGCGGCCGGGGCGGCTGATGGCGGCCTCCGCAATGGGCGGCGCCGCGATGGTGCTCGCGGCCGATGTGGCGGTGCGGCTGATCGCGCCCGACAGGGACCTGAAGCTCGGCGTGCTCACCGCCCTTGTCGGTACGCCCTTCTTCCTGCACATGATCCTGCGCACCCGCAAGGAGGGGATCTGATGCTGGAGCTGCGGCAGTTCGGCGCGCGCCTGGGCGCCCGGCAGGTGCTGGAGGGGATCGACCTCCGGATTGGCCCCGGCGAATGCGTGGGGCTGCTTGGGCCGAATGGCGCGGGCAAGACCACGCTTCTGCGCGCGGCGCAGGGCCTGATCCGGGCCAGCGGCTATGCGAGCCTCGCAGCCCTCCCCGCCGCCGGGCGCGCCCGCGCGGTGGCCTTCGTGCCCCAGGGCCGCGAGATCGCCTGGCCGATGCCGGTGGCGGCGGTGGTGGCGCTCGGCCGGATCCCGCATACCGGCGCCGCCCGCGCCGAGGACCGCGCCGCGGTGGAGCGCGCCATCGCGCGGCTCGGGCTCGAGGCCTACCGCGACCGGCCCGCCACCGCGCTTTCGGGCGGCGAACAGGCGCGGGTGCTGATCGCGCGCGCCCTCGCGCAGGAAACGCCGCTCCTGATCGCCGACGAGCCTACCGCGGGGCTCGATCCGGCGCAGCAGCTGGCGGTGATGGGGCTGTTCGCCGAGCTTGCGCGCGAGGGGCGCTCGGTCCTCGTCTCGCTGCACGATCTGGGGCTGGCCGCGCGCTTCTGCACCCGGCTGGTGGTGCTCCATGGCGGCCGGATCGTGGCCGATGGCGCGCCGCGCGCGGTGCTCACGCCGGAGCTCCTGTCCGGCGTCTTCGGCATCCGCGCGCATCTGGGCATCACCCCGGAAGGCGTGATCTTCCAGCCGCTCGAACGGGTGCGGCCATGATCCTCCATTGCGCGCGGCCCTGGCTCTGCGCCGATCTGGGCGCGCCGCACCGGGTGATCAGCTGGGCGCTGCACCGGGGCGGCATCGTCACCGCAGAGCGGATCGTATGGCGCGAGGTGCGCGGCGCGGACCTGCCCGAGGGCTTCGACGTGACGCCCTGGTTTGCCGCAGAAATGGCCGGGCGCGGCGCCGCCGAAGCGGTGGGCCTGCTCACCTCGCGCGACGTGCGCGCGCACCACCACGCCACGGCCAGCGCGGAGGGCATCACCGCCGAGGCACTGGTGACGGCCGGGCTTTCCAATGCCGAAAGCGTCGGGCAGCGGAGGGACTGGGCTCGGGTCGCGCGCGACTGGGGCACGATCAACATCGCCGTGCAGGTGGATTGCGGGCTGAGCGAGACCGCCCTGATCGAGGCGCTGAGCATCGTGGCCGAAGCCCGTACCGCCGCCGTAATGGCCACCGGGCTGTGCATCGATGGCGCCCCCGCGACCGGCACCGGCACCGATTGCATCGCGCTGGCCGCGCCCCTGGCCGCCCCGGCCCTGCCCCATGCGGGCCTGCATACGGCCGTGGGCGAAGCGGTGGGCGCGGCCTGCCTCGCGGCCATTTCCGAATGGGTGGCGGGATGGCGCGCCATGGGCCGGATCGGGGCCGACAACCGGCTCTAACCTGCGCTCCGCCTCATGATCTTGTACAGAATTATGAATTTGAACCGCTCTGGCGGAACCGTTAGGTTGCAGGCCTCAGAAAAGAGGCCGCCATGCTCAGTTTCCGCCTGCCCCGCTCCAAATCCTTTGCCGCGCTTGACAGCGCCGCCCGCGACAGGATCCTGATCCTCGATGGCGCCATGGGCACGCAGATCCAGAACCTCGGGCTGAGCGAAGAGGATTATGTGGGCACGGGCTGCGCCTGCCATATCCATTCGGACCACCCGCAGAAGGGCAACAACGACCTGCTGATCCTGACGCAGCCGCAAGCGATCGAGGATATTCACTACCGCTACGCGAAGGCCGGGGCGGATATCGTTGAAACGAATACGTTTTCCTCCACCACCATCGCCCAGGCGGATTATGCGATGGAGGAGCAGGTCTTCGCGCTCAACCGCGAGGGCGCGCGGATCGTGCGCCGCGCGCTCGACCGCGCGACGGCCGAGGACGGCCGGCCCCGCTTCGTCGCCGGAGCCGTCGGCCCCACCAACCGCACCGCCTCGATCAGCCCCGATGTGAACGACCCCGGCTACCGCGCGGTCAGCTTTGATGACCTGCGCCTGGCCTATGGCCAGCAGGTGCGCGGCCTCATTGCGGGCGGCGCCGACATCATCCTGATCGAGACGATCTTCGATACGCTGAACGCCAAGGCCGCGATCTTCGCCTGCCTCGAGGCCTTCGCCGAGCATGGCCAGCAGCTGCCGCTGATGATCTCGGGCACGATCACCGATGCCTCCGGGCGCACGCTGAGCGGCCAGACGCCCACCGCCTTCTGGCATTCGGTGAAGCATGCCAACCCGTTCACCGTGGGCTTCAACTGCGCGCTCGGCGCGGCCGCCATGCGCCCGCACCTGGCGGAGATTGCCGCGGTCGCCGATACCCGGATCTGCGCCTATCCGAATGCGGGCCTGCCCAATGCCTTCGGCCAGTATGACGAAGGCCCCGCCGAGACCGCCCGCCAGGTCGCCGATTTCGCCCGCGACGGGCTGGTGAACGTGGTCGGCGGCTGCTGCGGCACCACGCCCGAGCATATCCGCGCGATTGCCGACGCCGTCGCCTCCCTTCCGCCCCGCCAGTTCTGAGGCCCCCGATGACCCGTTACCTGCGCCTCTCCGGCCTCGAACCCTTCGTCCTTACCCCGGACATCCCCTTCGTGAACGTGGGTGAGCGCACCAACGTCACCGGCTCCGCCAAATTCCGCAAGCTGATCACCAACCGCGACTATGCCGCCGCGCTGGAAGTGGCGCGCCAGCAGGTAGAAAACGGCGCGCAGGTGATCGACATCAACATGGACGAGGGCCTGATCGACTCCAAGGCGGCGATGGTCGATTATCTGAACCTGCTCGCCGCCGAGCCCGATATCGCCCGCGTGCCGGTGATGATCGACAGCTCCAAATGGGAGGTGATCGAGGCCGGGCTGAAATGCGTGCAAGGCAAGCCGATCGTCAATTCGATCAGCCTGAAGGAGGGTGAGGAGGCGTTTATCCACCACGCGACGCTCTGCCTCGCCTATGGCGCGGCGGTGGTGGTCATGGCCTTCGATGAGACCGGCCAGGCCGATACCTTCGAACGCAAGACCACGATCTGCGCCCGGGCCTACCGGGTGCTGGTGGATCAGGTGGGCTTCCCGCCCGAAGACATCATCTTCGACCCGAACATCTTCGCCGTGGCGACGGGGATCGAGGAGCACAACAATTACGGCGTCGATTTCATCGAGGCCACGCGCTGGATCCGCGCGAACCTGCCCTATGCGCATGTCTCGGGCGGGGTGTCGAACCTGAGCTTCTCCTTCCGCGGCAACGAGCCGGTGCGCGAGGCGATGCATGCGGTGTTCCTCTATCACGCCATTCAGGCGGGCATGGACATGGGCATCGTCAATGCGGGCCAGCTCGCGGTCTATGACCAGATCGAGCCCGAGCTGCGCGAGGCCTGCGAGGATGTGGTGCTGAACCGCCGCCCCGATGCGACCGACCGCATGCTGGAGGTGGCCGAGCGCTTCAAGGGCGGCGCGCGGGAGGAGAAGGCGCGCGACCTCGGCTGGCGCGAATGGCCGGTGGCGAAGCGGATCGAGCATGCGCTGGTGAACGGCATCACCGAATTCATCGAGGCAGACACCGAGGAGGCCCGGCTCGCGGCCGAGCGCCCGCTGCATGTGATCGAAGGCCCGCTGATGGCCGGGATGAACGTGGTCGGAGACCTGTTCGGCGCGGGCAAGATGTTCTTGCCGCAGGTGGTGAAGTCCGCCCGGGTGATGAAGCAGGCGGTGGCGGTGCTGCTGCCCTACATGGAGGCCGAGAAGGACGGCGCGCGCGAGGCTGCGGGCAAGATCCTGATGGCGACCGTGAAGGGCGATGTGCACGACATCGGCAAGAACATCGTCGGCGTCGTGCTGGCGTGCAACAATTACGAGATCATCGACCTCGGCGTGATGGTGCCGCCGCAGAAGATCCTGGAGGTCGCCCGGGCCGAGAAGGTGGATGCGATCGGGCTGTCGGGGCTGATTACACCCTCGCTCGACGAGATGGTGCATATGGCGGCCGAGATGGAGCGCGAAGGCTTCAGCATTCCGCTGCTGATCGGCGGGGCGACCACCTCGAAGGTCCATACCGCGGTCAAGATCGCGCCGCGCTATACGCATAGCCAGGCGGTCTATGTGACGGATGCGTCGCGCGCGGTGGGCGTGGTCTCGGCGCTGCTGAGCCCGGAGCAGAAGGCGGGCTACATCGCGCAGATCCGGAACGAATACCAGGACGTGGCCGAGCGCCACGAGCGCGCCGAAGCCGCGAAACGGCGCCTGCCGCTGGCCGAGGCGCGGCGCAATGCGCTGAAGGTGGACTGGGCCTCCTACAGCGTGGCCGAGCCCGGCTTCACGGGCCTTCGCGTGATCGATGACTGGGATCTGGCCGAAATCGCGCGCTATATCGACTGGACGCCGTTCTTCCAGACCTGGGAGCTAAAAGGCGTATACCCCCGGATCTTGGAGGACGAGAAGCAGGGCGAGGCGGCGCGGCAGCTCTATGCCGATGCGCAGGCGATGCTCGCGCAGATCGTGGAGGGCAACTGGTTCCGGCCGCGGGCGGTGGTGGGCTTCTGGCCGGCCAATACGGTGGGCGACGATATCGTGCTGTTTGCCGACGAAACCCGCGCGCATCCACTGGCCACGCTGCACACCCTGCGCCAGCAGACATCGAAGCGCGATGGCCGCCCGAACGTGGCGCTGGCCGATTTCGTGGCGCCGATGGGGACGGTGCGCGACTGGGTCGGCGGCTTCGTGGTGACGGCAGGGCCGGAGGAAAACGAGATCGCCGCCCGCTACGAACGGGCAAACGACGATTATGGCGCGATCATGGTGAAGGCGCTGGCGGATCGGGTCGCGGAAGCGATGGCGGAGCTGCTGCACGAGCGCGTCCGCAAGGACTACTGGGGCTACGCGGCCGAAGAGACCTTCGCGCCTGAAGACCTGATCGGCGAGCCCTACCGCGGCATCCGCCCGGCCCCGGGCTACCCCGCACAGCCGGATCACACCGAGAAGGTAACCCTGTTCCATCTGTTGGACGCCGAGTCGACCACCGGTGTCACCCTGACGGAAAGCATGGCGATGTGGCCGGGATCCTCGGTTTCGGGGCTCTATATCGGCCATCCGGACGCGTATTATTTCGGCGTGGCCAAGGTCGAACGCGATCAGGTTGAGGATTACGCCCGCCGGAAGGGAATTCCGATGGAAGAAGCCGAACGCTGGCTTGCGCCGATCCTGAACTACACGCCCGGTCAATCCGCCGCAGCATGATCCGCCGTTTCCGGCGGATCCCGCGGACACCTGCCGCCGCATGCGGCGACAGGTGGTCGCTCATAGGTCAACGCCCGGCCGAAAGGCCGGGCGTTTCCGTTTGGTCTACCTGGAAAATCAGACTTCGACTTCAACCCGGCCCATCGGATTCGAGCAACAGGCCAGGATGTAGCCCTCCTCGATATCCTCGTCCGAAATTCCGCCGTTGTGCACCATGTGCACCTCGCCCGAGACCTTCTTGATCTTACAGGTGCCGCACAGGCCGAAGGTACAGCCCGAGGAAATATTCAGCCCCGAGCGCTTCGCCACAGCGAGGATCGTATCGGTCTCCGAGCAGGGCGTGGTGATCCCGCTGTCGGTGAACACGACCTCGGCCTTGACCCCTTCCTCCGGAACCACATCGACAATCACCGGTTCCTCGGCTTCGGTCCGTACCGGCGCGCCAAAGCTCTCCTGATGATAGTGCTCCATGTCGTAGCCGAGCGCGATCAGCATATCGCGCACCGATTGCATGAACGGCTCCGGCCCGCAGCAGAACACTTCCCGCTCCAGGTAATCGGGCGCCATAAGCCCCAGCATGATCTGATTGAGCCGCCCGAGATAGCCATGCCAGGCCCGGAATGGATCGGTATGCTCCACGGTGAAACGCAGCTGCAGCCCGGGCACGCGGTTTGCCATCTGCTCCAGCCGCTCGCGGAAGATGATTTCCGAGGGACTGCGGGCGCCGTGGACGAAAACGATATCGGGCATCTCGCCCGAATCCCACATCCAGGTCGTCATCGACACCATCGGCGTCACGCCCGACCCGGCCGAGATGAACAGGTATTTCTTCGCCGGGTGCCGGTGCGAGGAGAAGATCCCCGAAGGCCCATAGGCCTTGATCCGCATCCCGGGCTTCAGATGGTCCAGCATCCAGCGGGTGCCGATACTGTCACGCTGTGCCTTCACCGTGACCGAGATGGACAGCGGCCGCGAGGGCGAGGACGAGATCGTATAGGTCCGCTGCACGTTGCCGCCCGGTACCGGCAAGTCCAGCGTGACGAACTGCCCCGGCTGGTAGTCGAACCACGCGCCCGAAGGCGCGCGGAAGGTGAAGGTGGCGGTATCGGGCGTCTCAGGCACCACCATGGCACATTCGAGCTGCTCCGAGTCATCCCAGGGCGCGGCGGTCCAGTTGAGGCGCGATTTCGCCATTCTCGTCTCCGATCGAGCTACGGATTATTCTGCGGCCAGTGCAGGGCGCGGCGCCAGCCGGTCTTGCATCAGGTTCGCATACCAGTCCACGAACTGGATCACGCCTTCCTCGACCACGGTCGAATAGGGGCCGGGCTCATAGGCGGGCGAAAGGATCCCCTTCTGGTTTTCCTCGACCACACGGCGATCTTCGTCGTTGGTCGCTTCCCAGACCTCGATCAGCTCCTTCAGGTTGTAGTCCTGCCCTTCGACCGCATCCTTCGGCACCAGCCAGGTCGTGGTGACCTGGGTCTCCGTCGGGCTGATCGGCAGCACGCGGAACACGATCGCATGATCCGCCAGGAAGTGGTTCCAGGTGTTCGGATAGAGATAGAACAGCAGCGAGCCCGCGTCATGGAAGGGCATCTGGCCCATCAGCTTGTTCACCGCACGCTTGGTGCTCATGGTGTAGCTCTCGGCGTTGTTCAGCAGCGGGATCCGCGCCAGGCGCCATTGCATCGTCGGGTGGTTGGTGAAGCGCGACGGGATGCCCGCGGCCTCGCAGCGTTTCCAGTGATCGAGAATTTCCGGCGCGGCGCTGTCGGGGCCGTCCATCGCGGTCATCGTCGGGCTGTCCGAATAGGTGCGGCACAGCGAGGGGTGCGAGCCGCCGCAGTGGTAGCATTCGCGGTTGTTCTCGAACACCAGCTTCCAGTTGCCGTTCTCGATGATGGTCGAGGTATGGGCGACCTTCGCTTCGGTGATGCCCGAGGGCGCGAGATAGGTGGTGAGCTTCTCTTCCAGCAGCGCGGTATCCGGCGGATCCCCGGCGAGGCAGACGAAGACCATGCCGCCGATGTTCTTGCAGGCGACGGGCTTCAGCCCATGCGCGGCCGGGTCGAAGCCCTGCTGCATGTCCTTTGCGTAGAGCAGACGGCCATCGAGCTCATAGGTCCACTGGTGATACGGACAGACGATCTTCGGCGCCGAGCCGGTGTCCTTGGCGCAGAGCTTCTGGCCACGGTGGCGGCAGACGTTGTGGAAGGCGCGGATGGCGCCATCGGCCCCGCGCACCACGACGATCGGATAGGCCCCGATCTGCAGCGTGGCATAGGCGCCGGTCTTGGTCAGCTGCGCGGCCGGGATCGCGAACAGCCACTCCTTGTACCAGATCTGCTCGAGATCGGCCTTGAAGACCCCCTCGTCGCAATACAGGTCCCGTTCGAGGGAATAATTCGGGCGGCGCGCCGCAAGCTTTGCATGGATGTCGCTTTGGCTCAGCATCTGGCACCTCTTGCCTACTCATGGAGGCGGTTCTGGACACATGCGACGGGGGGCGCCGTCGCGGCTCATCTAGGCCGGGGTCAACGCCCCGATCTGGCCTGAGACATTAACGGCCAGCAGGCCGGAACCGTCGAGCATTTCCGACACAGAATGACGCGAAAAAGACTCCGGATCAACATCGTGGCGCGACGTTCTGCCACTGGACGGGCACGGGCTGCGCATCGGGCCGCCACGGTGCAGCGCGCATCGTTTCGCGGCGCGGGCCAGAGGGGAATCGCCAAACGGAAACCGGCCCCGGCGTTTGGCCGGGGCCGGGGAAAACGATGCAGCGTCCGGGCCGCAGGCAGGCGCCCGGCGCCCACGCTCAGGCGGTGCGCCGCTGCGGCATGTTGCGCAGGAAGCCCACCACCGTGAACAGCAGCCAGGCGCTTTGCGAGACCATCGCGCCCAGGTTCCAGTTCCAGATCAGCGAGCCGATCAGCGCCACCGCGCCCAGAACGTTCAGCCCCGCATAGCGCCAGTCGCGCAGCGACAGCATGCCCAGTTGCAGCAGACCATAGGCACCAAGATAAAACACGGCCCCGACAAGACCGACCAGATCAGGCAAGCTCACGCCCGTCACTCCGACAACACCGGTGCGGACCCGGCCGAAATTTCCGCCCCGCGCGGCGCCAGGACGGCCCGCGCGACGGCGCCTGCGTAGCCGAGGCGAAAAAAACCGCAAGGGATGGCTTGCGTATGGGGCCATGATGAAATTTCATGGCGCCGCGCGGGGGCTTCCCCCGCCCCTCCCCGAGCCCCAGGACCAGCCCCCGAGACCGCCATGACCGGCCTGCGCATCCCGCCCCTCAATGCCCTGATCGCCTTCCAGACGGTGGCCCGCTGCGGCTCCATTTCCGCGGCCGCGCAAATGCTTGGCCTGACCCAGAGCGGCGTCAGCCGGCAGATCGCGCGGCTGGAGGACCATGTCGGCGCGGTGCTGTTCGAGCGCACCGCCGCGGGCGTGGCGCTGAATGCGCTCGGGCAGGAATATGCGCTGCAGGTCGGCCAGGCGATGGATGCGCTCTCGGTGCTGGGCGAAGGCATGCAGGGCATGCGCGACAGCCGCCGGGTGGTGCTGGCCTGCTCCCAGGGGGTGGCGGATCTGTGGGTGCTGCCGCGGCTCGCGGCGCTGCGCGCCGAGCTGCCCTGGCTGGAGCTGAAGCTGCGGGTGGATGAGAACATATCGCAGTTGCGGCCCGACGAATACGACCTTGCCATCTATCACCGCCCGGTGAGGATGGCGGATTTCGTGATGGAGCCGCTCGGCCCCGAGGAGCTGGTTCCGGTGATGGCCCCGGGCCTGCCGCCGCTGACGGAGATGGAGGCGCCGCTGCTCCTGACGATGGAGGAGACGTTCAAGGAATGGACGGACTGGGGCAACTGGCTCTTCGCCGCCGATGTGGCCCTGCCTGATACGACGATGCGCTGGAAGATGGGCAGCTATCGCCTCGCGATCGAGGCGGCAATGCAGGGGATCGGCGTGGCCATGGGCTGGGCCTGGCTGGTGCAGGATCTGATCGACGCAGGGCGGCTGGTGGAGGCGCATCCGCACCGGCTCCGGGGCCAGGGGCGCTATTACCTCATGCGCTCCACGCAGCGCCACCAGCGGACGGCGGCAAAGCGCCTCTCGGACTGGCTCATCGCCAGCAACCGGCATGGCGTCGCGGGCTGACACCTGCCCGATTGTCACAGGGGTATGACAGAAAGTCATTTGCCTCCCGGGCCGTGCTCCCTAGGCTTTGCGCTATCCAAGCGGCCTGTCCAGGGCCCAGAACACAGGGAGGCGCCGTCACCGCGGCGCGCGTGACATGATGACAGACGGAACTTCCTTGCGGATCGGCCGACGCGGCCTTCTGGCCGGTGCGGCGGGGCTTTCGGCGCTCTCGCTCTTGCCCGGGCGGCTGCGGGCCGAAGAGGCGCCCAAGCGCGGCGGTCTGCTGCGCATGGGCATTGGCGGCGGCTCCACCACCGACGATTTCGACCTGCGCAAGCTCAACGACTGGGTGCCGGTGAACCAGGCCTATATGGTGATGAACGGGCTCGTCGAGATCGACGCCGACAACATCGCCCGGCCCGAGCTGTTCGAGAGCTGGGAGACCGGTGAGGGCGCAGTGGAATGGGTGTTCCAGGTCCGTCAGGGCGTGACCTTCCACAACGGCAAGACGCTGAGCGCCGATGACGTGATCTATTCGCTGAACCTGCACCGCGGCGACAGCTCCTCGGCTGCACGCTCGGTCGCGGCGGCCTTCGCCGATGTGCAGAAGCTCTCCGATCATGCGGTGAAGATCACGCTGGCCTCGGGCAACGCCGACCTGCCCTATGTGCTGTCGGATTACCACTTCCTGGTGGTGCCCGATGGCTTCACCGACTGGGCGAAGCCCATCGGCACCGGCCCGTTCATTCCGGAAAGCATCGAGCCCGGCGTGCGCGCCCGCTTCACCCGCAACCCGAACTACTGGAAGCCCGGCTGCGCCAATGTGGATGCGGTCGAGGTGATCGTGATCAACGACATCGCGGCGCGGACCAATGCGCTGATGTCGGGCCAGGTGCATGCGATCAACAGCCTGGATTTCAAGACCGTGGATCTGCTCGCGCGCAACAAGAACCTGGAGATCGTGCGCTCCAAGGGCGGGCAGCACTACACCTTCCTGATGGATTGCACCCAGGCGCCCTTCACCGACCTGAACGTGCGCCAGGCGGTGAAACATGCGGTGAACCGCGAGCAGCTGCTGAAAACCGCGCTGCTGGGCTATGGCACGCTGGGCAACGATCACCCGATCCCGGTCACCGACCGCTTCTTCAACAAGGATCTGGCGCAGCGCGCCTATGACCCGGAAAAGGCGAAGTTCTACCTGAAGCAGGCCGGTATGGACGGGCTGAAGCTCACGCTGCAAAGCTCGGACGCGGCCTTCCCGGGCGCGGTCGATGCGGCGGCGATCTACCGCACGGCGGCGGCCCCCGCGGGCATCGACGTGACGATCCAGCGCGAGCCCGCCGATGGCTACTGGGACAATGTCTGGATGAAGGCGCCGTTCTGCATGTCCTACTGGGGCGGGCGGCCGACGGCGGATCAGATGCTGACCATCGCCTATTCCTCGGCCTCGGCACAGAACGACACCCATTGGGCCAATGCCGATTTCGACCGGCTGCTCACCGAGGCCCGCGCGCTGTTGGACGAGCAAAAGCGCCGCGAGATCTACTGGGAGCTGCAGCGCATGATCCATGACGAGGGCGGCGCGATGATCCCGATGTTCGGCGATTATCTCGATGGCGTGTCGAAGAAGGTGAAGGGCGTGACCCCGCATCCGATGTTCAACCTGATGGGCGCGCGTCTCGCCGAAAAGGTCTGGCTGGGCTGATGGGGCGGCTCATTGTGCAACGTCTGGGGCTGGGGGTCGTGACCCTCGCCCTGGTCTCCGTGCTGGTATTTGCCGGCACGGAGCTCCTGCCCGGCGATGTCGCCGCGGCGATCCTCGGGCAGAATGCCACGCCGGAATCGCTCGCCGCGCTGCGCGAGCAGCTCGGGCTGAACGCCGGGCCGGTCGCGCGCTACCTCGGCTGGGCCGCGGGCATCGTGCAGGGCGATCTCGGCCAGTCCCTCGCGAACCGCCAGCCGGTGGGAGACCTGCTCTGGCCGCGGTTCTGGAACACGATGGCGCTGGCGGGCTATGCCGCGGTGATCGCGGTGCCGCTGGCGGTGGGCCTCGGCATCGCCTCGGCCGCGTTCCGCGGCTCGCTCTTCGACCGGGTGGCGAATGTGGTGGCGCTGGCCACGGTCTCGCTGCCCGAATATTTCCTCGGCCTGCTGCTGATCCTGTTCGTCTCGGTGCAATACGGGCTGCTGCCGAGCCTCGCGGATACCTGGTCTGGCATGGGCCTCGCCGCCTGGCTGGAAGCCACCACCCTGCCGATGCTGGTGCTGGTGCTCGTCACCGTGGCGCAGATCATGCGCATGACCCGCACCACCGTTCTTGCGGTGATGGACCAGCCCTATATCGAAACCGCCTTCCTGAAGGGCATGAAGAACGGCCGCGTGGTGCTGCGCCATGCCGCCCCCAACGCGCTGGCGCCGATCGTCAACGTGGTGGCCTTCAACCTGACCTATCTGATCGCGGGCGTCGTGCTGGTCGAGGCGATCTTCAATTACAACGGGCTCGGCCGGTTCATGGTCGATGCCGTATCCAAACGCGACCTGCCGATGGTGCAGGCGGCGGCGATGGTCTTTGCCGCGGTCTATGTCGTGCTGAACATGGTGGCCGATGTGGCGGCCATCGCGCTGAACCCGCGCCTGCGCCATCCGCGCGCGAAGGAGGCATGAGATGACCCTTCCGGTTTTCGGGCGGCTGCCGCTTTCGGCCGCGCTCGGCCTGCTGATCGTGGCGGCCACGGTGGTGCTGTTCGTGTTCGGGCCCATGCTCGCGCCCTTCGGACAGGAGGAGGTGCTGGGCACGCCCTTCGCCGACCCCTCCGCCGCGCACCTGCTCGGGCTCGATCAGAATGGGCGCGACATGCTTTCGCGGCTGCTGTACGGCGCGCAGATGTCGGTGGGCGTGTCGCTCGCGGCGGTGCTCATCTCCTTCTGCATCGGGATCCCGCTCGGGTTTCTGGCCGCACTCACCGGTGGCTGGCCCGATCTCATCGGCGCGCGCTTCGTCGATGTGATCATGTCGATCCCGGTCCTCATTTCCGCGCTGGTGGTGCTGCAGGCGCTCGGCTCCAGCCTGCCGGTGCTGATCGGCACCATCGCGCTGCTGGACAGCACCCGCGTGTTCCGCCTGTCGCGCGTGGTCGCGCAGGGGATCGTGGTGATGGAATATGCCGAGGTCGCCCGCCTACGCGGCGAGGGCCTGTGGTGGATGCTGCGCCGCGAGATCCTGCCCAATGCCCTGCCGCCGCTGATGGCCGAATTCGGCATGCGCTTCTGCTTCACCTTCCTGTTCGTGGCCGGGCTGTCCTATCTCGGCCTCGGCGTGCAGCCTCCCTTCGCGGATTGGGGCGGCATGGTGCGCGACAACCAGCAGGGCATTCTCTACGGCCTCTATGCGCCGCTGTTCCCGGCCGGCGCGATCGCGCGCGTCACCATCGGGGTCAATCTCGTCGTCGACTGGGCCCTGGCCGGACGCACCACCGTACAGGGGGAAAACCGATGAGCCATGTCCTTGAGATCCGTGACCTGCGGGTCGAGGCCCCGAATGGCGCGGTGCTGCTGCATGGCGTGTCGCTCGATCTGAACCCGGGCGAGGTGCTTGGCCTGATCGGGGAATCCGGCGCCGGCAAATCCACCATCGGCCTTGCTTCCATGGGCTATGGCCGTGGCGGCTGCCGCATCACCGGCGGCGAGATCCGCCTGGTGGGCACGGAGATGCGCACCGCCACGCGGCCTACCCGCGAGGCCCTGCGCGGCACCCGCATCGCCTATGTGGCGCAAAGCGCCGCCGCCGCCTTCAACCCGGCGATGCGCCTCGATACGCAGATCCTGGAAGTGCCGCTCCTGCACGGGCTGATGCCCGAGGCCGAGGCCCGCGCCTGGATGCTGGAGCTGTTCCGGGCGCTGCAACTGCCCGACCCGGAGCATTTCGGCGCGCGTTATCCGCACCAGGTCTCGGGCGGGCAGCTGCAGCGCGCGATGATCGCCATGGCGATGGCGGGCAAGCCCGACATCCTGGTGCTGGACGAGCCCACCACCGCGCTCGATGTGACGACGCAGATCGAGGTGCTGGCGCTCCTGCGCGAGGTGATCCGGCGCTATGGCACCGCGGCGCTCTACATCACCCACGACCTCGCGGTGATCGCCCAGATCGCCGACCGGCTGATGGTGCTGCGCCATGGCCGCGACGTGGAGACCGGGCCCACCGCCCGGCTGCTGGAGGCGCCGCAGCAGGAGTACACCCGGCAGCTCGTCTCCGAGCGGCGCGAGAGCCTCGGCGCCGTCTCCGGGGCGCATCACCGCACCGGCAAGGCGCTCTTGCAGGTGGAGCGCGTAAACGCCTTCTATGGCCAGACGCAGGTGCTGCACGATGTCTCGCTGGAGCTGAAGCGCGGCGAGACGCTGGCGGTGGTGGGCGAATCCGGCTCTGGCAAATCCACGCTGGCGCGGCTGGTCTCGGGCCTGCTGCCGCCCGCAAGCGGCGCCGTGCGCTTCGATGGCAGCCCCCTGCCCCCTCGCTTCCGCGCCCGCACCCCCGATCAGCTGCGCCGGATCCAGCTGGTCTATCAGCTGCCCGATGTGGCGCTGAACCCGCGCCAGACGGTGGGCGAGGCGATCGGGCGGCCGCTCGCGCTGTTTCGCGGCCTGCGCGGGCGGGCGCTTGCAGAGGAGACCGCGCGGCTTCTGGATCAGATCGGCCTACCCGCCGATTTCGCCTCCCGCCTGCCCGCGGCATTGTCGGGCGGGCAGAAGCAGCGCGTCTGTATTGCGCGGGCGCTGGCGGCGGAGCCCGAGCTGATGATCTGCGACGAGGTCACCTCCGCGCTCGATCCGCTGGTCGCGGAGGAAATCCTGCGGCTCCTGCGCAAGCTGCAGGACGAGCTCGGGATGACCTATCTGTTCATCACCCACGATCTGTCGGTGGTGCAGCGCCTCGCGGACCGGGTGATGGTGATGCAGAAGGGCCGCGTGGTGGAAACCGGCGAAACCGCGCCGCTGTTTGCCTATCCCCAAGACCCGTACACGCGCCGGCTTCTGGAGGCCGTGCCGCAGCTGCGCACCGATTGGCTCGACGAGGTCATGGCCGCGCGCTGAGCCCCCTTCACCCCACGAAATCCCGCAGGGGGCGCGCTGCGCCCTCCGCCTGCTGACATGCCTTCGGAGGGCAGAATGAACCCGCAAAACAACATAGAAGTTATTGAAAACACATGGATCACGCTGCGCGACGGCACCCGCCTCGCGGCCCGGATCTGGCTTCCCGAAGGGGCGCGCGCGAAGCCCGTCCCGGCGGTTCTGGAATATATCCCCTACCGCAAGCGCGACGGCACCCGCGGCCGCGACGAGCCGATGCACGGGTTCTTCGCCCAGAACGGCTATGCGGCCGTGCGCGTCGATATCCGCGGCACCGGCGATTCCGAAGGCCATATGGCCGATGAATACCTGAAGCTGGAGCAGGACGATGCGCTCGAGGTGATCGACTGGATCACCGCGCAGGGCTGGTGCTCTGGCAATGTGGGGATGATGGGCAAGAGCTGGTCGGGGTTCAACTGCCTGCAGGTCGCGATGCGGCGCCCGGCGGCGCTGAAGGCGATCCTGACCTGCTATTCCACCGACGACCGCTTCCGCGACGACATCCACTTCATGGGCGGCTGCCTGCTGAACGACAACCTCTGGTGGGGCTCGATCATGCTGGCCTATCAGACCCGGCCGCTGGACCCTGCGCTCGCGGGCGAAGGCTGGCGCGCGCGCTGGCTGGACCGGATCGCGACGCTGCCGTTCTTCCCGGCGCTCTGGACCGAACACCAGACCTACGACGCCTACTGGAAGCACGGCTCGGTGCAGGAGGACTGGTCCGCCATCCAGTGCCCGGTGATGGTGGTGGGCGGCTGGGCCGACAGCTATACCAACACTGTGCCGCGCCTCCTTGAAAAGCTGCAGGTGCCCGCGCGCGGCATCATCGGGCCCTGGGGCCATATCTATCCGCATGACGGCGTGCCCGGCCCCGCGATCGGCTTCCTGCAGGAGGCCGTGCGCTGGTGGGACCAGTGGCTGAAGGGCGAGGATACCGGCGTGATGGCGGAGCCGAAGCTGCGCGCCTATATCAACGATCCGGTCCTGCCCACCGGCACCCGCACCGCGCAGCCCGGCCGCTGGGTCGGCGAGGCCGAATGGCCGAGCCCGGCGATCGGGGCGCAGCTGCTGCATCTGCATGCCGACGGGGCGCTGGCCGCCGAGCCGGAGGCAGGCGGGGCGCTGCTGCCGATCTGTTCGCCGCAGGACCATGGCCGCGCGGCGGGCGAATGGATGGGCACCGGCTGCGAGGGCGAAATGCCGACGGATCAGCGGCTGGACGACGGCGGATCGCTGAATTTCACCACCCCCCCCCTGCAGGAGGCGATCGAGATCCTCGGCGCACCGGAGCTGGAGCTGGAGCTGAGCGCCGATGCGCCGGTGGCGCAGCTGGGCGTGCGGCTGTGCGATGTGCTGCCCACGCGCGAGGTGCTGCGCGTCTCCTATCAGGTGCTGAACCTGACCCACCGCGACAGCCACGAGACCCCCGCGCCGCTGGAGCCCGGCCAGAGCTACCGGGTGAAGGTCACGCTCTCGGCCTGCGGGCACCGGTTCCTGCCGGGGCACCGGATCCGGGTCTCGGTGGGCACGGCCTACTGGCCCGCGATCTGGCCCGCGCCCACCGCGGCCACGGTCACGCTGCGCCCGGCGGGCTCGGTGCTGTCGCTGCCGGTCCGCGACCTGAGCCTGCCGCAGGCGGAGGTGCTCTTCGCCCCCCCCGCCCATGGCCCACGCACGCCGATGACGCAGACGGACCCGGGCATGATGCTGCGGCAATCCTCCTTCGACCATCTGACGGGGGTTGCGAGCTATGTCACCGAAGGGCGGGGCGGGCTGTTCGGCGAAGGCGTGGTGCGGTTCGACGAGATCGGCACCGAGCTGGCCCACAACCTGCGCCGCGAGCTCACGATCCGTCCGGAGGACCCGCTTTCGGCGCGCTATGTGCTGACGCAGAGCTACGAGATGGGCCGCGAGGGCTGGCGCACCCGGGTGGAAACCGTGACCGAGATGACCTCGGATGCCACGCATTTCCACCTGAGCGGGCAGCTGACCGCCTATGAGGGGGCCGAGGAAGTGGCGCGCCGCGATTGGTCCGAGGCGATCCCGCGCCACCTGATCTGAGCCGACGCCTCCCGCCCCTGGCCGGGCGGGAGGCCTTCAGCCGCGGCGCCGCAGCCCGTAGCTCAGCGCCAGCACCGCAAAGACCAGCACCCCGATCCCGACCTGCTGCCAGTAGAAGTTCCAGCCCACCAGCAGCAGCCCGTTGCGCACCATGCCCAGCAGCAGAACGCCCGTCACCGTGCCGTGGATCGAGGGCCGCCCGTCCTGGCGCAGCGTCGTACCGATGAAGGCCGCGCCGATCGCGTCCAGCAGATAGCCGTTGCCCGAGAGCGGGATATAGGAGCGCACGGTCGCGGTGAGCAGGATCCCGGCGATGGCGCTCAGCAGCGCAGCCGTCAGCCAGACCTTCGCCAGCGCCACGCGCGTACTGATGCCGGAATAGAGCGCGGCTTCGGGGGCCGCGCCGATGGCCGAGACCTCGCGCCCGAGCCGACCGCGATGGATCACCACCCAGGCCAGCGCCACGACGGCGAGGAAGACCCAGACCGGCGTCGGGATACCGAGGAAGCTTGAGCGCCCGATGGCGCCCAGCACATCGGCATAGGCCCGCTTGCCGAGATTGATCGGCTTGCCGCCCCCGGTGAGCAGCCGCTGCGCCGATTGCCCGATGAACAGCAGCGCCAGCGTGGACAGGAACGGATCTCGATCACCGCATCGGGCTTCTGCGCGATCAGGGTCTGGATATGGGCGATCTGGGTCTGGTCGTTGGACTGGGCGTCGAGGCCGATCACCTTGCCGCCGAGCGCCTCCACTTCGGCCACCGCGCTTTGATAGAACAGCCGGTCCGCCTGGTTGTCGGCGCGGATGGTGGTGATGCCGATGGTCTTGCCCGCGAGCGGCTTTTCCGCATCGGCGCTGGCGGCACCGGCAACGAGCGCGAGGGCGGCAGAAAGGAGAAGAGCGGATTTCATGGGATACTCCGGAAACGGGGGAAAGGGGTCATTCGGCGGCGGTCGCGGCACGCAGCCGCGCGCCGAGGTCGCGCCATTGGGCGCCGGGATGCGGCGCGGAAAGCCGGGTGCCCTGGCCAAACAGCTTCTCGCGCAGGGTTCCAGGGCGGTACTCGCGCTGATAGACGCCGCGGCGCTGCAGTTCGGGCACCAGGAGCCCCGCGACCGCGGCGAAGGTCTCATGCGCCACGGCATAGGCCAGGTTGAAGCCGTCCACGTCGGTTTCCTCCTGCCATTCCTGCAGCTTGTCGGCCACGGTTTCGGGCCCGCCCACGATCACCGGGCCAAGGCCGCCGATACCGCCCCATTTCGCCAGCTCCGCCACGCTCCATTCGCGGTCTTCGGTGAAATGCTCGAGCAGCGACAGGACGGCGTTGGTCTCCACCTTCCGCACCGGGTCGCTCGGGGCATAGCGGGCGAAATCCACCCCGCTCCAGCCGGAGATGAAGGTCAGCGCGCCGTCTTGCGAGACATGGTCCAGGTAGCGCTGATAGAGCGCTTGCGCCTTGGCATCGGTCTCGTCGACGATCACCGTGGTGAGGTTGTAGATCAGATGGTCGCGCGGGCCCCGCCCCGCCGCCACGCCCTCGGCCCTGAGCGCCTGCACATAGCGGCGCAGCACTGCCTTCGTCGGCGCCGAGACAAACACGCATTCGGCGTTGCGCGCGGAAAATTCCAGCCCTGCCTTGCTCGCCCCGGCCTGATACAGCACCGGCGTGCGCTGCGGCGAGGGCTCGGAGAGGTGATAGCCCGGCACATCGAAATATTTCCCGCGATGGCCGATTTCATGCACCTTCGCAGGGTCGGCAAAGATCCCCCGCGCCCGATCGCGCAGAACCGCGCCATCCTCCCAGCTGCCTTCCAGCAGCTTGTAGATGACCTCCAGATATTCGGCCGCCACTTCATAGCGGTTGTCGTGGCGGCGCAGGCCCGCCTCGCCCACGTTCTTCGCCCCGCTCTCCAGATAGGAGGTGACAATGTTCCACCCGACCCGGCCCTTCGTCAGATGGTCCGCCGTGCTCAGCCGGCGCGCGAAGGTATAGGGGTGCTCGAAGCTGGTGGAGGCGGTGATGCCGATGCCCAGATGCTCCGACGCCATGGAGATCGGCACCGCCAGCTGCAGCGGATCGTTCACCGGGATCTGCGCGGCCTCGCGGATCGCGTCGCGGTTGCCGCCGCGATAGACGTCGTAATAGCCGATCACATCGGCGATGAAGACACCGTCAAAGCGGCCGCCCTCCAGGATCCGGGCCAGATCGGTCCAGTATTCCACGTCCTTGTACTGCCAGGAGCGGTCGCCGGGCCATGTCCACAGCCCCGGCGACTGATGGGCCACGCAGTTCATCTCGAACGCATTGAAACGGATCTGGCGGGTCATCGGGCTCTCCTTGCAGGAACTGCGCCGATATGAGCGCCCGGCCAAATAAAAATCTATAAAACAGGTCGTTTTTTATTCGGGCGCGGACAGGGAACCGAACTCCCGCCACATCGCCTGCGCAGAAGTTTCATCCCCCGTCCCGCGGCGCCGACTCGCCGCCCGGCCGCCAAGACACCAGCCCGCGCCTAGCCGAAGCCGCATCCCCGGCGCGCCGCCCGGCCTGCGCGCCTGTGGCCCCGCCAGCGAGAGTGCCGGGCATCGCCGCGGCAGAAGGTTGCGCCCGGCATGCGGCAGCGCTGCTATCGGGTGCTTCCGGCGCCCGTCATCATCGCCGCAGCCGAATGGCGGCGCCGTCGGGCCGCCGCCCGCTACCTCGGCGCAATCATTGAAAAACAATATTACGTCGAATCGCTCATTTCTGCGCTATAGTTGCCGAAATAACTTCAGTTTATCTGTTTGTTGATACAGGAGGCATATTATGCCCGCAGCCGCCGCTCGCCGCGCGGACCTGGAAGGTTTGCATCCCGTCGTCCGGGCCGCCGTGGTGGGCGTACTGGAAGATGTCCGCGCCGCGAACCTCCCCTTCCGCCTGTTTGAAAGCTATCGCAGCCCCGAACGCCAGGCGATGCTGTTCGCACAGGGGCGCACCGCCCCGGGCGACATCGTGACCAATGCACGCCCCTGGACCTCCTATCACCAATATGGGCTGGCTGCGGATTTCGTGCTGTTCATCGACGGAAAATGGAGCTGGAGCGCCAATGGCGTGCTGGCCAGGGCCTGGGACCAGCTGCACGAAATCGGCCGCAAGCACGGGCTGGAGCCGCTGAGCTGGGAGCGCCCGCATCTGCAGCTGATCGGCACGACGATCGAGCGCCTGCGCGCCGGAGACTACCCCCCCGGCGGCGACAGCGACTGGGCCGAGACCCTGCAGGCCGCCATTGCGCAATGGGCAGGCCCCGGCGCCCCGCCCGCGCCGAAAGTCCCGAGCGACCGCCCGCCGCTCGAAGAGACCGGCCCGGAGCCCGAGGCAGAGCCCGAGGAAATCTTCGCCCTCTCCTCCGCACCTACCTCTTCTGCCCTGCGCGAGCAGCCCGAGCGCGGCCTCACTGCCGCGATAATCCAGGCCGCGCAGGCCTCGCAGCTGCTCTGGGGGGTGCCCACCTGCGTGACGCTGGCGCAGTTCATCCTCGAAAGCGGCAACGGCAAGAGCATGCCGCCGCTTTCGAACAACCCGTTCGGGATCAAGGCGCGCGAGGGCGAGCCCTATGTCCTCGCCCTCACCAAGGAAGTGGTGAACGGGCGCGAGATCCGGATCCAGGCGCGGTTTCGCAAGTTCAACAGCTTCGACGAGGCGTTCTCGCATCACGCCCGCCTGCTCGCGACCTCGCGCTATTATGCGAAGGCGATGGCGCTGCGGCACGATCCGGTGGCCTTCGCCCATGCGCTCACCGGCGTCTATGCGACCGACCCGCGGTATGGCGCGAAGCTGGTGGAGCTGATCGACCGCTGTGACCTGCGCTCCTATGATGTGGAGGTGCCGGTGGTGCCGATGGATCCGCGCAGCGGGGTGGCCATCACCGGGGTGGCCATGGTGCCCGCGCCCCTGGGCCTGGGCGACAGCGGCGCCAATGTAAAGGCGCTGCAGCAGGCGCTGAAGGATGCGGGCTACAGCCTCGGCGCGGTGGACGGGGTGTTCGGTACGCTCACGCGCTCGGCCCTGCTCGGCTTTCAGGCCGACAACGGCCTCGCCCCCACCGGCACCGCCGATGCCGCCACCGTGCAGCAGCTGAACCTCGCGCCCCAGCGCCCGATCTCGTACGAGCGCATGGCCGCGACGGAGAAGGACCTCGTCGCCAAGGGCTCGGTGACCATGACCGAAGCCCGCCGCACCCGGCTGCTCGGCCTCATCACCACCACGCTTGGCGGGCTCGGGATCGGCAGCAGCGCCATCGTCGCGGGCGCCGATAGCGCGGCGGCCCCGGCGCAGCCGCAGGCGGTGGAGGCGGTCCTGGGCCAGATCACCGCGGTGCTGGCCGATCCGCAGGCGGTACAGAATACCGAGCGCCTCCAGTCGCTGCTCGAGACCGCGCGGACGGCGCTGCGCGGGCTGCAATCGGGTGCCTCGCCGGATCTTGTGCGCCTCGCGACCGAGCTGCGCCAGGCCCTGCCCCCGGATATACTGGCCCGCAATCCGGAGATGGAGCGGATCCTGTCGCTGTTCACCGCGATCGCCCCGGTGGTGAAGGGTGACCCGCGCACCATGTTCGACATGCTGCCCACCATGTTCGCAGATGGCTCCGTGCTGCAGCTGGTAGCGCAGGGTGCGGCCGCGGTTGCCGCCAGCACGATCCCGGGCCTTGGCGGCTCGGTCGCGGCTCTGGGGATCGGGCTCCTGGCCCGGTATTTTGGCGACAAGATCGCGAAGGAGCGCCTGAAGGATCACCACGAGGCGCGCAATATCGGGCGCTGAGCCGCGAGAAGGACCGCCATGAGCACCACCGCCCCCATCTCCGGCCCGTCGAAGCCAGCGGAGGGCACGCCGGAGAGCCGCACCATCGTGATCTTCGCCGATGGCACCGGCAATGCCTTCACCCGGCAGCAGACGAACGTCTGGCGGATGTATTGCGCGCTGGACAAATCCTCGAACCCGGCGCAGATCGCGCGCTACATGCCCGGCGTCGGCACGCAGTCGAACACCCTGCTGCGCATGTTCGATGCGGCCACCGGCTTCGGCGCGCCGCAGAACGTGCGCAAGTTCTACCGCTTCCTGTGCTGGAACTGGTCCCCCGGGGACCGGATCGTGCTGATCGGCTTCAGCCGCGGCTCCTTCACCGTGCGTACCCTGGCCGGGCTCATCACCCGGCAGGGCCTGATGCCGCGCGAACGCAAGGGCGCTCAGGTCTCCACCGAGGAGATGAAGCGCAACACCATGGGGGCCTGGCGCGCCTATCGCGCCGCGACCTTCACCCGCAAGGATGGCCTCGGCTGGACGGTCGTCGCCATGCGCGGCCTGCGCGACAGGGTCGTATCGGGCTGGCGCAGGTTTCGCGGCCACGATCTGCACAGTGTTCTGGAAGACGAGATCCGCTTCACCGAACGCGGCCCGGTGCGCCGCAACGACCTGCCCGATCCGCCGGTCAACACGCCTCCGGGGCCGGGGGTGATGGTGGATTTCCTCGGTGTGTTCGAGACGGTGGAGGCCTTCGGCGTACCGGTGGAGGAAATCCGCACCTTCCTGAGCCGCTGGGTCATTCCGCTGACCTTCTCCAACAATGTCTGCTCCGCCTCGGTGCGGGAGGCACGCCATGCGCTCGCCATAGATGAGGAGCGCCTCAGCTTCCGGCACATGCGGTTCGATGCCACCGCACGCAGCTGGCAGAGCGTGACCGAGCGCTGGTTCGCCGGGGTGCATTCGGATATCGGCGGCGGTTATCCCGACGATCACGCCTCGGTCGAGCCGCTGCAGTGGATGGCGGGGGAAAGCGGGCTGCGGTTCCGGGCCGGTGCGCTCGATGCCCTCGCGGACAATGCCTTCCCGCGCGCCCCGATCCACAATTCCCGCGACGGCATGGCCGCCTTCTACCGCTACGAGCCGCGCTTCGTGGACCGCGGCCAGACCGCCGCCCCCAGCGTCGCCAAAAAGATCGAAGACAGCGCGGATGTCTATGCCCCCTTCGCCATCCGCAATGGCATCAATGTGGTGGGCGGCGCACCGATCCCGTCTCTGGCCTCCGCGGATATGGCCGGGATCGGCGCCGAGATCCGCACCCGCCGCCTGCTGAACCGGCTGCTGATCCTGCTGCCCGGGGTAATCGGGCTGGCGCTGATCTGGGCCTGGCGGAGCGCGGGCGCGGCCCTGCCACTTCTGGCCCTGGGCGTACTCGTGATCGTGGCTGCGGTGCTGTTCTCACGGGCCTCCGGCATGGCGGACCGGCTGCGCGACCGCGCGGCCCTCGCCTGGGCCGCACAGAAGCAGGATGGCTTCATCCAGGCGCCGGAGGAGAAAGATCCGCGCATGGGCGACAAGCCGGTGGAGCGGTTCTTCGCGGCTGGGCTGCTGCTGACATTGTGCGCCTATCTCATCTTGGGAGGCATTGCACTCATCACATGGGTCTGCCCCGGATGGCTCCATGCTTCGGCGCATTGCATTGTGGTCGCACAGGCGGCGCCGACGCTCACTCAGGGCGGCACACCGGCGACAGAAATTGACGCCCGCTCTCCTTGCCAGCCGCTCGGGATTACCGTCGAGGCCGGCGTCCGCTATCGCCTGAGCGCCCGGACCCTGACACCCTTCCGCGATGACACATACCCGGCCACACTGGCGGGCGTCAGCCGGCAGAGCTGGATCATGCGCACCTCGGCCCCCTTCCGCCGGGTGGAGGCGCCGCTGATGTCTGCCGTGGTCCAGATCGGCCGTGGCGGCCCGATGATCCCGCTTGCCTCCGGGACGACCACGCCGGAGGGTGATTTCACCGCGGAATTCACCGCGCCAGTGAACGGCCCGCTGCTGTTCTTCGTCAATGACGTCCGCTGGTTGCCCTGGGTGTTCTACAACAACAACCACGGCACCGCGCGGGTGATGGTCACGCGCCTCTAGCCCAGGCGCCGCGAAATTTGCCATGGTGGCCGGGCATCGAATCCAGGAGGGCAGCATGGCCGCACAGAAGGTCGCAATCATCACCGCGGGGGGCTCGGGCATGGGCGCCGCCTGCGCCCGCAAGCTCGCGCAGGATGGCTACCGGGTCGCGATCCTGTCCTCTTCGGGAAAGGGCGAAGCGCTGGCGCAGGAGCTGGGCGGCATCGGCGTCACAGGGTCGAATCTGGTCGAGGCCGACGTGAAGCGGCTAGTGGATCTGACGCTGCAGAAATGGGGGCGCGTGGATGCGCTGGTGAATTCCGCGGGCCATGGCCCGCGCGGCCCGATCCTCGAAATCGGCGATGCGGACTGGCACCAGGGCATGGAGGTCTATTTCCTGAGCGCGGTGCGCCCGATCCGGCTGGTCGCGCCGGCGATGGAAGCGCAGCGCGCGGGCGCGATCGTCAATATCTCCACCGCCTGGGCCTCCGAGCCCGCTGCGATGTTCCCGACATCCGCCGTGTTCCGCGCCGGATTGGCGAGCTTCACCAAGATCTTCGCCGATGAATACGCGCCGAAGAACATCCGGATCAACAATGTCCTGCCCGGCTGGATCGACAGCCTGCCCGCCACCGATGCACGCCGCGAAAGCGTGCCTATGGGCCGCTATGGCCGCGCCGAGGAAATCGCCGCCACAGTGGCCTTCCTGCTCTCCGAGGGCGCGGGCTACATCACCGGCCAGAACCTGCGCGTGGATGGCGGGCTGATGCGCTCCGTCTGAGCAACCATTGCGTTTCGCACGGCGGAGCGCTATGGCCAATCCATACCGGTCGCAGCCTACCCGGTCATCAAAACAAGGGTTCAACACATGAAAACCGTTCTCGTCTGCTCCGGCGGACTCGATTCCGTTTCGCTGGCCCATATCCTGGCCGCGGAGGGAAGCCTTACCCGCATCGTCTCCTTCGATTACGGCCAGCGCCACCGCAAGGAGCTCGAATTCGCCCGCGCCGCCGCCTGCCGCTTCAACGTGCCGTTCGACCTGATCGACATGCGCCCGGTGGGCGCGGTGCTCACCGGCTCGGCGCTCACCGATGATGTCCCCGTCCCCGATGGCCATTACGCCGAGGAGACCATGCGCATCACCGTGGTGCCGAACCGCAATGCGATCATGCTCAGCATCGCCTTCGGCCTCGCGGCGGCCAGCGGCTGCGACCGGGTTGCGGCCGCCGTCCATGGCGGCGATCATTTCATCTACCCCGATTGCCGCCCGGGCTTCACCGAAGCCTTTGCCGCCATGCAGCACGCGGCGATGGAGGGCTATGCCCGGGTGGAGCTGCATGTGCCCTTCGTGCGCCGCACCAAGGCCGATATCGTCGCCGAAGGCGCCCGCGCGGGCACGCCCTTCGCCCAGACCTGGTCTTGCTACAAGGGCGGCGAGATCCATTGCGGGCGCTGCGGCACCTGCGTGGAGCGGCGCGAGGCGTTCCACCTCGCGGGCGTGCCCGACCCGACCCCCTATGCCGATCCGGATTTCTGGCGCCTGGCCGTGGCCGGGCGGGGGGCGCAGTGATGTATCGCATTTCCAAGGAATTCGCCTTTTCGGCCTCGCACCGGCTCGATCATCTGCCCGCGGAGCACCAATGCGCGCGTCTCCATGGCCACAATTATATCGTCGTGGTGGAGCTGGCGGCGGCGGCGCTGAGCCCCGATGGCTTCGTGCGCGACTATCACGACCTTGCCGCGCTGAAGGCCCATATCGACGCGGAGTTCGACCACCGGCACCTGAACGACGTGCTGGCGATGCCCACCGCGGAAAACCTCGCGCGGTATTTCCACGACTGGGCGCGGGCGCGCTGGCCCGAGGTCTCGGCGGTGCGGGTCTCGGAGACGCCGAAAACCTGGGCGGAGTACCGGCCATGACCCTGCGCATCGCGGAAATCTTCGGCCCGACGATCCAGGGCGAGGGCAGCCTGATCGGCGTGCCCTCCCTCTTCGTGCGCGCGGGCGGCTGCGATTACCGCTGCAGCTGGTGCGACAGCCCTCATGCCGTGGACAGCCGGTTCCGCCACAGCTGGCAGGAGATGACGCCGGAAATGGTGATGGCGCGGCTGGAGGCCCTGTCGGGCGGCATGCCAATGATGGTCTCGCTCTCGGGCGGCAATCCGGCGATCCAGGATTTCGGCCCGCTGATCGCGCGCGGGCGGGCGGCCGGGTATCGCTTCGCCTGCGAAACGCAGGGCTCGGTGGCGCGCAGCTGGTTCGCCGATCTGGACCTGCTGGTGCTTTCGCCAAAGCCCCCCTCCAGCGGCGAGCGGGTGGACTGGGCGGCCTTCGACGCCTGCCTCGCCGCGGCGGGCAGCGCCCCGCGGATGCTGAAGATCGTGATCTTCGACGAGGCCGACCTCGACTGGGCGCGCGCGGCCGCGGCCCGCTATCCGGCGCTGGAGCTCGTGCTCCAGCCCGGCAACCCCGAGACCGACCCGTCCACGCCGGTGGACCTCGCCGCCATGGCCGAGCGGATGCGCTGGCTCGTCGCGGTGACGGTGGGGCGGGGCTGGCTGCGGCCACGGCTGCTGCCGCAACTCCACGTCTATATCTGGGGCAACATGCGCGGCGTCTGACCGCCCGAAAGGACCATCATGACCGAGAGCATCTACAGCAATCTCACGCAACTGGGCGGCCAGACCGCGCTGCCCGCAAGCCCCGAAGAGGCAATGCTGGAGCGGGTGCGCAACCCGCAGGCCGATGTGGACTACACCGTGCGCTTCACCGCGCCCGAATTCACCTCGCTTTGCCCGATGACGGGGCAGCCCGATTTCGCCCATATCGTCATCGACTATGTGCCCGGAGACTGGCTGGTGGAATCGAAATCGCTGAAGCTGTTCCTGGGCGCGTTCCGCAACCACGGCGCCTTCCACGAGGACTGCACGATCACCATCGCCCGGCGTCTGGTGGCGGAGCTGGCGCCGCGCTGGCTGCGGATCGGCGGCTACTGGTACCCGCGCGGCGGCATCCCGATCGACGTGTTCTGGCAGACGGGGGCGCAGCCTGCGGGCGTCTGGACCCCCGATCAGGGCGTGCCGCCTTATCGCGGGCGCGGCTGAGGCGAAACCGCTTGCGTCCGGCGCCGGGCTGCCCAACATCGGCGCGGCAGCCCCGGAGCCCCTGATGCAGACGCCACGCCGTTTCCTGCCCTCCCTGTCGCTGCTGCAGGCCTTCGAGGCGGCGGCGCGGCACGAATCCATCACCGCCGCCGCGCAGGAGCTGTCGCTGACCCAGAGCGCGGTCTCGCGGCAGATCCGCGCGCTGGAGGAGCAGCTGGGCACGCCCCTGTTCCTGCGCGAGAAGCAGACGATCCGGCTCACCCTGGGCGGCGCGGCCTACGCGCGCGAGGTGCGCGACGCGCTGCGCAAGATCTCGCAGGCCTCGCTGAACCTGCGCGCCAATCCGCGCGGGGGCACGCTCTCGCTCGCGATCCTGCCCACCTTTGGCACCCGCTGGCTGGCGCCGCGCCTGCCCGCCTTCCTCTCCGCCCATCCCGGCATCACGCTGAACCTGGTGACGAAGCTCGCCCAGTTCGATTTCGCTGCGGAGGCTGCCGATGCCGCGATCCATTTCGGCCATGCCGACTGGCCCGGCGCCGAATGCCTGCAGCTGATGGGCGAAGACGTCGTTCCGGCCTGCGCGCCGTCCCTGCGCGCCGAGATCGGCATTGCCAGCGTGGCCGATCTGCGCCGGGCGCCGCTTCTGCACCTGACCTCGCGCCCCGATGCCTGGGAGCGCTATTTCCGCAGGCATGGCGTCGATGACGAGAACGTGCACGGCATGCTGTTCGATCAGTTCGCCACGGCCGCGCAGGCCGCGGCGGTGGGGCTTGGTGTGGCGCTGCTGCCGACCTTCCTGATCGAGGAGGAGATCGCGAGCGGCCGCCTGGTGCGCGCCTGGGAGGCGCCGATGCGCTCGGAGGAGAGCTATCACCTGTGCTGGCCGCGCGAGCAGCGCGACTATCCGCCGCTTGCGCTGTTTCGCGACTGGCTTCTGGCCGAGGCCCGCGCCTTCGAGGCCCGCCGCGATCCGCCCGCCTGAGGAGCACGGCCCCGCGCGCCCCCTTCCTGGCGTTTCCCGGCCGAAGCCATGGCCCCCTCCGTGCTCTACCCGGCCAACGGCGGGGGCTCCCTCCGCGCCGACGCGGGGAAATTCGCCGTGCAACAGCCCGGAGATTGCGCCGCGCCACCAGACCACATAGCGGCACCGCCCCCCGCCCCACGCGCACACCAGGTCCTGTGCAGCGCCGGTCAGACGATCGCCTGCTCCAGGAAAGGCCGGTTCTCCGCGATGCGTTCGTAGCGCATGTCGGTCAGGTCTATGCTGCGGTAGCCGCCATAGGTGATCAGCTCCATCACCGCGCGCCCGACCGCCGGGCCCTGCTGCAGCCCATGCCCCGAGAACCCGTTCTGGAAGATGAAATTCGTCACCTCCGGATGGCGCCCGACGATGCCGTTCTGATCGAAGGTGTTGTAATCGTAATGCCCGGCCCAGTAGCGCACCAGCTTCAGCGCCTCGAACTGCGGCGCGCGCTCGGCCAGCGCGGGCCAGATCTGGCCCTCCCATTCCGGGTGATCGGGGGCGAAATCATCGTAGGGCGGCGGTGCGTCGTCCTCGGGCACCCCGCCCGCGATGAAGAACCGCCCCTCCGGCCGGCACCACACCCCCGAGGGGTCGATCATCAGCGGCAGCCGCCCGCCATTCACGCGCGCGCTGCCCTCCGGCGTATCGGCGGCATCGAAGACGAACAGCGTGCGCTTGCGCGGCTCCACCGGCAGCGCGAGCCCTGCCAGCGCCGCCACCTGCCCGCCACGCGGCCCGGCCGCGTTCACCACCGTGCCCGCCCCCACCACGGCGCCCGATTTCAGCGTGACCCCGGTGACCCGGCCGCCCGCGCGCGAGATCGCGACAACCTCATCCGCCACCACATCCACGCCGAGCGCGCGCGCCTTGCGCCGGGCGCCCGCCATGATCCCGGTGTTGTCGAACCAGCCCTCGCCCTTCAGGCCATAGGAGGCGAGGAGGATGTCCTCGGTGCGCAGATGCGGGAAGGCCTCGCGCAGCCGGTCTGCCTCCCAAAGCTCCACCTCGGCGCCGGCCGCGCGCTGCACGGCGTGGTTCTCGCGCAGGATCCGCACCTGCTCCTCGGTATTAGCCAGGAACAGGTAGCCGCCGGGATGGAAGCCGAGGCTCGGCCGGTCGCCCTCCACCTCCATCAGATCCGGAAAATCACGAATGAATTCATTGCCGAAGAGGCCGATTTCCACATTGGCCCGGTTCGAGAACTGCACCCGGATGCCGGAGGCCGACAGCGCGGTGGAGGCGGTGGCATAGCTCGGATCGCGCTCCACGAGCAGCACCGTCCCGCAGAAATCCGGGTTCGCCGCGAGCCAATAGGCCGTGCAGGAGCCCATCACCGCGCCCCCCACGATCACCACGTCATAATGATCCCGCATCCCAGCCCCCAAAGCCTGCCTCGCGGCGCCACCCTGCCGCGCCGCCGTGGCGAAAGCCAGTTCGGTTTTGCCACCAGGTCATTCCGGAATGGAATGACCCCGGCGCATCGCGAAGCATTGAGAGCGGGAGGACTGGTGCGGGTGAAGGGACTCGAACCCCCACGCCTTGCGGCGGCGGCACCTAAAGCCGCTGCGTCTACCATTTCGCCACACCCGCACAGCGCCGTTATGCGGCGCGCCGCGCCATGCGTCAACCGGGCTTCGCCCCTGCACAGGCAGCAAGGCAGGGTTCACCGGATCGTTTCTTGACCGCTGCCGCCGATACGCTCATAAGCGCGCGAAAAATGGGGTATGCGATGCAGTCGTATGAATACAAGGTGGTTCCGGCGCCGGCACGCGGCGAAAAGGAACGCGGATTGAAAACCGGGGTCGAGCGGTTCGCCTTCGCGCTGAGCACCCTGATGAACGAAATGGCCCGCGAGGGCTGGGAATACTGGCGCGCGGAAACCCTGCCCGCCGAGGAACGCACCGGGCTCACCTCCAAGACCACGGTGTTCCACAACCTTCTGGTGTTCCGCCGCCCGCTGGCGGCCGGAACCGTTCCGGCCACGGTGCACGAGCTGCAGACCGAGGGCCGCGCGCGCGGGCTGTCGGTATTTGCGCCCGAAGGCAAGGCGCCGCGCCTCGGCCCGGCCGAAGAGAGCCACGCCTGAGCGACGGGGCGGCGCCGCGCGCTGCCCCCCTTCCATGTCGCGCCAATTCCTCTAGACTGCCTTGCCCGAGTCGGGGCAGCGCTCCGAACGCATTGTTCGGACACGCAACCGGACAGAAACGACGACAGAACACGAGGCAGCAATGACCACGGGTGATCCCTTCGGCTTCAACCTCTCGGCCGCAGCTGACAAGAAGCGGCGCACGAAAGGCAAGCGCGGCATGTCGGGCGCTTTCGAGACATCGACGCGGAAATGCGACCATGCCGGCTGCCAGGAGCCGGGCCAGTACCGGGCGCCGAAAAGCCCGAAGGTGCTGGACGACTACTTCTGGTTCTGCAAGGACCATGTGCGCGAATACAACCTGAACTGGAATTATTTCCAGGGCCAGTCCGAGGAAGAGTTCCAGCGCTTCCTGGACAATGCCACCGTCTGGGAGCGCCCGACGAAGCCCTTCGGCAAGACCAAGGAAGAGATGGGCTGGGCCCGGCATGGTATCGCCGACCCGCACGAGATGCTTGGCCAGAACGCGACGCAGAACCCCGGCAAGTCGCTCGGGCGCAAGCTGCCGCCCACCGAGCGCCGCGCGCTCGATATTCTGGACGCGCGCGATTCCATGACCAAGACCGAGATCCGCGCCCAGTACAAGGCGCTGATCAAGGTGCTGCACCCCGATATGAACGGCGGCGACCGCTCGCAGGAGGAGATGCTGCAGGAGGTCGTCTGGGCCTGGGACCAGATCAAGGAAAGCCGGAACTTCAAGTGACGGCCAGCCTGCGGGGTTGATTTGCGGGCGGCGGAATGTCACCATTCCGTCATGACGATCCAGTCGCCCACGCCCGTCTCCGGCCCCTCGAGCCCCGATCAGGTGGCCTTCGACCGTCATGAGCTCGGGGTGATCCTTACACTCTATGGGCGGATGGTCGCCGCGGGCGAATGGCGCGACTATGCGATGAGCTTCCTGCGCGAGGTGGCGGTGTTCTCGGTGTTCCGCCGCGCGGCGGAGAACCCGCTTTACCGGATCGAGAAACGCCCGGCCCTGCGCAACCGCCAGGGCATGTATGCCGTGATCGGCATGGATGGCCAGGTGCTGAAGCGCGGGCAGGACCTGCCCACGGTGCTGCGGGTGCTGGAGCGCAAGCTGATCCGCCCGGTCGATTGAACGGGCGGCCCTCACAGGCCTTGCTTGCGTGCAAATCAGCTTTCGCACAGCCTGCATCCGCGCAGGGGCCCGGCCCACAAAGGCCCGCCGCTCAGGGCCGCTTCATGCCGAAATACGCGCCCTCGCCCGCCGCCGCGATCCGCGCCAGCGCCGCGGCAATGGGTTCATAGGCCACGCTCATCGTATGGCCATTGGCATGGATCATCCGCTCCGCATCGCAGGCCATGGCGACGTGTCCCTTCCAGAAGAACAGATCGCCCCGCTGCGGCGCCGTGCCTTCGGGCAGGAAATCCCCGAACTCCGCGCGCTGCAGGTCGCTGTCGGCGGCGCAGGACCGCCCGCAGAGCGCATGCGCCAGCTGCACCAGCCCCGAACAATCGATCCCGTCGCGCGAATTCCCGCCCCAGAGATAGGGCGTGCCCAGAAGCCGCTCGGCCACGGTGACCGGATCCGCCTCCGGCTGCGCCAGCGGGCGCAAGTGGCCCGCGGGGATATGGCCTTCGGGGGTGATGGCGAAGATCCCCTCCGCCCCGATGACCGAAACCCGCGCCCCAAGGCTGAGCCGCATCACCTCGCCGCGCTTGATCGAGGCCTCGCGGTACACATGCGTCGCCGGCGCGCTTACAACATGCGAAGCCGCCCCCGGCACCCCGAGCGCCGCCGCCGCGACCCAGCCGCAATAGCCATCGGCGCGGGCCTGCACGAAGGCATGATCGCCGCGCAGCTCCACCACGATGAGCTCCGCGCCAAAGAGCAGCTGCCGGTCGCGCGGGGCGCCCGGCTCCGGGCACAGATCGGCCACCGGCCGGATCAGCCGCGCGGGCGTGCCTGCCGTGAATTCGGCCGCAACCGCCCCGCGCAGGCTTTCGAGCGCGACCCGGCCCGAGAATGGGGTCAGCCGCCGGTCAGACATCGCAAAGCTCCTCCAGCGCGCGCAGCACCGCCCGCGCGCCCTGCCCGGCGCCCCCTTTCGGCCGCCCGGGCTTCGCGGCGGGCTGCCAGCCGTAGATGTCGAAATGCGCGAAACTCGCGGTTTCCGTCACGAAGCGGCGCAGGAACAGGGCCGCGGTGATCGACCCGGCCATCCCCCCCGAGGGCGCATTGTCCAGATCGGCGATGCCCGGCTCGATCAGCGCCTCATAGGGCTCCCAGAACGGCATCCGCCAGAGCGGATCGGCAAGATCCGCGCCGCCGCGCAGCAGGGCATCGGCCAGCGCATCGTCATCGGTATAGAACGGCGGCAGATCCGGCCCGAGCGCCACCCGCGCGGCGCCGGTGAGCGTCGCCATGCACAGGATCAGGTCGGGGGCCTCCTCATCGGCCGCGGCCAGCGCATCGGCCAGCACCAGCCGCCCCTCGGCATCGGTGTTGTTGATCTCCACCGTCAGGCCCTTGCGCGCGGTATAGATGTCTTGCGGGCGGAAGGCATCGCCCGCAACGGCATTCTCCACCGCCGGGATCAGCACCCGCAGCCGCAGCGGCAGCCGCAGCGCCATCACCATATGCGCGATCCCCAGCACCGTCGCGGCGCCGCCCATGTCTTTCTTCATCAGGCCCATGGAGGCCGCGGGCTTCAGGTCCAGCCCGCCGGTATCGAAACAGACCCCCTTGCCGACCAGCGTCACCTCCGGCCCCTCCGCGCCCCAGCGCAGATCGAGCAGCCGCGGCGCCCGCGGGCTCGCGCGCCCGACGGCATGGATCAGCGGATAGCCCTGCGCCAGAAGCGCGTCGCCCACCACCGCTGTTACCGTCGCGCCATGCCGGGCGGCCAGCGCGCGGGTGGCGGCCTCCAGCTCCTCAGGCCCCATGTCGTTGGGCGGCGTGTTGATCAGGTCGCGGGTCAGCGCCTCGGCCGCGGCCATGGCCTCGATCCGCGCCGCATCGAGCCCCGCCGGGCAGACCAGCCGCGCCCCCGGCACCGCCGCCGCAGCATAGCGGCCGTAACGGTAGCCCTCCAGCAGCCAGCCCAAAGCCTCCGGCTCCGGGCATTCCCCCATGATTTCCCAGGCGCCCTCGGGCAGCTGCGCCGCCGCAGCCGCCAGATGGAACCGGCCGCGCCGCCGCTTCGCCTCCGTGCCGAGGCCGATAAGCGCCCCCGCAATCCCCGCCTCCCCCGGCAGCAGGCACAGGCTGCCCAGCGCGCCGGTGAACCCCTGCGCCGCCGCAAAGGCCCGCTGCGCCGGGCTCAGCGCCGCAGGCAGGCCCGCGCCCGCCTCCACCGGATAAAGCGGCCGTCCGGGGCCGGGCGCGAAACGCAGGGAAGGTGTATCGGGAGGAAGCTCGGTCATCTCTGTCTCCGGCTGTTCGGGAGCTGTGCCGCAGCCTAGCGCGCCCGGCGGCACCCGCAACCCCCGCTGCTTGCGCCAACATATTCCGCAGATGCAAAAAACTCTCGCACTCCGCGCGAAGTCAGCCTATCACGTTGCAAAAGCCAAGGGGGACAGGATGACGGATCACGTTCGGCCTCTGCCATCGTATCTGGTGAACAGGTATCACGGCTGGAAAGCCACCACCTATTCCGAAAACAAGAGCTGGTATCGCCGCCTCGCCGATGAAGGCCAGCGCCCGCGTGCGATGATCATCTCCTGCTGCGACTCGCGGGTCCATGTGACCTCGATCTTCGGCGCGGATTCGGGCGAATTCTTCAGCCACCGCAACATCGCCAACCTGGTGCCCCCGTTCAATCCGGACGGCGATCACCACGGTACCTCGGCGGCGGTGGAATATGCGGTGAAGTCGCTCAAGGTCGCGCATCTGATCGTGCTCGGCCATTCGCAATGCGGCGGCGTCGCCGGCTGCCATGCGATGTGCACGGGCCATGCGCCGGAGTTGGAGGAGAAGACCTCCTTCGTCGGCACCTGGCTCAACCTGCTGCGCCCGGGCTTCGAGCGGATCAAGGAGCAGTCCGAAGAGGGTCAGGTCCGCGCGCTGGAAAAGGAGGCCGTTCTGATCAGCCTCGAGAACCTGATGACCTTCCCCTTCGTGAAGGCCGCAGTCGAGGCCGGAGACATGACGCTCCACGGCCTGTGGCACGATATCGGCAGCGGCGGGCTCGAGCAGTTCGACCCCGCCACCGGCGCCTTCGATCAGGTCTGATTACTGCAGCACCTGCCCCGAGGGCCAGGAGAGGCTGGTTTCCAGCGTGATCTTCTGGCTCTTGCCTTGGGGCAGGCTGAATTCCCAGGCGAGCAGCCCGCGCATGTCGTTCCAGTCGGTCGCGGCGGGCTGCGGCTCGGCCTTGAAGCTCACTTTCAACTCATCCTGCTCCGAATAGGGCACCCGGTCGATCAGCCGCACCGGCCAGTCCCGGCCGGACAGGTTCTCCACCGTGATCTCCGCCCGTTCCTGGCGCGCATTCGAGGTCAGGATCACGCCGCGCCCGCCCGAGGAGGCCTCCGGCACCACCCGTTTCAGCCTGAGCCCGTCGATCGGCCCCATGCCGAGGCGCAGCTTGTCGCCGCCCGCAATGAAGGGCAGCGTGACCGCGCCCACCATCGCCCCGTCCACATAGAGCGCCGCAGGCCCCGGCAGCAGCGGCTCGGCCCCATTCGTGCCCTCCACGACCCGGTAGGCGGTCTCGTCCAGCAGCGGCACCGCCTCGGCGATCTCCTGCACCGGCTGCTCCAGCGCATCGAGCTTCAGCCGCAGGCCCTCCACCCCGTCGCGGATATCCACCGCAGCCGGATAGCGGTAGGTCAGCGTCTGGCCCAGCATTTCGGGCAGAACGTAGCCCGGCTCCGGGGCCGCGGCCATGACCACATCGGCCTTGCGCATCGCTTCGGAGGCCATCGGGCGCGGCTGACCGGGCGGGCCCGCGCGCACCAGCTCCGGCCAGAGCTCGGACGGATCCGCTTGCCCCGCGGGCCGCGCCGTGGACAGCGTGAGCGCCACCCCGCGCCAGTCCTCGCCCGAGGCTTGGTGAATGGAGACGAAGCGCGCGATATCCAGCCGCCCCGCCGCACTGTCGAGCGCGAGATCATAGGCCGGCGCCCAGCCCGCATCGGGCACGAAGGTGGTGATGGTCACCCTGCCCGCGCCCTCGGTAGAGATCAGCAGCGCATCCGCCCCGGCATCGGGATGCTCCAGCGCCGCTAGCTCCCGCCGCGCGCGCTCCAGCGCCTCGCGGTCGGGCTTCAGCCCGGCCTCGGCCTGGCGCACCTCCGCCTCGACCCTCAGCGCCTCCCGGGTGGCCTCCAGCACGCCCGTGCCCACCGCCTGCGCGAGCCGCGGCAGATCCTCGATCGCGGTGTTCTGCGTGGAGGCATGGCGCAGCACATCCGCCTGCGCGCGCGCAGCCACCGCGGCGGCGCGGCTCTGGGCGATGGCGTCGCGCTTCGCGGCCAGCGCCTGTTCCAGCGCCTCCACCCGCGCGCGCGCTTCCGTCACCGCGGGTGTGGGCGCCATGTCGGAGGCGGGCGCACGCGCCCCGATCAGCGTCGTCGCGCCGATCTGCACGCCCTCGCCCGTGACCCGCAGCCCGGTGATATCGGTGCCGTCGGGAAGGTTCGGCACCAGAACCTCGCCGCCCGGCACCTCCAGCACGCGGGTCACCTGCGCGCCCGTCGGGAACAGCGTCACCGCGCTCACTGTCGCGGGGATTTCCGCAGGCGCGGCCAGCACCGCAAGCGGCGCCGCAGAGAGCATCAGGGAAGCAAGAACAAGGCGCATGGCACTCCTCCGGGTTTCGCCGAAGGGTCGCCGGGATGGGGCGCAAAGGCAAGGGCCGGGGCGCTCACGCGCGCGTCACGTTCCGGTCAGGCAGACGAGAGCCCGGCGGGCAGGCCACGCGGGGCGCAAGCAAAAGCCCCGGCCGCGGGGGCCGGGGCTTCGCAGAGACAGGCGGGATCAGCCCTTCTTCAGACAGCGGTTCCCGAGCGTTTCGGCAATCTGCACCGCGTTCAGGGCGGCGCCCTTGCGCAGGTTATCCGACACGCACCACAGGTTCAGCCCGTTCTCGATGGTGCTGTCCTGACGGATCCGGCTGATGAAGGTGGCATAATCGCCCACGCATTCCTTCGGCGTGATGTAGCCGCCCGGTTCGCGCTTATCCACCACCATGATGCCCGGCGCCTCGCGCAGGATGTCGCGCGCTTCGTCCTCGTCGAGGAATTCCTCGAACTCGATGTTCACCGCCTCGGAATGCCCGACGAAAACCGGCACGCGCACGCAGGTCGCGGTCAGCTTGATGTTCTTGTCGAGGATCTTCTTCGTCTCCGCGGTCATCTTCCATTCTTCCTTGGTCGAGCCATCGTCCAGGAAAACGTCGATATGCGGGATCACGTTGAAGGCGATCTCCTTGGAGAACTTCTTCGGCGGCACCTCGGAAGTCGGGTTGTACACGGATTTGGTCTGTTCCCAGAGCTCGTCCATGCCGTCTTTGCCCGCGCCGGACACAGACTGGTAGGTCGAGACCACCACCCTCTTGATCTTCGCGCGGTCGTGCAGCGGCTTCAGCGCCACCACCAGCTGCGCGGTGGAGCAGTTCGGGTTGGCGATGATGTTCTTCGCCTTGTAGCCCTCGACCGCCTCCGGGTTCACTTCCGGCACCACCAGCGGGATCTGCGGATCGTAGCGGTAGAGCGACGAGTTATCGATCACCACGCAGCCCTGCGCGGCGGCGATCGGCGCATATTTCTTCGTCGGCTCCGAGCCGATCGCGAACAGCGCGATGTCGTAGCCGGTGAAGTCGAAGCCCTCGATGTCTTTAGTCTTCAGGGTTTTATCGCCGTAGCTGACCTCAGTGCCAAGGCTCCGGCGCGAAGCCAGAGCAACAACCTCATCGGCAGGAAACTCGCGCTCGGCGAGAATATTCAGCATTTCGCGGCCCACATTGCCCGTGGCGCCCGCGACGACGACTTTATAGCCCATCAGGGACCTCCATGCTCAAAAGCAGGCAGGCCATATCGGAAACCGGGCGGTTTGGAAAGGGATTCCCGTCAGATAACGCGCGAAATGCGCGGATCGCGCGCCATCAGCGCGCCCACCCAGGCGGCCTCGCCTGCGAAGTCATGCGGCACCTGCGCCGCCGTGCGGCTGCCCGAAAGCGACAGCGAGGCGAAGAAATCGAAGCCATAGAGCGTCAGCCCGGCCATGGCGGAGCGCGCGATCAGCTCGATCAGCATCGCGCCGGTGGTCGGCTGGGCGCCGACCTCGGCCATCAGCCGGGCGTAATCCGCCTGGGGATGCAGGTAGAAGCCGGGGCTGGTGGCGGTCTCCCAATCCAGCCGCTTGCGCTTGTGGCTCATCCACAGCAGGCGCGCGGGGCGCAGGCGCGCGCGGTCCGCCGCTGGCAGCCGCACCGCCAGCCCGAGCCAGTCCGTGCGGGTGCCGTGGCTCGCGGGGGCAGGCATCGGCGCGCGGTTGATCCGCACCACCAGGTCATGCGCGTCGATCGCGGCCCCATGGGTGCTTTCGCTCAGCGCGCGGGCATTGCCCACCAGCGCCACCCGCCGCCCCGCCAGCGCCGCCAGCAGATCCGCCTGCGGCACCGAGAGCGCGGCCAATGGCGCCTCCTGCCGCAGCGTCCGCGCCAGATAGAACCCGAGCCGGCTCATGCCAGCAGGGCCCGGTAGATCCGCACCAGAGCGGCGGCCTCGTCCTCGATGCGGAACTGTGCCTCCACCCGCGCCCGGGCGGCGGCCGCGGCGGCCGCGCGCCGCCCTGCATCGTCGAGGAAGGGCGCGCAGGCCGCAGCCAGCGCCGGAATATCGCCCGGCGCCACCAGCGCGCCGGTTTCGGGCGTCACAATCTCCTCAAAGGCGCCGACGCGCGTGGCCACCACCGGCACGGCGCAGGCCATCGCCTCCAGCGGCGTGAGCCCGAAGCCCTCCCACCGCTGCGGCGCGACGTACAGATCCAGCACCCGGTACCAGTCCGCCATCGCATCCACTGTGACCTCGGGCGGGAACAGGATCCGCTCCGCGAGCCCCGCCGCCGCCACCTTCGCCTTCAGCCCGGCGAGGAACTCGCCCTGCCCCTCCGTCGCCCGCCCCATCACCAGCGCGGTGACACCGGGGCGCGCAGGCAGGAGCGCGATCATCGCCTCGACAAAGGCATCTGTGCCCTTTTGCGCCCGGATCCGGCCATAGCAGCCAACCAGCACCCCCTCCGGCAGCCCCAGCCGCGCGCGCAGCGCCGCACGGTCCGCAGGCGGGCTGAAGCCCTCCGTATCGATGCCGTGGTGGATCACATGCGAGGGCCGCTCCAGATAGCCCGCAGTTTTGGCCGAGGTGGAGACCACATCGTCCATCTGCGAGATCAGCCATTTGGTATAGCCCGTGTGCCGGCGCTGGCTCGCGGAGGTGAACAGCAGCTTCAGCGGCATGCCGGTCGCGCGCAAGACGAGGCCCAGCAGCATTTCCGTATTGCGCCGCGCATGCCACACCCGGAGCCGTCGCGGCAGGAAGCGCAGCCGCCACAGCCCCACATGCGGCAGGCTGGCCGGCAGGCCCGGCCCCGTGGTGACGATGCCGATCATCCGCGCCTGCACCGGCACCAGCCGCACGATGGTGGCAGTGACGCCCGACAGGCGGCGCTTCAGGTTCGGGGCGATGACGTCGATCTGGTCCATGCGGACTGTCTACCCTTCCGCGACCGGCTTGTCTGCGGAGAACAGATAAAAGATCAGCGAGACCACGACCGGCAGCAGGAAGAACAGAAACAGCATCCGGTAGGTGAACAGCGTATCGCCCCCTGCGGAGACCGCGCGAAACAGCGGCGCCGAGCCGAACTGCGCCACCGCCACCCCGCCGATCGACATCAGGTTCAGCACCGTCATCCCGCGCCCGACCATATGCGGCGCGAAATAGGCGCGCCCATGCGCCATGATCACCGGATAGGAGCTGCCGAAGGCGCCGATGGCCGCCAGCGCCACCGCCCCCCACATCAGCGACAGCCCGGGCCAGGCCACCAGCGCCGCCAGCGCCAGGCACAAGCAGATATTGCCCCAGAGCACCACCCGCTTGTGGCTGCCCAGCACCCGGTCCGCCGGGCCATAGGCGAAGGTGCCCACCACCATCGCAAGGCTCATCGCCAGCGTCACATGGCCGATCAGCAGGCTGTTTGCGCCATGCACCTGATCCGCCCAGAGCCCCGCCCATGCGCCCCGGATCCCGGCGGCAGCGGCCTGGCCGGTAAAGGCGATCGGCAGGATCAGCAGGAAGCCCGGGTTGCGCAGCACATCGAGAACGGAGCCCTTCGCCGCACTGGCGGGCGCGGGCGCGCGCACCGGATCGCGGGCGAAGGCCCAGAGGCCCGCCGCGATCACGACCGTCAGCCCCGCCAGCGCCCACATCGCCGCGCGCCAGCCCCAGGCCTCCACCGCGGCGGCCATGGGCGCGGCGCCCAGAATGTTGCCCAGGCTGCCGCCGCCCAGCAGCGCCGCCGCGAGGATCGAAAACATCTGCGGCCGGAAGGCATGGGCCACGACGTAATAGCCCGCCATCAGCACCGGCGAGCAGCCGAAGCCCAAAAGCCCCATCGCGAGATAGACATGGCCCGGCGTCTGCGCCAGCGCGAAGGCCGCAGCGCCCCCCGCGCCACCGAGCCCAAGCAGGAGCGCCGTCGTCCAGCGCGGCCCGTAGCGGTCGAGCGCGTTGCCGACCGGGATCTGCATCCCCGCGAAGGCCGCAAACCACAGCCCCAATGCAAGCGCGAGCTGTTCGGCCGTCATGCCCAGATCCGCGCTCAGCACAGGCGTGAGCACCGCGAGGAAAACGCGGTAGAACTGGCTCAGCACATAGGCCGCCAGCAGAAATATGATTGTCAGGCGCATGGCTCCTCCTCCAGGCCCGGCCAAGCTGCCCGTTCGGGGGAGGCGGCGCAAGGGCCACCTTGCCTGCCCCCGCGCCGCGGGGCAGGATGGCCCGACAGGAGGTGCCCATGGCCCTGACACGCATGACGCTGCGGCTTTATTTCGGCGATCTGGTCTTCGGGCCGGGTAAGGCCGACCTGCTGCAGGCAATCTCCGAGGAGGGGTCCATCTCCGCCGCCGGGCGGCGCATGGGCATGAGCTACAAGCGCGCCTGGAGCCTGGTGGAGGAGATGAACGCCGCCTTCACCGAGCCGCTGGTGGCACGGGCGCGGGGCGGCGCGCATGGCGGCGGCGCGCATCTGACCGCGGCGGGCACGGCGGTGCTGGCCGATTACCGCGCGCTGGTGGCGCGGCTGCAGCGGGACGGGGCGGCCGAAATCGGCGCGATAAATGCCCGCATTGCCGCCGATATATCCGGCAGGAAATAACACTTGCCGCCCTCTGGCCGTGCTGGTTATGTTCGCGCGGACATACCGGCCCGGAGTTTCCCATGCGCATGCTTTCCCTGTCCTTCGGCCTGATGCTGGCCGCCGCCGCCCCGGCCCTCGCCGATCCGGTGGTGTTTGCCGCAGCCTCGCTGAAAACCGCGCTCGATCAGATCGCCACCGATTTCACTGCCGAGACCGGGGTCAAGCCGCTGATTTCCTATGATGGCTCCGGCGCGCTCGCCAAACAGATCCTGGCCGATGCCCCAGCCGACATGTTCATTTCCGCCGCGACCGACTGGATGGACAAGGTCGATCAGGGCGGCCATGTCCTGGCGGGTTCGCGCAAGGACTACCTCGGCAATACGCTGGTGCTGATCTCCGACAAGGCCGATGCGGTGGAAATCGCATCGCTGCCCGCAGCGCTCGGGCAGGAGCATCTGGCGATGGGGCTGCTGGATTCTGTTCCGGCCGGGCAATACGGCAAGGCCGCGCTCAGCCATCTGGGCCTGTGGGACAAGCTGGAGCCGCAGGTGGCCCAGGCGCAGAACGTGCGCGCGGCGCTGGCGCTGGTGGCATCGGGCGAGGCGCCCTTCGGCATCGTCTACAAGACCGATGCCGTGGCCGAGCCCAAGGTCCATGTCGCCGCGACCTTCCCGGAGGGCAGCTACCCGGCGATCACCTATCCGATCGCGCTGCTGACCGAGGGCCCCGATGCCGCCGGCGCGCAGAAGTTCTACGACTATCTCTCCACCCCGAAGGCCACGGAGCTGCTGAAGGCCCAAGGCTTCGAGATCCTGGCGAAATAGGCCGGTGGCGGCGCTGCTCAGCCCCGAGGAATGGACGGCGCTGCTGCTGTCGCTGAAGGTCTCCATCATCGCGGTGGGGACCTCCTTGCCGTTGGGGATCTGGGTGGCGGTGGTGCTGGCGCGCGCGCGCATGCCCGGGCTGTGGCTCCTCAATGCGCTGGTGCACCTGCCGCTGATCCTGCCGCCGGTGGTGACCGGCTATGCGCTGCTGCTCACCTTCGGGCGCAAGGGGCCGGTGGGCGCGCTGCTGGAGCGCTACCTCGGCCTCACCTTCGCCTTTCAATGGACGGGCGCGGTGCTGGCCGCGGCGGTGATGAGCTTCCCGCTGATGGTGCGCGCGATCCGCCTCGCGGTGGAGGCGGTGGATCCGAAGCTGGAGCAGGCGGCCTCCACGCTCGGCGCCTCGCGGCTGTGGGTGTTCCTCACGGTGACGCTGCCGCTGATCCTGCCCGGGGTCATCGCCGGGCTGATCCTCGCCTTTGCAAAAGCCATGGGCGAATTCGGCGCCACCATCACCTTCGTCGCCAATATCCCGGGGCGGACGCAGACCCTGCCCTCGGCGATCTATGCCTTTCTGCAGGTGCCGGGCGCGGATATGCAGGCCGCGCGGCTCGCGGCGATTTCGGTCGCGGTGGCGGTGGGGGCGCTGGTCGTCTCGGAAGTCGTGGCGCGGCGCGTGGCCCGGCGGATCGGGGGCGCGTGATGCTGGATGTCTCCCTCGCGCATGATTTCGGCGGGTTTTCGGTGGATGTGGCCTTCACCGCGCCGCCCGGCGTAACGGCGCTGTTCGGCGCCTCGGGCGCGGGCAAGACGACGGTCGTCAATACCGTGGCGGGGCTGTTTACGCCACAGCGCGGGCGCGTGGCGATCGGCGATACGGTGCTGCTGGATACCGCGCGGGGTATCTCCCTGCCCCCGCCCCGGCGCCGCGTCGGCTATGTGTTTCAGGAGCCGCGGCTGTTCCCGCATCTGTCGGTGCGGGCGAACCTTCTGTATGGCGCGCGCTTCGCCCCGCGCGGCGCGCAGGGGCCCGAGTTCGCCGCGGTGGTGGAGATGCTGGGCATCGGCGCGCTGCTGAAGCGCCGCCCCGGCGCGCTTTCGGGCGGCGAGAAGGCGCGGGTATCCATCGGGCGTGCGCTGCTCTCGAAGCCCCGGTTCCTGCTGCTCGATGAGCCGCTCGCGGCCCTCGATGCCGCCAGGAGCGATGAAATCCTGCCGTTCCTCGAGCGGCTGCGCGACGCGGGCCTGCCCGTTCTCCTCGTCAGCCATGCCATCGCCGAGGTCGCCCGCCTCGCCGCGACCCTCGTCCTGCTTGACGAAGGCCGGGTGCTGGCGGCGGGTCCGGTGGCCGGGCTCCTCTCCGATCCCCGGCTTGCACCCCGGCTGGGCGGCACGGAGGCGGGCTCGGTCATCGCGGCTCGGGTTTCGGGCAGAGATACGGACGGGCTCGTGCGGGCAGAAACCACGGGCGGCCCGGTGTGGCTGGTGGCGGCGCCCGAGGTACCGGGCGGGCGGCTGCGGCTGCGCATCCATGCCTCGGACGTGATCCTCGCACGGGAGCGGCCGCAGGGGCTTTCGGCGCTCAATATCCTGCAGGGCGTGGTGCAGGAGATCAGCGCCGAGGCGGATGGCCGCGCCTTCGTCCGGCTCGATATCGGCGGCGAGAGCCTGCTTGCCCGGATCACCGCGCGCTCCGTCAGGGCGCTCGGCCTCGCGCCCGGCGTGCCCTGCCATGCGGTGCTGAAATCCGTCGCGGTCAGCCCCGCCGATCTGTCTCAGGGCTGACAAAGAAAAGCCGCGGACGGGATGTCCGCGGCTCGGTGTCTCAGATGGTGGCCTCAGGCGTTCGCGTGCGCCACCGGTGTCGCCTCCACGGTGCGGCCCCCGGCAATCTCGATCCGGCGCGGCTTCAGCGCTTCGGGCACTTCGCGCACGAGGTCGATGTTCAGCATGCCGTCTTCATGCGAGGCGCCGGTCACGCGCATATGGTCCGCCAGCGCGAAGCGGCGCTCGAAGGCACGGGTGGCGATGCCGCGGTGCAGATAGCTCCGCTCGCCCGCTTCCTCGGCCTTGCGGCCCGCGACGATCAGCGCGCCATCGCGCACATCGACCGAAAGCTCATCCGAGCCGAAGCCCGCAACGGCGATGGAGATGCGGTAGGCATCATCGCCGAGCTTCTCGATGTTGTAGGGCGGATAGCTCGGCTGCGCCACATCGGCGGCAAGCACCCGGTCCATCAGGTCGGCAACGCGGTCGAAGCCGACGGTGGCACGGTAAAGCGGCGAAAAATCAAAGGTACGCATGGTAGCATCCTCTCTTGAGCGATGTCGGTCATGCCCTCCCACAGGGGGCCGGGCGGTCTGGCCGGAGCCCGTGATGGCGCCCCGGTACCGAGGAATCTGGGAAGGCCCCCGGCCGCTTTCAAGCCCCCCGGGAGGGCTGGAATGCGCCTGCCGCGCCCGGTATCATGCGCCACCCCTCACCGCCCCCCGGACCCGCCATGCCCTTCCCTGTCCCGACCCTCGGCCCGCTCGGGCCCGCCGATCTCAGCGCCCTCATCGTTCTGGTCCTTGCCTGGCTGTGGATCGGCTGGCTGACGGAGCACCCGCCTGCGCACCGCCCCTCCGTGGGCAAGCTGATGGAGGGCTACCGGCGCGAATGGATGCGCCAGTTCGTCACCCGCAGCCCGCGGCTGTTCGATGGCCAGATGGTGGACGGGCTGCGCCAGTCGAGCACTTTCTTCGCCTCCACCGCGCTGATCGCCATCGGCGGCGGGCTCGCGCTGATCGGAAACCCCGAGCAGCTGACCAACCTCGCGCAGGAATTCGCGCTGGCCTCCGGGCCGCGGCTGCTGTGGGAAACCCGGATCCTCACCGCGGTGCTGTTCGGCGCCAATGCCTTCCTGAAATTCGTCTGGTCGCACCGGCTGTTCAGCTATGCCTCCATCGCCATGGCCGCCGTACCGAACGACCCTGGCGATCCGCAGGTCTATGCCCGCGCCGAACAGGCCGCGCGGCTGAACATCAACGCCGCGAAGAACTTCAACCGCGGGCTGCGCTCGGTCTATTTCGCGCTGGCTTCGCTCGCCTGGCTGCTCGGGCCCTGGGTGCTGCTGGCGGCCGCGCTGTTCACCGCCGGCATGCTCTGGCGGCGCGAATTCGCCTCCAGCGCCCGCCGCGCCCTGCTGGAAAATCCGCCACACTAAGCCGCGCGGCGGCGCCCCTCCAGCAGCCAGGCAGCCACCGTCAGCCCCGCCGCGAGCAGCAGCCAGCCCCAGGCCGGCAGCACCGGCGTCACCCGGATGCCCGTCACCGCCGCCGCCTCGCGCGGGGTGATGCCGATCCAGCCCGGCCCCGCGCTCATCCGCCCGGCGGCGACCTGGCGCAGTACCGGCACCCCGTTCCACAGCCGGCTGACCCCGCCGCCCGAAGCCTTCACTGCCGCATCGAGCGGCTCCGGGCTCGCGATGGTGCGCTCGAATTCCTTCGGGCTGGCCGGGCCGAGCGCCACCACCCGTTCCAGATCGTCCTGCCGGAGCCGGTACAACCCCTCGCCCGGCGCCTGCCATTGCAGCGCGAACCGGCCCGGGCCCGCAGGCGGCAGGGCCAGCTCCTGCGTGGTGCCATCGGGCAGGGTCAGGCTCAGCGGCCCGACGCTGTCCTTCATCGTGCGCCGGGTGATGTTGAGCGCGAGGCTGCCGGGCTCCACCGTGGCCTGCAGCGCCTCCTCCTCCAGCTCCGGCTCCTTCATTTCCCAATGCGCGATCCGGCGCAGCAGCTCCAGCTGCGGCCCGCCGCCCTCATAGCCGCGGTCCCACAGCCAGGGGTGATCGGAGGCCAGCAGCGCCACCCGCCCCTTTCCGGCGCGCGAAAGTACCAAGAGCGGCGCCCCGTTCGCGCCCTGCATCACCACCTCGCCGGTCGGGCTGGTGAGCTCGATCTGGCGCAGCCAGCGGCCCCAGTGCTTGCCCTCCGGCTCGCCGCTGGGCGGCGGCGCGCCCTCCAGCCCCGCCGTCACCGGATGGCGCAGGCCAAGCTCTGTGGGGCGCGGCAGGAAGGCTTCGGAGATCACCCGGCCCGTGGGCCGCGCGGGCATCACCTCGCCCAGAGGCGTCTGCCACAGGCTTTCCACCGTGGCGAATTCCGGCCCGGCGGAGATCAGGATCGCGCCGCCGCGCTCCACATAGTCGCGGATGTTGCGGAAGTAGCTCGCGGGCAGGATGCCGCGCTCGCCATAGCGGTCGAAGATGATAAGGTCGAACTGGTCGATCTTGTCGATGAACAGCTCCTGCGTCGGGAAAGCGATCAGCGAGAGCTCGCTCACCGGCACGCCGTCCTGCTTCTCCGGCGGGCGCAGGATGGTGAAATGCACGAGGTCCACGCCTGCGTCGGATTTCAGCAGGTTGCGCCAAGTGCGCTCACCGGCATGCGGCTCCCCCGATACCAGGAGCACCCGCAGCCGGTCGCGCACGCCGTTGATCTGCACCACGGCCGCGTTGTTGCGCTCTGTCAGCTCTCCGGCTGCCGGGGTCACGGTGAACTGCACCACGTTCTGCCCGCCATGTTCCAGCGTCAGCGGCAGCTCCAGGTCCTGGCCCACCTGCACCCGGTAGCTCTGCGCAGCACCGCCGTCGATGGCGATGCTCAGCTCCGCCGAGGTGCCCGCCGCGGCAGGCACTGCGCCCTCATCCTCGATCTTCAGCCGGATCCGGGTCTCCTCGCCGATGATGCCATAGGCGGGCGCGGTCTCGATCACCAGCCGCCGGTCCCAGTCGCTGCGCTGCCCGGTCAGCAGGAGCTGCAACGGCGCGGGCAGGCCCGGCACCAGCCCCGGGTCGTGCACCTGCCCATCGCTCACCACCAGAACGCCCGCGACCCGCGCGCGCGGCTCCGCCGCCAGCGCCTCCGCAAGGGCCGCGCCAATCTGCGTGCCGCCATCCTTCGGCGCGTCGTGCACGGTGACCCGGCGCAGCTCCGTATTGGGCAGCGCCTGCACCGCGGCCGCAAGCCGCGCCACCGCCGCATCCGTCTGCGCGCCACGATCCGACAGGCCCTGCGAGGCGCTGCGGTCATCGAGCAGGATCACGATATCCGACAGCGGCCGCTTCTCCTCCTGCTGCAGCGAGGGCTGCGCCACCGCGAGAAGCAGCACCAGCGCCGCCAGCGCCCGGAGCGCCCAGCCCTTCAGCCCGCGCCAGAGCGCAAAGCCCAGCACCAGAACCGCCAGCGCGGCACCGGCCCAGATCAGCCCCCAGGGCAGCAGCGGCGCGAAGATCACACTCATTGCCCCAGCCTTTCCAGCAGGGCCGGCACATGCACCTGATCGGATTTGTAATTGCCGGTGAGCACATGCATCACCAGGTTCACCCCGAAGCGCAGCGCCACCTCGCGCTGCCGTTCGCCGCCCGAACCGCGCCCCACCGGCAGCATCGCCTGGCCGGTATCGTCCACCGCCCAGGCCGCCGCCCAGTCGTTGCCGCCAATGACCACCGGCGTCACCCCGTCGTTGAGGTTGCGAAACGGCATACCCTCGGCCTGTTCGGCATCGGGGGGCGCGGCCTCCACCCAGACCGGGCCATCATAGCGGCCGGGGAAGCCCTGCAGCAGGTAAAAGGTGCGGGTGAGCACATGGTCGGGCGGGATCGGCGCCAGCGGCGGGATCTCCAGCGGCGCGGCAAGCGCCTGCAGCCGGCGCCCGGCATCGGTGATGCCCATCGCGGCCAGATCGGCGTCGCGGGTATCGAACAGGATCATGCCACCGCCGCGCAGATAGCGATTGAGCCGGGCATATTCATCGGGGGCGGGCATCGGGCTTTCGGCCGTGACCGGCCAGTAGATCAGCGTGAACAGCGCCAGATCGTCGGTCTTGAGATCGAGCTGCATCGGCTCGGAGGGCTCGACCGTGGTGCGCCGGGCGAGGATCTGGCTCAGCCCCTTCAGCCCCGCCATCGACACCCGGTCCACCTGCGGATCGCCGGAGGCGATGTAGGCCAGCACCACATTCGACGCCGCAGCGATGGCGCGGTCGGGCGCCATCTCCTGCGCCTCGGCGCGCGGCGCCAGCATCAGCGCGCACAGGAGCACCGCCGCCACCCGCGGCCCCCGCAGCCGCCCCGAGACCGCCAACGAGGCGAGCGCATCCGCCATCAGCACCACCAGCGCCGCCGCAAGCAGCATCCCCTTCAGCGGCATCGCCCGCTCCGCCGCCGCGCCCTCGACCGGCACATCGAGCGGCCAGCTGGCCGGAGCCAGCACGCGCCCCCGCGCGAGCGCATTGAGCGCGACGGAGCGCTCCGCCGCGGTATAGACCCCGGGCGGCAGATCCGGCCCCGGCGGGCCCGCGGCCAGCACCTCGCCTGCAACGCCGGGCGCCGCTTCGGCCGGGGCAAGGCGCCCGAACCCGTCGATCAGCTTCGCCGGAACCCAGGTCTGCCCGGCCAGATCGGCCGCTTCCGGCGCCGCGCTGCGCGCCGAAACGGCCAGCCGCTCCAGCATCTGCGGGAACAGCCCCGAGAGCGGCAGCGTGGACCAGTCCGCATTCGCGGTGACGTGGAACAGCACGATCTCGCCCGCGCCTTCGGCAGCGCGGGTAACGAGCGGCGTGCCATCGGCCAGCCCCGCGATGGTGCGCGCGGCGAGCTCCGGGCCGGGCTCGGCCATCACCTGCTCGCGCACCGAGACATCGGCGGGCACGGTGAGGCCCGCAAAGGGCGAGCCCTCGGCGAAAGGCGCGAGGCTGCGCGGCTCGCCCCAGCTCATTGTGCCCCCGACCGAGCGGCCGCCCGCGCGCAGCCGCACCGGCAGGAACGGGTCCTCCCCCGTCTCCGCAGCCATCCGCGGCCCGGCGAAACGCACCAGAAGCCCGCCCTTATCCAGCCATTGACGCAGGCGCTCCGGCTCCGCCGGATTGGCCACATCCGCCAGAATGATCACATCGGGGTTGGCGCTCAGCGCATCTTCGAGCGTGCCGTCGATCAGGTCCGCGGTGGGCGCCAGCGCCTGGCGCAAATAGTGGGTGGGCACCAGCAGCTCCAGCCCCTCGCGGGCGGAGGCGCCGGAAATCAGCGCGACCTTGCGCCGCTTCACGGAATCGTCCGTCAGCGCCACGGCACCGGCACTGCGCAGCCCCGCCACCTCGAACCGGTTCACCCGGTTGCGCAGCTCGGGCGGCAGCTCGAACTCCGCCTCCCCGGCGCTGGCATTGGTCAGCCCCACGGTGACCCGCGCCAGCTCCCGCTCCGCCCCGGTCGGGTCCGGGCCAAGGGCCGTCACATCATACTCCGCGCTGACCGGGACGGATGTGTGCAGCGGCACCCGCACGGCGCCATCGCGGATCTCGGCTGTGCCCAGGGCCACCACCGGCAGGCCCGGCTGCCAGACCTTCACCGCGCCGCGCCCCTGCAATGCCGCCAGCAGATCCGCCCGCCCGGGGCGATCCAGCCCATCGGAGAGCCACAGCGTATCGAACCGGCCCTCCGGCAGCTTTTGCAGATCCGGCGCGCCCGGCTCCCAGGCCGCGGGCAGCAGCCCCGCGAGGCCCTGCGCCAGCGTGCCTGCATCGGCAAAGACGGGCGGGGCGGGCGGCACGGCGCGCAGGATGAACCACAGCACCGGCAG